>CAWHXN010000005.1:0-6897 GCA_963833305.1 uncultured Acidobacteriaceae bacterium | reverse complement strand
CGCGCCCTGGAGTGAACCCCTAATTTGAGACAGTTTTGGCAGTCACAATTCGGAGCGGACAGATACGTCCGAGTAACCGCTCAGAGCAGTGTCGCTTGACGCGACCGGACGGCCACGTCGCAGCGATCCGTTCCCGGAATGTGCCGATAGATGATTGCCGTTGATCGGCGAAAGTGGCCAGTATTCTCGCTTATGCAAAATCCTCGACAAAAACTCTTTCAAACAGCCGAACGATTTCTCGCAGCGCCTTGCAAGAAATTGTTAAGCCTAACCACACCAACCATGGGAACTGCCAGCCGGAAATGAGCGGACCAAACAGCGCCCATGCCATTAGCAGCGGCAGCGCGGTTCCGGCGAACCAGACGAAAGGAATCTCGACGCGTTGCAGCAGGCGACCGGATGCGGCACACGCAAAGGCAGCCAATGGCAGTGCCGCATGCTGCGGGACCAGCCAACCGAAAACCGCGGCGAGCCACAAACCCAAAGTGATGCTTGGCAAAAGCGCCTTCGCCAGAGAGGTCGGAAAGAGGCGCTCCCCAGCATACAGGCTGCAATAGCCCGCCGTAACCGCCGCCGAAACCGAAAACTTCCTCGATGGATGCCTCTCAAGATCGATACGATTGAGGTCGCAGTACAAATCGCAGCGATCAACTGCACGGCGCCAATCACCACAACGACGGCCATCGGTGGACGCAGTAACTAAAATGGCCGACTGAAGAATCAAGCTTCGCCAATCGTTCCGGCGCGTAAACAGAAGAGAATGCTCCGGCAACCTCCTCCGCCTCGCCGAACCGCATTCTGACGATCCGGGCCGTGGCCTCCTCGTCATAGCCTTGGGATCGCACCTCCTCTGCAAGATCCTCCAGGTGAGCGCGCAATTCCTCTGCCACTTCGCGCCCGACGGTTGTTGCCGGGAAGCTTGGCCAGCAAAATTACCCGAGAAACGATGCGATCCAGATGCGTCACGCGTTGGCCTTCGAGAGTATGGCGTTTACCACTTTGGTGAAAGAAAGCCATTCTTGTTCACTGCGGCGGGCCGCTTTTCGGCCAGCGGCCGTCAAACCGTAATACTTCCGCTGCTTCCCATTCTTCCCCGTGCGCCATTCCGAGTGGAGATAGCCGCGCTTGTGCAGTTGGTGAAGCGCGGGGTACAGCGTGCCCTCCTTGAATTCAAATGCATCCTGGCTGCGGCGCAGCGACTCCTGGATGATTTCGTATCCGTACATGTCGCGCTCGGAAAGCAGCTTCAGTATCAACAGCGCGATGCTGCCTTTCAGCAATTCTCGATCGAATGGCATTCCAACCACCTGGGATAGCCGGTTACATCGGCTACGGAGGTAGTGTACTTCCGAACGGTTCTAGAAAAAAGTGGCGGAATCGTCCCTATCATACGCCGCGAAGGGCACTGAAAATCACGTCGCTATTGACGCCCCATTCAGCAAACGGTGTAGCTTTATACCTCGTATAACGATGTATAGATGAAAGGGAGCCAATCGTGAAAACTGAGAAGCTGCTGCGCATAGCCCTCGTACTGATCGTCGCGGGACAACTGTTGGGCGCCATTGCCGACAGTCTAGCTCGAACTTTAGTGGAGATGCCTGCCTGGCGTCATCTCGGGGCCCGAGGCTTGGGCCGCATTCAGCCGAAGCGCGGATCTTGGTAATGGCAGGATTATGTACCCGCTGGCGGGCATCGGGGGAACTGCTGCTGATTTTGGCAGCCGCGATTGCCTTTCGCCTGAGTTCAAGAAGACCTCTGTTCCGTGGCCATTCCGCTTTATGGTGCTGCCCTGATGGCGATCTGCGTCATGCTCACCACTACTCAAGCTGCTCCCATCATGTTGAGTCTGCATCGAATCGGCGACGATCCTGCAACGCTGCAGCAAGCCTTTGAAGGTTTTTACCGATGGGATTCGATCCGGGCCGTCTTTGGAGCGCTAGAGGGCTGCGCGGAGATATGGGCGCTTGTGGCGCTTCTTTCCGTACCGGCTGGGATTCAGGTGCCAGCGCACGAAAACCTCCGCTCGCCCGTGAAATCGTAAACAGCACCGCGCTTTCGATCGCCGGAACCAGGAAGGTACAGGGCGGACGATGGCGCAAACGCTATTGGAACTCGACGGGATTGGAATGCTCTTCAAATCGTCCGCTTTCTTCCCAATATTGGGACTCCATATTCTTGCCGGATTGGTCTGTCTAGTCACGGGAATCGTCACGATAGCCAGCGCGAAGCGAGCTGGGCTGCATCCGATATGCGGGACGATCTACCATCGGAGCCTGGTCGTACTCGTCATCTCCGCAGGTTTTTTGGCGGCGGCGCACTGGACCGACGACCGCCTTCTCCTAGTCCTGGGGGTTGTTTCCTTCAGTGCGTCATGCTTGGGACGCACGGCTCGAAGACGAAACCGGCAGGCGTGGATCGGCACGCACATCATTTTTATGGGTTGCTCCTTCATTGCTATGCTCACTGCCTTCTGCGTCGCGGAAGGAAAGAGCTTACCCGGTATGAGTGAGTTGCCTCACTTGAGTTATTGGTTCTTGCCCGCCCTGTTCGGAATGCCTTTCATCGTTCGCGCACTCCTCCGCCACCGGCTGAGATAGGGGTTCACCCCAACCGCTCGCGAACTCATGTGTGAACCCCTAAACTGAGACAAGTTTTATGTCTGCCCCACGATTACTTCCGAGTAGCCGACAAGGACTAAGCCGCTGTCGCGGCGGACGCTACGCGTGGGGGGAGCGGAAAAGTTGGGGAGCTGACGTAGTGTGGGTCACGGAGAAAGGAGACTCCTATGACCCGTTTACGCAAGATGATGTTGGAGGAACTCCAACGTCGCAACTACTCGACCATCACGACGCGTAATTACCTGCGAGTCGTGGCCGAGTTCGCTAAGTATTTTGGCAAGTCCCCCGACAAGCTTGGCCCCAACGAACTTCGGACCTATCAAGCCTATCTGTTGCAAGACCGCAAGCTGACACCCGGCACGGTAGTCAACTGGGTCGCGGCCCTGCGATTCTTTTTCGTGAAGACTCTCAAGCGCCATCAGTTCCGCGAGTTCTTGCCTTATCCCCAGGACCGGCGGCGACTGCCGACGGTGTTGAGCCGGGAAGAAGTCTCGCGTCTGATCAATGCGGCAGGGACACTGTTTCGACGCACGCTGTTGATGACCCTCTACGGCACCGGCATGCGCCGCGCCGAACTCGCGCGTCTGAAGATCAGCGATATCGATAGCCAACGGATGATCATCCGCGTGGTGGCCGGCAAGGGCGGCAAAGATCGCGATTTGCCTCTCAGTCCAGCCCTGCTGGAGGTCCTGCGCGAGTACTGGCGCTGGCGCAAGCCCAAGCCCTACTTGTTTCCCAGCCGCGATCCTCGGCGCGGATCCGAACAACCCATCTCGGACAAAACCGTCTGGATCGCCTGTAGCGAGGCCGCGCGCCAGGCTGGCATCCGCAAACGCGTCACCCCACACACTCTGCGTCATAGTTGGGCGACACACTTGTTAGAAGCCGGCACCGACCTGCGCACCATCCAGGTTTTGCTCGGTCATGGCGACCTGGAGACTACCGCTCAATATCTGCATCTGTCGCAGCGACACTTGCAGGCGGTCACCAATCCCCTGGACAGCCTCTCGTTGTCCAGTGTCCAGAACATCAGCCACACCTTCAAGCGCAAGAACTAACTTGATGACTCGGCCCACCCTGGAGGTGGCCGACATCCTCCGCGCTCAGGGCGATCGCTTCCTGGACCGGTATCGATCCAGCTTTGACTTCCAGCAACTCAAAGCGTTTCGTGCCATTCAGCGCTGCCGCACCGCAGCACTGGGTGGCCACCGGGATGCCTGCCTGCGCTGTGGACATCAGGCCATCTCTTACAACTCGTGCAGGAATCGGCACTGTCCCAAGTGTCAGACCCAAGCGCGCCAGCGTTGGCTGGCGGCCCGCGAGCGAGAACTCCTGGCCACCAGCTACTTCCATGTGGTGTTCACGCTGCCCCATGAACTCAATGTGCTGGCCTTGGACAACGCGCGTTTGTTCTACGACCTGCTGTTCACTGCCAGCGCGCAAACTTTGCTGGAGATCGCGGCCGATCCCAAACACTTGGGAGCCAAGATCGGCGTGATTAGCACTCTCCACACTTGGGGGCAAAACCTGTTGCTGCATCCGCACATTCACTGCGCCATTCCTGCGGGCGGAATATCGTCAGACCACCGTCGTTGGATCCGCCCTCGCTATCCTTTTTTCCTGCCGGTGAAGATCCTCAGCCGTGTCTTTCGGGGAAAATTTCTGGCTGGTCTGAAACGCCTCTATCGCAGCAAGAAACTACACTGCGCCGGCCCCGCCGCGGCTTTGGCCGACTCTGCACAGTTCACTCAACTGATCCGCCGCCTGCACCAGCACGACTGGGTGGTCTATGCCAAGCCCGCCTTCGGTGGTCCCCTGCAGGTGCTGCGCTATCTTGGGCGTTACACCCATCGGGTGGCCATTTCCAATCATCGCTTGCTGGCCTTCGAGCACGAGCGCGTCACCTTTCACTGGAAGAATTACGCCCAGGGCGGCAAACCAGGCCAGATGACCCTTGCCGCTACAGAGTTCTTACGCCGCTTCTTTCTGCACGTGCTCCCCAAACGGTTCGTGCGCATCCGCCAGTTTGGGTTTCTGGTGAATCGCTCGCGCGCTTCTAGTCTCGTGCTGTGCCGGCAACTGCTGGCCTCCCGCTCCTCTGCGCCTGCAGAAACCGGAACCTGCCAAATCCCTTCCGAAAGTTCTAGCCTCTGGCACTGCCCGCGTTGCGGTGCGGCCATGATCGTGATTCAGAGATTTACCGCTGCGGAACTGACAACATGCACGTACTTCGACTCTTCGTAGCGCTTTCTTCAGTCGCCCTTTGCAGACGCGCTCTCGCACGCCGATCTATCCGTGTGTTCACACCCTGTCGACACGCTCTCACACAACTTTCCTTACGCGCTCTTGCACGCACTTGCGGCGCTGTCGACCATCCCCCTGCAGCCTTTCCAATTCCCCGGTGCTCTTCCAGCTGTCGACTGGGTACCAAACTGCCATTCAAATCCCATAACTCAACGCGTCCGCCGCAAACGCCAGCGGCTTCCTCCTAGTCTCCTCATCGAAAACGCCTCGGGTCTAATCTCTCGCCCTCCACACAACTACCTGGCCGAGGCGTTTCCGATCAAGGCTAGCGACAAACCGCCCGGAATCAGCGTGAGTCTACAGGTCGAACACAAACAATTCATTGGAAATGGAAACTCATCGGCTCATCACTTAGGTGAACGATACTTCTTCGGCTTGATCTGCAATCGGACGGGTCACCGCATTTTCTAAGAGTGCGACAGGAAAGACCGATGTATCATTCGACATCTAGCCCTCGTGCGTCACGTTCACCGTGCGACGAATTATCGGGACCAAGGCGCGGAACTTCCGAGATTGGGTCATCCGCAAGTACACGAAATCCCATGGCAGATTGGCAAATGCGAGAAAAGCGGCCACTCCGAGGACCTCGGCCGGAGCCTGCGGGGCCGACGCTCAAGAACTACATCACGCCCGCCGGATTGCAGCGGTTGAAAGACGAGCATGTGTTCCTACTGAGGCGCGAGCGGCCCGCGGTGGTAGAGGTCGTAGCGTGGGCTGCTAGTAATGGGGACCGCAGTGAAAACGCCGACTACCTCTACGGCAAGCGACGGTTAGGCCAGATTGATTCGCGGATTCGATTTCTCACGAAACGCATCGACGCTGCCGTGGTCACCGATCCCGCCGCTGCGCGGCAGGGGTCAGCCGCTACGCGCATCTTCTTCGGCGCAACCGTGACCTACAAGGACGCCGCCGGCCTGGAACACGTCGTCTCGATCGTCGGCATCGACGAGGTGGACCTCAACTGCGGCTACATCAGCTGGCGCTCGCCTCTCGCTAATGCGCTGATGAAGGCGAGCCCCGGCGACCGCGTGGAACTGCGCGCGCCAGCGAAGACGGAGCATCTCGAGATCATCGAGGTCGAGTACGCGCCGATTCCGATGAATCCTTTCCGCGAACCGCTAGGGGCTGAGTCGACGCCCAAGGTCGAACGCTCCTAGACCAAGCCGCCCTACTTTGAGCGTTCCCCGATCTTTGTCGTTTTTGCACATTGTGTCGTCCGAAACTGGACAGCGAAATGTTTACAATAACTACTCGGCGATTCCTACAGTCAAACTAGCTTATGTCCGGCGATTCTGACCGAATCACGAGCTACTCGGAAGTAATGGACTTCTCGGTAAAACACGGTTACCGGTAGCTGTGAATTTTGGCCGGGAACGAAAAGCCAGTGTGCCAATTCAATTCAAGTTGTCTCAACAAGGGGTTCACTTCCCGCTACAAAAGCAGGCGCGTCCTGGAGTGAACCCCTATTTTGAGGCAGTTTTTGGTGGCTAGACTTCAAAGCTCGTTCAAGTCGCACGGCCTGCTTGGGGGAGAGCCCCTGCCGGTTAGCAGGGGCGTTTCCGACTTCCAGCGCGGTTGGTTCAGATCAAGCCTCTGCAACCAAAAACTGTTTCGATCCAATGAGTTTCTAACATGCCGGAACCATCCGAATTGGCAGCGCGGGCCGCGCGTTGCGGCCACGAAGAGATTATTTCGGGTAAGTTCGCACAATCCCGATCAAATCATCGGCAGCCTCTTCAGATGATTTGCTGTTCCGCGGCATATGGTTGCGAATGTGGTCTTCCATGAGTTCGGCCATGAGACTGTTGATCGATCCCCTTGCAGCCGCGAGCCTTTGAAGGACATCTGCGCACTGTTCATCATCATTGAGAGCGCGCAAAATGGCCTCCAGCTGTCCGATGACCTTGTTCGTCCGGTAACCGGCGCATGCGTTGGGTGGTGACTATATCTGGTCTCGATATTGCTCCAACGCGAT
>CAWHXN010000004.1:0-443506 GCA_963833305.1 uncultured Acidobacteriaceae bacterium | reverse complement strand
CGACCGAGAAAGGGTCCGCCTGCGGCTGCCTTATGATGTGCGTCGCGCCGCTTGTGAACGACGCTGAGGTTCAGCGGTTCCTGCAGAGCACGGTCGCGGGCGGCGCGGCGCTGGTGGAGGGCCGTTTCCGGGACGGGATCCGTGCAGGAGACATCCCGCCTGACTTTCCGGTAGCCGTGCGCGCGATCCAAGTCACGGATTTTGCTCGTGGCCTGACCATGCGTGCGCGGATAGGCACGCCGCGCAAGACGCTCCTCAAAAATGCTGAGGAAGCGGCCGACTTGTGCTCCTGTCGCGGCGTGGAAATGCGGCGCCAGACGTTGATCCGGATGCCTGAAGGTTGCAGCGTAGCGCTCATGGGTCTCCTGCTCGACACGATCCCCGATTGGGGGCTGAGCCTCCGGGTGGTCTTTACCGTTCGCACTCTGCATGGTGACGGCCCTGGTGCTCGTTCAACGAGGGATAGCCGCAAATAGGCCGCCGACCATTCCGGGGGTGCCCGAGTCGAGTGAGCCCGCACGTTCGAGGGCCGACGGTCCCTCTCCCGTCTCAGGGGACCAGCGTAAAGAGATCGATCTCAATGCCGCCGAGTGGGCCAAACATCCCCCGTAGACCGCGCCCGACGTTAAGGAACCACTTCAGGTAGTCAAGCGCCTTTATCGGAGTTCGACTGAGGAAGGTTGGGAGCAGCAACCCCCAGCGCACTGATCGCAGCGAATCCGGAATTACTTGAGCGCGATCTGATCAAAAATCACCGGATTGCAGTTGGGTTTATGGATGCTCTCAGGCAACGCGGAGCTGAAGCGGATAAAGCCCGACTCGCTCCCACGTGGGGATTCAATTGTTTATTACGGCCTGGTGACAAAGCAGACCTAGCAATGACGAGCAAGAATGTGATGTCTTTTGGCATCGATTGTGCCTGTTGTGCCCACAGGTGCGAATTCGTCCCGATAACACAGCCACCATCCGGCAACCACATTGGCACCGCCACTTGGACGAATGACGCCCTACCCTTTCTTGTGACTTACGGCGTGTCATCCGCTCTCAGTCGGTGGTTTGCCGACAAACCGTCAAAGTGGATGCTGCCGTGTACCCGACATCTAACCGCAACCGCGCTGCAACACGATTCCTTGCGGATATAATGACGCCCGCGGATGCATAACGCCAGTCTGGGAATCGCGGATAACAGGAGGCGGTTGTGGCAGATTCACCTCAACACATGCAGATCGAGTATGGCGTCTATGTCCCCTCCGACGCTGAAGCAATGGTGACACTTTGGGGGAGGTGTTCAGTCGTTACGATCCACCCGCCGCTGCAGCCGGCCTGACCAGTGCTGAATTCGAGGCGTTCGTCCGGCTGCTCTGCCCCAAGGCGGCGGCCGAGGGTCTGACAATCGTGGCGCGGCTGGCTGGCACGGGTGAGCTGGTCGGCGCGCTGCTGACGGAGGACTCGGCGTCGGCGATGCCTGGTGGGATAGATCTGCTGAGCGCTAAGTTCGAATCGATCTTCGATAACCTGGGCCAGTTGGATGCGGAGTACCGTGGTGGCCAGGAGGCGCGTCCCGGCCAGTCGCTCCACCTGTTCCTCCTCAGAGTCTCCGATGGTGTCGCCGGACGGGGAGTGGCGCAGGAGCTCGTCGCGGCTTGCTTGGAACACGGGATGCGCAGAGGTTATCGCGGAGCGGTCACCGAGGCGACGAACAAGGTTTCCCAGCACATCTTCCGCAAGCAAGGATTCGTCGCGCGCGTGCAGCGGTCATACGAGGCATACCGCTTCGAGGGACGTCAGGTTTTTGCGTCGATCGCTGAGCACGGGGGACCCATTCTGATGGATAGATCGCTCGTGCCGTGACCTAAAGTAATCGGCCAGGTCCAGTTTCCGGTTGGCCACCCAAGGAGTTCGCCGGCTGCGAGTCGTTATTCCAGAAGAGTTGAAAAGGCCGCCGTTCTTGGGATCGGCAAACCGACACCAAGGCAGTTACCGCTCAACCGAACCAGCAGCCCTAATTCTCAACCTGAACGCGCTTGCCGCATCCTCGTCATTGACCTGACCGATATTTTGTACCAGTTCGGCAGTTTGTGTAGCGCAGCGGACTTGGTAGTCATACCGCCGCAGTCGGGATGTGGAAAAGTGGGAAGCGTTCTTGGCTTTCCACTTTTCTATGGCCCGTGTTCGCTTCCATCTGCCGGCGCTTCCAGCCTCAGAGCGGGCAGTGACTACTCAACCCGGAGTTCGCATTCAACTTTCGCTATTGCTTTTCGTCGATATACGTTGAAACTCTTCCGGTTTGCTTGTTGTCCACGACTTCCGTCATTTTTTTCCCATCGGCCGCAACGGAGATCTTACTCACGCTATAAAGCTTTCCATCGCGCTTGTAGGTCACTTCGATCTCACGAGGCCCCATCTTCTTCACTGACACCGTCTCATTGGCATAAATGCCTTTCACCGGGGACTCTCCCCCGCCAACCTTGGCTTGCCAGCTTTCCCCGGTCGGCGTGGACATGCTCACCTCATCGCCCGCCACCTTCCACATGGTAGTAAGTCCAGCAGTGTCTTCATTGACATTCTGGATACGCCAAGAGCCAGAGACCGGACTCGAGCCGGCAGGACCTTTGCCAGCCCGCATGTACTTGACTTCGAACTTGTAGGGCTGGCTACCGTCGGCGGGATAGTTGGTGCCCGCCACAGTAAGCGTTTTCCCATCGGCGGAGACAGTTCGGGTCGAATCGCCGGTGGTCTTTCCGCCCTTTTTCAGAGTGACGTGAATCGAATTCGGGTCCACCACTTGCACCGAGATGGTGTCATAGGCTTGGCCGGTGACAGCCTGGTCCCGGCCGTCGGCCTTCACGTTGATTTTGGGGACGCAAGTTTCGCAATCGTACATGCCATTGTTAACCGAGAGTATGTAGGGTTTTTGCGACAGCTTGGACTCCGCCATATTGGTCTTCCAAGTGCCGTCGAATGGGCTTTGGGCAAACAACACCACGGGCAGAAGCCACAAAACAACGCATAGCAACTTCTTCATGATTCTCTCCTGATTCTGATAGTGGTGAGGAATTCAGGCTATGCCCCCGTTCCAGCTTTGTCAAAACGCGGGTAGACGCAAACCAACCTAGGTGAAGTTGTCCAGAAACCGGCAGGTGCGAGATTACTCCCGAGGGGTCAGCCAGCATCCGGTGATGGCACTTCACGCCAACTTGACGTAAAACGGCTTACCCTTTCTTGTGACTTACGGCGTGTCGTCCGCTCTCAGTCGGCGGTTTGCCGACTTTTCGCTCAAGTGGATTGCCGCCGCGAAATATGTCCAACGGCATTCCTAGACCCTAGCGCGTTTGTCATTACGAATCCCGAAAACGCAGCAAGGCTGGTGTATCGCCCTTCGCTCGAGAAATCTCAGTGATATTTAACGGCAGAGTTGCCACAAAGACTCTTGGACGCCTTGCCTTGCATCGTTCCACCCTCTCGCAGTACTAACGGGATTGCCCGTCATGTGAGCCGACAGCCACCGACATACTGATATTCCAGCGTGCCTCGCGATCAACTTTTTGTGTGCCCGGTCGGCGATCTTTTAGCGCAGTGCCGACTCAGTCACGATCTCCTGACCCGCGCATGAGCGGAGCTGGAACGTACCCGTTGCTGATAAGACAAATGTGCGCTTCTCAGTCTTGAGTTGAATCCAAGGTATAATTCACGCTTCCATGACAATCTCAGCCGGCACGAGGCTTGGGCCCTATGAGATTCTCGCTTCCATAGGCGCGGGCGGGATGGGCGAAGTGTATCGCGCGCGTGATACCCGCCTGGATCGCATGGTTGCGGTCAAAGTGCTGCCTGCCGCATTTTCCAGCGATGAAGATCGCCTGCATCGCTTCGAATACGAAGCCCGCATACTGAGTACGCTCAATCACCCCAATTTGCTCGCTATTTACGACGTTGGCTCGCAGGAGGGCGTTCACTTCCTGGTCTCGGAACTTCTGGAGGGAGAAAGTCTGCGGCAGCGTCTTCAGGAAGGCCCGCTGACCATACGCAAGGCGGTCGAGTTCGGCGTCCAGATAGCGAAGGGTCTGGCCGCCGCGCACGAAAAAGGAATCGTCCATCGCGATCTGAAGCCGGATAACGTGTTTCTGCTCCGCGACGGCCAGGTGAAGATTCTGGATTTTGGCTTGGCCAGGCAGACGCTGGACGCCCATGACAACACGGCTACTGCGCATGGGCCGAATACTCAGCCAGGCGCGGTGCTCGGAACCGTGGGCTACATGTCGCCCGAGCAAGTACGCGGAAAGGTGGTGGACGCGCGCGCCGACATCTTTAGCTTTGGAGCGATCCTTTATGAAATGGTCGGCGGTCAACGGGCGTTCAAGGGCGAATCATCCGTCGAGACGATGAACGCAATTCTCAAGGAAGATCCGCCCGAACTGTCGACGACGAAGCAGCTTATTTCACCGGCGCTGGAACGGGTGATTCGGCGTTGCCTCGAGAAAGCGCCAGAGGAGCGGTTTCAGTCCGCACGGGACGTGGCTTTTGCGCTGGAAGCGGTAGTGGCATCCTCTGCTTCGAGCGTCAAAACCGCCGTCGTTCCATCTGCCAAACCGCGCCGCTTGCCACTTAAACTCGCCGCCGGCCTGGCAACTTTATCTGTGATCGCTATCCTTGGCTATCTTGCCGGCAGTCGGCAATCAAAGCCGCGAGCGCCGAGCTACACGCAGGTAACGTTCGACTCAGGACACACGGGTCCGGCGCGCTTCACTCGCGATGGCAATACGTTCGTTTTCTCTGCGGCGTGGAATGGCGGTCCTAACGAACTCTACTCGCAACGAACCGCGGGAACCCAGCCGCAAGCTCTTGGGGTTGACGCTGACGTACTCGGGATCGCCGACAACGGCGACATGGCGATCATCCTCAAGCACAGGTTCTTGGCCACATGGCTTGCAAAGGGGACTTTGGCTCGGTTGCCGGTCGATGGCGGACAGCCTCGGCCAATTCTCGAAGATGTTTATGCAGCCGATATCAGTCACGACGGCAAGGAGTTTGCTGTAGTTCGCAGCGTTGGCAACAAGCAGCGGCTCGAGTTCCCGATTGGCAAGGTGCTATTCGAGACATTGGGATGGATTAACGATGTCCGCATCGCTCCCGACGGCTTGCACATCGCGTTTCTAGAACACCCACTCATTCCCGATGATCAGGGAAGAGTTGTTATGGTCGACCTGCAGGGCAGTTCGCGGGTCCTGACTCCTACCTACTCGTCTAGTCATGGAGTGGCTTGGACTCCCGACGGCAAAGAAATTTGGCACTGCGAGAGCCTTCAGGGCGAAGAAGGCGGGCTTTACGCCGTCAATCTCTCTGGTCAAACCCGCGTAATCCTGCTGTCGCCAGTTGAGCTCCAGATTCAAGATATCTCCTCCGCGAATAAGGTTCTGCTGGAAAGCGTCCGCTACGAGATTGAGATCGGAGTGAAGAACTTAGGCGACAAAACCGCTCTAGCACTCCAAGGAGGCATTACCGATCTCGGCGGGATCTCGACAGACGGGCAGCAGATCGTAACCAGCCGTTATCTGGGGGAGGATTATCAGGCGTTCGTGCGAGAGACCAAGGGCTCAGCGCCGGTAATGCTGGGTGAAGGATTCGGAACCGGCATCACGTCCGACGGCAAGATGGTCGCAGCGTTCCGTCGCGCAGAGCCACACAAACTAGTCCTCTACCCAGTTGGAGCTGGTGGTCAACGAACCATCGATCTCGGAAATCTAAACGCGGGTAGCAGTGGAATCGAGAATGGTGTCACGTTTTCCAATGATGGACGGTATGCTCTACTGTCCGCCTACGATCTGGACAAACAAGTGCGGGACTATCTGGTCGATATGCATTCGGAGCGCGTGAGGCCCGTCACCCCGGTCGGCACTCGGAACGGTAAGCTGTCGCCTGACGGAGCGAGGATAGTCACGCAGAACCTTTCTACTCAGAAATACATGTTGGTAGACGTGGCATCCGGAAGGACCAGTGACATTCCAGGCCTCGAGGACCACGACGCCGTGATTGGCTGGAATTCGGACAGACATTCTCTTTTCGTGTGGGACCAGGAACTACCTGCGCGCCTCTTTGCCGTGGACCTGACCACCGGCAAACGTCAACTGGTGCAATCGGTCGAGCCGACTTCTACGGTCGGATCAATGTACGCGCGGCTGGTCGCCTCGAGCGATGGCAAGACAGTCGCCTATCGGCTTCGTCGCGGGCTGTATGCCATCTATCTCGCCGACGGACTGCATTGATAGCCCATCCACTTGATTTCATAACAATGTCGGCCCCTCGACCACCGAGTAGACTTTGGTTTGTCGAAGACCCAAGGCTCAGCAGGAAGGAGCCGATATGTGGATTATAGGTGTGGACTATCACCCGAGCGTTCAGCAAATCGCGTTTGTAAATACCGACACCGGAGAATGCGGTGAACGACGACTGAGTCACAGCGATGGAGAAGCCGAGAAGTTCTATCGCGAGCTGAAGGCAGCAGGCTGCAAGGTGCGAGTGGGGATGGAGGCGACCGGACATGCGCGCTGGTTCGAGCGGCTGCTGGCGGAACTGGGGTTCGAGCTATGGATCGGAGATCCCGCGCGGATCAAGGCGAAGCGGGTGCGAAAGCAGAAGACGGACCGCCTGGATGCCGCACTGCTGCTGCAATTGCTGCTGGAAGATCGCTTTCCTCGGGTGTGGGTACCCAGTCCGGAAAATCGAGATCTGCGTCAGCTACTGTGGCATCGACATCGGCTGGTGCAGATGCGGACGCGGATCATGAATCAGTTGCAGGCCGTGGCCATGAATGAAGGAGTACGCCGCAAGAAAGGGCTGTGGAGCAAGTCGGGGCGAGCACAGTTAGAGTCGCTTCCGCTGGCTCCCTGGGCGGCACGGCGCCGGCACGACTTACTGGAGCTGCTGGATCGATTGAACCCGACGATCGAGGAGTTAAGCACGGCCGTCGAGCAGGAAGCCAAGCAACGGCCCGAGGTGTTGCGCCTGATGACGCACCCTGGGGTGGGACCTATTACAGCCCTGGCTTTCGTGCTGATCATCGACTCAGCGGAGCGCTTTGCTTGTGGCAAGCAGATCGCCAGCTATGTCGGGCTGATCCCTTGTGAAGACTCCAGCGCCGATCGGAGGCGGCTGGGACATATCACCAAGCAAGGCAACTCTCTGCTGCGCCTTCTGCTGGTGGAGGCAGCGCAAGCTGCCGTACGGCGCGACCCCGACTGGCGACGCCGGTATACGCACTTGGCGATGCGACGCGAAAGACGGATTGCCAAGGTAGCGATGGCAAGGAAGCTAGCGGTCTCGCTCTACTGGATGTGGCGCACGCAACGGGATTATCAACAGGCTATGAAATTCGGTTCGCACGCGGGAGAGTCCGACTACGTCCATGGTGTGCAGTAAATCACCGCCCACTTGATTGGACCTCCCGCTCCCTCCTGAGAGGGAGTTCGAAGTGGTAATCATGATCGCAGTTGTGACCGGAGAGATGGTTGGGTCGGACTGAGTGCCGCCCGAAAGATTAAACGCGAGCCTGGGTCGACGATGGTGGATTTTCCATGAGAGCGAAATGGCGCACTCCTCGGAGGGCCGGGGGTAGTGTGCTCAAAAAACTCTTGACACCCCCAACATTGTTAGAGATGGACGTATAACGCCCTAACCGAACAAGTGGCCGCTCCAGATGTGGGGACGGCTCTTAGAATTGACTCGCCTAGCGAAAGTCGAGCGCCATCCTGCGGACCACACGCTGGATTTCGCTGTGCCCTTGGTGGTGAGCAACCGGGAACGAGCGCAGTTAGCGTGCGACTTGAAAAGCCGATAACAGCGCGAGCTGAGTCAAGAATTTAAAAACCAGGAGGGAAAGGTGATATCGCGGACTGCCTTTCGTAAGTTGGGACAGACGATAGCGCCGCTCTTTACACAGGGAGAGGGTATTGGCCTTCGAGTTGGATGTCCTTACGTCGTCTTGATGCGCTTGCACGGGGCGCCGGTTTTGAGTGGCCGCTGGGCAGCGCGGAGCTTTGTTCTCGCTCCGAGAGCAGAGCGTTGAGTTCGGTTTCAAGCTGGGCCAGAAGCTTTTTCCCTTTCGCCGCCAACTGGACCCGCTTCAGTTTGGGGTTGCGATCATCGCGCGTGACTTTCACCAGATGCTGCTTCTGTAGCGGCTTCATGAGCTTGGTAACCGTGTAGTCAGGGGCGCCGGTAGCTTTAGAAATCTCCTTCTGCGTCGCTCCGCCCGGCCGGCTTGCGGCCAGCAGCAGAGCAAGACCCCGGGTGTGATCCGGAAAGCAGCCTGCACATCGGGCTGTGGCACGATGATTCAGTTCCAGGTAGGTTTCAACGGCAGTCATTGGGAAAGAGACTCCTTCGGTCATTTGCCAAACTGCAAGGCTATTCCAAACTTGCCTGCTGGCAAGTGATGTGGATCACTTGCCGCAGTGCAACCGGGGATCATGATCAGATCCTGGCTAGTTTATTTCCGCTTGAGGGTCTGGGTAGGAGGAAGGGGCGGGCCCTCAAACCACCTACCCGTTCTTTCTGATTAAAAGAAAGATCTCAAAGAGTAAGACTGCCATCCGGTTTTGCTGATCCCGGTAGCAGCGGCCCCCCCTAAATGAACTGCCATACCAGCTGCAGTACCCAGTACTCCTCTGGCCCAGCCCTCTTCTTCTTCTATCTGTATCAGCATTCATGACTTGTTACCCGTCGCTTCCGTTCCCTGACTACAACCCCTGATAGGTGGCAGGCCAAAACACCGTGAAGAAGACCAGCTTCGTCCCTGGCTCATGCAGGAAGGACCATTGGCCCAGACCTGAAGAATAGCTATCTGCATCAGGCGGCGGAAGTTGTCGGCTGTGGACGGGCGGTTGGTGACGATAAGTTGAAAGGGTGGCACAACGGCCGTAAAGAGGGAAAACCCTGGTTATGGAGATTCCACGAGGGTTTACATACCAAACTGGACCAAGGCTGTGTGTGTACGCAGGAGCCTGCCCGATCAGGGCTCCGAGAAGATAACCCGGGGAGACGAAGTTGAGGACCAGTTGGCCCTGGACCAGGCTCTTGCCGTTGGCCACATCGTCGAACTTGGAAGAGCAGTAGCCGAACTTGGGGATCAGGTTATAGCTGAGATCCCACTGGATGGTCTGAAACTCGTCAATGAAGATGCTGTTGATGAACATCCGGCATTGCGCGCGCGTGTAATAGCGCTGGAACCCGTAGTCGGAAGGGATGTATTCGGGATCGACAGGAGGCTGGGGCGGGTAGGTAGGGGCAGGTAGGTTGTGATTTGGGGGCGCGATTTTGGAGATGCCATAATCGGGTGATATAACTAAGCTATGTCAAGGTATTTTGGAAGCGGGACAGCGGTCCCGTTTCGGGAAGGCTATCGCATCATGAAGAGTCCTAAAGTCGTCGTTCTTGGCCCGCGTTTGGTATCTACAGAGGCCGCGCCGCCCACTACCGATCCCGTCCTCGATCACGAAATCGCCGAGGGCGTGCGGACCTACCAGAGGCTGCAACAGCAAATTGACAAAGAGTTGTTTTCGGCCAACCCGGATCCCGAGGTCGTCGGCTCCCTCTTCGGGGAGCAGAACCTGATCCGCGAGCGTTTGGCCGCCCACGGCATCAGGGTGCGCGCGTGAAACGCGCTGCTTTGTATCTTCGGGTTTCGACTCTCGATCAGCACCCGGAAACTAGCTGCACGATCTGGAGCGCATGGCCGACCAACGCGGCTATGAGATTGTCGAGCGCTACACCGACCGCATTACTGGGACCAGGGCGCGCCGCCCTAGTCTGGACCAGATGCTGACCGATGCCCGCCGCGGTCTGCTCACGCCGCCTTAAGCGACAGATGCAACGCCTTGCTCCCATTGCTGGAGCATGCGGTTGCCGATCTCCTCGAATTCCGGATGGTCTTTGATGTAGGCGCGAAGTTCATGGGCGGTGTCCGCCATCGCGGCGGTGATGCGTTCGAGTATCTCCCGGACGCGGGCAGGGGTGCCTCCCATGCGCGTCTCGCCCAGTCGCTGCAGTTCCTTCGCGCTTGCCCATTTCGTCGTGCCGTTAAGCGTCAGCGCCATGCTGTCTTTGGGCAGATAGACGGAAGTCGTCACGAGGTCGTAGACGGGGGCAAGCCTTGCTTCGCCCTGAACGTCGTCATAGACGATCCCGAAATTCTTCAAATGCGCATCGCCGTTGCGCAGCGCGCAGTTGATGACGATGAGCGTGAAGAGCCTCTCCAGGTCTTCGCCGACATGCGGGGAGTTCGCAAATTCCGCGAAGCGCTTCATGATCGAGGTCTCGTAGCTGCCGCGATATTTCTCATCGGTGCGGCGGGCATTGAGCACGCAGAAATCCTCAAATCCGCGATAGGTGCCGTCGGGGCGCAGATCGAAGCGGTCGATGACGAGCGCCAGCGCATCCTCGGCGAGCCGGTAGGGCGGGACTTCGAGGCCGCATTTCTCGGCGACCTTGAGGCAGAAGAATTCATTGGCCGCGAGCTGCGGGTATTCGTTCTGCTCCCAGAACTTCACGATGTGCGTCGCGCCCCGGTAGCTCTGGGAGAGCCGGTCGGTCGGCTTTGCTGAGCGCGACGGATGCGCCTTCGTCGCGCACCAGAATCTTCGGCTGCACGCCGCTGATGCCGGAGAAGGAGGCAAACTTCTCGATGAGGTAGCGGAACAGATCGCCGCCGCGGCGCTGCGCCAGAATTTCATCGACCGACTGAAAGGGCACGTCCTCCTGCAGCTGCTCCTTCTGGCCGGTATAGCGGATGCGTCCGACCTGCGAGCGGCCGACGATGCCCAGCAGGTCAAACTCGTCAAACGTGCCGGTGGCCTTGGCGAAGGCGAGGCGCAGCCTCTCGCGGAGCACGCCTTCGGGCAGATTCATCTCGAAGATCGGAGGAAGTCCGAACTGCACGTCCCAGGAGGGGAGGCGCACCGGCATGGTCACGGAGACGGCGCGCGCGCGCGCAACGTCCGGCAGATAGACGAAGCTGCTGCCGCGTGTTCCGTACCTGTCGAGCAGCCCCGCTTCAGCGGCGTCGGTCCAGACCTTGATCATCGCTGTTCCTCTTCCATGAGTTCGTCGAGCGTCGGCCGGCGCGCGCTTGCTTCCTGCAGCTTCAGCTCCAGGCCCAGAGCGGAAAGAATATTGGTGATCTTGGAATAGCCGAGTTCGCCCAATCGTCCGTTCTCCAGCGCATCGAGCGTGGAGAGGCCGACTCGCGCTTTCTTGGCGAGCGCTGGCTGGGTCAGACCCAGCGCTTTGCGCTTTGTGGCGATCTGCTCGCCTATAGAGGATAGGGTCAACATTTCGCCTAATATACGAGGTTTCTATACCAATAACAAGCAAATAACCTAATATATTGGGTCTTGTATGCCACAGACTGGGGACTGAACGTCGGATTTCCAATCCACAACCCAACCGCTGAGAAAGAGGCAAGAATTTCAATAATCGGGGTTGCGGAGGTCGTTGAGCGATAGAGTCCCTTTCTATCGCTCACGTTGTCGCGCAATATGAGCGATAGAAGGATGACCACCCCTACATTTTCTCACCCAGCAGGTGCTTTACTCTCTGCCTCCGCGTGATTCCCGCAGGGCCTTCCTTGGTCGTGTTCTCAGCCCACTTCGTGATTTGCGCGAGCCGAATGCGGTGCTCAATCGGTGGCCGGTCGATGGCGACGGTAAATTCTGTCGTCGGGGCAGGGCAGGGGACCATCGGGTCCTCGCGGAATTCTGCGATGGCGAGCGCGACGGCCTCATACACGGACTCGGCCTGGACATGAGAGGAATGGATGACGCCATCGGTGTCCTCGAATGAGACGCGGCAACGGGCGAGCGGCATGGCGAGATTATAGCGGCTATTTTCGCTTTTTATTCGCCTAAGCGTCGATTTGATGGCGCCGCTGAAAAGAGGTAGCCTGTGGGTTGGAGTTATATGGATTCGCATTACTTTAGCCAGAAAGGGGCGAACGCTGAAAAGGTCATCCATGACCTGGCGAACAGGACGTTCTTCGGCGATTGGTGCTATCCCAATCCAAAGAAACCGGATGGTAACGAACTGTGTGATTTGCTCGTGGTATTCGACGACACAGCCCTAATCTGGCAAATCAAGGATTTAAAGACCGACGAGGAGGGTCGCTACAAGAAGGCTGAAGTTGAAAAGAACCTCCGGCAGCTCGGGGGCGCCAGGCGCACGCTTTTTGATCTGAAGGCCCCGATTGTATTGTCGAACCCGAGGCGGGGGTCAGAGCGATTCGATCCAACAACGATTAAGCACGTGCATCTCATCTCGGTGCTGATGGGCGACGGAGAGGAGCCGTTTCCATTCGTGCAGGAAGTCAAGAAGCATGTGTTGCACGTTTTTACGCGGGAGTTTGCGGATATTGTGCTGTCGGAGCTCGACACCGTGTCGGATTTTTGTCACTACCTCCGAGCGAAAGAGGCGATGGCCCGCGATAACAAGATGGTGTTTGTGCTGGGCGGAGAAGAAAATCTTCTTGGGAAGTACCTGGAGCACGGACGAAATTTTGATTGGATGGAGAATTACGACGTAATCCAGATAGATGACACGATCTGGCCTGCGATCTCTTCCAAACCTCAATATATCGCCAAGAAGACGCTGGACGAGATAAGTCGGGGTTGGGACAGCATAATCGAACGGGCTCACGAAGGCTCTTCCTGTTATGAACTCGTGGCGCGAGAGTTGGCGCGCCCGGATCGCTTCACTCGAAGGGTGTTGAGCGAGTCTTTCATGGAAGCCTACTCGGAGTTCATGGCCAGCGAAATGGATATGATTCGGCGGCAGTTTGCGCTTGCCGGCACCACCTACTGTTTCCTGATAACGAACGATACAGAATACCCCTGCAAACGCCGCCGCGACATGTTGCAAGCGATGTGCCTCGTCGCGCGAGGCATCAACCCAGAGAATACCCGAGTCATTGGTATCGCAACGAGTCGGGACAACAGGAACTACGATTTTGGCTTCTTCGATATCAAGGACTGGACGCCCGAGATGGAGGCGGAGAAGAACCGACTGCAGAAGGAGGCGAATATCTTCGTCTCGCCGCGCAGGATCATGGCCTCCAACGATGAATATCCACCGCTGCAGAACCTTCTCAGCTGAAAAGTAGTGACAATGAAAGCGCGGACGCTGGTCCCGCTGTTTGCTGTCACGTGTTTGTCACTACAGCCCGGTCAACTCCCGTGAAATTAAAAGAAGAGCAGTGAAGTGCATGACAGGCAATTCGCGTGGCTGGCACGAGGATTTGCTTTGATATGTGCGGATTGCAAGCTCTTGAAAAGTCTGGCGGAGAGGGGGGGATTCGAACCCCCGATACAGCTTTTGACCGTATAACGGTTTAGCAAACCGCCGCCTTCAGCCACTCGGCCACCTCTCCGGCTAAAGCGGGCTGCTCTTGCGAGCAGATTGATTATAGCAGCCATATGCAGATGCGCCAGCATTTGGAGAAACTGGTAAAGGTTCTCACGTGATCGCTGACCTGCGGAAAAGGTGGGTTGCCAGTCTTGAGATTTCGCAAACGTCAGCTGAAAAATTCACATGTGACCTGAAAGAATTTCGTATTGTGACCCGAAAGCCTGCGCGGCAGGTTATCTCCTCGCCTATCTTAATTTCCAAACAGCGGACAAAGTTTGAACGGCCTGTCGAGGCGAGGCACGGCGCCGAAGCAATCGCCCGCGTATCTCGAATCTGCCGGACACGCGCAAGGCAGCTTCAGCTGGGCCAAACTGAGGTTAGTTTCGCTGGCCCCAGAAACGATGCAGTCGGATTCGGTGTCTAAGAAACCCGGTTCCAAAAGAGAGAATGACGCCGCTTATGGCTCAGTGAGGACAGTGTGATAGGGATCGAGCACTAACTGCTTCACGTCAGCGGGAGCAGGCAAGTTGAAGCGCGTTTCGGCGCCCTCAGCGAAGACGCGGCCGAGATAGATTTGATGTTCGCCAGCAACGCCGTAGACGGGAACGCTGGTTACCAGATCGAAAGGTGCTGAACTCTGTCGCAAGACACCGCTGGCGGTGCTTCCCTTTGCCGAGCGGGAAAACTTCACTGCTGAAAGTTCGAACTGCGGGAAAGCTGTACCATTCACCCATCCATCGAAAAACCAATCGAGCGACTTGCGATTCTCGAACCATAACGATGGTGGCAGCGCCTCTTCGACAGCTTGTTCGAAGTCTGTATTGGTGATTTCTTTGGCCTGGAAACGATCGACCAAGGTTCGCAGCATCGCCAGGAACACGGTGTCGTCCCCATTCGGATTCGATGGGGTACGCGAGGCATCACGCAGCATCCAGCGCAGCATGTGCATGAGCCAGGTTCCGCGGCCGTAGGTGATGATCTCGTACCCATCGGGAAAATGCGATGAGGACAGGCGTACCCCGAGCGTCACCGGACCGGCTTCCTCAATGCGCCGGCCCTCTTTCGATTTGCTCGCCAGGATCTGGCGATAATTTTCCAGCGTAAGCTGAACATCCGCCGGACGCGAGCGTTCAAGCAATAGTAAGGAACAATAGTTCGCCAACGCCTCCAGCAGCCACTGCTCGTGATAGCTGGCCCAGGAGACGCGGTCGCCGTACCACTGGTGAGCGAGCTCGTGCGGCATCATGACTTCGCT
The DNA here is from genome assembly GCA_963833305.1 of uncultured Acidobacteriaceae bacterium. Lineage (GTDB taxonomy): Bacteria > Acidobacteriota > Terriglobia > Terriglobales > Acidobacteriaceae > Bog-257. Next base: position 428,862 of record CAWHXN010000004.1, on the reverse strand, counting down.
GTAGATGACAGCGTCGGCCGGCGAAAGGTTCATCGCCTGCAACTGCTCGGGCTGCAGATAGGCATAGCTCGAGAGGAAGATCAGTCCGGGCCATCCCTGGCTTTCCGGACTGGGGTTTTCCGTGAGCGAAAGAGTACTGAAGGCATAGGGACCGAGCATCTGCGACAAGTCGTTCAGGGTCTCCGCAGCCCGGTCGGCCAACGATTGCCCAATGCCCACAGGATTTTGCAGCGGCGGAGGCATGGGGACGGGCTCGACCGTACCGGGAGCGTGCGGCGACAGCAACTGTGGCGACGTATTCGCCGCACTGGGGGTTGAGCGTTGCGATTCCGTGCCACGAGCGGCGTAGGCGTCGACCACGATGGCGTTAGACTTCGCGCTGCTGCGCACGTATTCACCCAGATTGAAGCCTGCTATCGGGATGGGCCGTTCGCTGATCCAGTGGCCGACAAAATCTCCGCCCTCCGGCTCCATCGACACGCGTTTGCCCGTGGCAATCAGCGACCAGGATTGCGGGAAACGGAAGGTGAGGTCGTAGTTGGCCATGGAGATGCCGCGATTGGGATACCAAGTCCCGCGAGCACCGACATAAAGCAGTCCGCCACCGGCATCAGAGAGCACCGAACCGGCATAGCTAAAACGCAATCGAACGTGCTGACCCGCCTGCAATGGAGCCGGAAACACCACCGCGATGGTATCGTTGCCGCGCCGCGAAAGTTCGCTCCCCTCGATGGCTTCGTTCTGGATAAACTCCAGCGGCTTGCCTTCGTACTCCACTTGCTTCACTTGCAAGTAGCGCGATAGTTCGAACAGGACGACCCGGGTACCACCCTGCTTTACGTCCCCATCCAGCGTGGCCACTGCCGACAGGGTTCTTGCGGGGTCTATATCTGCGGCAATGGTGTACTTATCGATCGCCAGCACATGCGGCGTCCATAAAGACCCGCTCGGTCCGCCGAAGCGAGTATCGGAGAGCGCCGTCTTGCGCAGGGAGCGCATGGGAAAGCTCATCCAGAGGTCGTAATAGACCTGGTCCTCATGCGAGGAGGTGTTGCCGACCACGACTTGCTCAGGGCTGCGGGTATCGAAGAAAACATCGAAGACGCCAAAGTGTTCCCCACCGATTCGTGCATGCAGCAGGCGATCAGGGACGGGCGGAGGCTCTCCGGGAACGCTGACCGCTGCTGCACTGGCGAAGGAAATACAGAGCCGCATGGCGTCAATCGAGGCGAGGTTTTTTGCTTTGACGTTGTTGCGAGCGAGAAAATCAGCTGCGTCTTCAGGCGGACGGAGAAAAGGTTCCAATTCCTTCGCGGTGTCATCGTTAAAACGAAAATAGGCGGAAGAAAATTTCTCCTCCAGCACTCCGGCGTTGATGAAAAGCCCCAGGGAAGCGCGTTCCATGCGGTCGGGAGGACGCACCAGCACTTCGCCTTCGCCTTCGAAGTAGGCGCCAGTCACCCTGCCGTCGACCGCTTGGGTGAACGCTATCGTGCCGTCGTTGAGCCAGAGATGAACATCTTCGCGCTCGATGACCGCCTCACGGACTTTGAACACCCTTTGAGGATCGAGGCCCACGCTGCGCAAAGCATGGTACAGCGGAAGCACTGGTCCCGAAGTCAGCGGAATAGACTGCTCTTGCGCAACCCCACAACTTGAGCACAGCGCAAGGAGTGCGTACAGAAACAGCCGTGCTCGCGGAATGGAAAGAGTCGCCATGAAACTAACTTCAAGGATGCTACGGAAGATGGGATCTTGTCATCTGTATGTGGGACGAAACGCAGGAAGAAAAGTCGTCACCAGCCGATGGACAGAAAACACAATCGTGACCATCACCCAAGCCCGCGGAACGTGGATCGGCAGAGGCATTGCAAAGGAGGCTCACTCAGACACTGAGTTCGAGCCGGTGTTTTCGGCGACGACCAACTTTTCTTCCAACTGGGCCACCAGCTCCATCAGGTAATGGTCGTAGCCTTTGAAGTTACGCAGGCGATAGAGAAATTCTCCCAGCAACAGCATCCGGCAACAGACCACGACCACAAATATTAGCGCCAGGGAAATGTCGAGATTGGCGTGAAATTGGCTGTAGGCGTAAGCATCGCCGCGATAGGCGGTGCGTATGGAGACCACCTCCAGGAAGATTCCTCCCAGAAATAGTCCCATCAGAATCAGCACGAATACAAATATCCTGGCGACGTAGACCAAAGTAGCGAATGCATTGTTATGACATTCGCACAGATTAAAAAGCTTGGAGTTAACCGAAAGCAGTCGCGCCTTCAGGATCCACGTGCTGAGCCGCTGCGGGGGCAAAGACAAGAAATGCCGCACGGTGTCGGCATAGAGCGCGACAAAACCGCTCAGGAGAACCAAAATGATCTCTAGCGGAAGTGCGTGGTCGTGCAGCCAATAGGCAATAGCAGTCAGCATCAGGCGCAAATATAACACGGAAGTGACGGAGCGTGGCTCAGCCCACTGCCACCGAATCACATAAGATCGAATGCAGTATTCTTCGCAGTGGCCGATTCTATTGAGCCGACAGAGGCGCCGCGCACGGAATAGGTGCGGAATCGAGCACCATTACTATTCGTAAGCCAGGGCGTCAATGGGATCTTTTTGCGCCGCTTTCATAGCGGGATAGAACGCGCCCAATAATGAGCCGACTAGCGCAATGATCGCCGCCTTCACCAGCCAGGCGTAGGTGATGAGAACCGGCAGTGTCTGAAATTTGGTTCGCAAGCCAGCTCTGGCGCCGTAGCTGATTGCAATTCCCAAGATAACCCCGCAAATCGCAATCAGCAGCGTTTCCCGCAAGACGGCGTTCACGATGTAGAACTTGTCGGCACCTAGCGACTTCAGGATGCCAATCTCGCGCGTCCGCTCCATGACCGCCGCATACATCGCCTGGAAGATCACGATGAAGCCGATCACCATGGCGATACCGATCACCACGTCGATCACCGTATTCAATCCAGGAATGCTGGCCGAGGTCATCAGGCTGAGATATTCCTTCAACGAATGCACTCCGTATTGCTGCATGCCGGGAATGTTCTTGATGGCTTGAACCACTTCGTCGGCATTATTGGGATTGTCGAGTTTGACGTAGAAAATGGACGCCTTGTTGAGGGAACCATTCAGATCTTGCAGCGTGGCTATCGGGATAAACTCGCGTGCACCTTTGCCGTGCTCGACAATGCCGCAGATGCGGAACGGATGATTGAGCGTCTCCAGGGTGTCGCCGACTTTGAGGTGCTTCGATCCGGCCTTCAGATCGTCGATGATCATGTCGTAGGGACCTTGAAACGGTCCGCCAGACAGGTAATGAAATCCGCCGCTGACCTCATCGAACGATTGCAGGTCGATGCCATAAAGGACTTCGACCGTTCCGGCGGTCGTGACCTGCATGACCACCGGCGCGACGGCGCTGACGTGGTCTAGCTTGCGCAGCTTGTCGGCAACCTTCACCGAAACGGGCGCGCCGCTCACACCCATAATCAGCGACGATCCCGGCGGCTGCACCATAATGTCGGCGCCAATGCCTACCTGACGGCTGCTGCTGTCATTCAAAATGCCCAAGCATGATGCCTACGATCAGCAGAATCAGTGTGACCTCAACCGCGACCGCGACCACGCTGATGATGGTGCGAAAGGGACGGTACATCAGGTTGGCGAGGATCATCCGGTTCATCATGAGAAGCTCGATTGTATAGGATGCAGTCCGGACCGGGCGCGAACGGGCGGTGCGCGGCTACGTCTGGTGAGGTGCAGCCGTGCTTTGGCGATCGGCAGAACTGACCAGGTGAAGATGGAGCGTCGGTTGGTAAGGAACATCGGGCGCCGATGGTCGGTGGCGAAATCGTCAGCAATCGGTATCTGGTTCACGAACCGCGCTTACTCTTGTTCCTGTGCATTGCCCACACAATGACAACGATCGCAACCGCGGCGATGATGAACTTTCGCAGCAACTGGAGCGACAACAGGACACCCATAACCGAGATTCTGCCACAAACCTACATTGTTTGTCAGAGCAGGCTTTTAGTGTCTTCTGTATTCTCGCGATGGTCCCACTGCGATCACGCTTGGTTTGCCGTGGCGGCCAGTGACGGATGCTTGCGATTTACCACCCTCACACCCTCGCGCCAATGTTCATCGACCTCGACCAGCGCCCATTCGATTCGCGGAGACAGGTAGCGCAACAGAATATCGGTGGTGGGATGCACGCGCAGCGCGGGCGCAACCAGGTACAGCAACGGCGGCGCGCTGGAGATTTCGCGTCCCGCGAAGTATCCATTGCGCGTGAACTCACCGTGCTGTTGATGCCAGCGCACTCGCGACCAATAATCTAGTCCCTGCAACGGAAGGTGAATGTCTTCATCGGCTTTCAGCTCCAATACCGCGAGGCGCCCATCCAGAGTGCAGGTAAGCACATCGAGCATAGCCCGGTCGCAGGCCGTAAAGGCCGGCACCTGGGAATAGACAAAACGGCCGTCGAGCCGCTCGTCGATCGCCTGAACGTCACGCGTGATCAGGCTCTCCAGCCAGCGCTCGGGGGCTAGCCGGAAGAACAGGTTGGTATGCGAACCCCCGGTATGGCGTTGTTGCGTGATGCGCTTCGTCAGTTCGAGAAACAAGGATTCGCTGCTCTCATCGAGAACGCACTCTGCCGGGCCGACACCGAAGAGAATCGATTCCTGGTTACGAAACGAACCTGCAACCGGCGTCAGGCATGCCCGCGCGAACTCGAGGCCGTATAGACGAAAGACAATCTCCGATGCCGAATTGACTGTGACCTCGGCGGCGGGCACGCATGTCTGAATCCGGGTGACGGAAGTGGCGAAGCGGTCGCGCGCGGCCGCCACATCCACCGCATGCGTGAGTCGAGTGATGATATTGCCGCAGTCAGCAGGGTCGACTGGCTCGCAGATCTCGGAACGCTCATCCAGTTCGAAGAGTTGCCACTTGGCCGCGTCGGCATTCAAGTTTGCCGCACGTTGCCGAACGACCGCCGACCGGCCGGGCGGAAGAAACAATTTCAAGCCTTCGACATGGGCTCGACCGGCCAGACGCTGGCGCTGAAAGTCCATCCAGAGAATGCCAAAAGTGAGGGCGGCATCCACCGATGTCTCCGCCTCTTCGCCATTGACGCCAAGCACCGCGAAGGCCGATTGACCGGCTTGCAGTACGCCTCGCGTGTAAACCGGACTGAACGAATGCTCCAGATCGGGACTGCTGCTGAAGTGCTGGATCTTGACGCCGGGATATTCGCGCCGCAGAACGCGTTCCAGTAGTGACTGGTAAGCTTTTCGGGCAGTGCGTTTTGCCGCTCCCGCTCGCCGGTCGCGGTCGGCACAAATTTCCATTACCTTGGGCTGCGACTGTCCGAAACGCAGCACCTGCAGGCGCAAAGTATGACCGTCGCCCTCGGCGTCAATCACGCGCCGCACGGTATTGCGCTCCTCTGACCACAGGTGCAGGACGCACTTCCCCTCGCCGGAAACCGAATACTTCGCGCTGGCAAAGTCGAACAACACTTCGCCGTCCTCGACAACCACCGCTTGCTGCGCGCTGGCCAAAAATTGCTCCATCATCTGAGTGAGGAATTCGGCTGAGATTGTGGCTGCGAGCATGAGCATACCCGTGAAAAGCTTAGCGGACTCGCACTTTCAGCGCAGTCTTGGGGAGCACACCGCTGTGTGATAATGAAGGATCGGGCGAGTTTGCGGGATCGCCGAAAACAGATTCCCGGCGCGGGAATTCCCCGCCCCGCCGTAATCGCGTCTTTAGCGGTACTCCGGCATCCAATTGAGTGTGACTATGGACAAGAAGTTTTTCTTTGATCGTTACGGCTTGGCGCAGGCGGACGTGGAACGTTATCTGGCTGCAGCCCTTTCTGCCGGCGGCGACTTTGCCGACCTCTACTTCGAATATCAGACATCGACTTCCGTGTCGCTCGACGAAAGCATGGTGAAGTCGGCCACGCAGGGCATTTCCGCAGGTTGTGGAGTGCGGGTGATGTCGGGCGAGCGCACCGGCTACGCCTACACTGACGATCTTTCTCCGGCGCGCATTTTGCATGCCGCGCGCACTGCGGCATTGATTGCCAGCGGCCCGGCCAAGCACGCCGGTCGTGGGCTTGACCGACAAACCGGCGCACAATCTCTACCCTGTACCGCTGCCCTCTGTCGAAACCGATGTGCTGGCCAAGGTCGATCTGGTGCAGCGCGCCGACAAGGCCGCGCGCGCCTACGATCCCCGGATTCACGAAGTACGGGCCAGCTATGCCGACGAACTGCGGCACATCCTGGTGATTGGCTCCGATGGCAGCTTTGCCGAAGATTCGCAACCGCTGGCGCGCATGAGCGTCTTTTGCATCGCGAAATCGGAGAGCGCTGGTTCGGCCCGCGGCAGTGCCGGAGGCGGCGGACGCGTTTCGCTGGACTATTTCGCGGGTGACAGCTCGCCCGAACATTTCGCCAAGGAAGCGGCGCGGCAGGCGATTATTCAGCTCGACGCGCGCGACGCTCCGGCGGGCGAAATGGAGGTTGTGCTCGGTCCGGGATGGCCGGGAATTCTGCTGCATGAAGCTATCGGTCACGGTCTGGAAGCCGACTTCAATCGCAAGAAAACTTCGGCGTTCTCGGGAATGTTGGGCCGGCGCGTGGCCAGCGACAAATGCACGGTGGTCGACAACGGCACCATGCCGGGACGTCGCGGTTCGCTGAATGTGGACGACGAGGGCAACGCCACCGAGAACACGGTGTTGATCGAGAAGGGCATTCTCAAGGGTTATCTGTCCGACAAGCTCTCGTCGCGGCTGATGGGCATTCCTAACACGGGCAATGGCCGGCGCGAGAGCTATCAGCACATTCCCATGCCGCGCATGACCAACACCTATATGCTGGCGGGGCAGGACTCGCCGGAAGACATTATCCGCTCGGTGAAGTACGGCGTTTACGCGGTGAATTTTGGCGGCGGCCAGGTCGACATCACCAACGGCAAGTTTGTCTTCTCCGCATCGGAGGCTTATCTGATCGAAGATGGCAAGGTTACTTCGCCGCTGAAGAACGCGACCTTGATCGGCAATGGTCCGGACGTTTTGACCAGGGTTTCGATGGTGGGAAGCGACTTGCAACTCGACGAAGGCGTTGGGACGTGCGGCAAGGATGGCCAGTCCGTGCCGGTGGGAGTCGGCATTCCGACCCTCAAGATAGATCGACTGACGGTTGGCGGGACCGGCGGGTAGGGCTGTGTCAAACTCGAATTTATCCAACAGATAGTTTTGTTTTGTGTCAGGGCAAGATTCTTAGTCGTGCTGAACAATTCGCAACAAGTCAGGGCTTTTGGCCCCAGCGAAAACGAAATTCTGAGGGGCTGAAGCCCGAATCATTTATTAGGTCGGTGTCGGCACGTCTAAAGGCGTGCCCTGACACAAGTCCCCTTTTCACAATCTTCTTTATGACGCATTGTGGGAGTCTGACAAATAGGACTTATATCGATATGAACGTTTCTACCGAAGAGCGCTCCACTGGCGCACCCGTAGCTTCAACCGATCTGAAGGAAATCGCGGCAGACGTAATTCGCCGCGCCATGCAAGGCGGGGCTACAGCCGCCGAAGCCGTCGCCATGGATGGCAGCGAATTCTCCACCGTGGTTCGTCTGGGTGAGGTGGAGACGCTGAAGGAATCCGGCTCCAAAGGCATTGGCGTGCGCGTGTTTTTCGGGCAGCGTGCGGCCAGCACATACTCCAGTGACTTGTCGCCCGACGGCCTGAAACAACTGGTGGACTCGGCGCTGGCGCTGGCCAAGATCACCAGCGAAGATCCGTTTGCCGGTATTCCTGAGCCGGACCAGTTGGGCAAGCTCGAAGGCGATCTTGACCTGTATCACGAAGACGTTTATTCGCTCTCGACTGCCGACCGCATCGACTACGCGCGCCGGGCAGAGAAAGCCGCGCTCGACGCCGATCCGCGAATCACCAACTCCGAGGGCGGAACGTTTGACGCCGCAGTCGGCTACAAGGTGCTGGCCAACTCGCATGGCTTCATCGGCGATTACCAGCGCTCCTACTGTTCGGTATCGGCGGTGCCTATCGCGCAAGTTGAAAACTCGGCGATGCAGCGCGACTACTGGTATTCGGTGTCGAATTCGCTGAAGAGGCTGGAGTCGCCAGAAGAAGTCGGCCAAATCGCAGCCAAGCGGACTTTGCGACGACTGGGCGCGCGCAAGGTAAAGACCGCGAAGGTTCCGATCGTCTTCGAACACACCGTGGCCGGCGCCCTGGTAGGTCATATCTTCGAAGCGGTGAATGGCGATTCGATCTATCGCGGCGCGTCATTCCTCACGGGAAAGCTGAACGAAAAGATTGCAGGCGACAACATCAACGTCGTCGATGACGGCACCATGCGCGGCGGCTTCGGCACCAGTCCCTTTGATTCTGAAGGCGTGCCCAGTCGCAAGACGGTCGTGGTCGAGAATGGCGTGCTGAAGTCCTACCTGCTGAACACCTATACTGCCAAGAAGCTTGGCCTGCAGACTACGGGCAACGCTTCGCGCGGTCTGGCGGGAACTCCGGGCATCGGCGCAGGAAACTTTTTCCTGCAACCGGGCGCTCGGAGTTTGCAAGAAATCATTGGCGACATTCAGGAGGGCCTGTTCGTTACGGAATTCCTGGGCTTCGGCGTGAACCTGGTGACTGGCGATTTCTCGCGCGGAGCCAGCGGATTGTGGATTCAGAACGGCGAATTCACCTTTCCGGTAGAAGAGATCACCGTCGCTGGCAATCTGAAAGACATGTTCTTCAACATCTCGGAAATCGGTAACGACTTGGAGTTTCGCAGCTCGATCGCATCGCCGACGCTGCGAATCGATGGTATGACCGTCGCTGGCGAATAGATCCTATTCACCACCTGGGCACAGCTTTGCGAGCCAAGCTCGCGAATTTCGGTCGGCGGAGGGAACTTTTTCCTTTCGCCGACGTTTTCTATGAAGTGAAGTTCATTCCTGCTCTCGTGTGCGTGCTTGCGGTCAGTTCTGCGCTGGCGCAGGTCCCGGCAAATTCCAGTTCCAACCAAGCCAAAGTCACCGCTGCAGTCAGCGGCCCAGTCGACGTGCGCGAGATCATGCGGCGAGCGGTGGACAAGGACATTGTCGACTGGCAGGCTGCGAAGGATTACACGTTTCTCGAAAAGGTTCGCGAAGACAAGCTCGATCGCGGCGGCCATGTGGAGTCGAGCAAGTTAGAAACCAGCGAAATCCTGGTGCTTTATGGCGAGCCGTTTGAGCGACTGGTGGAGCGCGACGGCAAGCCGCTGCCAGCCAAGGATCAGAGTAAAGAAGACGAGAAGTTTGAGAAGGAAACCAAGAAGCGGGAGAACGAGACTCCGGAAGAACGCCAGAAACGCCTGGAGAAATATGAAAAGGAGCGGCAAGACGATCGCGCCTTCGTACGCGAGATCCTGGACGCTTACGATTTCAAACTCGTGGGCGAAGAAGTCTTGAACGGCCGCAAAGCCTGGGTGATCGACGGCACACCTCATCCCGGATTCGAAGCCAAACGCAAAGAAGCCAAGATCCTGCCGAAGATCAAACCGCGATTCTGGATCGACCAGCAGGATTACACCTGGTCGAAGTTGACCGGCGAGGTCACCGACACAATTTCATTTGGCTGGGTAATCGCCCGCATGCATCAAGGCACGCGATTTGAAATGCAGCAGGAACGGGTGAATGGCGAAGTCTGGTTGCCCGAACGGGTTGACGTTCACCTGGACGCGCGCGTGGCGTTGCTCAAGGGCTACAACGAAGACGTACACGTGACCTACTCGGATTACCGGAAGTTCCGCACCGATACCAAGATTACGCTGGCCGTGCCAGAAGCTATCAAAGTAGGCATCTCAAAACTGGGCGAGCAACTCGCGTTTCTTTTCGTCGGGAAGAAATGAGGCGCGAAAGGAATTTCGCGCCAGCTCACGCAGCTCATCTTCGGTAAACCGAAATACCGTTTGCGCGATTTCGTATTCCCGCACCAGTGTGGTGTGGAACATGTCGGGATCGTCAGTATTCAATGTAACCAGCACGCCCGCATCAAAAAGCTTGCGCACCGGATGTTGTTCCAGCGCGGTGCAGCAGCCGGTCATCACGTTGCTGGTGATGCAGACCTCGACCGGAATTTGCTTTTCCGCCAAATACCGCACCAGTTCTGGATCATCGATGGCGTGCAGGCCATGACCGATGCGATCGGCCTTGAGCTCGCGCAGAGCTCCCCAGATTGATTCCGGACCAACCGTCTCTCCCGCATGAACTGTCAAACGGAGGCCGTGCGCCGCAGCGTGCTGGTAAACTTCGCGGAACTGCTCGGGCGCGGCGCGGCGCTCGTCGCCGCCAATTCCGATGCCCACGACATTGCTGCTCTTGAGCCGTATTGCCTCGTCGACTACGCGGCGTGCCTCATCCACTCCGAAGTGGCGGACCGCGTCGAAGATCCAATAGAGCGACATGCCGAAATCGCGTTCGCCGCGCTGGCGACCTCGTTCGGCTCCGGCGAAGAGCGGCGCAAACTCCTGGCCGCGCCACTGCACGACTCCGGCTGAAATGTAAACTTCGGCGTGCACTACGTTCTGCGCGTGCAGCTTCTGCATCATGCGATAGGTCACCAGCTCGTAGTCGTCAGCCGTCCGCAGACGCTCTGTAACCGCCTTGAATGCCCATAGAAAGCCAGTAAAGTCCTTGTACTCGTACAGCGCGCGGGCTTCCTCCTCCGTAAACACGCGCCCGCTGTCCTCGACATTTCGATAGCGATTGTTGGTGGTTGGGAGGGGGGTAGGATGGCGGCGGCTCAGCTCCGACAATGTAGGAGGATCGACTGTGCCCTCGAGATGCAGGTGGAGTTCGGCCTTGGGCAAAGCGAGGATGAAGTCGCTGCTCACGGCCTCGGCAATGCCTGCGAGTTGCGCGGGCTGAACTCGCTGCGATGACGGCTGTAAAGCCAGTACACCACCATGCCGATGATCAGCCAGACAAAGAAACGCAGCCAGGTCAAAATCGGCAGGCCTGCCATCAGCAGCACACAGAAGATTACGCTGAGAATCGGCGCCGCGAGACCGCCGGGCGCGCGAAACCCGCGATGACGGTCAGGCTGCTTGTAGCGCAGGATAATCACCCCGAGCGACACCAGCACAAACGCAAACAGCGTACCGATATTTGACAAGTCCGAGAGCGTGCCAATATCGAGAATGCCGGCGGGAATGCCGACCAGGAATCCGGCAATCCAGGTCGCTACGGCCGGAGTACGAAAGCGCGGATGAACCCGGCTGAATATGCTGGGCAGTAGGCCATCGCGCGACATGGAAAACCAGACGCGCGCCTGCCCCAGCTGAAAGACCAGCAGCGACGAGATCATGCCCATCATGGCGCCGAACAGCACGGCCAGCTCAGTCCAGTGCAGCAGTGCGGACTTCGTGGTTCCCGCCAGCATGCTCATGCTGTTGACCACGGGAGCGGCGTCGTCGATCAGGTTGTGCCAGGGCACGATTCCGGTGAGCACCACGGCCACGGCGATATAGAGCACGGTGCAGACGATCAGCGTGGCGATGATGCCGATGGGAATATCGCGCTGCGGATTCTTAGCTTCTTCGGCTGCGGTGGAAACGGAATCGAATCCGATGTAGGTGAAGAAGATGATCGAGCCGCCGGTGAGCACGCCCGACCAGCCTTCCGGCACGAAGGGATGATAGTTGGCGGGATGGATGAATCGCATGCCCACGAACACGAACGCCAGGATGGCTGCGATTTTCAGCAGCACCATGACGTTGTTGGTCTCGGCCGATTCGCGAATGCCGCGCACCAGCACTACCGTCAGCAGCAGGACAATCAGAAACGCGGGAAGGTTGAAGCCGAAGTGCCAGCCCGGCGCGTAGAGCGTATTGTTCTGCAGATCGGTGAGGCCGCCGGGTAGATACGCAGGCGTGATCCAGCGCAGCGCGGGATGCCAGCCGAACCAATTGAAGGTGGCAGCCATGTGCGCGGCGAAGCCCACGCTGACCGCCATGTTGCTGACCGCGTATTCCAGGATCAGGTCCCAGCCGATGATCCAGGCGATAAGCTCGCCCATGGTGGCGTAGGTGTAGGTGTAGGCGCTGCCGGCGATGGGAATCATCGACGCCAGCTCCGCATAGCAAAGCCCGGTGAAGGCGCAAACGATCGCAACCAGGATCAGCGAAATCGACAACGCGGGTCCCGCGCCCGGACGTCCCAGCGTGGCCACGTGATGCACCAGGTAGTCGGCTAACGGAGCATTCAGAATCGATGAGGTATCGAATTTCTGTCCCGCGATCGCCGTCCCTATGACGGTGAAGATGCCCGAGCCAATGACGGCGCCGATGCCAAGTCCGGTCAGCGACCATGGACCGAGGGTTCTTTTCAGCCGATGTTCTGGCTCCTCCGATTCAGAGATCAGCTTGTCAATGGACTTGCACGCGAAGATTTGTTTCGCCAGGGTGATGCTCCGGGATGTCGCGGAATGAGTGCCTCAGAATCTAAACAGAAATAGCGGGGCGGGGCAAGGGGAAGACCTTTTTCACCACGGAGGCGCGGAGATACAGAGAAGATCAGCAATCTTGATTACCACAGAGACACAGAGGCACGGAGAATTTCGGTAATAAAAGCGAGAGTGCTGTCCGTCGGCAAGAAAGGCTGCGTTGTGTCTAAGAGATGATTCCTTTCCTCTGTGTCTCCGTGCCTCTGTAGTGAATGAAGCTCTCCGTACTGTCGGTATCCTCCGTACTTAAGGCCGTTACTTTCCCGGAGCCAAAATCTCCAGGAAGTGGTCGTCGATCATGTGGAACAGGTGAGTGCGCGCGGCCAGGCCGGCGATGCCGTGGGTTTTGCGCGGGTAGAGCATCAGCTGAAACTGCTTTCCCGTCTCGATGAACTGGTTGATCATCTGAATTGTGTTCTGCATGTGCACGTTATCGTCGCTGGTGCCATGTACCTCCAGAAGCTTGCCGTGAAGATTGGCGGCAAAATTTACCGGCGAACTCTTTCGATAGCCATCTTCGTTTTCCTTGGGCAGACCCATGTAGCGCTCGGTGTAGATGGAATCGTAGTTGCGCCAGTCGGTCACCGGCGCCACCGACACGCCGCCTTTGAAGATGTCGCTGTTCTCCAGAGCGTAGAGGGTGAAGTATCCGCCATAGCTCCATCCCCAGAAGCCGATGCGGTTGCCATCGAGTTGGGGAAACTGTTGCAGAGCCTGCTTAATCGAGGCCAGCTGATCGCTCAACTCGACTGGGCCGAAATTGTGTTTGATGGGCAATGCGAAAGCTTTGCCGCGATTCGCCATACCGCGATTGTCGACGTGTAAGATGGCGAAACCCTGGCGCGCCAAAATCTGGTCGAAGAGATCGAAGCCCATCCAGGCATCGACCACCGTCTGGACGCCGGGACCGCCGTAGGGACTCACGATGAGCGGCGCTTTGCCGTTGGCGATCATAGGACCGCCGGACGGCAGCAAGATGGTTCCCTGCAAGGTCGTAGTGCCATCAGCCGCTTTGAAGTCGACAAACTTTGGCGTGAGCAGGTTGTAGTCGCTCGCGCTGTGAGGCTCCCAGAAGGCAGTACAGCTGCCATCGACGCTGCACAGCGAGGCGCGCGGAGTAACGGTAAGCGCCGAGAAATCGTCTACGTAATACTTGGTGTTCTTGGGATCGAAGTCGGCCTGGTGCGTGCCATCCTGTTTCGAGATGCGATGGAAGTTCTTGCCATCCAAACCGGCAACGAATTCATTGCGCTGCCGCCAGTCGCCTTCGTTGGCAGAAAAGTACACCACGCCCTTCTGCTCGTCGACGGCATCAATACTTTCCACTTCCCAATCGCCCTTGGTGACTTGCGCCTCCAGCCAGGCTGGGCCATTGAGCGGGTTCTGCTTGTTGAAGTGATACAGATAGATATGGTTGTGACCGTCGCGCCAGCTCGTCCATAAATAGCCGTCGCCGGAGTTCAGCAGCTTGAAATCTACTTCAGGATGCATGTCGATCCAGGCATCGCTGCTCTCCGACATCATGACTTGCGACTTGCCGCTGTTGATATCGATGAAGTAGAGGTCGAGCGCGTTCTGCACGCGATTGAGCGCCATCGCCCACATCACTTCGCTGTTAACCCATCCGAAACGCGGAACCAGCACGTTGGAATCACCGCCGAGCGGGAGACTACCAGTGCTTCCACCGCCGGCGGTGATCCATTTGGTCTTGCCGCCACCGGAACCTACAACCGCTAGACGCACGGTGGGATTAGGATCGCCAGGCTGGGGATATTTCTCCTGATCGACGGTGGGATGAGTCGGGATCCAATCGGTGATGGGATAGGTGGGAACCTCTTTCTCGTTCATCTGCAGAAAGACGATGTGCTTACCGTCGGGCGACCAAAAATAATTGCTGCGGGAATACAGCTCCTCTTCGTAGACCCAGTCCACCTCACCGTTCAGCAGGTTGTCGTCGCCGTCCTTGGTCAACTGGCGCTCGTCTCCTCCGGCGACGGCACGAACATAAATGTTGTGCTTGCGGATGTAAGAGACTCGCTCGCCGTCGGGCGAGAACTTGGGATCGGCACTCTCCTCGTTACTGGAAGTGAGCTGGACGGCTGTCCCGGTATCGAGCGTGTACAGCCAAAGCTGGCCCATCGAATCGAACAGCAACTTCTTGGAATCGGGCGCCCAGTGATAAGCAGCGATGGAATAACGCTGTCGCGGCTTCTTGCTTGCGTTCATCCTTGATGGAGCTAGTGGGCGGAGCCAGCGTCGCCAGCTTGCCACTGGCCACCAGCACAGCAGACTTCCCTGTAGCCACGTCGACGTAGTAGAGCTCGCCATGCTCGCCGCTGTCGTCGCGCTGCACGAAGGAAACCTTGGTGCCGTCGGGACTCCACTTCACGTTCTCCGGGCCGCGGCCGAGAATGCCACCCGGCTTGAAAATGTCTTCGATGGTCAGCTCTTTCTGACCGGCGGGCGCGGATGATGGGTTGGCTTGCGCGATAAGAAGAGAAGAGGACAAGGCGAACAAGACGAACGCAGCGAAACGTGCTTTCACGGCAGCTCCAGAATGAAACTGTAATCGGTGAAAGTTTATATCACGAGGATTGGATCGTGAGTTTGAAGGGCAGGATATAAGCTGCAAATCAGAGGCCTCTTCAATTTGCGGATCAGGGTAGAGCACTGCCTGAGCCGTGCCGGCAGGTTTGACGGCGAACCAGGTTCACAAGCTGCTGAACAGACCTGCTACCGCACTGGCTGTCGCCGCATCCATATAAATAAGGGGGTAAACTACACGTCATGGCTTTACGACCTTTCCCCGCAAAATCACGCTATCGTTCGCAAGAGTTTATTGGTGCGCCCATCACCAGTCTGGAACAGGGCTATCTGGTGGCTTACATCGACGGCGGCGCTCGTGGCAACCCCGGTCCTGCGGGATACGGCGTGGTGGTTGAAGATGAACTCGGCCGCCCAGTTGCCGAGCTCAGTGAGTTCCTGGGCCATCAGACCAACAATTATGCCGAATATTCAGGCATGCTGGCATCGTTGAACTATGCGATTCGCCACGGCTTCAAGGCGCTCCGGGTGATCAGCGACTCTGAGCTGATGGTGAAGCAGATCAACGGCGAGTATAAGGTGAGCAGCCCCACGTTGAAGGAGTTGCACTCCCGCGCGATGAAGCTGATCGACCAGCTGGATTACTTCGAGATTAAGCATGTACTGCGGGAGAAGAATCGCGAAGCCGACCGGCTGGCTAATCTGGCCATGGATCGCGGCGTTGCCAAGATGGCGCCCGCGGTGACGGCAACCGAGGTTGGCGGAGTCGCTTCAGTTGTGCCCGAGATCAACGGAGTGGTACGCGACGGCGTGGTGCGGTTCATGGGAAATCCGTTGCCCGACGGAACGCTGGTGAAGATTCGAGCGGTGAAGCCGTAGGTCCGACGAAAGGCTGGATGTCGGGCTATTCGCGTAACGTTGCGCGTAACGCTTCCGGCAGATCTGCATGCGCGAAGCGATATCCAGCCGCTTGCAGCTTTCCCGGCAGGACGCGGGCAGAGGTCAGCAGCAACTCCTCTCCCATCTCGCCGAGCAAGGTCTTCACCAGCCACTCGGGCAAAGGAAAGATGGTGGGGCGATGTAAAACCTTGCCGAGCGCGCGCACGAATTCCGCGTTGCGTACTGGAGCCGGCCCAACGGCGTTCACCGGTCCGCGCAAGGCTGTCGTTCTGCAAGAGGAACATCATGGCGCCGATTTCGTCGTCCAGCGAAATCCAGCTCCAATACTGTTGGCCGCTGCCGACCCGGCCTCCCAGTCCGAGTTTGAACGGTGGCAACATGGGCTTTAGCGCGCCGCCATCACGCGCCAGCACAACTCCGGTGCGCAAGTTCACTACGCGCACGCCAGCTTCGCTCGCCGGAACTGTGGCGGCTTCCCATTGCCGGCAGACTTCTGCCAGAAAACCCTGGCCGGGCGGACTTTCTTCGGTTAGCACTTCGTCGCCTCGATTCCCGTAATAGCCGGCGCCGGAAGCGCATGAGAAATGTGCGTGGCTGTCCGCTCTGGCGATAGCTTGCGGCCGCTGCGGTTGCCAAGGTCAACGTGCCGCGCACCCGGCTCTCCAAGACTTCTCGCTTGAACTGCTCGGTCCAGCGGCCAGCGATGTTTTTGCCCGCCAAGTGCACGATGGCATCAAAGCCGCTAGTTTGGCAGGATCGAGCGGCTGATTCGGGTCCCATTGCGCTTCGCCCGCTCGTGGCACACGCCGCACCAGGGCGATCGGCTCGTGACCTCCTGTCTGCAACGCGCGAGTCAGCGCGCTGCCCAACAATCCCGACGCTCCACTGATCAGCACGCGCAATTGATTCCACGTTCCTTGACCGAGAAGAGTCTAAGCATTGGCAGCTAGCGTTAGTATGACAAAAGCACCTGCCAGAATGCGGTTATGGCGAAGACGTGCACCTGCGATGGCGACTCATGCACTTCAGAGGCAATCCATGTTCGTCGTATAATCGGACATGGCGACTTTGCGCCAACAGATCGCGACCAATGTACTGACGGTCACACGCTTCCGCGATCTTCTGCGCAAGGTCCGTGCCTACCGGCCCGACGACGATCTGGCCCTCATCAAGAAAGCTTACGAATTCTCCCTTCAACATCACAAAGGTCAGGCCCGCGAGTCGGGAGAGCCTTACCTGGTGCATCCGCTACAAGTCGCAACGCTGTTGGCTGAGATGCGGCTTGACACTACCGCGATCACCGCCGGCCTGCTGCATGACGCGGTTGAAGACACGTCGGTAACCATCGACGAGATTCATAGCGAGTTCGGCGAGCAGGTCGCTCACATCGTCGAAGGCGTCACCAAGATCAGCAAAATCGATTTTGCCTCGTCTGAAGAAGCCCAGGCCGAAAACGTGCGCAAGATGGTGCTGGCCATGATGGACGACATTCGCGTCATCCTGATCAAGCTGGCCGACCGTCTGCACAATATGCGCACTCTGAAATTTCTGTCGCCCGAAAGACAGCAGAAGATTGCGCGCGAGACGCTCGACATTTATGCGCCGATCGCCCATCGCCTGGGCATGGGCAAAATTCGCGGTGAACTCGAAGACCTCGCCTTTCAGTACGTCGATCCCATTTCCTACAACCAGGTCAAGGACGCGATTGAGTCGCGGCGCAAGGAAGGCGAAGCGTTTCTGGCCGAGGTGCAGGGCGTCATCGAGAGCAAGCTGCGCGAAAACAAAATTCAGGCGCGAGTGGAAGCCCGCATCAAGCGCTTCTACAGCATCTGGCAGAAACTGCAGCGGCAGCGCATTTCGGTTGACCAGATTTACGACATGCTGGCGCTGCGCATCATCACGCAATCGGAAAGCGATTGCTACGCCGTGCTCGGCATCATTCATAATCAATGGCGGCCGGTGCCGGGGCGCATCAAGGACTTCATCGCCATTCCCCGCAACAACTTTTACAAATCGCTGCATACCACGGTCATTTCAGAAAAAGGGCATGCCTTCGAAGTTCAGATCCGCACCGAAGACATGCACAAGATGGCCGAAGAAGGCATTGCCGCGCACTGGAAGTATAAGGACGGTCCGGTGTCGGCGCGCGACGAGCAGCGCCTGGCGTGGCTGCGGCAGGTGGTGGAGTGGCAGCGCGACATCAAGAACTCGGGCGAGTTTCTGGCTACGCTGAAAATCGATCTCTATCCAGAAGAGGTCTACACCTTTACGCCCAAGGGCAAGATTGTGATTCTGCCGCGCGATGCTACGCCGGTGGATTTCGCCTATACCGTGCATACCGAAGTTGGAAATACCTGCATTGGCGCGAAGGTGAATGGGCGGATCGTAGCCCTGCGTTACAAACTGCGGTCCGGCGACATCGTGGAAATTCTCACTCAGCCTGGGCATCACCCCAGCCGCGACTGGCTGCAATTTGCCAAGTCGCCACGCGCGCGGCAAAAGATCAAGCATTGGCTCAACGTTCATCAGCGCGAACGCGCCATCGAGATCGGCCACAAGCTGATCGAGAAGGAAGCGCGCAAGTATCGCATTGCCATGAAGACGATCAGCGATACGGAATTGATGCGGGTGTCGAGCGAGAACGGACTTGCCAAGCCCGACGATCTGCTGGCCGCCATTGGCTACGGCAAGTTTTCAGCGCGCAGCATTCTGGCCCGGCTGGTTCCTCCGGATGAAGCTCACTCCGTCTCGGGCCATGCTCCTCCTTCGGAGGATGGCGGTTCGAACGGGCTGACCAGCGTGGTTCGGCGAGTCTTCGGCGGGGACACATCAGCCATCAAGGTGACGGGCCATGACGATCTGATGGTTTATCGCGCGCGATGTTGTAATCCCATTCGCGGCGAAGAAATTGAAGGTTACGTCACCCGCGGCAAGGGTGTAGCTGTGCATTCCAAGTCCTGCGCCAATGTGGTGAACCTTATGTTCGAACCAGAGCGGCGTATCGCTGTGGAGTGGGGACGGGATGTGGCCTCGGCGAACTGGCAGGCGGGGTATCCCGTAAAAATGGCGGTCTATTGCGACAACCGTCCCGGGATGTTGAAACAGATTGCCACCGTCATCAGCGACGCCAACACCAACATCCGCAACATCGAAGCCAAGACCGCCGAAGACCAGGCCATCGTGGAAATCGTTGCCGACATCGCCGATCTCAAGCACTTGGACCGCATAATTACCGGCGTGCGCAAGATTCCCGGGGTGCGCGACGTGCAAAGATTGCAGAAGCTGTAGCTTTTCAGCTAGTCGGCCGTTAGCTTTCAGCCATCAGCTTTCAGGATTTCTCCTTCTTCCAGACCAGATCCCAGCTTTCCCGCCGATCGACGAATCCGGTGATCTTGCCTCTGCCGTCGCGTTGGAAGATCTTCCGGATGCGCGGCTGGCCGGGGACGAAGAGCACGTCACGCACCTCGACCTTCAGCGGCTTCATCGAACTTTCTTTTCGCCCGCCCACCAACTGTTGCCCATCCCATTTGATTATGTAGACAAGGTCGGGGCCGCCGGCGTAACGGCCGACATATTGCTCCATCTCTTTGGCGGGCAGAGTGATCGCCGGAGGATCTTTGGGCACCGCGTAGGCGTGGACCAGATAGAGCTTCCATTCCCCATCGTCGCGACGCCAGGTTTCGGTCGTCAAGTAGCGCGCGGTGAGAGCCTGCCCGTGATAGTTTTCCTGCTCGTCGTCTATGTGAATGACTATAGCCAAGTCTGCCACAATGTGGGCCGTGTAGGACGAGATGTGCAGGTTTCCGGAAGCGCCCGGGGGCAGCGGAGTAAGCTGCTCCAGAAATTGCGATCGATTCATGACCGCGCCATTCTCGTCGACGTAAACCGCATCGGCAGCCAGCGCATTGTCCCAGACCTTGCGATCGCCCGGAGCGATGGCATCGAGCAGAGCCTGATCCTTGGCGCGGAGGAGGGTTGTCGTTTGGTCGATCGAGTCAGGAGATGTTTGCAGGGCGAAGGCGAAAACCAATGCGAGGAGGAACATCGGAATATTGTAAGGGAGGTGGGTGTTGCAGTATCGGCACCCACCCTAGGCCAAAAGAAGGCCTAGGATGGGCACCCGGAAAGGGTCGCGTTAGAAAATAGGAAGCCGTATCGCCCAGCGAAACTATCCACTAGCTACTAACTCCTAACCACCCTTCTTCACCAGTTCCAACACCTCTTCGGCGTGGCCTTCGGGCTTGACTGGGCTGAAGATGTGGACGATCTTGCCGTCGGGGCCGATCAAAAATGTGCTGCGCACGATCCCTATTACCTTCTTGCCGTACATGTTTTTCTCTTTCAAAACGTCAAACTTCCTGGCGACCTCTTTCTTGTCGTCGGCCAGCAAGGTATACGGCAGGTCGTGCTTTTCTTTAAACTTCAATTGGGCCTTGGGAGTGTCCGGGGAAATGCCCAGCACGACCAGTCCGGCCTTTTGCAGTTTGCTATATGCGTCGCGGAACCCGCACGCTTCAATGGTTCAGCCGGGCGTGTCGGCCTTAGGATAGAAGAACAGAACCACGTTCTTGCCGCGAAACTGGTCGAGCGAAACCGGGTTACCGTTTTCGTCGGGCAGAGTGAAGTTGGGAGCTTTCGAGTTGATTTCCATGTTGCACTATCTATACCGCAAATCGGGCCGGCAGGCTATGGCTGCATTGCTGGGCGTGGGGCTGTCGGGCTTCGGCATGAGCAGCGCAGCCCAGGTGCTGCAGGACCATACGCATCACCAGCAGGCGGCACCGCCCGATCAGAACCATGGTCCCGCGAAGAATGCCAAGCGCGGCCCGCGCGCCATCGGGGTAATTGAGTTTCTGCCGGGAGGCGGAACGCGACTGGTACCGATTGCGATCTGGATTGACGACCGCTTCTACGATGCCAGCCTCTACGCCGCCAATCCGGAACCCATGGCAGTGCAGCCCCAGACTGTCTACCAGGCGACGGATTACGGGGAGCCGACAGGATTGTTCACCGTGGTAACGCCCAAGGAGATCAACGGCAATTGGGTGGGTGATGGCCGATGGACCCCGCGTCTGGCGATGGATGAGATGCTGGCGCAGCAAGCTGCCAAACAGGCGAAGAAGAAACCGGCTGCGAATCCTGACGATGACCGACCAGTGCTGCATCGGGCCGGATCGAGTGGTTCTTCAGGATCTGGAAATTCGGGAGGATCCGGAAATTCCGGCACGACTTCCAGGAATTCGACCAACACGCCTCCGCCGTCCAACGACGATCCGGACCGGCCCACGCTGAAAAACAGTTCGCCGAGCACTGCTACTGCGGCTTCGGCGCCCGCGCCCGCAGGGCCGACGCCGAGCGACAACACCCCGAAGACCACGGGAACAACCCAAGCATCGAGTTCGCCAGCCTCATCTGCCGCATCCGCCAACGACACCAACGAGAATGATCCCGCCCGTCCGCTGCTACGGCGGGGCAAACCGGCTCAAGAAGCGGAACAGCCCGAACCGCTACAAGCCAGCGCTGCGAAACCGGGGGCTGTGAACGGAGCGGCGCCAGTAAAGCCAGCCGGTACTATGGCTGGCCCGGGACGTCGTTCCTATCCTGCGGTTTCAGATGCCGGCAAGTACGAGATGCGGTCTCTGCTGTACGCCTTGGGCTCATCGGAACGAGTGGACAGGTCGGAGGAGATGAGTGCGCTGGCGCTGGACGACATCCGAAAATTCGTGGCGCAACGCAAGACGCCCGCGCTGCCCAAAACTGCCGCGATCACTGATTACGATTTGCGCGCCTTCGATTTGGATTACAGCAACTCGCCGACCCTGGTCTTCACCGCGACGCTGCCGATAGCCGGCGCCAAGACGCTGCGCGGAGGCGAATTCGACTATTACGTTACGGTAGTGGCGCGGGAGGACATCAATGGGAAGCCAATCAAGATTTTCAGCTCGGTGACCGACAGCAATCATCTCGATGCATTCTCGCGGATGGAGATCATCGATGCCGTGGACGCCGATGCCAACGGACGTGGCGACCTGCTGTTCCGCCAATATTCCGATACGGGAATTTCGTACGGCTTGTATCGTGTTTATCCTTACCAGATGCAGAAGGTATTCGAAGGTGGTTCGGGAGTTTAAACGGGATATACGAAGCTGCCGAAGCGCTTTAGTACTAAGGTCTAGAGCTCACAAATTGTGCAAAACCTCTCAAACGGGCGACGGACCGCCCTCTTGGCAAATATTGGTGGTGCAACCCGCAAATGCCGGATAAGCCACTGATTCTAAGACTATTGGATTGTGCTGCCGGGGTGGGCAATCTGGGCAAGTTACTGACAGGTCGAGCTATGCCGTTCAGCGGGGCGGGTATTCCACAGAGATTTCCACAGACTTGAGGATTTCCTCGAAATTACGCCTCTGGCATTGGTACTTCTACCAATTTCATGGGGAAATCACTTCAAAAAGGGCTGGAGATTCGCGCTCGAACGGCCGAAATGCAAAGTTAAAAGGCCGCCATCGTTGGCGGCCTCTTTCTTGCTTGAATTGCTAAGAGCCTAGTGAGTGGTGGTTGAGGCTGGCTTGGTAGTAGCCGGATTCGTCGGCTTGCTGGAGGCAGCGCCCGGGCTACCTGCGGGCCTAGCGGGCGGAGGAGCTACGCCTGACTGAGCGTTATACGCATCCACGACGGTCTTGGTGAGATCGACACCGGCGGTTGCCCAGAGAAGCGGGCCTTGCGGCCATGGGTTCGACGAATCGAACAGCAGCCCATAGCCGTTCGACTTAGCAAACTTGTCGATCACTGGCGCCATCTTCTGCAGAATGCGCTGGGCGATCTCGTTGGACTGCTGCTGATAATCGTTCTGCGCGTCTTCGGCCGAGCGCTGCAAGCTCTTCTGCTTGGTCTCAATGGACTTGACGAGGGTGGCATGGGCTTCCTCGTTCATTTTGTCGCCCTGGGTATTGAGCTGCTTCTTCAGATTATCGATCTCGGTATTCAGGTTCGACAGCTCGGACCGGCGCGGCTCAAACTTCTTCTGCAACGCTTCGAAATCCCGAGCGCCTTCATTGGTGCCGATGATGGCCTGCTGAATGTCAATAATGCCGACTTTAACTCCACTGGAACCGGCGACGGGGGCGGCGGCAGCCGAAGAAGCGGAAGGAGTGGGGGTTGGAGCGGCGGTGTGAGCGGCCGAACCAGTCTGGGCCATGGCCGTCATTGCCAGGACGATAGCGAACACGGCTGTGCCTACGAACGTGCGCTTCATTGAGTTGATGTAGCTCCTTGAACTGCTCCGGGAATTCCACAGATGTTCCAGGGATGTACGCGTTCCTGCTGCGTCTTGATCTGGACTGCCGGAAAACGATCGTCCACATGGAGAGCGAACGACCACGCCTGCCGGCCGGAAAATTCGGCGGTGCGGATACTTCAATTATAGGGAAACGCGCTTCCCAGCGTCAAACCAGAAGAATCTGGGTAGTCCAGAATTATTGCGACGGCGGCTGCGAGCGTGTGGCCGTGCCCTCCATGACCGTCGCCCATCCGCCGCGGGCTTGGGCACCTCGGACTTGAAACCGTAGGAATCGGGAGAGATAAAGGTCACGGTATAGCGGCCTTTGGTGACGACGCCGTTCAACTTTTCTTCGGCATTCCAAATCCAAGTCTTGCCCTGGACGGTGCCCTCCGCCATTACGTGTTCGCCCAGGCTGTTATACGCATTGTAGGTATAGACCTTGTCGGCGGCGTTGTATTCCATCACCCTGGTTCCGCGGACCGTGCCCATGGGACCTTTCATGGAAGAGTGGGTCTCGAGGAAAAAACCTCCGGGCACCCATTCGGCGTGCTCGGTTGAGGTGAAGGGCGTCGCTGGACCGTTTGGGCTGATCTTTACCGTGCCAGAGAGCGCCCAGTCGCCGGCAAAGTATCCCATCATTTGCTGCTGCGGAGTGGGTGCAGGCGCCGGTTGCGGATTCTGGGCGAACGTCCAGGCGCCAACCATCAGGCAAAACGTAAGTATCACTGGAGCACTTCTCATAATTATTTCCTACAATTTGATTACTGCATGCAAGCCTAAAAAGTCTGTGTGAGAACCTGTGCCGTCCCTACAGGACTCAGATCGGTTTCCCGCCTAACCCAGCATTCCGCCTGTCCACCCCAATTCGCGCAAAACGGCGCGAATCGGGGGCCCGGACTTAGGCTCCATGCTGGGCTAAGCTCTTCCGCGCCTGCGGCGCTCGTCTTCTATGCTTCGCACTCCACCGCCGAAACACAAAGTTACTTCTCGTACAAACTCTGAAAGACCTTTTCTTTCGCCCCGCTCAGAAACACATGGCTGCGCAAAGGCTCCAGCTAGAACGTTGTGGCCACTGTGAAGCGGAAGGTCTTGAGCGGCTCCGCCAACAGGTATTTAGGCTGATAGATCGAAAGCGCCTGGGCGTAGGTATACTGCCCGGCCGCGCCCGCGGGGAACATCGAGCGGGTAATGGGATTGGGCGAGCTTACCACTTCATCGATGCGCAAGGGATTGTATGCCCAATAAATGCGGAATGGCGCGTTCACTACGGGCATGATGACTTGCAGCTCCAGACCGGTCGACATGCGTGTCTGGTAGTTGGTGCCGGAAACCGCCTTGAGTTCGGAACTGAACGGGAGAGTGGTGCCACCGGTGCAGCCGAAAGCTGAGTTCAGCATCGGACAGCCGAAGACCGTGGTCTGCAGCGAGGTGACTTGTGGTCCGGCAATTTGCAACTGCGACGGCTCAGATATGAAGTCCCACCCGGTATCGACGAAGGGGGCAATCGTAACCGGTCCAACGATGGGCACGCGGTACTCCAGGTTGGTGACAAGGTTGGTATCGCCGCCGGGGAAGATAATCTGCTCAACCGGAATTGTGATGCTATAAACACCCTGCCGCGGATTCGCCGGATTCAGCGGAACGTTGCTGCCATCGGGATTCTGCAGCGGGATGGTCACCGCCGTGGGGAAGAAGGAGACCGGAGAGATGGCGCGAATGTCAAAGCCGCGAATGTCAGTGTCGCCGCCCATGTAGAAGCGGTCAAATGGCGGAGCTACCGTTCCTCCGTATCCCGTAATCCACGAACCCAGCGCCCGGAATCCGAGAGTATTGCGGCCCTTGTTCACGGGGATGAATTTCTTGTACTCGCCAACCGGCTTGATGTATTTCACGTTGCCGCCCAGACCGGCCACCTCGGTGGCGAAGTAAATGCTTTGGCCGGAATGCGGGCGTTGCGGGTTGTCGATGCGATTGTAGGAAAAGTTGGGAACGACCTTGCTGGTGATAATTCCATTGAGCGCGTTGGGACCGGAGATGCTTCGGAATTCGAGGGCTTCGAAGTAATCCGTGGAAGCCGCACTAAACGTCTGGACCGAGGAATCGTCGAACGAATAGGTCATGCCGATGCGCTTGAACGAGCGCTTGATCGGATAGGCCAGCGACGTGGTAAATCCAGTGCTGGTCTGAGTAAAATTCTGCAGCAGGGCCTGGTAGCTGGGCGGCAGGTTCAATTGCTGATTGAGCTGGATGGACGTAAGCGCCGCCTGGTTGTAGTTGTAGCTGCGGTGATAAACCGACCAGCCAAACTGCAGCGGACGGTCGAACAGATAGGGCTGCGTGAACGACAGCGTCTCGTTGCGCTGGTACTGTCCGATCTGGAACTCGAGGGAAAGGCTTTCGCCCTTGCCGAACAGATTGTTAGTCGTGTAGTTGATGCCGATAAAAGCGCCCGACAATCCGCTGACGCCGCCGGTCAGGCCGATGCTGTTCTTGCCCTTCTCCTTGACCTTGAGCGTGATATCAACCGTGCCGTCCTGCACGTTCTGCTTGATCTCGGAGTCCTGCTCGGGCTTCAGCACGTCGAAATACTGCAGCTGATTCAAGCGCAGCAGACTGAGTTCCCACAGATTGCCGTTGTAGACCTGGCCTTCCTCCAAAGCAAGCTCGACGCCGGATAACCTTGTCGCGGGTGGTGGTATTCCCCTGAAACTCGATGCGCCGGACGTAGAATTGCTTTCCCTCGTCCAAGTCGATGCGCAGACTGATGAGCCTTTTCTCGTCATCGGCGTCGGTATTGGGCACGGGGGTGAAGTTGATATAGCCCAGCCCGGCATAGGCCTTGCGCAGCGCTTCCAAACCTTTGCGGACGGCCTCGGTATCGAACACGTCGCCATCTTTGATCTTGAAAAGGCTGCGCAGCGCCTGCGTATTCTTGACCGCCTTGTTGCCGGTGAAGGTGATGTCTTTCAGGCGATAGCGCTGGCCTTCTTCCACCGGCATGGTGATGTCGACCGCCTTGCCCGGTGAGGACTTGAAGGGGAAGTACCACTTCACGCCGCTGGTGTCGTGGATCTGGGTCTTGGGATCGCCGACCAGCGCCTTGAAGTAGCCCTTCGTCTGGTAGTAATAGCGCACGCGTTCGGCGTCTTCCGACAGCTTGGTGGAATCGTAGGTACGCGGGAACAGGTTCTCCAGGAAGATGGAGTGCGGAATGCCGATTGGCTTAAGATTCTTCATGGCGCTCTGCAACTCCCGATTGCTGAGCGCCTTGTTGCCTTCAAACTTGATCTTGCCCACCTTGACCTTGGGGCCTTCCTTCACCACAAAGGTCAGGGCCACGGCGGCGGGAGGAATGGGACGCACTTCCGATCGCACGGTAGCGAACTGACGACCGTGCGCCGCCAGCAATTGCTTGATCACCACTTCGGCGTGCTTCACCTTGGTGGGATCGTATTGGCTTTCCTGGGTGAGGCCGACTTTTTGTTCCTTGAACTTGTCCAGAACGTCGCTCTGAGAAACCGAGCTCAGGCCAACGTATTTGATCTCGCGAATGGTTGGCTTTTCCTTGACGTAAACGTAAATGATCCAGCCTTTGGTCGACTGTTCGCGCTCGATGCGCAGATCGTCGAAATAGCCGGTGTTCCACAGGGAATTGAAGTCGCGCTCCAGGGCGGCCTGGTCATACACGTCACCTGGTTTGGTGAACATGCGGGCGCGAATGGTTTCCGCCGGGATCCGGCGGTTACCACGGATCTCGATACTTTCGACCACGTCCTGTTGCGCTACACAAGTTCCGGCGAGGAATAGGAGTGCGAAGAGAAAAACTGATCGCCGTGGCGCAATAACGTGTCCCGCGCACCCAAAGCCTCGCGGGTCTTCCCTGACGGTGGCAAGAAATGACGTAAACCTCAAGAACAGGGTTTGATGAAAGCGCAATTATACGGTAAGGGCGCTCTGGTTCGGAAACCAAAGCGGCCCATGGATTGGCGGTCGACGGCTACGCTAACCCTCGGTGACGGTAGAAGTTGCGTCAACTCGCTCCACTTCCACCAGGGTGGAATAGAACGTAGCACCACCACCCAGGTCGGTGAGACGGTCAGAGGTCAGCACGTTGATGTTGAACCCACCCTCCGATAACTTTGCCCAGCCCAGCTTTGCGCCGACCACGCCACTTTGCACCGATCCGTCCACCCGGGCGCGCAGAAAAACCTCGCCCCGATGATTGAAGATCCGGACGCGATCGCCATCGGCGATGCCGCGGTCCTTGGCATCGTCTAGAGATATCTCCAGATCGTTCTGCTGCGGCTCCATCTTCTGATGGCTCGGGTGATTGACGAAGGTTGAGTTCAGGAAGTTATCGGCTTTGCGAGCCAATAACTCCAACGGATACTGCGCGGCAGCCGAGCGGTGTCGCGACTCCTCTGGCGCAATAAAAGATGCGACCGGGTCCATACCGAAGGGGATGAGTTCGCCATCGTAAATGCGCGCCTTGCCATTCGGAGTGGGAAATCCGTTGGCAAAGGGAAGCCACGGAGTCCCGTTCCCGTCGCCGTTCAAATTGAGGCGCACGTTCGAGTCATGCTCGAGCCGTTCGCGAGTGATGCCGGCGAGCTGCGGCACACCTGAAGCCAGCGCCGCATCGATCATGGCATCCACTGGCTGGCGGAAGCAGTCGTCCTCAAAACCCATGCGCAACGCCAGTTCGCGAAAGAAATCAACATTGGATTTGCATTCGCCCAGCGGTTCCATTGCCTGATGCGAAACCTGCAAGTAGTAATGGCCGTAAGCCAGGACCAGATCTTTATGCTCGAAAAACGTGGTCGCAGGCAGCACGATGTCGGCGTAATCGGTAGTGTCGGTGAGGAACTGCTCGTGCACGACGGTGAACAGATCTTTGCGCCGCAAGCCTTTCGTCACCAGCTGCTGTTCCGGACAGACCGCCGCGGGATTGCAGTTGTACACAACCAGCGCTTTGACAGGTGGATTGTCGACCTCGGTCAGCGCCCGGCCTAACTGCACCATGTTGATGGTGCGCGACGGGCGGCCCAGCGGACTCTTGAGCATCAGGTCGCGGCGTTCCATGGCAGCCCGGTCGAGCTGAAAGCCGCCGCTGGTGGAAAGCTGCAGCCCTCCACCAATTTCCTTCCACGATCCGGTGATGACCGGCAGCATGCAGACCGCACGCACCGCCGCGCCGCCATTCTGCGAACGCTGGATGCCGTAGTTCAGCCTGATCGCCGCCGGCCGCGTGGTCGCATATTCACGCGCCAGCCGCTCGATGTCTTCCTGCGGGATGCCGGTCCACTGAGCAACGCGTTCAGGCGTGTAATCCGGAAGGCGCTTCTGCAACTCGTCGAATCCGTCGGCGTAGCGCGAGATGTAATCGGCGTCGTGCCAGCCTTCGCGCACGATGATGTGCATTAAGCCCATGGCCAGCGCTACGTCAGTACCGGGATTGATCGGGATGTGCCAGTCGGCAACGCGCGCCGTTCGCGTGCGATAGGGATCGATGACCACCAGCTTAGCCCCGGCACGCCGGGCTTCCTCGATGAACGGCCACAGATGAATGTTGTTGCCGTGAATGTTGGCGCCCCAGGCGATGATGTACTTCGAGTGGCGGAACTGCTCAGGCTCGGTGCCGACCTTGCGTCCATAGATGGAGATGATGGCGTCGCCTCCGGCCTGCGAGCAGATGCTGCGATGCAGTTGCGAAGCGCCCAGCCGATGGAAGAAGCGCATGTCCATCGACCCATTGTTGAGTACGGCGATGTTGCCGCCGTAGGAGTAGGGCAGAACCGATTCCGGCCCGAACTCCGCGCTGACCTGCTTGAGCCGGGTGCAGATTTCGTCGAACGCTTCGTCCCAGGTGATGCGCTGGAAGGTGCCGTCGCCGTGAGTTCCCTTCTCCGAGACCCGCCGCATGGGATAAAGAACGCGATCGGGCGAGTACACACGGTCAAGATATTTCGCAACTTTGCCGCACAGGAAACCGCGCGTAATGGGATGTTCGGGATCGCCCTGAATCTTGGTGGCCTGGCCATCTTCGATGGTGATAAGAACAGCGCAGCCGTCGGGACAATCATGCGGGCAGGCTGCGTGGACAACTCGCTTCATCAAGTGCACCTATGCATGCGATTATCCCACGAAGGATCGACTGAGTTGGCATTTTGCCGAGAGCTTCGGGCGAACGCGATTTTCAAGAATCGCTTACTCGGACGATCTGGCGATGTTTGCAGTGCGAAACAATGCGAAGTTTGTCACCAATTTGTCAGCAAGGCTGTGACCAGTCGCCCTTTTTGCGGGATGAGCACCATTTTCGGCCGTTGACCATTGAAATTCCCGCTTGCTTTGCGTACCCCTATCGGATGTATGATTCGTAAACCCGCTGGCCGAGTCGCGTAGTTCGTGGGGAGAAAGCACTATGGCTCGCAAATTACTTGCCTTCGTGGTTTTGTTCGTCATCGCAGTTTCATTACCGTGCGTGGCGAAGATGTGTCCTCTCGCAGAGCAGAACCGGGAGCGCGTGCTGGATTACACGCACAGCCTGGAAGACCATCCGCTCGCCAAAGATAGCCTGCAAAAAAGAATGTGGCTGACCGAGTGGATTGTGCAGGTTCCCGATCTCACGGTCCAAGTATGCTGCAAGGAGTTGGAGTCGCTTGACCAGGTGAACGACACTTATTCCAACCAGTTGCGCATGCAGGCCATGTACTCGCAGGCCGCGTTCCAGCTGGAGCATCCCGACGTGAAGGACAATGCCGCGATTCAGGCGGCTGGTCTGGCGGGCACGCTGCGAGCGTATCGCGCTATCCAGCGCTTCGATCCTTCAGCGAAGTATCCATTGCTTGATAACCTGATTTCTCTGGAGAGAAAAGGCAAGCTGCAAAAGTATGTGCAGCAGCAGGCAAAGTGCATGATCGAGGACTAACGAGCGCGAATCATTTGAAGAAAGGGCGCGATGATCGCGCCCTTTTCCATTTGGCGATGAGCTTCACGACGGAGAATCGAAAACCTTGCACCACCGAGGCACAAGAGACACAGAGATCTAGATTTCAAGAACTGCAGTGCGACAAGGCAGTAGGAAGCTAACACCATTCCCATTGTCATCCCGAACGAAGTGAGGGATCTGCGGTTCCATCAAGAAAGGCCCATCATGCATTATGACTTCATCGCCATTCCCGAGCAGGACGTTCCCTGTGCCGCCAATCCGCTGTTTCAGCACCTGGTCGACATCTATGCCGGCGAGACCGACAAAGTCATTTCAGTGTGGCGCAGTTTTTCGCAAGAGGATCTCGGGTTCCGGCCGCATCCGAAATCGTCAACCGTCGCCGAGATCTTGAAACACCAACTGCTTTCCGAGCGCCGCTTCTTCGGCGAGTTCGTAGGTACACCAGAACCGGCGCCGGCTGATGTCTTGCCCAAGACCCAGGAGATCGGCGCCTATCTCAAACGTATGGAGGAACTGGCCCGCCCTCGGTTGGCATTCTTCGCCGCGCAAACGGCGGAGTGGTGGATGCAGGACGTGCCGTTCTTCGAGACCACGCGCCAGCGCATCTGGGTCTTCTGGCGACGCGTGCTGCACACCTGCCATCACCGCACCCAGCTCACGGTGTACCTGCGCTTACTGAATAAGCCGGTGCTCTCGGTTTATGGCCCAACGTCGGACCAGACGTGGGAGGGCGCGGACCCGACGAATTCGGTGGAAGCAGCGGGAAGAAAATAGGGATCGGGAGTTTAGGGATCTGGGGTTAGAAACGACCTACTTCAGTCGTCAGCTGGGGTGATAACATTTGTGACATGGATGCGGATCTGAAGCAGTATCTGGAAGGTATGGAGCGCCGCTTGCGCGATCACGTCGAAGAGCGTACCCAGGGCCTGCGCGAATATATTGACGAACGCACGCGCGTCTTGCGCGACGACATTCGGGAATATGTTGACGAGCGCTCGCATGATGCGGAAACTCGCATCGTCAGGGCTTTTGGCGCTTACCAGGAATCTGCCGGAGTGCGTATGCGCAAGATTGAAGCCGATGTGTCCAACATCAACGCCTCCACAACTCAACAGCTTGATGTCCTTCAGTCCAAATTGCTCGATCTGGAAACTCGAATCATCAATCTCGAAGGTCCTCAAGGCTCAGGAAACTCCGATCGAGTGAAAACGAGGTCCTCGCAGCGCCCCTACCGCACCTTGGCGAACATCACCTGATCCAGCACCACGCCGTTCTTGATGGCGCTGCGGCGCATAACGCCTTCGCGCTCGAAGCCGGCTTTCTCCAGGACGCGCATGGATGCCACATTGTGGGAGAAGGTGGTGGAAAAGATGCGCACCACCTTATAGGTGTCGAAGGCCCAGTCCGAGGTAGCGATGACGGAGCGCGTAGTCAGCCCGCGTCCCCAGTACGGTTCAGCCAGCCAGTAGCCCATCTCCACGCTGAGGCGCGCGATGTCGACGCCCAGCTTGAATCCGATTCCACCGACCGCTTCGCCGCTCAGCTCCATGGCCAGTGACATGGGAACATCCATGGCGCGCACATAATTGAGATAGTCGATGCCGTCACGCCGGGTGTAAGGGTGCGGAAACTGATCGCGCAGATTGGCGGCGATCTTGGGATTGTTGGCGTGACGCAGCAGAGCGTCGAGGTCTTCCCTGCGCCAGGGCCGAACGCGAAGACCATCGCCGAGGTCGAGCAGCATGCGGGTGCTCCGCTAGATCGACATCACTTCTTTTTCTTTGCCCTTGGCCAGCTCTTCCATCTTACTGATCTCGTCGTCGGTCAGTTTCTGAATTTGGTCCAGCGCGCCGCGCTCTTCGTCCTCGGTGATCTTTTTGTCTTTGAGCGCCTTCTTGATCAGCTCGTTACCGTCGCGGCGGATGTTGCGAACCGCGGTGCGGTGCTCTTCCAGCACTTTGTGCAGGTGCTTCACCATATCTTTACGGCGCTCTTCGGTCAGCGCCGGGACCGGAACGCGGACCAGCTTGCCGTCGTTCATCGGATTCAAGCCAAGGTCGCCGCCGCGAATGGCCTTCTCGATGGCACCGATCAGGCTGACATCCCAGGCCTGCACGGTGATGAGTTGCGGCTCGGGGGCGCTGACATTGGCCAACTGGTTCAGCGGCATCTGCGACCCGTAAGCTTCCACCGTTACGCTGTCCAGCATGTGCACCGACGCGCGACCGGTGCGGGTGGAAGCCATCTCCTTGCGAAAATCTTCCACAGCCTTCTCCATACGCGTCTTCAGTTGGACAAAACTGTCTTTCAACGCCGGAATTGCCGCCATCGATACTTGAGCCATGATTTAGTCCCTCAGGATGAAGTCAGAAACCCTCGATTATAAGCCATCAGCCGTCAGCTCTCAGCCGTCAGGTGTCAGCTAATAGCGGCGATTTCGGGATTGCAATGCGCCCACGTCGAATGAGCACTTTCGGGATGACGTCCCAGTGACTTACTCGCCGACTCTACTGAATCGCGGAAACTCGAAAAACAGATCCCTGCACCGACTAAAGTCGGTTCGTGATGACAAAATTGGGGAGTGGGTCGCTGAGAGCTAAAAGCTGATGGCTGATAGCTGACGGCCGATAGCTGCTTCTCTGCGATTCTTACTCAAAGTCCTCGGCCTTGCGGTGTTATCCCTGGTTAACCAGAGAACCGACTCGCTCGCCCATCACCACGCGCTGAATATTGCCATGCTGATTGAGATTGAAGATCACGATGGGAAGGTTGTTCTCGCGGCACATTGCGATGGCGGTGGCATCCATCACACGCAGCCCAAGCCGCAGCACGTCCATGTAGCTGATATGTTCAAACATGGTGGCATCTTTCACCAGGACAGGATCGGCAGTGTAGATGCCGTCGACCTTGGTGGCCTTCAGAATGGCTTCCGCCTTGATCTCCATGGCGCGCAACGAGGCGGCGGTATCGGTGGAGAAGTAGGGATTTCCGGTGCCTCCGGCGAAGACCACCACACGGCCTTTTTCCAGGTGGCGTATGGCGCGGCGGCGGATGAACGGCTCGGCTACCTGGTTCATCTCGATGGCGCTCATCACGCGGGTGAACACGTTCTGCTTTTCCAGCGCATCCTGCAGGGCCAGCGCATTGATCACCGTGGCCAGCATGCCCATGTGATCGGCGGAAACCCGGTCCATGAGTTTGGCTTGCTCGGCGACGCCGCGGAAGAAGTTGCCGCCTCCGACTACGATGGCGATCTCGATGCCCAGGCGATGTACCTCGGCGATTTCGGCCGCGATTTCGTGGACACGCACATTGTCGACGCCAAAACCCTGTCCGGCAGCGAGCGCCTCACCCGAAATTTTTAACAGGATACGTTTGTAAGCCGGAGTGCTCATGCTTGACACATACCTAACTCGAAAATGCCCATTCAGTTTAGCAGGATTGCCGGCTCGATCTGGCCGAGTGCTCCCCTGCGCGAACGGAGGAAGGCCTTCCCAGCTCGGGCATGGCGGCGACAATTCGTTCTGGTTCCGACAGTCTGCGGAAATTACCCCTGCTAACCGCGATACAGTAGATGTAGCAGCCACCTCATGGACAGTATTGACGATCTTCTACAGCGATCCTTCCAGCTCTCCCAGTTTCGTCCTCATCAACGCGAGGTTATCCAGGACGTAGTGGAGGGCAGCGATGTGGTTTGCGTCATGCCGACAGGCGCGGGCAAAAGCCTGTGCTTCCAACTGCCGGCCCTGATGCTGGAAGGGCTCACCGTCGTCGTCTCTCCCTTGATCTCGCTGATGGCCGATCAGGTGAAGCAACTGCAGCGACTGGGCGTTCCCGTGCTCTTCATGAATAGTTCGCAGAATCATGAGGAGCAGCGCGAAGTTTTCTCCGAACTTAAACGAGGTTTCGCGGGACTGCTTTATGTGGCGCCTGAACGATTCGCGGCGGTGTCGTTCCAGCGCATTCTCCCGCAACTGAAGCCGCGGCTCTTTGTGGTGGATGAAGCGCACTGCCTCAGCTTTTGGGGACACGATTTCCGTCCGGAATATATGCGCCTAGCCGAGGTGCGCGAAAAGCTGGGATCGCCGGTCACCATGGCCTTGACCGCGACGGCTACTCCCCAAGTACGTGACGACATCGTAAAGATGCTGAAGCTGCGCAGCCCGAAGATGCACGTCACCGGCTTCGATCGGCCGAATCTGACGTATGCCTGCCGGCGCATCGATACGAGAAGCCGAGAAGGACGCAGCACTGCTGCATGGACTGTCGAAGCAAGCGGGCAGCGGTATCGTGTACTGCTCAACTCGCCGGCTGGTCGAGCAGTTGGCGGCGCTGTTCGCGGAGCGCTTTCCCAAGCGCACGGTGCGCGCCTATCACGCGGGCATGGATGCCGAGGCTCGCAGGCAGAGCCAGGAAGACTTTATGGCGAACGCCGGCGCGGTGGTGGTCGCGACCAATGCGTTTGGCATGGGGATCAACAAGGCCGACATCCGCTTTGTGGTGCACTACAACATTCCCGCCAGCCTGGAAGCGTACTACCAGGAGGCAGGCCGCGCCGGTCGCGATGGCCGGACGGCGCAGTGCATTTTGTATTGCAGCCCGCGTGACCGGTTTACCCAGGAATTCTTCATCGACAAGATTGGGGAGAACAATTCCGAGCTTTCGCCGGAGCAAATTGCGACGTTGCAAGGTTATGCCCGGCAGAAGCTGGATCAGGTATTTCACTATGCCTACCGATCGCAGTGCCGCCGCCGCGCGATTCTGGACTACTTCGGCGACCGGACTGCGGTGACGCAATGTGTGTGTGACGTTTGCCGAGGAGATGTGCGGGCAGGTCCGGCGGCCGGCGCGATGTCCGCGCTGCGAGTTGCGAATCGGAAGTCTAAGCCGAAGCGGGCCAGTTCAACCGACGATCATCTTGATCAGGCTGGCGAATTACGCTTCGAGCGGCTGCGCAAGCTGCGAGCGGAATTAGCGGCCGAAAAGAAGTGGCCCGCCTTCTGCATCGCTCATGATTCAGTTTTGCGCGAGGTGGCGCGGGTA
Organism: uncultured Acidobacteriaceae bacterium; assembly: GCA_963833305.1. Lineage (GTDB taxonomy): Bacteria > Acidobacteriota > Terriglobia > Terriglobales > Acidobacteriaceae > Bog-257. The sequence goes on along the minus strand of CAWHXN010000004.1, from coordinate 393,615 downwards.
GCGCCGAAATCACTGGACGCGTTGGCGGAGATTCGAGGGATCGGTGCGGATAAATTGGAGAAATACGGAACGGCATTTCTCCAGGCAGTGAAAGAATCGTAGGCGATGAAGAGTAATTCATCGGAATCAGACGAGTGTTCCGGGGCACGCATCGTTTTGTGACGCCCACATTTCGAAGAACCACAACTTCATGTGCGTTGCACGCGGCCTTAAGTTTTGTCATCACGAACCGGCTTCAGCCGGCGAGGGATCTGCTTTCCTGGGCGCCGGATGAAAGCCTAAACTTCTGCCGTCCCTACGGGACTCGTACTCAATTTCCGACCCCACCCAGGACTCCGCCTGCGGCTGCGTCCTGGGCTAACTTCTGAGCCGCCCTAGCGGGCTTGAGCTCCGGCCAATGCATTGGGTTGGCGAATACAAAGTGGCGGTCAGGCAGACTCCTTGCAAGCTGCGCTGAGCAATCTTGAGACGACCCTCCGCCAGCCTGAATGTTGATCGATTCCAATTCCCCGCATCGCAGTGGTCGATGCCCGTCGCGATATTCCGGCCTTGCAGTGGCAAAAGAAAGAGGGCGGGAACATGTCCCGCCCTGCAGTTCAAATTACGTTGTCCGGCCCAGCTTACTCGGCTGCGGTATCGCCAGCCTTGCTGATGGCGATGGTCTCGCCTACGTCGCCGACCTTGAAGCGAGCGAAGCGGCGTACCGAGATGTTCTCGCCCAGCTTGCCGATTACGGTCGCGATCAACTGCTCTACCGAGATCGTTTGGTCCTTGATGAAGGGCTGCTGGTAAAGGCAGACTTCTTCGTAGAACTTGGCCATCTTGCCTTCCACGATCTTCTCGATCACGGGAGCCGGCTTGCCGGTCGCGGCTGCCTGCGCGCGGTAGATGTCCTTCTCTTTTTCGAAAGCTTCGGGAGTGACATCTTCCTTGCGGACAAAGCGCGGATCGGTAGCGGCGATGTGCATGGCGATATCGTGCACCAGACCCTTGAAGTCGTCGGTGCGGGCCACGAAATCGCTCTCGCAATTCACCTCCACCAGCACGCCGATCTTGCCTCCGGCATGAATGTAGCTGGACACCGAACCTTCGCTGGTGGCGCGGGTCGCCTTCTTGGCGGCCGTGGCGATGCCCTTCTTGCGCAGAATGACGATAGCGCCTTCGACGTCGCCCTTGGCTTCGGTGAGGGCGTTTTTGCAATCCATCATGGGTGCATTGGTTTTGTCGCGAAGCTCTTTAACTTGAGCGGCAGATATGTTCACGGATGTAGTGCTCATCTTTCGGAGAACCTCAGGCTATTAGCTCTTAGCTGTTAGCTCTTAGCAAAACGGACCACCCTGCAATAAAGACAGGAATTGCCGAGAGCCGTAATTACCGTCGATCGCTTGCTAATAGCTAAGAGCCAAAAGCTAACAGCCAAACGTGACGGCTAGAAAGTACAGCCCGCGCTAATCTGACGCGCGGGCCGGGAAACCACTCGTCGTCTCGAACTGTTCTAGGCGCTGGTATTCTCTGCGGCAGCACGGCGGCCGCCTTTGCCCAGCACTTCTTCCATGCTGACTTCTTCCGAGTCGTCGATGCTCGACACGGCAGGCGCTTCGACTTCGCCCCTTCCGGAGTGGCAGCGGCTGCTTCGGCAGCCTCGCTGTACTGCACGCCGGCAGCAAGATCGGCCATCTGCTTGTCGGTGACCGCCTGCGAACCTTCGACCACCGAGTCGGCAATCTTGGAGGCGAACAGCCGGATGGCACGCAGCGCGTCGTCGTTGCCGGGAATCACGTAATCCACTTCGGTCGGATCGCAGTTGGTATCGACCACGGCGACCACCGGAATGCCCAGCTTGCGCGCTTCCTTCACCGCGATCTGCTCTTTGTTGGAGTCGATCACGAACAGCGTGTCAGGCAAGCGGTTCAAATTCTTGATGCCGGCAAGATTGGCCTGCAGGTGCTTGCGCTCGCGCTCCAGCTTTACGACTTCCTTCTTCGGCAGCAACTCGTAGCGGCCATCGGTGGCCATCTCGTCGAGTTCCTTCAGCCGCTTCACCGACTTCTGCACCGTGACCCAGTTGGTGAGCAGTCCGCCCAGCCAGCGCTGGTTCACGTAGAACATGCCGCAGCGGGTGGCTTCCTCGGCGATCGCATCCTGCGCCTGGCGCTTGGTGCCGACAAACAGCACCAGCTTGCCGTCGGCCGCCATGTCCTGCACGAACTTCGACGCTTCCTTGAACATCTTCAGCGTCTTCTGCAGATCGATGATGTAAATTCCGTTGCGCTCGCCGAAGATGAATTCCTTCATCTTCGGGTTCCAGCGTTTCGTCTGATGCCCGAAGTGAACGCCCGCTTCGAGCAACTCCTTCATCGTGATATTTGCCAAGCTACCTCCTAGGTTGGCTTGCATCCTTTGCGGCGGCTCTCGCCGGATCGCTCAGGATTGCTTTCCCCGTCACCCGCTCTGTTGAGGATGCGGGAAGATTTCGTTCCGGTTGAACTTCTGTACCTCGCCCCCGGAACCAAAAGGCGAGAACAGTTGTCAGTGGCCGGTTGTCAGTTGTCAGTAGATCTCGGACAACCAGCCACGACCACTAGCCTTCTTTACCGCTTGCTGAACTGGAAGCGCTTACGAGCGCCCTTCTGACCGTACTTCTTGCGCTCTTTCTCGCGAGCATCGCGGCGCAGGAAGCCTTCGGCCTTCAGCTTGGCGCGCAGCTCAGGATTAAACTCCTGCAACGCGCGCGCAATTCCCATGCGCACCGCGCCGGCCTGGCCATTCACGCCACCACCCTTAACGGTGCAGGTGATGTTGAAGGTGCCACCGGTCTCCGTCAGCACCAGGGACGACTTGGCCATAATGCGCTGCGCCTCGGTGACGAAGTGCTCGTCGAAGGCTTTGCCGTTGACCTTGAACTCGCCGCTGCCGGGGCGAAGGAACACGCGAGCCACGCTCGATTTGCGCCGACCCGTACCGTAATACTGAACCAGTTCTGCCATTAAGCCATTTCCTATTCTGTGTCATCCCGAGCGCGGGGCGGTTGCTATTCCCGCCCGCAGTCGAGGGACCTGCTTTTCTGCCGTCCCTACTCCACCCCGCCAAGCACAAAACCGGTGCTCGTCGGGGACCCCGGTACGGGACTCAAACTCTTTTTTCGCACCTACCCAGCACTCCGCTTCGCTGCGTGCTGGGCTAAACTGTACCGCGCCTACGGCGCTCGATTCTTCGAACTCTCAATATCCTGCCGACACCGAAAGTCTGCAGGATTTCAAGGCCGCTAAGCGCGTTTAGCGAAGGTCGCTGCGATCGCTTCCGGCTTCTGGGCCGAATGCGGATGCTTGTCGTCGCGATAAACCTTCAGCTTGCCGGCCATGGCGCGCCCCAGCTTGGTGTGGGGCAACATTCCGGTGATGGCCTCTTCCACAATCGCGTTCCGGCTTGCGGGCCAGCAGCTTCTTGTACTCTTCCGACCTCATGCCGCCGGGGTAGCCAGAGTAGTTGTAATAAACCTTGCTGTCGGCCTTAAGTCCCGTAATGCGGATCTTGGCGGCATTGATCACGATGACGTGATCGCCGGTAGTCCATAAACGGCGTGTACTTAGGGCTGTCTTTGCCAGAGAGGATGCGCGCCACACGACTGGCCAGCCGGCCCAGAGTCTGGCCGTCGGCATCAATGACAAACCACTTGCGCGCAATTTCCCCCTTGGGGAAATAGGTTGACATCTCTAAACTCTCCCAGTATTTGAAAAAACCGCGAAAGAGCCGCTTGGTTCAGGCGCTGGACGCGCAGAGACCTTCAGGCGGGCAAACGCAGGACTACGAAAGATTTAAGAATAGACCACGGGCACCGGAATTGTCAATAAAACCGACCGCGGGGAAGGCAACTCCGCCCCCCACTACCCCGCTATTTGGGCTTGTCCTTTGCCTTTGCGGAAAAATGAGCGCAGATTCTGGCCGAAGCCGAAGTAGTATGAGATTTGTCCTCCGAGCAGGTATCTTTGATGCCTGCGGCGCAAGAAATCCGGGCGCCGGTACACGAAAAGCGCGCATTCTGTCTACAAACAGGGTCGCTACCCGGCTGCGCGGCAGGTTGCTATTCTGTCACTACTATCCTGTGGTTAAACAAGTTTAGGCTGGCCGAATACACAGTGGCAAGGAGACGCGGACTATGGCGAACACGGCAAAGAACGAGAGCGGGATGCTAACTACGGGATGGACAGCGGCCGGCGCACGCTTGGTTACACTTGCGTTCGTACTGGTGATCACTGCGGCGAACCTGGCCCAGGGCCAGGCGTTCCAGGTGATCTATAACTTTCCCTCCCAGCATGGCGGAGAGCCCTGGTCAGGCCCGACGATGGATCAGGCCGGACACTTGTACGGCACGACCTTCTACGGGGGCCTGGGTCACGGTTCGGTATACCGGCTGACGCGCTCCGGCTCCGGTTGGATCTTCACGCCACTCTACAACTTCACCGGCGGCAGCGACGGGGGCTATCCCTATGCCGGAGTTACCATCGGCCCTGACGGCGCGCTCTACGGGACCACCTTCAGCGGAGGTGACACAGAATGCACTTTCGGCTGTGGCACGGTCTATCGACTGACGCCTCAGGCTACCTCCTGCAAGAATGCTCTCTGCAACTGGAACGAGACCGTGCTCTACCGTTTCAGCGGAGGCACGGATGGGAAAGCTCCCTATGCCGGCGTCGTCTTTGACCGGGCGGGCAACCTTTACGGCACGACGACCTCGGGTGGATTAAGCAGTTGCGACGGAGGTTCTGGCTGCGGCGTAGTTTATGAGCTGACGCCTTCGGGCGGCGGCTGGACTGAAAGCGTTCTGTATAGTTTCGCGAGCGGCGGAGACGGGAACGATCCGAAAGCCAGCGTCGCCTTCGACAGTTCAGGCAATATCTACGGAGCTACGACGAAAGGCGGCCAGGATAACCTTGGCGCGGTTTATCAGCTAACTCAGTCGGGCTCGGGCTGGACCGAGCGTATTCTGCACAGCTTCGATGGAACCGACGACGGGCTGACTCCGGTGGGTACTCCGATCTTCGACACGGCAGGCAATCTTTATGGAAGCACGACGGACGGCGGGATCAATAGCGGGGGCACCATTTACGAACTGAGTCCGGCGGGCGGCGGATGGACCTTCAGCCTGCTCTACAGCATCACTGCCTTCCCCGGAGGAGGTGGGTGCTATGCCCAATTGCTTCTCGATAGTGCCGGCAATCTGTATGGCACTACGCCGGGAGCCGGGCCTTATCGCAACGGCACGGCCTTCGAGTTGAGCCCTTCGAACAACGGCTGGACGGAAACTGTGTTGCACAACTTCACCGGAGGCAGCGACGGCGAGGATTTGTTCGGCAACATGATCTTCGATGCCAGCGGCAATCTGTATGGGACTGCGTCGCTGGGGGGCGCCTACGGCGCAGGCGTGGTGTTTGAGATCACACCCTAGTCGAAATTTGCCTGACAAGGTAGCATCGAGAGAGCTTTTCAAGGATATTCTTCGCCATGGCTGACATATCGCACCGCGCAGGGCTAACGTGAGGCCTACGCGCAGCGAAGTTCGCCGGGGCACATTCGGGCAACACCAGGTTCTTCCATCCAATCAAGTGAACAGCGCAGCGCCGTCCCGGGCCTCGGTAAAACTCAGCTTTCTGGCAGCTGCGATTCTGACCGCGTTTTACCTTGCCACCAGCTTATACATCGCCGCCCACCGGCTGTTCTGGTTCGACGAGATCTTCACGGTAAGTATCTCTCGCTTGCCGCACAACTCAAGCATCTGGACGGCGCTGGCCCATGCTGCCGACTCCCTGCCGCCGGTCTATTACCTGATCGTTCGGTTCTCCGAAAAAGTCTTCGGGCAGGGTGAGGTCGCCGCGCGATTACCGTCAGCGCTGGCCATGGCAGCCGGGCTGCTGATCACTTTCGACTGCGCCCGCCGGCTCAGCGACGGTCTGCACGGGTTGATCGCCCTATGTGTTCTTTCTTGTTCCTATCTACCTTATTACGGATATGAGGCGCGATCCTACGCGGTCTATTTCATGCTCGCGGCCCTGTCGCTATGGCTGTGGGCCTGTACCAGCAATGACGACCTATGGGCCGCGTTGGCTTTCGGCGGGACACTCTTTTTCGCGGTCACGGTTCATTACTATGCAGTATTGTTGCTGGTACCGTACGCGTTGTTTGAGCTTGCACATTGGAAAGCCGGACAGCGGCCTTCTCGGAAGCTCATCGCCGGAGTCGTCGGCACCGTGTTGCCCGTGCTCCTGTTCTTGCCGGTAATCTTGCCATTCGCTCGACAATTCTCGCCTGGCTTCTGGGCCCGTCCCACGTTCCATCAACTGCAGGCGACCTTGCCGGCCCTGTTTCCTGACGGATTGTTCTTACTTGTGCTCATCACAATCTGGATCGTTCTGCTGGCCAGGGACAAACCGTTGACTGTAAATGCGATGTCATCGGGCGAGGCAGTAGGATGGCTGTTCTTAGCCATGCTATTGGCAGGTTTCGCCTTAGCGAAATGGAAAACGAATGCTTTCGTCGATCGATATTTCATCGGCGTATTGCCCGGCGTTGCTGTCGCATTTTCGTGTCTGCTATGGCGAAATTATCGTGTCCAGCGCATGGTTGCCTATGGGGCGTTGCTGATTCTCGCTACGTGTGGAATGGCAAGACAGATCAGCACTGCCCGGCATCCGGAGGCCATCGACTCGTTTCTGTTGCAGCAGGACCGAACCCGCCAGTTTCGCGATTTGGAGCCGATGCTGCACAACGAAGGCAAGCGATACATCGTATTCCCGAGTGATCTGGTCCATTTGGAGGCGGCCTATTATTCTCCGCATCCGGAAGACTGTATTCTGCTGCTGGGCGCCGATGGCGCGCGAGAGAGCAATCGCACCCGGATGGAATTAAACCTGGCACACTACTATCCCCTGCAATTCTGGGAGATCGACGACCTTCGCCGGCACGCCAGGGAGACTGCGTTGATCGACCCCAGGCCTAGCGCTTTACATGCGTTGCAGGAGGCGGGCTTTACTACCTTTAAGCGAATGTCGACCTCAGGGCTCGAAGTGTTGTACGTGCAGTAAAAGATGACCATGACCACGGGCTATCACCAGACACGTTTCGCATATGACGCTCGCCGCGAGACGCTATGGCGTTCGCTTTGCGACTTCTACTTCAATCGCTGGACAGGACAAGACGATTGCGTTCTCGAATTAGGGGCGGGCTACGGCCACTTCATTAACAACGTCAAGGCCCGCCGCCGCATTGCCCTGGATCTTTGGTCAGAGATGCCCCAGTACCTTCAGCCGGGGGTTGAAAGTCACATTGGTAGCGTAACGGATCTGTCTTTCTTGCAAGACGGAACGGTGGATTTTGCTTTCGCCAGCAATTTGTTCGAGCACATCAGCCAAGACGAGCTGGCTTGCGTTCTGCAGCAGCTGGAAACCAAGCTGTCCACGCGCGGAGTGCTCTGTTTGCTGCAGCCCAACTATCGCTACGCGTACCGGGAGTACTTCGACGACTACACGCACGTGACGGTGTATTCGCATCTCTCAATGTGCGATTTTCTTCGCACCCGCGACTACCAAGTCCTGGAGTGCAGGCCACGGTTCATGCCCTTGACGGTAAAGAGCAAGCTTAAGATATCTCCGGCACTGATATGGCTCTACCTGCGGTCGCCGGTGAAGCCATTGGGAAAGCAGATGCTGATTGTGGCTCGGCCGCTGCGCTCCGGCAACCCAGCGGCAGCTTCGCCTCAGTAAGGTCGTACGTTGAATCTCTGACCGTTTGCAAGGCTGCGAATTTTTGCTTAGTAGCCCTTACGGCCAAGGCGCACCGTCAACGGGGCCGTATTCTATTTCAGCCGGGAGTCGCTCGAGAACAGTCATGGTCTACGGTACCGTCACCCAGCGAGCCTTGTCTGACGACACCAGTCCCTATATGCCCAGGCGACGGTTCCGCGGTCTGCTGTATGGGCTGCTCCTGGGTGCCGTCGGATTCTCACTATATATCCTCGCCGTTGTGCTGGCTGGTTTTCACCTGTTCTTCCTCGGCAGTTACTTGGGGCCCTGGTTACAGCGCACTATCTGGTACAGCGGGGTAGCTGTCTTCGTGGGAATTTTTCTCTGTGCCTTCGATTTATTTGTATTGCTCCCGCGTTATGCGCGCCGCACTCACGTGCCCTTCGATCGTCCCACGAACGAATATCTCACCGTGGTGCTTACCGCCTATAACGATGAGGAGAGCATTCCGCTGGCGGTAGCCGATTTCAAGCAGCATCCCATGGTGCGGCGGGTTCTGGTGATCGATAACAACAGCACGGACCGCACATCGGAAGCAGCTCGCCGAGCTGGCGCCGAAGTAGTCGTGGAAACGCAGCAGGGCTACGGCCGCTCGGTGTTCCGCGGTCTTTCAGAAGCGCTTCGATTTGAAGACACTGAGTTAACGCTGCTCTGCGAAGGCGACATGACGTTCCGTGCCTACGATATCGATAAGTTTCTGGCTTACGTTCCCCATGCCGAAATCGTAAATGGCACGCGTATCGTCGAGCAGTTGCGCGACAGCCAGACCCAGCTGACGACCTTCATGTACTACGGAAATTTTTTCGTCGGCAAGCTGCTGGAGGCCAAGCACGTGGGACAGGGAACATTCACCGACGTGGGCACGACCTACAAACTTTGCCGTAATGACGTGTTGCGCAGACTGCTGCCTGTGCTCGACCCCAGAATCAATCTCGAATTCAATGCCTATTTTCTCGACCTCGCGTTGGCCTGCAGCATACGCGTGGTGGAGTGCCCGGTCACGTTTCATCGCCGGGTGGGCCGCAGCAAAGGCGGAAACACTAACGACTGGCGCGCCCTCAAAGTAGGCTTGCGGATGCTGACCGGCCTGCTGGTTTCATGGCGACTGGCCCGAGGGCGAAGCTAACCTGAACTGATGTCGATCACGCGAAAGATGAAAACTATGAGTCGATGGTATCTGGTGCTGATTGTGCTCTTGGCGGGAGTCGCTCTGGGACAGGCTCAGGACTCAACTGCGGGCAGTGCGGAAGCGGCGATTCGTGCGGTGCTGCAGTCGCAGGTAGAGGCGTGGAACCATCATGACCTGGGGCGCTTCATGAGCGGATATTGGAACTCGCCGGAACTGACCTTCTTCTCAGGTGCCACCGAGACCAAAGGCTGGCAGCCCACGCTGGAGCGATATCAGAGCAGGTATCAGTCAAAAGGCCAATCCATGGGCACACTCAGCTTTAGCGAACTGACAGTTCAAGTTCTCGCCCCTGATGCCGCGTTTGTTCGCGGTCGCTTTCACCTGGTCATGCCAGACGGTAAGCAGCCTCAGGGTGTGTTTACTTTGATCTTCCGCAAGTTTCCTGAAGGCTGGCGGATTATCCATGACCATACCTGCGCTGAGTGAGATCACTCGCAAGCCGTAAAGCGTGGTGAGTCGCATCGTTCATCCAGCGCCCAACATCGAAACGGCTATCGACCGGCATCACAAAGGAAAATTCAATGGCAACCGCTCCCCTACCCATCCCGCCCGACGACTCCAAACGCAATCTGGCGCTGGCGCAATCGGACAACCTCCCTCACATCGGCCTGGTCGGCGATACCTACACCATCACAGTGACGGGCGAAGACACTGCGGGACGTTTCTGCGTAATCGATATGTTTATCCCGCCGGGCGGCGGACCACCGCCGCATCGCCATGACTTCGAGGAAACCTTTATCCTGCTGGAAGGTGAGATGGAGGCGACCTTTCGCGGCCAGAAGTTGATCGTGCGCGTCGGGGACACATTGAACATTCCTGCCAACGCTCCGCATCAGTTTCACAACGCTTCCGCCAAACCGGTACGCATGACCTGTATCTGCTCTCCCGCCGGACAGGAAAAATTCTTTCTGGAGGTTGGAGTACCGGTCGCCACGCGCACGACGGCCCCGCCGAAGCTGGACGAGAAAGAGCAAGTGGCATTCATTCTGAAGGTAAAAGCGCTCGCACCCAAGTACCGCACCGAGCTGCTTAGAGAGGCCTAGCTGATTCGTCGGCGGCTATCGGCTCGGATTGTCCTTACGCGGGTGCAATCCGCGGGTGTAGAATTCAGGTGTCTCAATCCTGGATGTCACACATCCGGATGTGAGGCGGTAACAGGCGGTATCCGCAGATGCGGAACTGCACTGGAGGACATCGTGAGTATTACCACCGGCGACTTCCGCGCCAAGATCACAGCTTCCACACTCATCGAGAAAAAACAGCGTCAGGAAATCATTACGTGCCTGACCGCTTATGACTACGCCAGCGCACGTCTGGTCGACGATGCCGGCATCGACATGGTGCTGGTCGGCGACTCGCTCGCCATGGTGATGCTGGGCTATGAAACCACCCTGCCAGTCACCATGCAGGAGATGCTGCACCACACACGCGCAGTGAAGCGCGGGGTGACTCGGGCCTTCCTGGTGGCCGACATGCCATTCGCTTCCTACCACGTCAGCCTGCGGGAATCGCTGCGCAACGCGGCAAGATTCATCAAGGAAGCCGGCGCCGAGGCGGTGAAAATTGAAGGCGGCGAAAAGCGGGCGCAACTGGTTGAGCGCATGGTTGAGGCCGAGATTCCGGTGGTCGGACACATCGGTCTGACGCCGCAATCGGTGCACGCCATGGGCGGCTACAAGGTGCAGGGCAAGACGCTGCAGGCGGTCGAGCAGTTGATGCACGATGCCCTTGCCCTGGAGCGCGCCGGCGCCTGCTGCGTAGTGCTGGAAGGCATTCCGCGCGAAGTCGCGGCCATGATCACCCACGAGCTGGAAATTCCGACCATCGGCATCGGAGCCGGGCCGGAATGCGACGGCCAGGTGCTGGTGTTCCACGATCTGTTGGGACTGACGTTTGCTCCTCCGGCCAAGTTCGTTCGGCGTTATGCCGACGTTGGAGCCGTGATCAGCAATGCTCTGACCGCGTTCAAGGACGATGTGAAGTCGGGCAGCTATCCCTCCGACGCCGAGTCGTATCACCTGCCCAAGGAGACGCTGGCCAGCCTGCAGGAAATTGCCGAACGCAAGCGGACTGTGCGACTGTAAGAGGCATGCGGTTCCAGTTTCGGCGTTTGATTTTGCTTGTGGTCGGGCTCCTGGTGAGCTCGGCTGCGGTGGGCCAAACCAGCGCGCCTCCGCCGGCCCGCAAGCCGATTCCCCGCAAGCAATATTGCCAACCTGATGGCGGATTCTGCTTTCAGTATCCAGGTGCGTGGGAGATGCTGGGAGAGATTTTCGCTGGCCACGGAGTGGTGATCGCGCCGGTGCAGAAGCAGGACCGGGCGCAGTGGGACGAGATCACGGTGGCGATGGTGGCTCCCGCTCCCGAAGGCGACGAAGAAGGCCTGGGTTTGAACGGCATCATTCAGCAGGCCACGAGCGGTCTGCGCGAGAGCGGGCAAAATTTCGAAACCCTGCAACGCCAGGAGCGAACCGTAGACAACAAGCCGGCACAGATGTTGAAGGTCCAGTATGTGGAGAAGTCAACCGGGCATAACTGGATCGAGGAGATGGTCTTCATCGAAGGTCCGGACAATGAAATTTATTCGGTGGCGCTGAAGAGCGCTCCAGAGAATCTGGCGAGGCGGGAGCCGGTGTTGGCAAGCGTCCTCGGAAGCTGGACGCTGCTGGAACCTGAACCTCCGCCTGATGTTCCGGATGAGAGCGCGCCATCGCAACCCAATCCTTCCGCTAAGACACCTCCGGCGAATCCGTCACCACACTGACCCAGTTGAAACGCATCCAGACCATTGCCGAAATGAAAACCGCCTGCCGCCAGTTGATGCGCGCTGGAAAGACACTTGGCTTTGTGCCGACGATGGGCGCGCTGCACGAAGGACACTTGTCGCTGGTGCGAGCTTCCAAGTCGCGCTGCGATGCGACTGCAGTTTCCATCTTCGTTAATCCGCTGCAATTCGGCCCGACGGAAGACTTGAGCAAGTATCCGCGCACGTTAGAGCGCGACGCGGAATTGCTGGAGGGGCTCGGAGTTGACCTGTTGTTCTTGCCCACGGTTGACGAGATGTATCCCGCCGGGGCGAGAACCCATGTGCTGGTGGAAGGATTGAGCGACAAACTGGACGGAGCCTCGCGGCCCGGGCATTTTCGCGGCGTGACTACTGTCGTCACCAAGCTGTTTGAGATCGTGCGTCCCGATTGCGCTTTCTTCGGACAGAAAGATGCAGCCCAGGTAGCGGTGCTGCGCAAGATGGTGAAGGACCTCGATATGGATGTTGAGATGGTGGTGTGTCCCATCGTCCGCGAGAAAGACGGGCTGGCGATGAGTTCGCGCAACATCTATCTCACGCCAGAACAACGGCAGCAGGCGCTGGTGCTGCAGCGTGCGCTGATGCGAGTGCAGATGGCGGCCGAGCAGGGTGAGCGCGATGCGGCGAAGTTGGGTGCAATCGCGAGACAGGTGATCGCGGAGGAACGTGGCGCGCGTCTGGACTACGTGGCGATCGTCGATCCGGAGACGCTGGATCCTGTCGGCGACGTTTCGCGCGGTACGCTGGTGGCCGTCGCAGCATATTTTGGGACGACGCGGCTGATCGATAACGTGGTGATCGCAGGTGGCCGATAACGCGAGAATCCCCTACGCCACGGAGTCTGCGTCAGAACATCTGCCGTCCCTACCGCCGCCCCCAACAAGCGCTGGGTGCCCCACGAACATGAGACGGCTTCTTCTTCCAGCCCGAGATCCACGCGGCGCCCAATAACAGCACTACCGGATAGCACTCCAGCGTGTAGCGCGGCTCGGGATTGGAGAGCGTGCCCAGGAAAGCAGAGCGCAGCGCGACGAACAGCAGCATCATGCCGAGATAGCGCGGCCGCGGGCCGCGGACAATGCCCATCACTGCTGCCGCGATGAATAGCAGATTCAGTACGCCCCACAACGTCGCCAGCACGCACGCTTTGGTGTCGTCCCCGTATTCCCACCAGCGCGAGTTGAGCGGAAGCATCTCGGTACGCGGACGCAGCCACATGTCGGCAATGCGCAGCATCGGCAGCCAAACGTAGTAGCGAAGAGGATTATTGTGGATGCGCTCGCGGGCCAAGTCCATGAAGCGGACATTCAACTGCTGATTGACCACCAGCACTTTGTTGTAGTCGGCGAGGAGTGACTGAGTTTTTTCCCGCTGCTGCTCACTGTCGAACGTCCTCGTAGGCAGTAGATCAATGTCGACCTTGTCTCCTGAAACCTGCCAGTACACTTCTTCTGTGGAAGCGTAATCGGCTGCCCAGGTCCGCACCCACTTATCGAAACCGTCGGGAACAAACTCATCGGGATCGCTGGCCGACTGCGGAACCAGCGGCTGCAAGCGATGAAAGTCGCGCCAGTTGCGGATGGTCCAGGGAATCAGAGGCGCAACCGAAATCGCCAGCACCAGCGCTCCTGCCCAGAAGAGGCGCACACGCTCTTTCGGATGCCGCCACATTTGCCATAACAAGAACAGGCCTAGCGCGACCAGCAGAATGCCGCCATCGGGCCGCAACAAGATTCCCGCCGAAACGGCGACGCCGCACCATGTCCAGGCAGACCACGAGTCGCGACCCTCTTCCAACGCCAGAAGTCCGGCGACAGCGGCGTCGAGTGCCAGCGCAACAAAGAAAATGCTCAGCGTCTCCGCCAACGGCGCCACCGTGTAGTTGGCCGTGAAAGGACATAGCGCCGCCAGGAGGAAAGCCCATCTTGCGGCGCGTTCGGATACGCTTCGGCGCGCCAGATCGGCGATGAAGAAGCAGGTGACGACGTCGATGACGATCTGGACGAGCAGAACTGCGTGGTAGTGCTCGCGGCCGAAGAGCACGAAACAGGCAGCCAGGAAAGCCGGATAGCCGGGCAGGCGAATCAGCGTAGGGTAAACGCCATCGCTATGGGTGAGGCCGAAGATCCCGTGGTCGAGCCAGTTCCGGGCGATATCGCCGTAGACCAGGGTATCGCCGGTGACGTGCGGGAACTTGAAATAGAAGATCAGCCGCAGCGCAAAGGCGCCCAAGGTAATCAACAGAAAGTATCTTCGAGACTCGCGGAGCACGAGCCGGAAGGTTCGCGGCTCGGCACTCACAAGCGAGTTACCCTGGGGTGCGCACACGTGCCGAATATAACAGCCGGGTGCGCGGAGCCATCGGCCATCAGCTGTCAGCTATCAACTGTGGAGGCATCAAGGCAGGGCGCTGCCGGAAACTGTAAAATGGTTACTTGTTTGTAATCCGCTGGTTTATGGGATTGCAGCCACAGTCTAACGTGCTCATCGAGGGCCACGGAGCGTTCGATGGGGTGAGAGAGCATGTACGAAGTTACTGTAGAAGACACATTTTCCGCAGGCCATTACCTGCGCAACTATCGCGGCAAGTGCGAGAAGCCGCACGGGCACAATTACCGTGTCCGCGTCACTTTGAGCGGCGCCGAACTGGACAAAGCCGGCCTGCTGCTGGATTTCAAGGAACTGAAAGACGTTCTGCGTCCAGTGATGAACTATCTGGACCACGAGATGATCAACGAGTTGGAGCCGTTCACGACGGTGAATCCCTCGGCGGAAAATCTGGCCAAGTATTTCTACGATGAGACCAACTCGCGGTTGAAGCAGAGCACGAACGGCCGGGTGCGGGTGAAGGACGTCACCATCTGGGAGACCGACACCACCACCGCGCGCTACAGCGAGTAAACTTGCGCCTATAAGCGCAATGGAAACAAGATCTTAGCTGGATTCTTCGCGAGAAACGTGCAGATCATCGAAATCTACAAGTCGTTGCAAGGCGAGTCGTCGTACGCGGGATTGCCTTGCGTCTTCGTGCGCCTGGCGGGATGCAATCTGCGATGCACCTGGTGTGACAGCGAATACACCTTCAAAGGTGGAAAGCGCATGACGATCGAGGAGGTCGAGCGCGAAGTACATCGACTGTCGCCCGATCGCGGGCTGGTTGAGATTACCGGCGGCGAACCGCTTTTGCAGGAGCGCGAAGCGGTGCTACTGATGGACCGTCTGCTGAGCGGCGGATATGGTGTTTTGCTGGAAACCAGCGGCGAGCGGCCATTGGAGAATGTTCCGCCGGCGGTGGTGAAGATTGTCGATGTGAAGTGCCCCGATTCCGGCGAGGCGGACACGTTTCGCATGGAGAACTTGAACTGGCTCACCGCGCGCGACGAGGTGAAGTTCGTGATTGCCAGCCGGCGCGATTATGAATTCGCCCGAGAATTCATGGGAGAACACGGTCTCAGCTCACGGGTGGCTTCGGTAATCCTGTCGCCGGCGTTTCGTAAAGATGCGACGGGTAGTCGGGACGTCTCGCATTGCCTGGTCGATCCGCAGATGCTGGCGGAATGGATGCTGGCCGACGGACTGAATGCACGTCTCGGCCTGCAGATTCACAAGTTCATCTGGGAGCCTTCGCTGAAGGGCGTTTAGCTGATGATCCAAAGCCAGGCAATCCGCGCGGTTGTGTGTCTCAGCGGAGGCATGGATTCTTCGGTCTGCGCAGCTCTGGCAGTCCGCGACTTTGGAGCCGACCCTGTTGCCGCGCTGCACATCAGTTACGGGCAGCGGACAGAAGCTCGTGAGCAGGTTGCGTTTGTGGGGATCTGCGAGCAGCTCGGCATCAAGCAACGTCTTATCGTCCGCACACCCTTCTTTCGCGCTATTGGCGGCTCGGCGCTGACGGACCAGCAGATCGCCGTTCCTGAAGCGGGGCCGGAGATCGGATCGCAGATACCGGTAACTTACGTGCCTTTTCGCAATGCGCATTTCCTTTCGGCAGCGGTGAGCTGGGCCGAGGTGTTGGGAGCGGAGCGCATCTATATAGGCGCGGTGCAGCAGGACAGCTCGGGCTATCCCGATTGCCGGCCTGAGTTCTACCGGGCGTTTGACGAGGTGATCAAGACGGGGACGAAAGAAGGCCGCATCCGGATCGAGACGCCACTGATCGCGCTGCGAAAGTCTGAAATTGTGACGCTTGGCCTTGAATTAGGCGCTCCCTTCGATTTAACGTGGTCATGCTACAGCCGCGACGATCAGGCTTGTGGCAGTTGCGACAGTTGCGTCTTGCGTCTGCGGGCCTTTGCAGCGGCAGGCGCGCGCGATCCCATTCCCTACCTGTCGCAAGCTGCGGTATCGGATTTTTCATGAATATAAATCTCAAGGTCGACGCTAGAGACCGCGATGAAAAAGACGGTTGTGATTCGGCTCTACGCGCTGGAGGAACCATGAAGAAATACATTTATCTTGCCGGCTTGCTGCTTGCGATGGCTGTCTGGGCGACCCCCTCGTGGGCGCAAGTGAATGGAGATATCCGAGGTGTGGCCACGGACCGTGATGGTAAGCCAATTGCCGGAGCCACCGTTGAACTTTACGATGCGTCGACCGGAAGAAAGTACCAGGCGAAGACCAATGCCAAGGGCCAATACGTATCGGCGGAACTTCCCATTGGAAACTACACGGCAACGTTGATTCAAAACGGCAATACGCTCGATTCGCATCCCAATGTGCCGGTAACCGCTGGCGGAGACATGCAGGTAGATTTCGACATCGCCAAAGACAACCCGGTCTCGGCTGACCAACAAAAGAAAGTCGAGGCAGTGCAGAAGCAGAACATTAAGGTGAAGGAGCTGAATGCCAAGCTGGCGGAGGCAAAGCAGCTCGAAGCTGGCGGGAATTACGACCAGGCGATCACGCTGCTGCAGCAAACGACCCAGGTGGACCCTAGCCAGGACTTGTTGTGGGCCTACCTCGGTGATGCGCAGCGCGGCGCCAAGAAATATACCGACGCGATCGACTCGTATCAGAAAGCGCTTGCCATTAAGCCGACTTCCGGCACCTACCACAGCGGCCTGGCTGACGCTTACGCCAAGTCTGGACAGACGGACAAGGCGGTACAGGAATACGCCGCCGCCGCGCAAGCCGATCCCACGAATGCCGGCACCTACTACTTCAATGAAGGCGCAATCTTCACCAACACCGGTAAAGTTGACGAGGCAATTGCGGCGTTTGACAAGGCAATCGAACTGGATCCCAAACGCGCCGATTCCTACTACTGGAAAGGTGTGGATCTGATTGGCAAGGCCACCATGAAAGACAACAAGATGGTCGCCCCGCCGGGAACCGCGGAAGCGTTCAATAAATATCTGGAGTTAGCGCCAACCGGCAAGTTCGCGGACGCTGCCAAGCAGATGCTGGCCACCATCGGCGCTCCTGTGGACACCAGCTACGGCAAGTCGAAAAAGAAACCGAACAACTAATCGTAGCCTCGCGGCGCAACGAAGGGCGGCCTTGGGTCGCCCTTTTTTCATTTGGCAAAATCGACAACCCAAGTTTCTTCATCCTCTCAGACTTCCAGTAGAATCCGGATTGGTAGCCATCATCATGGGCAATGTTGCGGAACCCGAACTGCCGACGTTCAACGAAGCCCGATGTCTGGTCGAACAGTACGCCGCCAGGCTTTCTGCCACTGATCCTGAAATGCTGCCGTTACTGGATGCTGTGGGGTTGGTGCTGTCTGAGGACCTGCTGGCTGACCGCGACTTCCCGCCGTTTGCGCGATCGACTCGCGATGGCTTTGCGGTGCGATCCAAGGATTTGAAAACCTTGCCCGCGCGATTGCGTTGCGTGGGGGAAATTAAGGCGGGCGCGGCGCTTGAACAGAGCGCAATTACGATCGCAGGTGGCCAAACCGCCGAGATTATGACGGGCGCACCGGTTCCTCAAGGGGCCGACGCCGTTGTGATGGTGGAATACACGGAGCGCAGCGGTGATGCCATCGTCGTGAAGCGTAATGTCTCGCCGGGCGAGAACATTGTTCCCCTGGGATCGGAAGCCCGGAAGGGCTCGATCATGGTTACGCGAGGCACGCGCGTCACTCATGCGACAGTCGCCATTGCGGCGGCGATTGGACGCCCTGAGGTTGCCGTATACAAGCGGCCGCGAGTCGCCGTCCTCGCCACCGGTGATGAGGTGGTCGACATCAATCTGCCGCCCGGCCCGAACGAGATTCGCAATTCGAACAGCTATTCGCTGGCGGCGCAGGTTTCTGCGGCGGGCGGGGAGGCTGTGATCCTTCCGGTTGCGCGCGATGATGCTGGTGAACTGGCGCTGTTGCTTCGTAAGGGACTGGACGCCGATCTGCTGCTCGTCACCGGCGGGGTTTCGATGGGAAAGTACGATCTGGTGGAGCAGGTGCTCGCCTCCTTCGAGGCTCGCAACTTTTTTACCGGAGTGCGCATTCAGCCGGGGAAACCTGTGGTCTTCGGCGAAGTGACGTTGGGCCAGAAGACGACGCCGTTTTTCGGCTTACCTGGGAACCCGGTTTCGACGATGGTCACGTTCCAAATATTTGTTCGCCCACTGCTCGATGCCCTGGCTGGTTCGAAACCGCAGCCGCTGCCCTTCGCACAAGCTCTACTGAAGTCGGATCTCACTACCAAGACCGGGCTTACACGCTTTCTGCCGGCCAGATTGGACGGCACGAACGATCGGCCCGAGATCGAATTGGTACGCTGGCAAGGGTCGGGCGACCTGATGGCAGTCGCGCAATCGAACTGCTACATTGTGGTACCACCGGATCGCGAGAAGTTCGCGGCGGGCGAGGCAATTACAATCTTGCCCTTTTGATTGAATAACCCGCCCTGCCAAAGAAGGCTAGAACGGGGCACCCAAAAGGCTTTCTGCGCATGAATAAGTCGGGCAGCAAACAAAAGAAGAAGTTGTCGCACTACGACGAGGCTGGGCGAGCTTCCATGGTCGACGTCTCGGCCAAGCTGCCCAGCGTACGAGAAGCCGAAGCCACCGCTTTCGTCGCAATGAGTCGCGAGGTTCTGCAAGCGCTGCCGCGAAATCCCAAGGGTGATCCGCTGGAAGTCGCGCGGATAGCGGGAATCCTGGCTGCCAAGCGCACGGCCGAACTCATTCCCATGTGTCATTCCATTCCGCTCAGCAAAGTCGATGTCGAGGCTGTAATTCAAAAGGATGGCATCGCCATTCGCACGCTGGCCCGTACGACTGCGGTCACCGGCGTCGAAATGGAAGCGTTGGTTGCGGCCTCAGTTGCAGCTCTGACAGTGTATGACATGTGCAAAGCGCTGGATAAGGGCATCGTGATCCGCGAGGTCGCGCTCGTACGGAAATCGGGCGGCAAGAGCGGCGACTATCAACGCCCGCAGACGAAGAGGAACAAGTCATAGCCCCCATGAGAACCGCCGCCGTCCTTACTGTCAGCGACTCCTGCTTTCGAGGCGAACGGACCGATGTCTCGGGGCCGGCAACCGCTGATGTGCTGCGGCAGCGCGGGTTCGACGTCACGCATCAGGAGATCGTTTCCGACGATCAGCCGGCGATTGAAGCGGCGTTGGTCCGATTGAGCGCACAAGTGGCAGCTAGTGGTCACCAGCGGTGGGACAGGTATTGCCGCGCGCGACGTGACGCCGGAAGCGACGCGGAACGTGTGCTCGAAGCTGGTCGATGGCATCCCCGAAAAAATGCGCTCTGCCGGATTGTCTCAAACGCCGTTTGCGATACTGAGTCGCGGAATGTGCGGTATTCGGGGACAAACGCTGATTCTGAACCTGCCCGGCAGCCCGAATGGGGCGGTGCAATCGCTGCAGGCTGTCATTGATATTCTGCCGCACGCGGTTGACTTACTTGCTGGAAAAACGGAACACAATCGTGAGCACCCTGCCTGATACGCCGCGACCCTTCGTTCCACACCCGTACAATAGCCTTCTTGCTGTAATTGATTGCGTCTGAGGGAACTTGGATCCACTGACTCACATGCTGACCGGCGCCTGTATGGGACGCTCCGGCTTCAACCGCAAGACCGCGCTGGCTACGGTAACGATGGTGCTGGCCGCTGAGGTCGCCGACCTCGATGTGCTGTGGGAGTTTCGCGGCTCGATCGCCGGATTGCAGCACCATCGCGGCATCACGCACAGCTTCGTGGGCGTGCCATTCGTCGCGGCAGCTGTGCTGGGCATCGTGTACCTTCTGCATCGCTTTCGATCTCGCAAGCGGAGCGCCGTCGCGAATTCTTCTGCATACTCGGCCAAAATTCCCGTGCGCTGGGGCTATCTCTATTTCTGCGCGGTGCTGGCTGCGCTGAGCCACTTGCTGCTCGACTACTCCACGGCTTACGGTATTCGTCTGTTCGAGCCCTTCAACTATCGCTGGTACTCCTGGGACATTGTTTACATCATCGATCCCGTGATTTGGATCGTACTGATTGCCGGCCTGGCTGTGCCGGCGTTGTTCAGCCTGATCAACCAGGAAATCGGGGCACGCAGCAAAGGTCCGGGCGGTCGCGGTGGAGCTATTGCTGCCCTAATGCTGCTGGTCGTGATCTGGGGTTATCGCGACTATCAACATCGCCGCGCAGTCAGCACGATGAGTTCGTTCCTGTATCACGATGCCCAGCCAGTTCGGATGGCGGCATACCCTTACATGATCAATCCGTTTCGCTGGCACGGCGTGGTCGAGACCACGGATTTCTTCGAAACGGTTCCGGTGAATTCGTTGGGCCCCGATGTCGACTCGCAAAATGGACAGCTGTTTTACAAGCCGCCGGAAACCGCCGTGACCCAGGCGGCCAAGTCGTCGTATCTGGGACGCGTCTATCTCGATTGGGCTGTCTTTCCGTACGTCACGGAACGAAAACTCGAAGGCAATGCCGGTTATCTGGTGGAGTTCCAGGATCTGCGCTACACCTATCCTTCTCTCACTGTCTCGCGCCGCGCGCCGTTGGGCGGCTTCGTTTTATTGAGTCCGGATCGGCGAGTGCTTGAGGAAGGGATGAATTCCAGCCGGTCTCCGTCGCTGGAAAGCCCGCAACCAACCACTGGTCGCGAATAACACGGTTCGTTGGCATGAATTCCCATTGTCGGCAAGACGCGTGCGCCTATGACGCCGTGAGCCCTTCGGTTCTGCGCCGTGATCGCCGCTTACGCAGCCGCCAAATCCACCACCCGATCAGTGCCGCAGCCGCAATTATCGCGATCGCCAGGCGCAGATGGTGATGCACCATCCCGCCCACGAAGCCCAAGATCTGCGGGCCGTATCGGATCACGATCAGCGACACAATCGAGAAGCGCAGCAGCCGGCCAAAGAAGATGGCAGCCAGAAAGTGGCCGAAGTTCATCTCCGCCACGCCGGCTGACAAAACGAACAGCTTGAAGGGCGTCGGCGGCGGCAGCATGGAAGGCAGCATCACCGCCAGAAATTCGTGCCGCTCGAAGGAGGCTTTGATCTTGTTGAATCGCTGCTCGCCGATTCGCTTGACCAGCAGAAGCTCGCCGCCTTTGTATCCGATCAGGTAAATCACGATGCTGCCCAGGGCCGAGCCGGTGGCGCCCATGGCGGCGTAAAGCAGCAAGCGCCGGGGATCGGCGTACGAGTAGCCCGCTACGATGGCGTCCAGCGGCATACCGAGAAACGCGGCGTCCACTGCCGCAAATCCCAGCACACCCCATATTCCCAGCGGCTTCAATAACGCCAGGATCAGCAGGCTCCATTTGTTGAGAAGGTGTTTCAAAGGCAGTTGTCAGTTGTCGGTGGTCTGTTGTCAGTTTCCAGTTGCCCGTGCCCAGTTGTCGATTGTCCAACAACGGCGCTGGTCTTCTTGATTCTACGCGAGAGCTTGCCGTAGGGGACGCCCGGACCTGGATCGCATTGGCCACTGCCAGCTGACAACTGCCTTCTGACAACTGGCCACCGACAACTGACAACTGTCTTCTGACAACTGGCATAATTGCTGGATGCCTTCCGGCAACAAGGACATGCTGCAAAAGGTCGAGGCGCTGCGCGACAAGATTCGCCACCACGAGCATCGCTATTACGTGCTCGACGATCCCGAGGTCAGCGACGCGGAATTCGATCGCCTGATGGACCAGCTGATCGAGCTGGAGTCGAAGCACCCGGAGCTGATTACTCCCGACTCTCCCACGCAACGGGTTGGCGGGCAGGTGAGCGGCCAATTCGCCAGCGTGCAGCATTCCACGCCGATGCTCTCGCTGGCCAAGACCACCAGCGAGGCCGAGCTGCGCGACTGGGAGCGCCGCATCCACGATCTGACCGGCGTGACCAAGGTCGACTATGTCTGCGAGTTGAAGCTCGACGGCATGTCGATGGCGCTACGTTTCGACGGGGGAAGACTGTCGCTGGGCATCACCCGCGGCAATGGCACGGCGGGCGAGGACGTTACCGCAAACGTGCGAACCATCCGCAGCATTCCCCTCAACATCCCGGCGCAGCAACTGAAGAAAGCGGGGCTGCCTGCAGCTTTCGAAGTGCGCGGCGAACTGCTGATGCCGACCGCGTCGTTCGTGCGCATGAATGAGGAGCAGGAAGAAAAAGGGCTGCCCAAGTTCGCCAATCCCCGCAATGCAACCGCGGGGACGGTGCGGCAACTCGATCCGCGGATCACAGCGCGACGCCGCCTGGACTTCTTCGCTTATGGCCTGCTGGTCGATGGCCGCACGATTTTTGACCGGCACTCCGAAGCTCTGAAGGCCTTGCAGACTGCGGGCTTCAAGGTGAATCCCAATCACCGGCTGGTGCACGACATCGATGGCGTATGGGACTTCATCGCGCAGTGGGAAGGCAAGCGCGACAGCCTGCCCTACGAAACTGACGGCATCGTCGTGAAGGTCGACCGCATTGGGCTGCAGCAGGAGCTGGGCTTCACCGGCAAAGCCCCGCGCTGGGCCATCGCGTACAAGTACGCCGCGCACTCGGGTGAGACGCAGATCGAAGACATCCAGGTGCAGGTGGGCCGCACCGGTAAGCTGACGCCGGTGGCATGGCTCAAGCCCGTGCCCATCGGCGGCACCACGGTCAGCCGCGCCACGCTGCACAACATGGACGAGATTGATCGCCTGGGGGTACGGATCGGCGACTGGGTTCAGGTGGAGCGCGGCGGCGACGTCATTCCCAAAGTCGTGAAGGTGCTGGAAGACAAGCCGCGTGGTCATCGCCATTTTCACATGCCGGAGCGGTGTCCGGTCTGCGGAGGCCACGTGGTTCGCGCCGAAGGCGAAGCCGACCATCGCTGCGTCAACGCGAATTGTCCGGCCAAGCTGCGCGAGAGCATTCGCCACTTCGCCTCGCGCGGCGTGATGAACATCGAAGGCATGGGCGACTCGCTGGTCAATCAACTGGTCGAAACCGGACTGGTGAAAAACGTCGCCGACCTCTACGACCTGACCGAAGAAAAACTGCTGACGCTGGAGCGCATGGGCAAGAAGTCGGCGGAAAACATTCTCGGCGAGATTGAGCGATCGAAGAAGCTGCCGCTGGAGCGCGTGATCTACGGGCTGGGAATTCGTTTCGTCGGCGAGCGTACGGCGCAATTCCTCGCTGAAGCTTTCGGCTCGATGGACGCGCTGATGAAGGCCAGCGAAGAAGAGCTGCAGGAAGTGAACGAGATCGGCCCGCGCGTTTCGGCCGCGATTCGCGAGTTCTTCGACGAGCCCAAGAACGTGGCGCTGGTTGAGCGGCTGCGGGAAAACAGGTCTCACGCTCAAGGGCCAGAAGAAGCAGCGCGCGACGACCCTTGCCGGCAAGACATTCGTTCTCACCGGAACGCTGGAGCGTCATACGCGCGACGAAGCCAAGAAGCTGATCGAAGATGCCGGTGGCAAGGTGGCCGGATCGGTCAGCAAGAAGACCGACTACGTTGTCGCCGGCGCCGAAGCCGGATCGAAGCTCGATAAAGCGCGCGAGCTGAGAGTCGCCGTCATCGGCGAGGACGAGATGGAAGCGCTGGCGAAGAGCTAAGCACGTCTCGCAAAGCCACGAATATCGCTTCCTGTTTCATTTGCGACGCCGCTCGCACGTCCAGTGCTTACTGCTGCATCTTCCGCCGCAATGTCGTAACTAGACCGACGATGCCGGATCCGAACAGCAAGAAGGTTCCGGACTCCGGACAATAAGACCCGCCATTGACGCCGCAGCCGGTGATGGTTGTAGTGGTGACGGAGGCGCTTAGCGTGAACGCTTCCGAGGGAATCGTTCCGAGGGTGTTTTCCTGGGCTGAAGACGGGCAGCCGTTCGATTGGCAGCCAACGCCGGAGTTTTCATCCCAATAAAGCGGATTGCCTTCCAAGGTGGCGGCGTTTTCCAACGTGAGGTAGTAGTTGCCGGCATTCAAGTAAGGGCCATTGAAGTTGCTGGTCTCGGCGCAAACGTTAAATCCGAAGTTGTTGGTGAAGCAGTTCGACTGGGTCAGGCTAACGGTTCCGTCGAACAGTTCGTTGCCAAAGTAGCCAGTTCCGCTAATTGCTACTTCGACACTCGTCACCGTGTCGCCCGGCTCAACCCATGCCCAGAACGAGATATCGTTCAGGGTGGTGGAGCTGGAGAGGTGGAATGTGTCGCTAACTGCGAAGCCGAAGTTGATGGTCCAGGCATCGACCTGTCCATTGACCGGGCCGTTGTCATAAACGGGATTCTGCGCCATGGCCGGAAAGGCAGCCATGACCAGACACAGCAGAATGAGTGCAGCAGTATTGATTTTCACAAGGGACCTCCGCATTTAAAGTTGCGTGTTACGAAGGGAAAAGCTGTCATGAGAAATCGCCGCTTTGTCTTTCGATCGCATACCGCTGACGAGCCAATATCATCTACGAATTTTCATTCGCCACATTCCCACCAAGCTGACGATGCCGGAGCCGAATAGCAGTAGGCTGCCGGGCTCAGGAGTGGGCGGACCGCAATCGGGAGAGTTCTGGCCGACCCCGCAGGCGCCGCTCAGCGTGAAAGCTTCCGAAGGAATCGTTCCCAGAGTACTTTCCTGGGCCAAAGAGGGGCAGCCTTCCGACATGCAGCCTACGCCCGAGTTTTCATCCCAGTACAGCGGATTGCCTTCTGCAGTGGCGGCGTTTTCCAGGGTCAGGTAGTAGTTGCCAGCGTCCAGTGAAGGGCCGCTGAAGTCGCCGCGCTCGTTGCAAACGTCAAAGCCGAAGTTGTTGGTGAAGCAGTTCGACTGGGTCAGGCTGACGGTGCCGTCAAACAGGTTGTTGGAGAAGTAGCCGGTGCTGCCGATGGCTACTTCAGCGCTGGTCGCTGTGTCGCCGGGTTCTACCCAAGCCCAGAAATCAAGACTGACGAGCGTGGTGGAGCTGTTGATATGGAACGTGTCGCTAACTGAAAAACCGAAGTTGATGGTCCAGGCGTCGACCTGCCCATTGACCGGACCGTTGTCATAAATCTGAGCCATGGCGGGAACAGCGGCCAGACATATCAGCGCAAATAAAGTAATGGATAGTTTCATGAAGACCTCCGCGTGACGAGATGCGGCTTTAGGTTGGTACTATGGGATTCGTGTAGGAACCGGCGATCAGGGCCCGGGCAACCGGTAGATGAGTTGCCAATCAGAAGGCGGGTAAACCGCGATGACAGTAGTGCTGTCGAGTCAGCTGCGCGACTTCACAGGCCGCGCGTGTGGACTGCCTAAACCTGCTCAGTGAGCATGATGCTAGCGATCGCCGCAAATGGATACTAAATTCAGCGCTTGGGGCTGCGGCAGTTCCATTTTGGGAGGAGTGGTTGGAGCAGCGGCTCAATTGGCAGCTATCGGGACGGCGACCTAAACTGCTCGTCAGCGGTCGGCGTGTGCTTGTCAACCTGTTCGAGGCGCCTGTACCTTGCCGTTCCACAAGTGTAACGGCGGGCGGTGTTGTCGGCGCGATTGTTGCCGTGGCTTGTTATGATGATCTTCCAGAGGACCCATGAGCCCAGAAAATTCGACCACTACTCCTAACCCGACTCCTGACCCAGACGCGGCCAAACATGTGGCCGAGGCGCACCGCCTTTTGAACGGAATGAAACTGCGACTGGAGAAGCATCCCGATCTGGAAGAAGCCATTGCCAATTTGGAGATGGCGCTCAGCATCCTGACCACGAAAACTGCCGGGTTGCTGTAAGGCGGCCAATTTTTCAGGAATCGACTACTTCCCTAATACACTCCAGGCCACCCTTGTCGTATAATCTGCAACCTTGCTGTTAGGTGGGATTTGCATCGGGGCGCTGCACATCCACCGGGGTGAGGGGATGCAGCTCGCGAAGCGAACCGGTCTAGCCATACTTGTCCTCACGCTGCTGCAATCGGGCAGCGCCGCCAATTCCTCCGAGTCAATGGACGGCTACTCGCCTGCCCACGCTGAGGTCGAGCGCGAGTGGGAGATGAAGTTCCGCAGCCTTCCCGATCCCAAGGTCATGCGCGAGGCCATGCAACACTTGAGCGCGCACCCGCACAATGTCGGGTCCGCTTACGACAAGGCGAATGCCGAGTGGATTCGCGCGAAGTTCCAGGAGTACGGTTTCGACGCTCATATCGAAACCTTCGAGGTATTGTTTCCCACTCCCAAAGAGCGCCAGGTTGAGCTGATTGCCCCCACGCATTTTGTCGCCAAGCTGCAAGAGCCCGCACTGAGCATCGATCCCACCTCACAACAGACTGCCGAACAACTCCCGACCTACAACGCCTACTCTATCGATGGAGACGTGACCGCTCCCCTGGTTTACGTCAACTACGGCATGCGCGACGATTACGAGCAACTGGAACGGCTGGGCGTTTCGGTAAAGGGCGCGATCGTGATCGCTCGTTATGGCGGCGGCTGGCGAGGAATCAAGCCTAAGCTGGCTGCCGAACACGGCGCGGTCGGATGCCTCATTTATTCCGATCCGCGAGACGATGGCTATTTCGCGGGACAAGGTTTTCCCGACGGGCCTTATCGTCCGGAAGGCGGCGTACAACGCGGCAGCGTGATGGATACCCAGTATCCGGGCGATCCGCTGACTCCCGGCGTGGGTGCAACCAAGGATGCCAAGCGGCTGGCGCTGAAAGATGCCAAGACCATCACCACCATCCCGGTATTGCCGCTGTCCTACGGAGACGCGCAGCCGCTGCTGGCGGCGATCAACGGACCGACCGCGCCCGATTCCTGGCGCGGCGCTCTGCCGATCACCTACCGGGTCGGTCCGGGACCGGCGCGGGTGCATCTGGTGGTCAAATCAAACTGGGATCTGAAAACGATCTACGATGTCATCGCCAAAGTCCCTGGCAGCGAAGTCCCGGACGAGTGGATCATTCGCGGAAACCATCATGACGCCTGGGTCAACGGCGCCGACGACCCGGTGTCGGGCATGGTGGTGGTGCTGGAAGAAGCGCGCGCACTGGGCGAGTTGATGAAGCAAGGCTGGCGCCCGAAACGTACCCTCATTTACTGCGCATGGGATGGCGAAGAGCCGGGCCTGTTGGGCTCGACCGAGTGGGTCGAGGAACACGACGCCGAGCTGCGCGAGCATGCCGTGATGTATCTGAACTCCGATTCCAGCGCCCGTGGCTACCTCGGCATTTCCGGATCACACAGCCTGGAGCACGTGGTGAATCAGGTCGAGCGCGACATACAGGATCCGGAAAAACACATTTCCGTGTGGAAGCGATCGTACCTGCGGCGGGTGGGACGGGCTGCCAATGCCGAGGACCGTGCCGAACTCCGCGACCGCAATGATCTGCGCATCGGCGCGCTGGGCGACGGCTCCGATTACACCGCATTTCTCGATCATGCCGGCGTGGCCGCGCTGAACATGGGATTTGGCGGCGAGAGCGAGGGCGGGGTCTATCACTCCATCTATGACGACTTTTTCTGGTACACGCACTTCGGCGATCCGTCGTTCGTGTATGAGCGGGCGCTGGCGCAGATGGCGGGCAGCACCGTCATGCGCTTTGCCGACGCGGACCTGTTGCCCTTCGATCCCTCAGGCTCGGCCGACGCAGTCAAACGCTATGTGAATGAACTGAAGAAGGAACTGAAGCAGCAACAGGACGAAGTGCGGGAACGGAATCGCGAGATCGAAGAAGGCGTGTTCACGGCGACTGCCGATCCCGATAAGCAGTATGTTCCACCGGAGAAGCAGGCGGACCCGCCCTATCTGAACTTCGCTCCCCTGGAGAATGGCTCGGAGGCCTACAGCCGGGCCGCCCAACGCTACCATCAAGCGATTGCGAAAATGAGTGACGATGGGGGCGTGGCTTGGCAATCGCCCACCCTGAAAGAGATCAACGGCAGGCTTCTGCTGCTGGAGCGGACCTTCACCACCGGAGCGGGGCTGAAAGAGCGGCCCTGGTTCAAGCATCAGATCTATGCTCCCGGTGCCTATACCGGTTACGCGGTGAAGACCATTCCTGCCGTACGCGAAGCCATCGAAGAGCACAAATGGGCAGACGCCGATGAGAACTCCGTCATTGTGGGACAGGTGCTGATGGACGAGGCCAGCTTGGTCGATTCCATCGCGCTGGAACTGGAGCAGGCCGAAGGCCAGCGCCCGGCGACGCAGCAGGCGCACTCCCACAGCCACGAATCTCCTCAGAAACCGCAGGCAGGAAGGTAAGGGCACTTGCTTCCGGCAGCCCGGCTTCGCCGAAGTCACGGGCTTCGGCTGCTGAGGGCACTACAACTCTGTATTCCGAAACTCCTGTTCGCGAACCAGCCAATTCTCAGAGAAAACTTAACTAACCCCGGTGACTTTCAGGGTCGATAGGAAGAAAAGGGAGAAGGTGAGTCCTGGCGCTGGAATTGTCATGCGCCGTTCGCGACTGAGAGTCATGCCGAGCACTGCCAACCTGGAGAATGGACCGAAGCAAGAGCGTGCCCTCGCCGGCTGGGAGGCTGAGGATTCCCAGATCAGCGGCTTGATTCAACCAATCGGAGCACCGGCGGCGCAGCCAGGTGCGATGCCTCCGGCCCGGAATCTGCAAGACGGCCGGCAGGTAGGGATAAAGCTGGGGCTTTGTTTCGGGCTGCTCATTGCTATTCTGCTGGGAACTGCCTGTTTGGCGCTGGACCGAATGCAGCGCATGTACGCGAACCTGCAGGCAGAACTTGACGAGAGCATGGTCGAGCTGCAAGTGGCGCAGGACGGCATTCGCTACTCCAATGAGAACAGCCGGATCATCATGGAACTGTTCCTGGTGCAGCAGCCCGAGGTGATCGATCAACTGCTGGCCCAGCGGGCGGACAACAGCCGCAAGATCACGGCCCTCATCCCACTCCTCGAGAAGCAATGCGAATCGGACGAAGAGAAGTGGCTGCTGGAAATGGTCAAGGAAACCAGGTCCGCTTACGTGAACAGCTACCAGCGCGCACTGACTCTTCTGCTCGTCAAAAAAGACCGGAACGCTGCTACGGACATGATGCTCCAACGAACGTATCCTGCCCTGCTGCAGTATCACGAGGCCTGGAACCAGTTCGCGCGCTTCCAATTCGCTCAGGTAAGGGAAGTCACGGAAAAAGGCAAGCAGCACCACGCCACCACCCGCCGCATTATGCTGGCCATCGATTTCATGGTAGCCCTGCTAACGGGCGGCATCGCCCTAATTGCCACCCGCAAGGTGGCGCGAGTTGTGAACTCGCGCATCCGCATGCAGCAGCAGGTCTACCGGCTCAATGCCGAACTGGAGCAGCGAGTGACCCAGCGAACGTTGGAGCTGCAACGCACCGAGAACCGCCTGCGTGGCTCGCTGGGAGAGCTGCAGGAGTACACCAGCAGGGTGGAGACGGTGAATCAACTGGTGGAACTTCTTCAGTCCTGCCTTACTCTTGACGAAGCCTATCAACAGGCATCGCGGGTGCTGGAGCAATTCTTTCCCGAGGGGACGCTATTGATGCTGAATCCCTCGCGCAACCTGCTCGACCTGACTTGCGGCTGGGGAGAGCCGGCGCCTCGGCCAGGGCCCTTTTCCCGCGAAAGTTGCTGGGCTTTGCGCAAAGGGCGCACGCATGTTGTGCAAGCGGGAAACTTCAGCCTGCTATGCGGCCATGTCGATCCCACGTCAACCGCCTGCCACGTCTGCGTTCCCATGGTTGCGCAAGGCGAATCGCTTGGAGTGTTGAGCGTCAGCGATTCGCGACTACACGGTCTGGCAGCGGACGCGCGAGGACCGCAGAAGATGCAGGAGTTAGCCAACACCCTGGCAGAACAAATTTCGCTGGCCTTTGCCAACCTGATGCTGCGCGAAACCTTGAAGTATCAATCTGTACGTGACCCACTGACCAATCTGTTCAACCGCCGGCACATGGAAGAGGCCTTGCAGCGTGAACTGAAACGGGCGGAAAGAGGCGGAAACCGGGTGGCAGTCTTGATGGCCGATGTCGACCGCTTCAAGCAATTTAACGACACGTTTGGACACGAAGCGGGCGATTTGCTGCTGCGAGAGTTAGGGACATTGTTTGCCGTCGAGATTCGCGGGGGTGACATCGCCTGCCGCTACGGAGGCGAAGAGTTTCTTCTGATTCTGGCCGACACCGATCTGCAGGCTGCCTGCGAACGCGCGGCCAAGATTCAGGACCAGATTCGCAATCTGCACGTTCGCTATCGCGGGGAGACTTTGCGCCGAATCACGCTGTCGATCGGAGTGGCAGGATTTCCCCAACATGGCCGCACTGCCAGTCAAATTGTGACGGCAGCCGATCGCGCCCTGTACCAGGCGAAGGCAGCGGGTCGCGACCGGGTGGTGGTCGCCGGCGAAGAGCCGGAGATCAATGAGACCGAAGCTTTCGAAGCTACTGCGGAAGCTTTGGCGGCCAGTCGCAGCTAACGATTGCTCTAGGCTGTTCCCAAGCGCTTCAGCACATTTTCACGAAAGCCCCGGCTCAGCGTTAGCTTAGTTCCATCGCGCAGCAGGATCGCGTAGTCCCCATACAGAGACGGCCGCAGAGTCTTGATGCGGTCGACGTTCACCAGCGTGGACCGGTGTACCCGCAGAAACTGCCGATGTCCCAGCCGGGTTTCCAGCGACGTGATCGTCTCCCGCAGGATGTGAGTGTTGCCTCCCACATGCAGGCAAACGTAATTTCCCGCTGACTCGGCCCAGTCGATCTCGCCAGGTTTCAGGCAGACAATTTCGCCGTCGGCTTTGATCACGATGCGCTGCGGCGCGTTTTGCCGGGTGTCGAGATCGCCCAGCATGTCGAGTACGCGCCGCTGGAACATTGCCTCCGAAGGATGTTGCAATTGCTTGCGGGCATGGTCCAAAGCCTCCGTCAGGCGCTCTTTCACCACCGGCTTCAGCAGGTAGTCGAGAGCGTGCACCTCGAACGCCTTCATGGCATAACGGTCGTATGCGGTGACAAAGATTGTCATTGGCATGGGCCCGTCTCGCAGTGCCGACACCACGCCGAAGCCGTCGATCTCCGGCATTTGAATGTCGAGGAAGACCAGGTCTGGCTTCTCGCGTTTGATCAGCGAGATCGCGGACTTGCCGTCGCCGCACTCGGCCACGACCTCAAGATCGGGCTCGCCTTCCAACATGCCGCGCAAACGTTCGCGCGCCAAAGCTTCATCGTCACTAAGCAACACTCGAATGGGCATGGGGGGTAATGACCTCCTCAGAGCTACTGCGGAATGGGATGTGGATTCTGACGATGCAGCCTCCGCCGGGCGCATCTTCCAAAGTCAAAGTGTGATCGTGGTTATAAAGCTGTTGCAGGCGGGCGCGCGTGTTGCGCAGTCCAACGCCTTCCGGCGGGACAAGTCCCCGGTAACGAGTAAGCCCCTGACCGTTGTCGCAGATTTCCATCCACAGCTCATCGAAAACCTGGCGAGTCTTGATGCGTATGTGTCCGGGCGCCAGGCGCGGACCGATGCCGTGACGGATCGCGTTCTCCACCAGCGGCTGCAGCATCAGGTTGGGCACCATCGCCGACAACGTATTGGCCGCGATGTCCATTTCCACTTGCAGGCGATCTTGAAAACGCGTCTGCTGGATGTCGATGTACTTCTGCAGGACGGTCAACTCACGGCTGAGCGGAACCTCGTGCACGCCAACCGCGTCCAGCGAAAAGCGCAGCAGGTCGGCCAGCAGCAGCGTCATGTTTTCGGCGGCGAGGCCGTCGTTCCGCGCCAGGGCGGCAATAGAATTCAGCGTATTGAATAGGAAGTGTGGCTCCAGCTGGATCTTCAAAACTTCAAGCTGGGCGTAAGCCAATTGCGCTTCCAGCTGCGACGATTCCAGTTCGCGCTCGCGATACTTGCCGTAATAGGCGATGGCCTGGGTGATCAGCAGGATGTACCAGTAGCGTTGAACGTCCATGAAGGCGCGGGAGAGGGTGTGAGCGAGAAACGGGACGTGAGCTTCGGGAGTCCAGGTGACCCAGGGCTCGACCCAAACGATGAGGGTAGCGCCCAGGAACGCCAACGTGACACTGACGGCAACGTGCAGCGGCAGCACCAGCTTCCAATTGCTGCGGTCGAAGGTAAAACGCCGCGCCAGGGAGTAAACCGGCGGGGTCAGCAGCGACCACACGAATGAGATGGTGATATTCCAGGCGAGCAGCTGCGCCCAGCTTTCCGGGCTGCCCATCGACGCCGTATACACGTGCGCTCCAGCGGCACTCAGGAAAGCCAGTACAGTCCACAGCACAAAGCCGATGGCCCAGACGCGGCCCCACTGCTTCAACATGGTGAGCTACCTGTTCTGCGTTAAACCCCACACCACCCGACAAGTCCAGAACCGGTACTTGTTGGGGACCCCAGGCAAAGAAACGAAGACGAGCTGCACCTACGGGGTGATAGACGAAATTGGGCGAAAGATGTTTCCCAAAAAGTGACAAAGTTTCTGCGAAAGCACGAAAGAGCTATGATGGCGGTGGTTCGCGAGTACAGGATGTCCGATTGTGGACATTGAGCGCCGTTCGGGGTGATTTCGGATTGGTTGTCAGACAAATATCTGGCTTTGTCATCCCGAGCGAAGCCGAGGGATCTGCGGCTCCCGGTGTCCTCCACATTGAACCGATATTTTGGCTGATACACTTCCTCCAGCCGGCATCGCACCATTCCCCATGCATGAACTAGGCATAGCCGCTTCCATTCTCGAGTCGGTGCAGAAAACAGCCGAGCGCCATCCCAACGCCCGCATCACCAAGGTCGGAGTTAAGATTGGAGAACTGGCCGGCGTCGACCCGGATGCGCTGCAATTCGGCTTTGAAGTTCTGGTGAAAGATACGGAATGGGAAAAGCTGGTGCTGGATCTGGAATACATTCCCCGCACCCAGCGCTGTCCGAAATGCACCTATGATTTCCGTATGACCGACTTCAACCCGCAGTGTCCTCTGTGCGGAGAGTTTGCCACCGAGTGCATCAGCGGAGAAGAGCTCGACATCGCCTACATGGAAGTGGATGAATGAATCGCATTGCCGTCGAAAAGAAAGTCCTGAACGAAAACCAGATTCTGGCGAATGAGTTGCGCGAGCGCTACCAGCAAAACGGAGTGCTGTGCGTGAACCTGGTCAGCTCTCCCGGCTCGGGCAAGACCGCGCTGCTGGAACGCACCCTGGAGCGCATGGACAAAAGCACGCGGGTTGCGGTGCTCACCGGCGATCTGCAAACCGAGAACGATGCCAAACGCCTGGCCAAGTTCGGATTTCCGGTCAAGCAGATCACCACCGGCGGGACTTGTCATCTCGACGCCAAAATGATTGGACGGCACCTGGAAGATTGGCCGCTGGAAAATCTCGACCTGCTGATCGTGGAGAATGTGGGCAACCTCGTTTGTCCTTCCAGCTACGATCTGGGTGAGGATGCAAAGATTGTTCTGCTCAGCACGACGGAAGGTGAAGACAAGCCGCTGAAGTATCCCTCAATCTTCTTCAAGTCCGAGCTGATGTTGCTTACTAAAATCGACCTGCTACCCTATGTTCCCTTCAAAGCAGATGAGGCGAAAGAAAATGCCCGCCGAGTTCATCCCGGCATGGAGATCATCGACGTATCCAGCACCACGGGTGAAGGCCTGGACCGTTGGATGGAGTGGCTGAAACTGCGCCAGCAGAAAGCCAGACTACAGGGCGTGGCTGGCTAGTGACCTATGACAGCGAGATCCTGCGCCACGTGGTTAGCTATCTCAACTTACAACAACTCGCCTAACCGTGTTCTTAACGGTCAGAAGACCTGCAATGCCGGGGCGTTGTTTCGATCGCGGTGCGGCTTGATCACGATCTCCACATCCTGATCGAGGGCCACGAGGAAGCGCAGAAGACGCTCAACGGAAAACTGCCGGAACTCGCCGCGCAACATTTTGGATACATCGGGTTGACGGATGCCGAACAACTCTGCTGCCTCAACCTGTTTCAGACCTCGGTCTCTAAGGATGGTGTCGATCTTGAACACAAGCTGCGCCTTGACCAAGTGCTCCTCTGCATTGGGCAGGCCGATATCCTTGAATACATTGCGGCTTCCGGTTTCGTATCTTTTCCTGCTCACGGCTTCATCTCCTTTGCAATCTGTTCGGCCTCGCGCAGCCGTATAGTGAAATCACCATATGCGGTCGAGGACGAAATATTCGCATAACCCACCTCCGTGATTTCCTTTCTCAAGGCAGTGCCAAGGCAGTGCCAAGGTGGGTCGAACCGCGCCAAGCGACGGCCGAACGCAAATCAACTGCGTCTTTTCTTGCTCACATCTTCCGTTAAGCTCCGACCGATCAGCGCATTAGCCGATCATACAAAACTCATTTCCAAATCAGACGGCAACCATTGAGTGCGCGGACGGAGCGCGCTAATTTGCGCCCATCGAACGCGAACTGGTAGCGCATCTCTGGCCTGCTTTTCAAAAGGATGCGCTCCCGCCGGGGCAGCTTTTGCGGTGCAGCTGCCCCTCGCGAAAGTACTTGCCAGCCGCCACAACCATGACCAAAGGAGGTCACCATGAAATCCAGAATCTTGTCATTGCTTGCTTCTGCAACCATTGCGTTGTTTGCCATCGGATCCGCCGCCGTTGCTCAGGACTGTGCGTCGCAGGGCGGAATTGTGGTTTCCCCCAGCCAGGGCGTGGTCTTCTCTCAGGTGTCGTATTCCTTCACAGATGCAAATGTTCCCAACTCGCCGACCGGTCAACTGGACATCAATGTTCCCCAACTCACAACCTTGATGAGCAGCGGTTTCATCAACGTGGTCACCGGGGCCGGATGGGTAGCTCAGAATGTGCCGGTGCTGCCCGGCTATTACGATCAATATGGTTACAGCGACGTCTCCACAACTTTCAATTTGAACATTGCGGCCGGAACGCCGGTAGCAAGCCTGCAGGCTACTGTCTGCTACAGTTCGCAACCGCTGGTGCAGATCACCAGCTCCAGCTTCACCACCTTCGCAGTTGCCGCCAACAGCTACAACGCTGAAGGCCTCTCAGACAAGAACCTGAATGAGGTGCCGCCGCCTCCTCCGATCGCGGCAATGGCTTTCGATCCCCAGGGACAGAACCTGTTCGCCCTCCAGATTGGTCACACCAATGTGCAGACTGCTTCCATGCAGTGCGGCCCGGCAGCGTTCGCCAACAACTTCGCCTGGCTGAAGACCTTCTGGGGAGTGCCCATTCCCGACAATAACGTAAAAGGCCTGCGCAACTGGGTGCCCGGATCGTTGGTGGGGCAGATGGATATGAACATCCAGTCGTTTCGCGGGCTGTATGGCCGGTGCATCGCCGACGTGGTGGGTCGCCTGGCCTGGAGCCGTGAAAGGGGAATCGGCGTGCCGGTGATATCGCAGGTTCTGGGCTCAATGCAGTACTTGAACAAGAATGGCATCAACAATCTCACTCTCAAGCATCAGGGTCTCTCGCCATTCCAGTGTGATGGTTTCACCGGAGCGCGAAACTACAACTGGGTTGGTCTGACGTCCACCGGCCAAGGTGTGAAGGTCGATCCCAACTTCATCATCAACGAGGTCCAAGCCAACAGTGCAGTTGAATATGACGCGGTCCTCTTCAACGGATTCGGCCAAGCTGCCGGCGGACACGTCATGGACATCATTGGCGCAGGCACGACTAACGGGAAACCCTGGATCATGTACGTTTCCGACCACCTGCAGACCAACGTGGATCACTACGATCAATTTGGCACGACGTCCGTCGACTTCAGCTACCTGAAGACCACTGCGGCACAACCTCTCATCGTTGGAGGGCCGCAGAACGGTACCTACATAGTCGCGGTGATCACTCAACATCCGTAGACGAGAGCGGACTGGCCAACATTCAGGACTGCTTCTACGCTGGCGGCGTGGAAATCATGTCGCCAGTGTACTCGGCGTTGCGCGACGGAAACCGCACGGCGATTCCCGCCGAATTTCTTCCCGAGGACTATCGCCCGCAAGGATTCCGTATCGCTGAAGACGACGCAGCTTCGAAAGCAGCTTCGGCGGGTAAGAAGGAGTGAGGAGTTGGTGACCGAGCGGCGACCGTCTTACTTGAAATCGTCGGCCATTTCACAGATCGCGTGGAAAGTGAGATTTGTATCAGGGCAAGTCTTCACAGGCTGCTGAAAGACGTGCGCGGCGCGCCCGGTCCTGGTAGTGCGGCGCTTTGGCGCCGCGTCAGCGGCCAAGCCCTTCGAAGAGCCTTTAGGCTCTGAGGGACATACCGCTAATTCTTACCAAGCCACGATTTAGCGGTTAAGTCGAAGTCCGGCAGGGCTAAAGCCCGCTTGTTTACACCGGCGATAACGCGGGCCTAAAGGCCCGCACTACCCGAGCGAGGACATTAGGCCGATTTTCTTGCAGCCTGCGGAAGTCGTGTCCTGATACGAACCTCCAGTTTCTTGCAAGGCACGGGTGACTCGCGCTCGGCCCCAATACCCATTCCACTTCGTTCCTCCGTGCTCTTGTGTCGCTGTGGTGAAATCCTCCTGATCCCCTGTTAGTGGCAGACGGCGAGAGAGCAAATCCTTGACAGCGCCGAACCCGCTCAGCTATGGTGTTCGTATGTTTCCGAAGACTCAGCTGAATGACCATGGCCATGTGCACCCTAGGCGGTGCCTTGTCCACGTTCGGAGTCTGATCAGCCCAACCAGATAAATCTCCAATCGTGAACGGCCGCCTAGGAACAACGGGCGGCATTTGTGTTTCTGGGTAATTTTCGATTGGAGAGTTCCATGAGTTTCTCAGCTGATCTTTTTGCGACAACGGCAGTGCGCGGTGGAGTTTCGCCTGATCCGGCCACCGGCGCTGTCCTTACCCCGATCTATCAATCCACCACTTACCATCAAGAGGCAGTCGGCGTTCACAAGGGTTTTACCTACTCCCGCGCCGCCAACCCGACCGTGTCGGCCCTTGAATCGGCGCTGGGAGCGCTGGAAGACACGCCTCCGGCCGTGTGTTTCGCCACCGGCATGGCTGCCATCTGCGACCCTGTTCCTGGCAATCCTTGAAGTCGGGCGATCACGTGGTTGTCTCCGACGTGGTTTACGGCGGCACGGTAAGACTGTTTCAGCAGGTGCTCTCGAACTTCGGCGTCGAGGCTTCGTTTGTCGATACCTCCGATCCAACCGCGGTCGCGCAGGCAATCAAAGCCAACACCCGCCTGGTGTTCATCGAGACGCCGGCCAACCCAACACTCAAGCTGACCGACATCGCCGCCATCGCCAAGATCGCGCACGCGGCCGGGATCAAGCTCGCCGTCGACAACACGTTTCTCACTCCGGTTCTGCAGCGGCCGCTTGAACTTGGCGCCGACATCACGCTTGCTCTCTACCACCAAGTACATCGAAGGCCACAACTCCACCGTGGGCGGATCGATTGCCACTCGCGACGAAGTGTTGCTGGAGCGCCTGCGCCTCATTCGCAAAACGCTGGGCTGTATCCAGTCTCCGCAGGAGTCGTGGCTGACCTTGCGCGGACTGAAGACGCTTCCTCTGCGCCTGCAGCAGCACTGCTCCAGCGCGCAGAAAATCGCCGAATGGCTGGAACAACATCCCAAAGTTGCCCGCGTTCACTTTCCCGGACTGGCGAGTTTCCCGCAGGCTGCCCTGGCGCAAGAACAGCAAGCGCTGCCGGGCGGAATCATCGCCTTCGAACTCAAAGGAGGAGCCGACGCCGGAATTCAGCTGATGAACACGGTCAGCCTCTGCATCCTGGCCGAAAACCTTGGCGCCGCCGAGACGCTGATCACTCATCCCGTCTCCATGACCCACGGAGATGTTCCGCGAGAGATTCGCGAGCGCACCGGCATTACCGATGGCCTGGTGCGGCTCTCGGTTGGTCTGGAAAATCCAGCCGACATCATTGCCGACTTGGAGAACGCTCTGGCTGCGATTGCGCTGACCGAAGACAAGCAGGAGGTTGAAGCATGTCTCGCAAAGTAATCGTGCTCAAGTTCGGAAGCTCCGTCCTGCAATCGCGCGCTGACCTGCCCCAGGCGGTTCATGAAATCTATCGCTGGATCCGGCGGCAATATCAACGTGGTCGCCGTGGTTTCGGCCTTCGCGGGCGAAACCGATCGGCTGCTGGAAACGGTTGACGAGTATCGCGGCGTCGAATCCCGAGGCCATCGCTCGCATCGTCGCCA
Organism: uncultured Acidobacteriaceae bacterium; assembly: GCA_963833305.1. Classification (GTDB taxonomy): domain Bacteria; phylum Acidobacteriota; class Terriglobia; order Terriglobales; family Acidobacteriaceae; genus Bog-257. The sequence continues at coordinate 355,283 of CAWHXN010000004.1, read as the reverse complement.
CCGGCGAAGAAACTGCCACTGCGTTTCTCGCGCTCGAACTCGATCGCTTCGGCATTCCCGCGCAAGTACTCGATCCCAGCCAGATCCAGCTCATCGCAGAGACGACATCGAACGACACGGAGCCGGTCAGCGCCGAACTGTCTGCCATCGACGGCGTTTTCGATCAGGGCAAAGTCGCCGTCATTCCCGGCTTCGTCGCTCGCGATCGCAGCGGCCGGGTCGCGTTGTTTGGACGCGGCGGCTCCGACCTCTCGGCTCTGTTTCTGGCCAAGCAACTCGAACGCGCGTTGCCGCCTCATCAAGGATGTAGACGGCATCTACAACAACGATCCCGCTACCTGCGCCGACGCCGAGCGCTTCGATGAGATCAGGTTCGCCGATGCTCTGGCCATCGCCGGCAAAGTCGTACAGCAGAAAGCCATCGCGTTCGGCAAGAAGACCGGCGTCCGCTTCGAAGTTGCCGCTCTGGGCGAAGAACTACGCCACCACGGTCGGCAGTTATCGTTCGATCTTGTCGGCAAGAACGGATTCGCAGGCGCCGCTCAAGATCGGGCTGCTGGGCCTGGGCACAGTTGGGTTGGGAGTCTTCCAGGAGCTATGGAAACATCCTGACCTTTTCGAAGTAACCGGCATCGCCGTACGCCGCCCTGAATTGCATCTGGATCACGCGCCGGCCAATCTGTTGACCCGCGATTGCTGGGACGTGATCGACGACGTTGACGTGGTGGTCGAGCTGATCGGCGGAAGCGATCCGGCCGGCGACCTGGTGAGGGCTGCCCTGGCGGCAGGCAAGCCGGTAGTCACCGCCAACAAGCTGCTGCTCGCCGAAGACGCGCGGCTGGAAACATTCGATGACCTTCGCTACTCGGCTGCCGTCGGAGGAGCAGTTCCCGCGCTGGAAGCGGTGCGAGCGCTGGCCGACGATGGACAGATCGTTTCGTTCTCGGGCGTCTTGAACGGAACCTGCAACTACATTCTGGATCGCATTGCCGCCGGATGCTCTTGGGAGCAGGCGGTCGCCGAGGCCCAGGCGAAGGGCTTTGCCGAGCAGGATCCTCAGCGCGGATGTTTCCGGTTCCGACACGGTCTGCAAGTTGCGCCTGCTGGCGCGCTGCGCGTTTCCCGAAGCGGACGGCCTCTCAGTGACGACTTGGGGCATTGAGTCGATCGACACCGAATGGGTGCAAGCCGCCGCCCGCAACGGCAGTCGCGCCCGGCTGGTAGGCAGCGCCCGGCTGGCTGACGGCGAGGTCCATCTCGAAGTCAAACCTACACTGGTCGACGCCAGCCATCCCTTTCGCGCAAATCAGGAATGAAGAGAACTGCCTGCTGATCGATGCGGAACAGCCGGACGATTCGCCGCAACGTGTTTGGACCGGGCGAGGCGCCGGCCGCTGGCCCACGACGGCTGCGGTGATGGCCGATTTATTTGACTTGTCTCGCGATCGGCAAGCTGCCAAAGCCGCCAGTCGCCATATTCGTTAGTGGAAGCCCTGAAAGCTGGAGGTGCAGCGTGAGATTTTCAACCAGACTATTGACGTTCAACCCGGCCCCAGGCGATCGCCACACTCCCGCCAACACGCCCATCTATCAGACGGCGACGTTTCGCCAGTCGGATGCAACCGAGTTCGGCGAATACGATTATTCGCGCAGCGGCAATCCCACGCGCGCGGTGGTGGAGAAACAGATTGCGACGCTGGAGGGTGGCACGCGCGGCTTCTGCTTCAGCACCGGACTGGCAGCCATTACAGCCGTGACGCGGCTGTTTGTGCCGGGAGACGAAATCCTGGCCTGCAACGATTTGTACGGCGGCAGCTACCGGCTGTTCTCGCGCATTCTGCCTAAACGCGGCATCCAGGTTCGCTATGTGGATTTCAGCGATCTGGACGCGGTGGCCGCATCCATCAACGACAACACCAAGCTGGTTTACCTTGAGACGCCCACCAACCCGCTGCTACAGATCATCGACATCGCCGCGGTGGCCGACATTGCCCATCGCCGGGGAGCCTTGCTGTGCGTGGATAACAGCACCATGTCGCCATACCTGCAGCGCCCGCTGGAACTTGGCGCGGACATCGTGGTGCATTCAGCGACGAAGTTTCTGTGCGGTCACAGTGATGTGATGGCAGGCGCGGTGGTAGTCAGCGACGAAGAATTGGGGCAGGAGCTGTACCTCATCCAGAACGGCGAAGGCGCCGGACTGGCGCCGTTCGACAGTTACCTACTGCTGCGCGGAATGAAGACGCTGGCGCTGCGGCTCGATCGTCAGCAGTCCAACGCACTGCTCGTGGCCGAATTTCTCGACGCTCATCCGGCGGTGGATCGAGTTTACTTTCCCGGATTCGCCGATGCCGAGCAGCTCCGCATTCATCGCTCGCAAGCCTCGGGAGACGGAGCCGTCCTCAGCTTCGTAACTGGCGATCCCGAACTTTCGCGCGCCGTGGTGGAAGCGACCAAGGTGTTCGCCATCACGGTAAGTTTCGGGAGCGTGAATTCCACCATCAGCCTGCCCAACTACATGTCGCACGCCAGTATTCCGGCGAGCTTGCGGCAGTTAAAGAGCATTCCCGCCGATCTGGTGAGAATTTCCGTCGGCGCCGAAGATGTCGAGGACCTGCTCGACGATCTCGGCCAGGCCTTCGAGGTCGGCAGCCGTCTAAATGTTTCGGCCAAGGCGTTGGCTGCCGATTAGGACAAGAAAAAAGGGAGCCGTTTCAGGCTCCCTGGATAGGTTGCTGATTTACAGTTGCGGCGGTGTTGCTGTCGGAGCTTGGGGAGCGGTGCCAGTCGTGCTTCCCGGGGGTGTGGTTCCTGCGTCGGGCGACCCGGTCGGGGCAGTGGGCGCCGCACTCGGAGTGTTGGGTGCAGCCGTAGGCTCATTGGGCGCCGCGCTGGGCGTTGTTGGTACTCGATACTAGGCGTCGACTGCGGCGTCGTGCTGGTCGCGTTCGGCGTATTCATGGTCCCGTTGGTGGAAGACTGCGGCATGGCGGAGCCAGGCGTCGTCGTCTGCGGACTGGTGCTCTGGGTTCCCGTCGTGCTCTGGCCGCTGGTTCCCATGCTGCCACCTGAGTGTCCAGCCCCGGCGCTGCCGGCTGCTCCGCCTGCCTGCGCCATCGCCCACGCGCCGCACATCAAAACCGTACCTGCCAATAACAACATTTTCTTCGTCATATTCTCAGTCACCTCCGTGATTCGAACTCATCGCATTTCATCTCGGATGGAGACCGCACTACTGGAGATGCCCCAGCCTTCACCGAAATCGAGAGACTGTTTTCTGGCCACGACCTGCCGTCGTTAACCGCAACCGCGATTCGCCCGTAAGCCGCGGCCATTTACAATGAAGAGCTCCCCTGAGGTCATCATGTCTATCCTTCGTTTCTTCATGCTGTTATCGCTGGTGGTGTGGGTTGGCGGACTGATTTTCTTCGCCTTCGTCCTGGCGCCAACGGTATTCAATCCCAGTATTCTTCCTACTCGCCAGCTGGCGGGCAACGTGGTCAGCCGCAGTCTCGGCATTCTGCACTGGATGGCGATTTCGTGCGGTGTGATCTTCGCTATCACGTCGATGATCGACTCGCGCGTCATCAATGGTGCCTCCCAGCCTTTTGCCGCGCGCCATTTGCTGATTTACCTGATGATCATGCTGACGCTGATCGGCATGTTCGCCATTGCCTCGAAGATGCAGGCACTGAAGCAGCAGATGGGCATGATCGACGATGTGCCGCACGACGATGCGCGCCGCGTCGAGTTCAACCGTCTGCACGTCTGGTCAACGCGCATCGAGGGAACTGTGCTGGTGCTGGGGCTGGTGCTGCTGTTTCTTACGGCAAAGCGGCTGACGTAAAGCAGTTTCGAGTTTCGAGTTTCCGAGCTGAAGGCCCCAGCCTGAAGGCCGTAACCCGTACACTTATATTTCATAATTGTTACTAAGAGCTAACGGCTAAAAGCTAAGAGCCCGCGCCACATTCACGAGGCCTTAGCGAATAGCGCAGAGCGAAAGGCGAAGAGCGGATTTATGAAAACCGGAATCATAGGCCTGCCGCAGGTAGGCAAAACCTCGTTGTTCGTGATGTTGACCAAGCAGCAGGTGACGCAGCGCAGCGGCAATCCGCGCGAGGCGCATCTGGGCGTCACCAAAGTTCCCGATGATCGCCTCGACCGTCTGGCGGCGCTCTACAACCCGAAGAAGCTGATTCACGCCAGCGTGGAGTACGCCGATGTCGCGGCTTTGAGCAAAGAGGCGCTGAACGAGACGGCTTTCGCCGCCAACCTGCGCAACGTGGACGCACTGGCACACGTGATCCGTGCCTTCGAAGACGACTCCATTCCCCACGTCGGCCCGACCGATCCGCTGCGCGACATCAAGAACATCGACTTCGACCTGATCGTTAACGATCTGGGCCAAGTAGAAAAGCGGCTGGAACGCGTCGAGAAAGACATGAAGAAGATGAAGTCGGCGGAGACCGAGCGCGAGTTTGAATTGTTGAAACGCGCCAAGATCCATCTGGAGACCGAGCGTCCGCTGCGCGAAATGGAGATGACGCCGGAGGACAAGAAGCGCCTGCGCGGTTTCATGTTTCTCAGCGAGAAACCGATGCTTTACGTGCTGAACATCGGCGAGAGCACGACGCTGGGCAAGGACCAGGAAGAAGCGGTTGCGAAATACGGCATCGGCGAAGTTGCCTCGCGACCGAATACGGCTGCATTGGCAGTTTGCGCCAAAGTCGAGGCTGAACTGGCGGAGATGAGCGACGAAGATGCCGCCGAATTTCTCTCCAGCTACGGACTTACCGAGAGCGGCCTGGTGCGGCTCATCCGCAAATCGTACGAGTTGCTTGGCCTGATTTCATTCTTCACCGTGGGCGAAGATGAGTGCCGGGCCTGGACCGTGGAACGCGGATCGAAAGCAGTCAACGCCGCCGGCGCGATTCACACTGATCTGGAACATCATTTCATCCGCGCCGAAACCATTCACTGGGACCAGTTGCTCGACGCCGGCTCCGAGGCCGAAGGACGCAACCGCGGCACTCTGCGTCTGGAAGGCAAAGAGTACATCGTGAAAGACGGCGATGTAATGCATATACGACACAGTGGATAGTGATTAGTCAATGGTGGATAGTTTCGAGTTTCGAGTAGACTCGCAACAGGCACAACTCTACGACTGCTTGTCACCTGGTGGCACGGTCATGGATTCGATCATCCTGATGGCGCCGCCCAACTCGAAACTTGAAACTCGAAACTCGAAACTGCTCTCGCTGACCACTGGCAACTGGCCACTGACAACTGCTCTTCCATGAATCCCATCCTGCTCAGCATTGTGCTTGGCCTTACCGCGTCGGCGGCCAACGTGTTTGGCGGCGCGGTGATCGTGCAGAGGCATTGGGAGCGCAATTACCTGCGTTACTTCGTGGCGCTGGGTGCGGGTTTCATGCTGGCTACCGCGCTAGTCGAGATGGTTCCGGAGAGCCTGGCTCTATCCGGGCGCAAGGGCGCATTGCTGCTGCTGGGCGGATATCTGCTCGTCCATTTTTTCGAGCACACCATCACACCGCATTTTCATTATGGAGAAGAAACGCACTCCGACGAATATCTGCATTCGCACCGCCGCGTGTCGATTCTGTTCGGCCTGATGATCCACACTTTTTTCGACGGCATCGCCATCACCGCCGGCTTTCTTATTTCGCATTGGCTGGGCTGGATCATCTTTCTCGCCATCTTTCTGCACAAAATACCTGAGGGCTTCACGATCACCTCGGTCATGCTGGCCAGCGGCTTGAGCAAAGGCAGGTCGTGGTTCGCTTCCGTGTTGCTGGCGCTGTCCACGATGGCGGGTGTGCTTACCATGGTGATCGGCAAACACGCGGTCAGCTATGGCTTGCCCATCGCGGCGGGAGTCACCATCTACGTTGCGGCGTCGGACTTGATCCCCGAAGTGAATCGTGAGCCGGGGGTGAAGATGGCGCTGGTGGTGTTTATCGGCGTGGCGTCGATGTTCGTGCTCGACTATCTGGTGCACCTGCGCTGAGTGGAATGCGGCCTGCGATACCATAGGCAGCATGTCTTGCTGGAAAACCTCTCCGATACTGCTGTTGACAGTGGTTGGCCTGTTGCTGGGCTGCGCTTCGGCTAAACACCGGCACAATTCCGCCGACGATACTCCGGGCAACTTCGACTACTACCTGCTCACGCTGTCGTGGGCGCCAGAATTCTGCTCCACGCACGGCAGCAACGAGTCATCCAGCGAGTGCGATCCGCAACGGCACTTTGGATTTGTAGTGCACGGACTTTGGCCGGAGAACGAAGATGGTTCGTATCCGCAGCATTGCGCGCCCGCACAACCGGTGGCGCAAGCGACCGTGCAGCACATGTTGCCGATCATTCCCGATCGCGGCTTGATTCAGCATGAATGGGCGACGCACGGTACTTGCAGCGGCCTGGATACGCAAACTTATTTTGCCGATGTCGAGAAGGCGTTTCGGCAGGTGCAGATACCGCAAGAGTATCGGGCGCCTACGCAGACGATCAATGCCAATCCGGCCGACATTGAGCAGAAGTTTGCCGATGCGAATCACGCTCCCCGCGAGCGCATTTCGCGTTTCCTGCAGCAACGCGGAGTTTGTCGCCGTCGAAGCTTGCCTGACCAAAGACCTGCAATATCGCCAGTGCGGATCGAGCCTGCGCGATTGCCGCGCGCCCCAGGTCACGGTGCGACCAACGCCGTAGCTATTTCAGTCGCAGCGTACGTTCGGTCTCGAGTCCGCCTGTTGGGAATGTGTAGAGCTGGTCGCGATACACCACGACCAGAACCGCTGGAGTCAAACTCAGCTCAAGCGTAGTCGTGCCTTGCGCATTGGTCGTGCCCCAGTGTTCGGAGTCGGGATTGGCTTCCGCGTCGCGCACCAGTACGCGAGCCCCTGCGGCCGGTTTTCCGTCGGCATCGAGAACGTGGACCGTCAGCGTGCCGGTTGAGATTGCCGTAGCGTCCAGGTTGTCGGCTTCAGGCAGGCGTAGCAGCACTTTGACGGCGTCGCCGCGCACCAGGAACTCGCGCACGTCGGTTTGCCAATGGCTATAGGGATAAGTGCCGATCGCGCGATATAGCCCGGGACTCAGTGTGTGTGGCGCGATGTTGCCTTGGGCATCGCTGAGCATGCGAAACAGTTCGCGATCCTGATGCTGCAGGTCCTGCACAATCACCAGCGCGTCCTGCAAAGCTTTGCCGCCGGGATCGGTGACATGAATCGCAACCTGCGCGGCTACGCAGGGTACGCAGCCAATGAGGCAGACTGCCAGAATTCGCCAGATCCCAGATTGCATCGCTAACGTTCTCGGATGCGGGAACAGAAGAAGTGGTAGGCCCGGCTGGGATCGAACCAGCAACCCTCAGCTTAGAAGGCTGATGCTCTATCCAATTGAGCTACGGGCCCACGGCTAACCGCAAAGGGTCTCAGCCATTATCGCAAATCGCCCACGCTGGAACTCGAAGCGAGCGAAGTATTCACCACGGAGGACACGGAGACCACGGCATTCTCCAGTTTGCTCGTGAAATAGAATCTCCGCGCATTGCCGAGTCAGGACAGGATGATGCGGCCAGTTGACTCTTCCGCTCCGTCGGGCGAGGCAGCCGTTTCCGCAAATCGTGTATTCAGGAAATCGATAAAGCCGCGCGAACGGGGCCGTCCCGAGGTGTGAACCTGCGCCAGGCGCAGGGTGAAAACCAGCATCTTCAGCACATCACTATCCCGCAATGTGGTATGGCCCAGATGCTCGCGTTCCACGTCCTGAAATTCCTTCACCAGCTGGCGGATGGTTTCGATGATGATCTGCTGCACGGGATTGGGCAGGGCCTCCTGATACACCAGACCAGAGCCGACCAGCGTCTGGTAGCTCTTGGCCAGGTTCGCCAGAGCGCCAATGATTTCGCGGTCGTGCAGGTTGCGGTCAGACCGCGAGAGCTTGCCCAGCGTCTCCAGTACGCCCGCGATGAACTGCTCACGGTCATGCAGAAATTGCTCAGGCACGTCGATCTTGGGGAATACTTCATCGGCGGGCAGGTCTTCGAAACTTCTGGGCTTCTCGTGCTGGCGCGCTTGTTGCAGGTAGGGGCACTCGGACGGGCAATCGAGGGTGACCTCACGCTGCTCGCCGCAACATTGCGGGCAAATGCGCCCGTGCACCGCCGGGCAGAAGCGTTTTTCTTTGCGCTGATGGCAGATTTCACAAGTCAGATCGAGCACCTCGGTGGCCGTCGCCACAGCCGCCAACCTCTTCCATTATGGCATCTTTGTGCGCGGAAGGCCTGCGGAAGCCGCATGGACAGTGGCGTTTTGGGTGCGGCCTGTGGAAAAACCGCATGAAATATGGCTGAAAATGCTTTCCACTCTACGAAGGTTGGTATACGATACGCAGAGTTGAGCACTTATCCTGCTCAAAACTTCAAGGAGGATTTACGAATGGCAACAGGCATGACCAAGACCCAGCTCGTCCGCCTTATGGCCGAGAAGAATGAACTCAACAACAAACAGGCCGCTGCGTTTCTGGAGTCGCTGGCCGAAGTCGCGATCAAGGAAACCAAGAAGAATGGCTTATTCGTCGTTCCGGGTCTGGGCCGTCTGGTGAAGTCCAACCGCAAGGCACGCATGGGACGCAATCCGCAGACCGGCGAAGCTATCAAAATCGCTGCCAAGACCGTGGTGAAATTCCGCGTGGCCAAGGCCGCCAAGGATGCGATCGCACCTAAGAAGTAGCTGCATTTCTTTTTCGCAGTGAGGGCCGGCCGCGCGCCGGCCTTTTACTTTGCGGTGACCAGTTGTCAGTCCGCCAGTTGTCAGTGACTGCTTGTTAGTTGTCGGTGCGGACATTCTTACGAGTTACAAATCTGGATTCGGCTTGGCGCGGCAGGTTGCATCATGCTCTCTCAGTTGCATCACGCTCTTTCGAAGATTGCCGCGAAAAATCCGTCGCAGGGATGTGTCCCGGGAAGCGTGCGCAGAAAGGGCCCGCTCAATAGGGAGTCGAGATCGCTCCAGACCAGTTCGCCATTCGAACGCAATCGCTCCAGCTCCTGGCGACAGTCGAGCAAACGAAATTCTGACGAATCGCGCAACACTTCCTCGACCACGGCTTCGTTCTCCTCGCGCTCCAGCGAGCAGGTCGAGTAAACTGCGCGGCCGCCCGGCGAAAGCTGTTGCAGCGCGGCATGCAGAATCCCAACTTGCCGCTGGTGCAGATCGCCGAGGTCCTCCGGCTTGAGCCGCCACTTGATTTCCGGGTTGCGCGCCAGGGTTCCGGTGCCTGAGCACGGCACGTCAGCCAGGACGCGATCGAATCCGCTGGAGACGGCAAGGCTCAGGGCGTCCGCCTGAATGACTTGCACGTTCGCCGCACGTACACGCTTGCGCAGCAACTCGACGCGATGCGCGTGCAGTTCTGCGGCGATAATTTCCGCTGTAGGATTTCGCGCGGCCAATGCCGCGGTCTTGCCTCCGGGCGCGGCGCAGCAGTCGAGTATCCGCGAGCCGGTGCCGACCAGCGCAGCCACCAATTGCGAGGCTTCATCCTGGATCATCACGCGTCCCTCGGTCAGCGCGCGAGTTCGGGTGACGTCTCCACCAACCACGATGCGAGCGCCGGCCATCAACAATCCCGGCGCGAGTTCGACGCCGTCGGCTAACAGTTCCGGTTCGATCTCCGCGCTGTCGAGGCGGATAGAGGTACAGGGAATTTGCTGGTCCTGGCGGCAGATCGCCGATGCTCGTTCAACACCGAACTCGGTGACCCAGCGTTCAACCAGCCACTGCGGATGTGCGAACTCCTGCGCCAGCAATGTCGCTGTCCATGGCGCCGATTGCGACGATGCTTCGGCTTCTGCCGCGGCGATCTTGCGCAACACCGCGTTGACGAACGGCGCGGCCGATCGCTTCTGCGCGCGCTTCACCAGGTCCACGCTGTCGTTGATGGCTGCGTGGGCGGGAATGCGATTGAGATATCGCAGCTGGTAAGCACCCAGCCGCAAGGCATTCAGCACTTCGGGATCAAGCTTGGCGAGAGGGCGTGACGATGCTGACGCGATAGCTTCATCCAGCCGCGAGCGCCAACGCAGCACGCCCATCACTAATTCGGTGGCAAGCGCACGATCGGCCGTGCTGAGCTGCTCCCACCGCCCGGAGTGCAGCAGCTCGCTGGCGTAGGCATCACGAAGTTCGACCCCCATCAGAATGTCGAAGGCAGCCGAGCGTGCGGGTGAGATGGGCATGGGGAAGAAGTAACTAGCAATTAGACTTAGTCATTGAACAAAGAGTTCCCAAACCTGAAGCTTTTCGCGAGATGATGAAAACCACAGATCCCTCCGCTCCGCTTCGCTCCGGTCGGGATGACAAAATTAAAGAGTGGCGGCCGAACACGACCTTTAACCGTTTGTAGTGTTGGCCCTAATTGCTAATTGCTAATTGCTAATTGCTAATTGCTAATTGCTAATTGCTAATTGCTAATTGCTAGTCGCCAGTTGCTAGTCGCTAGTTGCCAAGTGCTTCTTCACTTCGTGGCCGATAGCCATTCATAAAGTCGAGCGCGCTCATTCGCTTCTTGCCCTCCACTTGCAACTCTTGCACGTCGAGCGCGGTTTCGTGGGCAAAGCCAAGCAGCAGCCGATCGTTCTCGATCACGAAATGTGCAGGGGCAACCGCGCCAACATTTGCTGCAGGTTTTGCTGCATGCAGGTGCAGCATTTTTCCGCGAAACTTGGTGAAGGCGCTGGGCCATGGCTGAAATCCCCGCAGCCGATTCCAGGTATCGATGGCGCTGCGCGAAAAATCGATAAGGCCATCTTGCCGCGTCAAAATCGGCGCCAGCGTGGCCTTGGTATTGTCCTGCGGTTGCGGAGCTATGTTTCCGTTCTTCAAGCCCGCGAGAGTCGAGATGATCAGCTCTGCGCCCGCCTGAGCCAATCGCGGCGCCAGCGTCAGCGCAGTGTCCTCCGGCTTGATCGACTCCTCCGCTTGCATCAGGATGTCGCCGGTATCCAGTCCGGCATCGATACGCATCGTGGTCACACCAGTGACGTTCTCCCCCATAGCGATTGCCCATTGAATCGGCGCGGCTCCGCGATACTTCGGCAGCAGCGATCCGTGCAGATTGATATTCCCCAGTTTCGGCAGGTCAATCATCCATTGCGGGATGATGCGTCCGTAGCCGACAACGATAATCGCTTCGGGAGCGATGCTCTCCAGTTGAGCGCGGAACTCGGCATTGTTCTTGATCTTCTCCGGCTGCGTGATGGGCAGGTCAAGCTGCTGTGCGGTTCGCTTCACCGGCGAAGCAGACACTTCCATGCCGCGGCCGCTGGGGCGATCCGGCTGCGTCGCGACCAGCTTCACCCGGAAGCCCGCGGCCACCAACTTCTCCAGGGTAGAGACGGCGAACAGCGGCGTCCCGCAAAATACCAGGTCCATCATCGGACTACCATTCGCCTTGCTTCATCAGCTTGCGGATTTTGCGCTTCATGAGATCGCGCTTCAAAGCGCTGATGTGGCTGATGTAGAGCTTGCCGTTGAGGTGATCGGTTTCATGCAGCAGCGCCCGGCCCAGCAGGTCTTCTCCGGTGACTTCGAAGATTTCGCCCTTCAAGTTCTGCGCTCGAGCCGTAACCTTGCCCGGCCGCGTAACTTTCTCGCGGAATTCAGGCAGGCTGAGGCAGCCTTCGTTCGACGTCAGCCGCCCTTCGGTGTGAATAATCTCGGGATTGACGAGCACGATCTTAGCCTCGGGATCTTCCTTGAAGGTGACGTCGATGACCGCGATGCGCTTGCTGATGCCGATCTGCGGAGCGGCCAGTCCCACGCCATGAGCGGCATACATGCTTTCAAACATGTCGTCGGCCAGCTTGCGCAGATCGTCGTTAAATTCTGTGATAGGGGCGGACTGCTTCTCCAGAACCGGATCGCCGAATTTCACGATGGGATAGATCATTTAGAAGTTTCGCAACTGTTGGCAGTAGCCTTCGAAATTTCGCCGCAACTCCAGCAGGGAGTCGCCACCAAACTTTTCCAGCGCGCAACGCGCCAGCACCAGCGCCACCATGGCTTCAGCGGCAACTCCGGCAGCCGGAACCACGCACACATCCGAGCGCTCATAAGCGGCTTTCACCGGCTCGCGGCTGGCGAAGTCCACCGAGCCCAGCGGACGGCGCAGCGTCGAAATCGGTTTCAGGTAGCCACGAACGCGGATATCCTCTCCGTTGGAGACGCCGCCCTCCAGGCCGCCCGCATGATTCGACCGCCGAGTGAAACCGGTGAACGGTCCCGCGCTTTCGCGCTCATATCCTATTTCATCGTGCACGGTTGACCCCAGAGACGCCGCAGCTTCGACCGCATCTCCGATCTCTACTCCCTTCACCGCCTGCAGCGACATCACCGCAGCGGCCAGTTGAGCGTCGAGGCGTTCGTCCCAATTCGCATACGTCCCCAGACCGGGTGGAACATTGTGCGCAACGACTTCGAAGATGCCGCCGACGGAATCGCCCGTGCGCAGAGCAAGATCGACCTGCTCCTTCATGCGCGACTCGGCTTCCGGATCGGCGCACCCAAGCAACACCTCTTCTTTCGCGGCGAGCGCGGCGATCGCATCCCAAGTGACTGGCGCGTTCAAGCGTGCGCTGCCCACGGCAATCACGTGACTCAATACTTCGATTCCCAGCTCTCGCAGAAGCAATTTCGCAATCGCGCCTGCAGCCACCCGCGCCGCCGACTCGCGTGCCGAAGCCCGCTCCAAAACGTAGCGCGCTTCGGAGAAGTTGTATTTCACGGCGCCGGCCAGATCGGCGTGACCAGGCCGAGGCGACGCAACGCGCTTATGCTTGGCTGGATCGCCTTCCTCGACCGGCAGCGCTTCAGTCCAGTTCTGCCAATCTTTGTTGGCCAGCACCAGGGCGATCGGCGATCCGATGGTCTTGCCGTGACGCACGCCGCTGAGAATGTGCGCCGAGTCGCGCTCGATGCGCATGCGTCCGCCGCGGCCGTAGCCCTGCTGACGCCGCCATAGTTCGCGATTGACGAAGGCAATATCGACCGCAACTCCGGCAGGCATGCCCGAGAGCATGGCCACCAGAGCTTCTCCGTGAGACTCGCCGGCTGTGGAGAAGCGCAACATAATGAGAAACGCTGATTGTAGCTGATAGCGGCGGCACTTAGCAGCTAGCGACTAGCGACTAGCAACTAGCTAAAGAGCTCGGCAAGAAACGGCGGTGGCGTAAAAGGTGGCTACGGCTCGACTATCACCTCCTCTTTCACCAGCGCCTTGTCCTCCTCTTTGCTTCCGATAAGTGCGAAGGAATTGGTGACTGCGGCGTGTCCGAGCTCAACGCTGGTGATGACGTAGGAGCAGCCAATCCAATGGGCGTGGTCGAAGTCGGTCTGCGACCACAGCGCGGGATGGTCGGGATGCGAATGATAAAAGCCGACGACGTCGATACCGAGCTCGCGGGCCTGTCGCTGCGCTTGAATCAGCTCTCGGGGATCGATGTCATACCGATCGTGCGGTGAGTCGGTACGGGTGTTGTTGCACCGCACCGCAGCCTGCACGGTGCGCACATCTCCGTCGACATTGCCCAGCAAGATGCCGCAACACTCATGGGGGTACGTCTGTTCCCCGTGGCGGCGGATTTCGTCATACTCCGATCGTTTGAGTTTCACCATGCTGGTTCTCGCCCGCCGCTAAGCGAAATGAAATGCAGCTTCGCGTGCCTGCGCGCCACCGGGCAAGATGCAGACTACAACCGCGCCGAGTTTGTGTCACCAGCAGATCGGCGACCAATCAAGATTCAACTGACGTGCTGACATCGCCGCCAATTCGCTTCACGGATTTCCGTTTCAGGAATCTCCTCAGTCGATTCGCCCACTTTTCATCGCGCTCTGGTTTGCTGTTTACCCCTCAGGTGTGCGAAAGTGTGAATTCCTGACAATGGGATGCGACAAGAGTTGTATCTGGCAGGGCAACCTTCGCATCAATGTGAATATCGCATTCGGTGTGAGAATTGCGATTTAGAATCTGCCGGTGAGGCCGGCCTATTGGAATGGCAAAAAATAAGGTGGAGTCGCGATCTTTTGATGATGCAGTAGCCTGGTTCCGCGATCATGGGTTCGATGTGCTGGAAGCTCCGGGCGCCGGCGGTCGCGTGTTTCTAAAGAAATATCATTGTTCCGCTGCCATTGAGAAGACGGCGGACGGCGGCGTCAAGATTTTTGCTTATCCCGGCTACCTGATGAACGGCGAAATTTCCAAGCTTGTCGATCACGGATACCAGAAAGTTCTGAAGACCACGAAAGCCGAATATCCCGCAACTGCCGAACATTTGAAGGCTCTGCACGACTTCTCCGAAGAACTAAAGGAAGGTCTGGGCATAATCAGTCTCTACAACGAGGGCCTGGGTACGGTGAGCGAAGCTTATCAGTACGACCGCGTTCGCGATCGCGACCTGCCGGAATCGGAACGTCCCAAGCGTCCCTGGCAAAAGGCTGTGGCCGGCAAAAAGCGCCCCGCCTAGGAATCGCTGCGGGATGTATTCCCTGCTCATCGGGTTGTAAGCGCGGCGACGCAAATAGTATTTCTCCTTCTGTAAACCATCCTGCGCCATTTGCTATCCAACTAAGGCAGACGTACGAATAGTATGTCGCGGGTCATTGAAGGAGCAAAGGTTTATGAAACGCATTGGAATTATGCTGGCTCTGGCGATGTTCTGCACATTCGCCCTATGGGCACAGGACAGCACCACCACGAGTAACAACACCACTACCACACAAAGCAATAAGGCGGCTGCCAATCAGGACGCCAACGCAGCCAGTCAAGAAAAGGACGATGCAAAAAACGAGGGAACGAAGTCTGGCGAAGAGCGGGACAAGGTTCTGGCCCGGCTTGACGACTCCTCGAAAATTTTGAATGAGCTGCTGGGCGCGCCCGACCACGGCATTCCAGACGACGTGTTCAAGCATGCGAAATGCGTGGCCGTAGTTCCTTCGATGGTGAAGGGCGGCTTCGTATTTGGCGCAGAGCACGGACGCGGCGTGGCGACTTGCCGCACCGCCAATGGTGACTGGAGCGCACCCGCGTTCTTTGTGATCACCGGAGGCAGCTGGGGTTTGCAGATCGGCGTGCAGGCTGCTGACGTGGTCCTGCTGGTCATGAACGATCAGGGCATGAAGGATCTGTTGAGCTCAAAGTTCAAGCTGGGCGCCAATGGTGGCGTAGCCGCCGGGCCCGTGGGGCGCGACGCCAGTGCTAATACCGACTGGAAGATGAAAGCCGAGGTCCTGGCCTATTCCCGCACCCGCGGCCTGTTTGCCGGACTCACGCTGGATGGCGCGGTGATCAAGCAGGATGACGATTCCACGCGCGCGCTTTACGGCCGCATGGTCGGCTTCCGTCCTACGCTTACCGGCGAAGTGCAGCCCCCGCCGGCTGCCCAGAATTTCCTGGCTACGGTCCGCCGCAGCAAGGCCGAGGCAAGCGCCGAGGCTCACTAAAAACTCGCAACACTCTCGAACACGAACGGTGACAGGCGGTGGGCTTCGGCTCACCGCTTTTTCTTGTTGTCCGCTACACTGCTACCAGTGAATACGCACTTAGCTGCCCGCATCATCTTCTGCATCTGTCCAGCAACATTGCTCTCGCGACCAAAAGGATGGCAATGAATCAGCCTGCGAGCGCCCGCTACTCGAAATTCATCGCGCCTTCAATCCTGGGCGCTCTGGCGGCAGTGCTGATGTTGTGGGGCCTGAGCGCCAAATATCTTTGGCAGGATGAAGCTCAGACCGCGGTGCTGGCGCAGCGACTGATGCGCTACGGCCGTCCTCTGGCGTACGACGGCGTCAACCTGATCACCATTGATCAGATTGTGATGGAAGACGCCACCACCATCGGTGAACGCACCGGCGATCCCAAAACAGCGGTGGACTATTACATTCGGCGCGGCGACTTGAAGCCCGATTCCACCTGGCGATGGCAGCCCTGGGGCCAGTTCCTCGTCGAAGGCATCAGCCTCAAACTTTTCGGAGCCACCACGCTGGCGGCGCGACTTCCGTTCGCGCTGGCCGGCATCGTCACGGTGCTACTTCTGTACCAATTCGTGCTAACCCGTTTCGACAGCCCGTTGATGGCGTGGCTGGCGGCGTTGTTGCTGGTGCTTCAACAGCTATTGGATTTTGCACAGCCGCCAAGCCCGCTACTATTCGTTGTCGAGCCTGTTACTGGTGTTGACGCTGATGGCCTACGCGCGCTGGCAGTGGGGCGGACGCTGGGGTGCTGCCGCATTCGTCGTCGCGGCCTGGTGCTGGTTTCAGGTGGACTACGGAACCCTGTGGCCGGTGTTGCTGGTTTTGTTCGTCGACGCATTCATCGCGCAGCGGCGTCAACCCTGGCGGCCGTTTCTGGTTGGCGTGGCGCTCACCGCGGCCATGGCTCCGTTTATCTATTACTTCGAATTGTGGCGGCGCGCCTCGAAGCCGGTGGGAAGCTGGGGCGATCGCTTTCAAGTCAATCTGTTCAACATGAACGAGTACCTCGTGCCGGTGCTGGTTGTGCTGGCGGCGATCGTGCTGCTGAAGATGCGCTGGCGAACTCTCGGCGGAAATCGAGCGGCGACTGGTCGTGATCGCGGTCGCGATCATGCTGGCGTACTCGCTGTGGGTGCCGCTGGCGGTGCCCTATTCGTATCTGCGCTACGTGATTATCATCACGCCGGTCGCTTGCCTGCTGGCGGCATGGGTGCTGGTGCGAGGCTGCGAAGGACGCATCGGGCTGACGTGGGCAGGCGCGGCGGTGCTCATCCTGACTCCCTGGCTGAGCAAGCCGCTGCATCCTTTTATTCAGCGGCCGCTGTGGTATCGCAGCGGCGCGATTCTGAAGCCGGAGTTGCAGACGATGGTCACGGAAATCTTCGGCGAACGGCCTGATCCCAATCGCCTGGTGGTGGAATGGCTGAAGCAAAACAGCCAGCCTACTGACGAAATCCTGATCAACTACGAAGATGTGCCGCTGATGTTTTACCTGCCGAATCCGATTCGCGGCGGAGTCGCAGCCTTTCGCGTGGAAGATGACTCGAAGTCGCCGCCCGAGTTCTTGATCCTGCGACAGTCAGTACGATTCGTCCACTGGCCAGTATTCCGCCGCGAGCTGCTGCGGTACCAGTGGAAGCAGGTTCCGCTGGAAGCTCCCGATGTGCCGTGGGGCAACAATCCCGATCCGATGGCCGAGTCGCAGGACCCCGATCAGGCCAATTCACTCTACATCGCGCGGCGGGTGAAATAGGTAGCGGTGACTGATAGTGTAAATGGGGGTTTATCAACGAAAATGGGCGATGAAATAGACTGCACCTAAAAGGAAACAGATATGCGCTTGGGTCTGCGGCACTTCGCAATTGTATTGACTATCATGCTTTTCTATGCGGCTTCCCCATGTTTTTTGGCTTCTACGCCAAAGCAACAGGGGGCTGACAGTACGGGCCGCACGCAATCCCCGGATCATACGACTCCTGTTTCGGTTCCCGACTTCGAGGTGAAGTTTGCACAAGGAGAAATTCTCGTACGCGAAAAAGGAACGTCGGAGTGGAAGCAAAGCTCAAAACTAACGAACCCGTCGCAGTTGGCGTCATGGAGGGCGGACACAAAATATACGTGGGAACAAAGGCAATCAAGCCACCTAAGTCGACGCACACGCAGTCTCCTAATTATCCGTCTAACGAAACAAATTCAGGGATCAAGCGTTGGGTATCGTTACACTTTGTCGTGGATCAGCTTGCGCCGTCGGGTTCTGGCTGGATCCATACGACTCTTTACTCGTTCACTAACATGACGGGCGGCGCTTTTCCCCAGGGCGTCATTCTGGATCCCACGGGCGACCTCTTCGGAGTTACTCCCGTGGGTGGGAGCAACAATACCGGTACTGCTTTCGAGCTGACGCCTGGTTCGGGAGGATGGACATTCAATGCCTTCTTTAACTTCACGGGTCTGGCCCGGTGCGGGCCCGACGCTCCTTTGACAATCGACAACCAGGGAAATCTCTATGGCGTCACCCAGTGTGATGGTTATTTTGAGAAGGGAAGTGTATTCAAGTTGACGCCCGCAGTAGGAGGTGGCTGGAACTACAGCGATCTACATGATTTCGACGGTGGCCCTGATGGGGGGTATCCGGCAGCCGCCGTGGCGCTGGACGCAAGCGGAAACATCTACGGAACCACTAGCCAGGGCGGCAACAACAGCGCCTGCGATCGTGGCTGCGGCGTTGTCTGGGAGATCACGCCGTAGATAAACCCGCTTGGTCCGCATCGTTTCTGGTGCAGGCCTGTCACTTGTGTAACGGCCATTTCACCACCAACCCCTCGGCTTCCGTGCCGGGCTCGGCCCACTCGCCTACGCTGCTTTGCGTTTGAACACGCGAATGTAGGACGACGACCGCGGCTGGTAATTCCTCGCCTCGTCTCCCCAGACGTAGTTCGTCTGCGGCAGAATATCGGCTACTCCCACAATGTCGTACTTGGTGCGCAGATAGCTGTCGATCCAGCGGAAGATGTACTCCTCTGAGCCCGGTAGCTTGCCGAAGGATTGCGGCACGCCCACGAAGACAATGTACTCGGGCTGGGCCGCTTCGATTTCCGCGATCATTTCCTTCTGCATCTGGAGCGCGTAGGGTTGCGGCTCCATCAGGCCGTAGGTGTAGATGTAGCCGGTAGCCGAGCGCAGGCCGGAGTAGAAATAAATCTCCGGCTCGGAGCCGAGCACCGCGATGCGCGCTCCCTTGCTCGCATGATCTTTGAGATAGCCGGCGACCTCGACCGACTCGGGAAACGGGTTCGCTCCGTAAATCACCTTCGAAGCGTTCCACGGGTCCATGCGAAACAGGTACTCGCGCTGCACGTAGAGCGTATTGGCAAATGCCGCCAGAAAAATAAGCGCCGGCAGCAGCCAGGGCCGCGCGTTAGCCGGAGTCTTCTGCTGAATCCGTTCGCTCACAGTGCTGACGGCTACGCCCACCAGCAGCGCGATGGCCGGCAGCATCAGGATGAAGTAGTGTCCGCGAAAGTACAGGCCGGGACAGACCGCCAGGATCGAGAAGAGCAGAAAGCTGATGAGGAAGAATCGCCGCTCGCGGGCTTGCCGATTCCACGCGATCGCAGTTAGGCCAATGCCCGCGAGCACCCAAATCCACAGCGCGGGCCACACGACGGAAGGCAGCATGATCCGCAACACGCCCAGGCCCTCGCCGATTCCCGTGGTGGTCGCATATTCGCGAGCGTAAACAAATGTCCAGAACCAGAATTTGCTGAACGATCCTGAGGCGAGCATGACCAGGCAGGTGACGGCGAAAGGCAGCACGACGCCACCGGCGTACGCGAATTCTTTGCGGAACAAGCCGCGCCAATCGCGCATCGAGGTCTGCCACTCGCAGTAGCCGAGATACACCGCACCGAAGACGGCGAACAGAATTCCCGGCTGCTTCATCAGAAAAGCCAGGCCGAAGAGCACGCCGCTCCAGAAGTAAAGCCACGATCTTCGCGTCTCGATCGCCCGCAACAAAAGCAAGATTCCGCCAACCGCCGGCAGCACGACAAAGTTGGTGGCGTGCGCGGCAAATCCCACCACGGCAGGACTAGTCGACAGCAGCGCATAACTTGCGCCGGCTACCAATCCGGCCAGCGGCCCAAACAGCCGCTTGCCCAGCAGGAAGACCAGCAGCGTGGTCGCGGCGTTGATCACCAGCAGGCCAAGATGAATTCCGGCGATGGTCTGCCCAAAAATGGCGAGGATTAGCGCGTACCCGGCAAAGGTTCCGGGCAGCTTCATGCTATACAGCGCAGCATACGGCGGCACGCCTTGCAGGATGAGTTGTCCGGCATAGGCGTACTCGCCTTCGTCGCGCTCCAGCGGGACGTTGCGGAGGTGCCAGCGAATCAGGCCAAAGAAGACGACGACCAGCAGCAGCAATCCGTAATACCAATAGCGCGACACACCGCGGCCGGCAGCTTCCATGGGAAGCAGCCATCTTACGACATGCAGCCGCGTGTCCCGCAAGCGCGGCCCGGCTCAGATGTCTCCGTTTGTCATCCTGAGCGCAAGTGGCTAGAAGGTGCTCACCTAGGTACACCGAATAAGCCCGTCATATTGTCATCACGAGCCCGGACTTCAGCCGGGCGAGGGATCTGCTTTTCGACTCCTTCTGCCGCGTCGTAGCCTACCGAAAAGTTCGCGCTTTCTGACTTCTTCCGCAAACTTTTCTCGCGACCTTCCCTCGGCGCAACTCGTACGTCTATAACCTAAGCACTGGAGCGTCCTCGATGCACTCGCTGGCGCAAGACCTTCGCTACGCGGTTCGGCAATTGCGCAAGTCGCCGGGCTTCACCCTGGTTGCGGTGCTGACGCTGGCGCTCGGCATTGGAGCCAACACCGCGATCGCCAGCGCCGTCTACGCGCTCCTGCTGCGTTCATTGCCCTTTCATGACGCCGGACGGCTGGTCCTCATCAAAGAGACGCATCCCCAGGCGGGAATTATTTCCGCCAGCTATCCGGACTTCCTCGATTGGCGCGGGCAGTCCAAGAGTTTCCAAGGCTTGGCTGCCTATAGCGATCAGCATCACAACTTCGCTCAACTGGTTATCGATGGCCAGCCGCAATCGGTGCGCGACGCATTCGCTACCGCCAATCTGTTTCCCACGCTCGGCATCCAGCCGGAGCTGGGTCGCGGATTTCTTCCCGCCGAGGACAGCGACAGCGGACTCCACGTGATAGTGATCAGTCATCGCCTGTGGGAGAGCCGCTTCGCGCGCGATCCTGCCATCGTTGGCCGAGCCGTGCAGGTCAACGGGCAAAGCTTCACCGTGGCGGGAGTGATGCCTGCCGGGCAGCAGTATCCGGTTGACACCGATCTCTGGCTGCCGTTTGCGCAGCTTGATCAAGACGAGCGAACCAATCGCCAGTATCACGTGGCCGACGTGATCGGTCGGCTGCGTCCGGGCGTCTCGCGTGAAGATGCCGCGGTCGAGTTGAACACGATTGCCGTTCGCCTGGCGCAGACTTATCCCGCGACCAACCGCAGCATTGGCGTTCGACTCACTCCCATTCGCGATGTGCTGGTCGGCCAGTTGCGTCCTACGCTGCTGGCGTTGTTCGGGTCCGTTGCGCTAGTGCTGTTCATCGCTTGCGCCAACATTGCCAATCTGCTTCTGGTACGCGCCACGCATCGCGAGCGCGAGATTGCTCTGCGCATGGCACTGGGAGCCTCGCGCGCCCGGCTGCTGCGGCAATTCCTGGTGGAAAGCCTGGTGCTGTCGTGCGGGGGAGCGATGGCCGGGAATCTCGCTTGCCGCTGCCGCCATGCCTTTGCTCTCGTTCGGATTGGCGCACATCAGCAATCAGCCGTTTGCTTCCACCCAGCCCATCGCACTCAACCTGCCGGTGCTTGCCTTCACGGCGCTGCTTGCCATCGCGACCGGAGTCGGTTTCAGCTTGTTCCCGGCTCTGAGCGTTGCCCCGGTTTTGAACGACAGCCTGCGCGACGGTCAACGCGCCACCGCGGGTCGTCGGCCACTGCGCAGCTTGCTGGCCGCCGGAGAAATGGCGCTTGCCGTCGTCGTGTTGTTCATCGCCGCTCTGTTGCTACGCAGCCTGCAAAAGCTGCTGGCCGTCGATCCAGGATTTCGCACTGACCATCTGCTGGCGGTCAAGATAGATCTGCCCGACAACGTTTACGCCACGCCTCAGCAGGTCGAAACTTTTTCCACCCGCCTGCAGGAACAGATTGAACGCATTCCCGGAGTCACTTCCGCCGCCATCACCAACGCTTTGCCGCTGGCGCCTTCGCGATCGCTGACACGCTTTGCAATCGAAGGCGCGCCGCCTCCGGCTCCCGGCAATTTTCCGGTGACGCAGCTCCGCACCGTTAGCCCATCGTACTTTCGCACTCTTGGGATCGGCCTTCGCGCGGGACGCAGCTTCCAGCCGAAGGATGTTGACGACCAGACCGGCACGTTCCTGGTCAATGAAGCTTTCGCGCGGCGCTATCTTGCTGGACGCGATCCCGTCGGCAGCCGCCTCATGATGGACGTTATGACCTCGCATCCCACGGCGGTTCCCGTCATCGGCGTGGTCAACAATGCGAAGGATCTGGGCGTCGATGCCACGACCGAGCCCGTCATCTACACCGCCGGTTATCCCAACGGACAGATTCTGCTGGTGCGCACCAGCCTCGATCCGCTGGCGATTGCGCCTGCCATCCGGCAAACGGTGTCGTCGCTCGATCGCAATCTCGGCGTGTCCGATCTGAAGACCATGGATGGAGTTCTGTCCGACTCGCTGGCCCGGCCGCGGCTCGCCGCATTGGTGCTCGGCTTCTTCGCCTTGCTGTCGGTGGGACTGGCCGCGATTGGCGTTTACGGAGTGTTGGCCTTCGTGGTCACCCAGCGCAACCGCGAAATCGGCGTTCGTCTGGCGCTGGGCGCGCAGCGGTCGCAGGTGCGCGCGCTCTTCCTGAAGCAAGGCGCCGGGCTGATTGTGGCTGGCGGAATCGTAGGCTTGGCTGGAGCGCTGGTCGCCGGACGTCTGCTCAACGCGATCTTGTTTGAGACCGCGCCCACCGACCCGCTCTCAGCCGTGGCGAGCGTTGCCGTTCTGGTGGTGATTGGAGTCGCGGCGGTCTGCATCCCAGCGCAGCGGGCCAGCCAGGTTGATCCCATGGCCGCACTGCGCGCCGAGTGAGCGACGATCGGAGCGTCGCATCTCATGCTACGAAGCTTGCTCCTCATGACGGCCAGATCGATTTTCCTTACTGGAATTATTTTGTGCGCCGCAGTCGGTTTTGCTCAGTCGCAGAATGAGCTCTCGGCTGACCTGGTGCGACACACTTTCATTCTGCGAAACTTCTACACCAATCAGAAGCTCAACTTCGACAGCAGCGGCGCATTGATCTCCGACGGAACGCAGGGATTCGGTCCCACCGACGGGCGCGTCTACATCAAAGAAGTTCAGCTCGCGGCCAATCATCTGACGCTGCGGGGAGAACGTCCGGTTTCAATCTTCGATCCCGGAACCGGAGACACGACCTTACTCGGCCTGCATCGCAAAGTAGAAATTGATGTGCAGCTCCCGCCAGACAAGCCGCCAAACGACAGTGCGCGTCTGTTGCTCGATAAGATATTTCTGACGTCGATCGAGACCGACGCGTTGACCTGTTCGGAAGAAGAAGCCAAGGCGTTTCGTCAGCAGATGCTGCAATCGAAAGAGTTCGTCAGCGTAAAAAAAGATGGCGGCGCCAAGAAAGTCACTGAACCTCACCAACTCTGCTTCCCCGGTGGTACTCGTGCCTATGCCGTTGAAGGCGCCGTCGAGCCTCCGAAGCCGCTGAAAACGCCTGATCCCCCTTATCCCAATGACGCCTCTACCCGGCATCAGAATAAAACCGTGGTCCTGGCCCTGGTTGTCGATGTTGCGGGAAAGCCCTCCAGCCTGGTGGTGATCGGGCCGGGCGCCAGCGTGTTCGATCTCGTCGCGGTCGACGCAGTTCAGCATTGGAAGTTTTCGCCCGCCAGCTATCAGGGCAAGCCGGTCGCAGCGGCCATCAATGTGGAAGTTAACTTCAGTCCCCGATAAGGTCTCGAGATCCGCGTGAGAATTAATTTGCATTTCGGCGGTGCAGTACGTACGGCGAAAAATGAGCGCCATAAGGCGCGGAAGAGCTTAGCCCAGGACATGGGGGTCCCCGAGTCGCGCCGGTTTTGCGCGAGTTGGGGCAGGTAGCCGTAGGCGGAGTCCTGGGTAGCACGGGAAATGAGTTGAAGTCCCGCAGGGACGGCAGAGGTTCTTATGCAGACCCTCAACCCCCATACCTTCTCGCGATAAAAACTCCGAAGCCGATCTGCAGCAGGCCGAAGCCGGCAGCCAGCATCACGTTCGCCCAGAACCACGGTAACGGCAGCGCGAGTGCGCCGAGCGCCACAAAGGCAGCTCCCATGGCGGCCAACGCGCGAACCGAACTCGCTCCCGCTTGCACCACCGCGACTCCGTAAAGAACGAGCCAGACGCCGGGAATCAGCCTGACAGGTCCGCTCCACATCAGCGCAATCGTCAGCAAGCCGCCCGCTGCCAGCGCCGGCAGCAATCCAAGAAACAGCCGTTGTGCCGAGATCGTAGTTCGCAGCCGCGCCGCCTTGCGATGCATGGTGACCAGCGCGATCGTCGCTGCGACCAACGCTTCGACCAGCCACACTGCCAGCCATCCATCGGGCGCGGTCTGCCGCAGTGCTATGGGAGCGGCAATCAGCGCGGTCACTCCCATGGCGACAACACCCCAACCGGGCACGGCGGTAAGTGCTGAACTCTGTCGCATGGTCTGGCGGATTATACGCAGATTGCCGGACGACGCGTTCGCTCGCCTCGTCCGCTTGGTGCGTTTGGGTTGTAGAGAGCGTGCGCAAAAGAAAAGGCACAGCCTTTAGACTGTGCCTTTGTCACGCTAATCGCAGCGTCATCGCCTGACGAATGATCTTTGTCATCCTGAGCGAGCGAAGCGAGTCGAAGGACCTCTACGCAGCAAAATTCAGCTGTGCCCCAGTTTAGCGTCCCTCTTCTGGACGCTAACCTGGGTCCCGCGAAGTTATTTCTTCCCCACGGCCGCCGGCTCGCCCACCCGCTTGGCCACCTTGAACGTCAGCTTGTGCTGCTTCTTGTCGACGTCGACCACCACGTGATCGCCGTGCAGAATCTCGCCATCGAGAATCTTCATCGCCAGCGGATCCTGTATCAGCTTCTGAATCGCCCGCTTCAACGGACGCGCGCCGTAATTCGGATCGTAGCCTTCGGTGAAGACCATCTCCTTCGCCGCCGGCGTCAGCTCCAGCGAGATCTTGCGATCGGCCAGCAGCTTCCGCAAATCTTCCAGCCGCAGATCGACAATCTTCGTCAACTGCTCCTTGCCCAGCGGATTGAAGATGATGATGTCATCCACGCGGTTGAGGAACTCGGGCTTGAAGTGCGCCCGCAACGCTTCCATCACCTGCTTGTGCGCTTCGGCAATCTGTTCCGGCGTCGCATCCCGCAGGTCCTGCAGATACACCGACCCGATGTTCGACGTCATGATGATGATCGTGTTCTTGAAATCGACCACGCGGCCCTTGCCGTCAGTCAGCCGGCCATCGTCCATGATCTGCAGAAAGATGTTGAACACATCCGGATGCGCCTTCTCGATTTCGTCGAACAGCACCACGGAATACGGACGGCGGCGCACCGCTTCGGTCAACTGCCCGCCCTCGTCGTAGCCCACATATCCCGGAGGCGCGCCGATCAGCCGCGACACCGAATGCTTCTCCATGTACTCCGACATGTCGATGCGGATCATCGCGTGCTCGTCGTCGAACAGGAACTCGGCCAGCGCCCGCGCCAGCTCGGTCTTGCCCACGCCAGTCGGACCCAGAAAGATGAACGAGCCAATCGGCTGCCGCGGATCGCTCAGCCCGGCGCGCGAGCGCCGGATCGCATTGGCCACGTGCTCAATCGCTTCGTCCTGGCCAATCACGCGCTCCCGCAGCCGGTCTTCCATGGTGACCAGCTTCTTCACTTCGCCTTCCAGCATCTTCGACACCGGAATGCCGGTCCACTTGCTGACGATCTTGGCGACGTCTTCCTCGTCCACCTCTTCCTTCAGCATGCGCGACTGCTTGCCGTCCATGGCCGCGCTCAGCTTGGTCACCTCGGCCTCAAGCTGCGGTATCTCGCCGTACTTGATCCTGCCGGCGCGGTCGAAGTCGCCCTTGCGCGTGACTTCCACCTCTTCCAGCTTCAGCCGCTCGATGCGCTCCTTCAACTCGCGCACCTTGGCGATGGCTTCCTTCTCCTGCTTCCAGCGCGCCTTCAGCGCATTGGATTCTTCCTTGATGTGCGCCAGCTCTTTCTCCACCACTGCCAGCCGCTCGCGCGAGTTGGCATCGTCTTCGCGCTTCAACGCCTGCCGTTCGATCTCCAGCTGCGTCGCCCGCCGTTCCAGCTGATCGATCTCCGTCGGCATCGAGTCGATCTGAATGCGCAGCGAAGCCGCAGCTTCGTCGATCAGGTCGATAGCCTTGTCCGGCAGGAAGCGGTCGGTGATGTAGCGATGCGACAGCGTTGCCGCCGCCACAATCGCTGAGTCCTTGATGCGGACGCCGTGATGAACTTCGTACTTCTCGCGCAGTCCGCGCAAGATGGCGATGGTGTCTTCCACCGTCGGCTCGCCGACAAACACCGGTCTGGAAGCGGCGCTCCAGCGCGGCATCTTTCTCGATGTACTTGCGATATTCGTTCAGCGTGGTCGCGCCGATCGCGCGCAATTCGCCGCGGGCCAGCGCCGGCTTCAACATGTTCGAAGCATCGATCGCGCCTTCGGCCGCGCCGGCTCCCACCAGCGTGTGCAGCTCGTCGATGAACAGAATGATCTGCCCCTGCGACTGCTCAATTTCTTTCAGCACGGCTTTCAGCCGGTCTTCAAACTCGCCGCGATATTTCGCGCCCGCCAGCATCGCGCCCAGATCGAGCGAGACGACCTTCTTGTTCTTCAACTGCTCGGGAACGTCGCCGGAAACGATGCGCTGCGCCAGCCCTTCGACGATGGCGGTCTTGCCGACGCCGGGCTCGCCAATCAGCACCGGATTGTTTTTCGTGCGGCGCGACAGCACCTGCACCACGCGACGCACTTCCTCGTCGCGGCCGATCACGGGATCGAGCTTGCCCTGCCGCGCCAGCTCCGTCAGGTCTTTCGCATAGCGCTCCAGCGCCTGATACTTTGCTTCGGGATTCTGGTCGGTCACCTTCTGATTGCCGCGCACCGCGGTCAGCCCGCGCAGAATGTTGTCGTAGGTTGCGCCCGCCGCGCGCCAGGATCTCCTGCGCCGGATCGCGCTTCAGCTTCGTCATCCCCAGCAGCATGTGCTCGGTGGAAACGTACTCGTCCTTGAAATTCGCCGCCTCTTTGAAGGCGTTCTCCAGCAGCTTCGACGCCGCGTCGGAGAGATGCGCCTGGGTGGCGCCGCTGCCGGAAACCTTCGGCAGCTTGCTCGATCTCGCGCGTCGACCTCGGCCTGCACCGCCGGCACATGCAGTCCCACGCGCTCCAGCAGCGGAGCCACGATGCCTTCGCGATCTTCCAGCAGCGCCGCCAGTATGTGAACCGGCTGCAGTTCAGGATTGCCGTTCTCGCTGGCGAGATCGTTCGCCCGCTGCATGGCTTCCTGCGCCTTTACAGTTAATTTGTCCCAACGTATTGCCATAGTTCTAACTCCCCAAAATTTTAATTCCCCGTATCTTCCCGGCCGCTACTCACAAGTGTTTCAGCCGCAGGCCTCGGTTAACAAGTTCTCGATTTTGGCATCCAGATCCTGCGCCACTTTTAACGCAGCCCCATTCTCGTACGGAGCAAGAAAGCTGGTCATCCTGTCATACGAGACGTGCACGCCATCGGAGCGCTCATCAAGCAAAACTGTGACCGGCGCATAGGAAGCTGCGTCGGGCACATGCTCGACCATTTGTTTCATGATGACGGGGTTGCCGATCAGAAGACGCAGACTTCGCGGCGCATTCGTGCCCTGGTACGTTTTGAGGACTGCGCCGATATCAAGGCGCATGAATTCCATCAGTCCGGATGGTCCAACGGCCTCGCTAACCACCCGCTCCAAATCCGGGCCGGTTTTTGCTGCCGTCATCCGGCGACGAAAATCGCCCATGTCAGGATGGCCGACGGCGTCGTCCAGCTTGCGCATTACGGCGTCGAACGGCTGGCGCGAAACCAAACTGAAGCGCTGTACCTCGACCTGCCTTATTCCCACGCGCCACTCCTTGGAGATGTGAGATTTCGGCTACGTCTCAACTGTACGCCGCACAGAAAGCAGTTCAGCCGCTAGCTGGTGCGGGCACAGTAACAACGAATCGTGGCCAGTGGTTTGGATTCGCGGGAACGAGTTGCGGCTCGCAAAAAACACCGCGAATTTTCGGGCTGGGCCTGCGCCCCTCTCGAACGGCCAGGCAAACGCCACTGGCCACGATTCACTGCTTTCGCCCCTCGGAGAGCTCCCTTTGGTAAACAAAAGGGAGGCAAGATTTGACCCGCCCCCCTTGAACTCCCCAGTTCGTCTCCCTCCGGGATTTCTCCCGAGAGGCGAAACCTGCAATCAGGCAACCTGAGACTTGCTTTGTCCCTGCGCCTGACTCTCAACCTTCTTGCCTTCCAGCGTGGTCGGGTTGCCGACATTCACTTTGATCGACTTCGGCTTTGCCTCGGCCCTCTTTGCCAGCCGGACCTTCAACACGCCGTGTTCGTAATCGGCCTTGATGCCTTCGGTGCTCACCGTGTTCGGCAACGTGAACGAGCGGGTAAAGCTTCCGTAACGGCGCTCCACCCGGCGGAAGTTTTCTTCCTTCTCTTCCTTCTCGAACTTGCGCTCGCCGGTGATGGTCAGAACGTTGTTCTCCACCTTGACATCCAGGTCCTTCTCGTCGATGCCGGGAACTTCCAGCTTCAACTGCACGCTGTGCTCGTCTTCGTAAATGTCGACCGGGGGCACAAAGGCTCCCGTAGTCAACGACTCTTCACGATTGCCGTACTGCTCTTCGAACAGCCGGCTCATGCGACTCTGCAAAGCGCTCAATTCACGGTAAGGGTCCCAACGGGTCAACACAGTCATGGTTCGTAATCCTCCACTCAAAATCTGATTCCTCTTCGCTAAGAAATGTGGGTCTAACACATCCTTGCTCGCTGACTATTAGACGCATTTGTTAGCGCAATAGAATCATAAAATATGAGTAAAGTACTGTAAAGTATTTTCTGCCTGATCATCCAGCATCTTCATGCGCGTCAACCGATCGGCGCAACCTACAGATAAGCAATACTTTAATCAGATTTCGAAGCATCGCAAACAGCCATGGATCCCCGGCCGAAACGATCTACGGCTGCTTCTTGATTCGGCGTAGAGGGCCCTTCATAGGCAATTAGTTAGGAGGAAAGTATCGCGTCCGGCAAGGCACTCCGCCGCTGAAACGAAGTTGCTGATGCGGGCCTATGCGTGGGAATACATGCGCGCGCCGATTGGCGAGGCGCCCGCGGCTCAGTGAGCGTCGCGAACCGGTCGGTCAGTAGAGCCTTGCCTTTCTAAGGGCCTGCGTTTGAAAGGGCTTTGCATTTCGGAAGTCGAGTGCAAACTCCGAAACCCAGCGCCGCTAGGTGCGGAATAGTTTAGCCCAGGACGTAGCCGGAAGGCGGAGTCCTGGGTAACATGGAGGATGGATCTAGTCCCGTAGGGACGGCAGAGGCTCCCAAACAACCATAAATAGTAGTTTAACTACTGCCGCGTACTAGGCGGCAATTTTTACATGTCAATAGCGAGAAATGCAACAGTTAGCTCTAATCGCCTGATTCTAAGCATGATATAAAGTCATCCACTCACTTACCAAATACCCCCACAATGTGATACAATGTATTTAGAAGTGAAGTTGAGAAACTCTCGACTGCCCCAGCCTAACCGGCTGGGTTTTGTGTTTCTGGGCCAATTTGCTCCGAAAGAGACCCTTACGTTTCTGCCTGGCAGATCACGCATTTCAGGTAGGCCGTCTCCGGCACATTCAGCAGAGCCGGATGATCCAGAGCGGCACCGCGTTTCTCCAGAATGCGGATTCGCCGGCCGGTGTCAGCCGCAGCCGCCCCCAACATTCCATCAAACTCCGCCTCGCTGACGTGGAACGAACACGAGCAGCTGACCAGAACGCCTCCTGGACGAAGCATCTTCAGCGCCCGCAGGTTTAGTTCCTTGTAACCGCGCAACGCTGTGGGCACGGCGCGCTTGGTCTTGGCAAAGGCCGGCGGATCCAAGACGATCGTGTCGTACTGCTTTCCGGCCGTAGCGTAATCCTTCAGCAGATCGAAGGCGTTAGCTTCGATCCACTCGATCTCGCCGCAGCGATGGCTGGCTCGATTGAGCTGCTCGTTCTGCTCGGCAACTTCCAGAGCGGGACGCGAGCTGTCGACCGCAGCAACGCTCTCGCACCCTCGTGCCAGATGCAGCGCGAAGCCTCCCTGGTAGGTGAAGACGTCGAGCGCCTCGCCGCGGGCATAACGCGCGGCCGCCGCATAATTCTCTCGCTGATCGAGAAACGCACCGGTCTTCTGACCACCCAGCCCGTCAAAGTGAAACTGCACGCCGTTCAGGGTGAAGATGGTCTTCGACCGCACGCCATGTAGCAGTTGCGACGGGCGCGGCGGCAATTCCTCCAGTTCGCGAATGTGCGGATCGACCCGTTCGATCAGGCTGGCGCCGGGAAAATTCGCGGTCAACGCGCCAACCACCACTTGCCGCAGATCTTCACGATCGAATGCCTGGGTCACCGCCTGCATCGAGAGCACGTCGTTGTACTTGTCGACGATCAAGCCGGGCAGCAGGTCCGCTTCGCTGAAGATCGCGCGGAACGAGTCGGTGTCGCGCACGTTACGTTGCCGGAACTCGACCGCCTTAGAGATGCGCTCGCGCAGCAGAGGCGCCAACCCATCCTCGGCAATTTCGTCGTTGCTCAACAGCCGGATCGCGATTTGCGACGCACTGCTGTAGAGCGCCGATCCCAACTGCCGGCCACGCTCATCGCGAACGTGAACCATTGCACCGGCTGGAGCCTCGACCGGTGGCACCACGTCGGAGCGGTAGACCCAAAGGTGTCCCGCGCGCAAGCGTGCCGCTCCACGATGGTTCACCACAATTTTGGGAGGCGTTGAGACCAAGAAACCCTCTCTAAAATCAATAACTTATCTTACGCGAAGTCGCTATTGGTCTACTATTTCATACTTTATGTAAAATATACTTTACATTTAGTAAATTTTACTTTACTCTGTGTTTGCTCAACATTACACAAGCAAGGAGCAGATCATGGATCTTTCTTATCAGGAAAAGAGCATTCTGGGATCGCTGCTGGCCATGCTGGTGATCTACGGGTATTACTTCAGCACCACGCTGCGGCACCTTGGGCAGCCCGGATTTGAAGGCGAAACTCTGGGCCGTCTCATTGGCACCGTTATCGCATTGATCGTGGTCGAGGTCGTGTACCACATAGTTTTGGCCATCGAGTCCAGGCCCGAGCCCAAGGACGAGCGCGACGTTCTGATCGAGTGCAAGGCGTATCGCAACGCTTACCTGCTGCTGTCCACATTAGGCGCGCTGCTAATCCTGTATTTTATCTTCCTGGGCGGCAGGATCGGCCTGACGCCGTATCTGTCGGTAAACCTCTTGCTCTTGGCGATGGTCGCCGGCGAGCTGACCAAGTACCTCACCCAGTTGTTCTATTATCGCCGAGGCTTTTGAGATGAGCCGGGGAAAGATTCGCAACAACATTCGGACCCTGCGCTTCCACTCGTCGGAGATGACGCAGCAACAGCTGGCGGAAAAAGTCGGCGTCACCCGCCAGACGGTGATTGCCATCGAGAGCGATAAGTACTCACCCTCGCTCGACGTGGCCTTCCGCATCGCCCTTGCCTTCGGCGTGCCGCTGGAGCAGGTGTTTCAGTACGAAGCGAATTCCGTGCTGGAGGCGCAGGATGAGTCGCCGCCGGCCCAACTTTGATCGCGGACGACTCTAAGATCCACACGCTGCGACGACCTCTCTGAGCGGCTGCGCGTGTATAGTTTGTGTTTCCCAGCAGTCAATTCCGATTCGGGGGGCTTTCGATATGAAGGTCGCGCGCGCCACGTGCTTCTTCTTCGTGCTCGTCGTGTCGGCGGTAGCGGGTTGGGCGCAAATGTCGCCTGGTCCACAAAGCGGCGTGCCCATCAGCGGCAAGGCCGTTCCCGGCTTCGAGGAATTCGAGCGCGCCGTGGTAAAGGCCATTCAAGACGACCACATACCGGGCGCGGCCATCGCCTTCGTCAAAGACGGCCGCCTGGTCTATGCCCGCGGATTCGGCTGGGCCAACGAAGAAGACAAGAAGCCCATCGAGCCTACCTCGGTATTTCGCCTGGCGAGCATTTCAAAATCCCTCACCGCCGTCGGCATTCTTGAACTCGTTCAGGCAAAGCGGCTGTGCATGGAGCAGAAAGTTTTCGCCCGGCCCGACCGTTCCTCGGCCCGCTACGGCTCCGGCCCCTGCTCGCAACCCATCCTTCATCTCGATCCGGTAAAGTGTGCCGGCTGTGAAGTCGATCCGCGTATCTACGACATCACCGTGCAAGACCTGATGCAGATGTCCGGCGGTTGGATCACCAGTCGCGACCAAGTCGACGCCTGCGGAGTTATGACTCAGGGCAGCGGAGATTGGACCGACGTCGAACGGGCGAAGCAAGGCCTTGAGATGCGTAGCATGCCCAACTCGTGCAGAAGTAATTCAGTTCGGCATCAGTCACAAGCTGAATTTCACGCCCGGCACGTGCTTCTCCTACGCCAACTTCAATTTCATGATCCTGGGCCAGATCATCGAGGAGGTAACCGACACAGCCTACGAAGCCTGGATGCAGCAGAACGTCTTGCATCCCATGGGCGCCGACCATGCGCACATCTTGCTCTATGGCAAGTCACTGCCCAACGAGGTCAACTACTACAAAGTCTTGCCCGACGGCCGAAACCAGCGGTGTTGTATCGACATGCTGCGGCCGCAGATCGGTCCGGCCGGCGGCTGGACGGCCAACATCATCGACCTGGCGCACGTGCAGGCCAGCCTGCGCAACAGTGTCCCCGATCCAAATCCACTCGAGCCGCCAACCATGTCGCTGATGGTCTCGCGCCCGGCAAATCCGAAGTTCACCGGCAAGTTCTCCTACTGGACCGACGGTTGGGACACGGTGTGGTGTCCACCGGAATCGGGTGGCCCGAACGGCTGCACCATGCAGAACGCGAGTTGGGAAAAAGGCGGCGACTTCACCATCGGCACCATCACCACCTACTCCTCACGTTCCAACGGAGTGAGCTACGTGTTGCTGTTCAATTCTCATACCGCAACCAACATGCCCGACATCAACCGCAAAATCATCCAGCCCCTGGTGCGCACGAAAACCGACTGGCCCGCATGGGACTTGTTCAAGGATTATCAGTAACTCATCGGGTCAGGCGTTCCGCTGTCTGATGAATTGTCTAACGCAGGAAAAATCGCAGGTGAGAGGTTTGAAGGGACGCACCTTTAGGTGCCGCCGACGCCGCTACACTTTTTTGTTTTGTCATCCTGAGCGAGTCCCGCAAACAGTATTTCCGCGCCCTCATCTGGGCGCGGTTGCGGCGCGAGTCGAGGGACCTGCTGTTTCTCGATCGAAGCTCGCTGCAGGGTTCGCTCTTCTGGTGAGGAGGTTCTTATCCTGCCGCTTCGTCGCTCTGCATCGGCTCTTCTTCTTCGGCAGTCTTCGCGGTAGCTGCGGCTTTGGCAACCTTGGCTTCGTCTTCCGGCTTGGGAGGCGGCGGAACGAAGTACAAAATGCGATTGCAGTAGAAACACGTGACAATCTGATCGTTGCTCATCACGTCTTGAAACACCTGCGGACGCAGCCGGACGCGGCAGGCCGAGCAGCTCTCATCTTCATACACCGCAGCCATCACCGACCCGCGCAGCTTCAGCACGCGATCGTAGTGAGTCAGGGCCTCTTCGCCAACGCCCGCTCGCAGCTGCTTGCGTTGAGCATTCAGTTCGTCGAGCTGTTTCTCATCTTCGGCGGTTTGCTGGCGGGCGTGCTCTTTCTCTTTTTCGTTGGCGGCGGTATCGGCCTTCAGCGCAGCCTCGGCCTGCTTCAGCCCTTCTTTGCGGGCGTCGGTGGCCACCATGATCTCCAGAATCTTGTCTTCCAGCTTGCGAATCTCGGCTTCGGCAAAACCAATCTCGTGCATCAGCGCGCGATACTCGTCGTTGGTTTTCACTTTCAACGACTGATCGCGATACTTGCTGATCTTTTCCTGCTGGTCCTTGATGTCAGATTCGTGCTTGCGGCGCGCGGTTTCGTCGGCCTTCATCGCCGCATTCGCCGTTTCCACCGCGGCTTTTGAGCCGGCAAGCTTGGCCTCGATGCGTGCCACTTCCTTGGGCAGCGCGGCGACTTCGGCGCGTACCGCGGCTATGCGCGCGTCCACCTGTTGCAGATCAAGCAAGTTTTGCAGCTCAGAATTCATCAGTCCCCGGGAACCTGCTTGGATTCTAGCACGCAGAAAATGCGCGTCCGCAGACTCGGTAATCGTTCGGATTAAGGTCTTTGGCCTATTGAGCGCCGGCGGCAGCCCAGCCTACGATTCTCTTATGCCACTTGAAATTGCGCGACTTCTTCTTGGCCTGATGATCGCCGGGCTACACCGGCGTATTGCCGACTTCATCACCGAGCGCGAGCGCTCGCTGGTGGTCGTGTTCCGTCAACGCGGCGTGCCTTTGCCTGCGGCTCTCAGCACTGAGGTCGCCCGCAATCTTTACTTCGGTATCGGGATCTTTGTCGTACTGGTCGAGATGCTGCGGATTTATCAGCTCACCCACTGACGCAGCTTGGGAGCTTCGGGTCCTAAAGTGTTCGAACCGGCGGAGCTTCACTACGCCACTAGCTCGTTACTTGTTGTCATCACAAGCCGGCTTCGCAGGCCGCTGAAAAACTTTTGGGAGCGCCGTGTTCGGTAGAGCGACGCTTCAGCGCCGCGTCTAAGCCTCGTTCCTTTTGATATCCTCAGCCGGCTTTACAGTTTGCTGAAAAACTCCGTAGTGGTGAAGAACGGGTAGAGCGAACCTTCAGGTTCGCGTCTAAGTCCTTTATTTTTTCATCCCGAACCGGCTTCAGCCGGTGAGGGATCTGCGGTTTCGAGTTTTTCAGCACTCTGTTTAGCCGGCGGCACTCAGCAATTGTCGATTCTTGGATTGGTCTGTGCGGCCGGCGCCACGCACTCAAGGAACGGACGCGCTTATCGTCCCAGCTTCAGTCGCGTGGCCAGACGCTCGGGAAGGTTGGCGGCAATTATCTTCGACTGGGCTTGCTGAAGATCGTAAGGAACGCGATAGTAGGTCACCCTGGCCGACTGGTCACCGTTACCTTCATACACGGCGAAGGCGGCGCGCCAGTCGTTGTCCCGCGGCTGTCCCACCGATCCCGGATTGATCAGATAGCGCTCGTCGCTGGCCAGCTCTATCTTGCAAACTTCCACTCCGGTGCCGGTTGCGTACTGCGGCGTAATGACTTGTATCTTGTCGTCGCGGCAGACAAATCCGCCCTGCAGGTGAGTGTGTCCAAAGAAAATTTTGTCGGCGTGGCCCGGCAGATCAAAGTCCACTCCAGCGGTGCTGTTGTTCAGCAGATACTCGTCTTCGTCGCGCGGCGATCCGTGCACAAACTCCAGGCCCGGAAATTCTTCCGGCCGCAGCGGTCCTTGCGGCAGACTCCGCAGCCAGTCCAGGTGATCGGGTCGCAACGTAGTCTGGGTCCAACGCGCCGACATGGCGGCCACCAGGTTGAACTCCGCCAGGCTTGACAGCCCGGAGCAGGCGCGATCGTGATTACCTCGCACCACCGGACATTTCATGGCCCGCACTCGCTCGCAAACTTCATTCGGAGACGCGTTATAGCCCACAATGTCGCCGAGATTCACCACGCGATCGTGAGCGGGAGCGGCCTCCAGGCAGGCGTCCAGCGCTTCCAGATTGGCGTGAATGTCACTCAGCAAAAGCAAGCGCATGGGTCAGCGGACCTCCAGCCCGACTACGGGACAGCGCGCAAGATGACCGGGCGCGACTTCAATCAGCGGCGGCAGCGCAGACGCACAACTGGCAATACGCGCCTCGCAACGCGGCTCGAAGGCGCAACCCGGCGGCATGGCAGCGATCGAAGGCACGGTCCCTTCAATGGTCTGCAGTGGCCGGTTGCGATCGGTACGTAGCGTCGGCACCGAGTTTAGCAGGCCACGTGTATAAGGGTGCGCCGGATGATGAAAAACATCGTCGGCCGATCCCATTTCGACCAGGTTGCCGGCATACATCACCCCAATGCGGCGCGAGACCAGCGAGACCACGGCGAGGTCATGCGAGATGAACAGCATGGCCAGCGAGAATTTTTCGCGCAGCTCGGCAAGCAGCTCAAGCACCTGCGCCTGGATGGTGACATCGAGCGCGGTGGTGGGTTCGTCGGCAATCAGCAGCGACGGCCGATTGACCACGGCCATGGCAATCATCACCCGCTGCCGCTGGCCTCCGGAAAGCTGGTGAGGATAGTCGCGTGCCCGCCGGTCGGCATCGGCGATCGAGACCGTGCGCAGCGCTTCCACCGCCAGCTGCCAGGCGTCGGCCTTGGTGATCGGACGTGACTTGACCTGTGTCGTCCCATCCGGTTTTGTCATCCCGACCGAGGGCTTCAGCCCGAGCGGAGGGATCTGCGGTTCGCCTGTCTTGCCTGTCCCATGCCGGCCGGAATGAGCATGCGCCAGCACCGCCTCCGCAATCTGGTCCCCGACGCGCATCACCGGATTCAGCGCGGTCATCGGCTCCTGAAAGATCATGCTGATGCCGGCCCCGCGAATCCGGCGCATCTCCGGTTCAGAGAGCGCGAGCAATTCCTCGCCGCGAAACTTAATGCCGCCATGAATCCGCGCCTGTGGCGGCAGCAATCGCAACAAGGCGAGCGCGCTCACCGACTTGCCCGAGCCCGATTCGCCCACCAGGCCCAGCACTTCGCCAGCGCCGATTTCGAAGCTGACATCGCGGACGGCGGTGACTATTCCCTGCGCAGTAGAAAATTCAATACTGAGGTTGCGGACATCGAGCAGCGGGGCCACGAATCTATGCTAGCAGGGTGAGCCTTTCCGGGACCGTCTTCGTTTAGCCGCCTACAAATCGCCGGGGCGCAATCCGGTGTGCTTGGCAATCCTTGCCAGCATACGAGGTCCAATCTCTTCGTTATCGTGGAAAGCCCAAATATAGTCTTGGTACTTGATTTCGTCGTGGTGAAGTTTGACGTGGGATCCGCGCTTAGAAACGGGTTGCCATCCGATCCTGATCAGCGCTTTATAAACTTGACGAGCCCGGGTGCTGGGCCAGAGAGTCATGCCGAGGTGGCGACTTTAATGGTCTTAGGAGGATTCTTACTTGTCTCAACGCGGTCTGCGATCACCCGGAGAGCCAGCGCATAGGCGTTGGCCTTGGCGGCATCTTCGGTCGCCCCGTACGCCAAAACCCCTGGCAGGTTGGTGACTTCCGCGATCCAGCGACCATCCGTCTCGCGCTCGGTTTCAATGTTGAAGGTCACGTGTTCGCCCTTTGCGCTGCGAGATGGTTTTCGGTCTGGCATGCTCAATCTGATGCGCTATGCGGCCCGCTCGCATCCTGAGGAAAGCATATCTGATCGACGAAGTGCTTGCTATGCTTTTTCTGTTGGCTGCTGATTACGGATTTGGCGACCTCGTGTTGCGGCGTCCCGGTTGACCTGACCCTCCCAAACACGCTACACTTCTATGGTTTGCCTGTACTACCAGCTCCCGTCAGGGACACCCCGCCTAAGCGAAGGTCTTTCTTCCACGCTCGGGGAAGTGCAAGCGCACAAAGAGTTTAGCCATTTCGCGCCGCAGTGTGCGCGACAAGGTCGATGGAGGATTTGCCATGTACGCGGTGATCCGCGCCGGGGGAAAGCAGTATCGCGTCGCACCCGGAGACGTGATTGAGATCGAGAAGCTGTCGCAGGCTGGCGGCGAAAACGTGCAGTTCGACGAGGTGCTGGCGGTTAGCGGCTCCGAAGGCGAACTGGGCAAGCCGTCGCAAAGCGTTCGTCACCGGACAGGTGGTCGAGCATGGCCGCGGCGACAAGATTCTCGTCTTCCACTTTAAGCGCAAGAAGCAGTACAAAAAGCTGAACGGACATCGCCAGCCCTACACCGCCGTGAAAATCCTCGGCATCAATGTGGACGGCAAGGACCTGAAGGCTTAACCGCGAATGCTGCTGCACCATTGATCCCAGCTTTGGTCACTTTGGCCAGGCGCTTCGATTCGGTGTTGCTGCCGGTTCGCGACTCGGCGCGAGCATTACTTTCGCGCCTGCGATCCGGCGACTCGGATTTGCAGGAAATGTAACGGTCGATCTGGAAGACGCCTGAAGGCGGATTGCAGGAACGTAAAGGTGGTAGAGCTGGCCTTCAGGCCAGCGTCTAAGCTGTTTTTTTCCCGAGCCGGCTTTAGCCGGCGGCAGAAGCAAGTGGTTTTGGAAAGGCATCGCAGGTTTATCTGCGAAAGCCATGGTTTTGAAGGGGCGCAGCTTGAGCTGCTCCGAACAGCCATTTTAATTGTCATCCCGACCGACGGCTGACCGGGTTCCCGACGAGCGCCGATTTTGCGCTTGTTGGGGTGTTTAGCCCGAGCGGAGGGATCCGCGGTTCCGGCTGAGCCGCAAAGCTCGAGCCAGCAAAGATTCTGAGGATATTGTTATGGCACATAAAAAAGGTTTAGGCAGCTCTCGAAACGGCCGCGACTCCAATGCGCAGCGGCTGGGCGTGAAATCCTTTGGAGGTCAGCTCGTACCGGGCGGCTCCATCATCGTGCGGCAGCGCGGCACCCGCATCAAGCCCGGCATCAATGTTGGCCGCGGCAAAGACGACACCCTGTTTGCCAAGGTGACCGGCAAGGTTGAGTTCAAGGACCGCGGCATGCTGGGCAAGTTCGTATCGGTGGTGCCGCAGGAAACACCGGCCGCGAAGGCCTGAGCGTCGAGCTCGCCCTCGAAGTCGAAGAGTAACAGGCCTCGTCGTGGCGAGGCCTTTTCCGTTGGAAAGATCCGAGCCCTCGTCCGACTAATCCTTAGCCGACGGCTGACAGCTGAAAGCTGACGGCCTAACTGACAACTGACAACTGATGTTCGTTGACGAAGCTAAAATTCGAGTCAAGGCCGGCGGCGGCGGCAACGGCTGCATGGCCTTCCGCCGCGAAAAGTTCGTGCCCCGCGGTGGCCCTTCCGGTGGCGACGGCGGGCACGGCGGCGACGTCATCATGG
The DNA here is from genome assembly GCA_963833305.1 of uncultured Acidobacteriaceae bacterium. Lineage (GTDB taxonomy): Bacteria > Acidobacteriota > Terriglobia > Terriglobales > Acidobacteriaceae > Bog-257. The sequence goes on along the minus strand of CAWHXN010000004.1, from coordinate 316,330 downwards.
AATCCAGCGAGCGTCACAATACGCTGGTGCACTTCCGCTTCAATCCTGAGTACAAAGCCGAGCGCGGGCGTCACGGCGAAGGTTCCAACAAAACCGGCCGCGAGGGCGACAACATTGTCCTCAAGGTTCCCGTCGGCACCATCGTTTACGACGAACTGACCGGCGAGCTGGTACACGACTTCTCGCATCCCGATGAGCGTGTTGTGGTAGCGCGCGGCGGGCGTGGCGGACGCGGCAACGCGCAGTTTGCCACCTCCACGCACCAGGCTCCGCGCGAGCATGAAGAGGGCCGGCCCGGCGAAGAGCGCGATCTGCGCCTCGAGCTCAAGCTGCTGGCCGATGTCGGCCTGGTCGGCTATCCCAATGCCGGCAAGAGCACGCTGATCTCGCGCATCTCCGCCGCCCGTCCCAAGGTCGCCGATTATCCTTTCACCACGCTGCAGCCGAATCTTGGAGTTGTGGTCGCGGGCCAGCCGCCCGACGACATCAGCTTCGTGGTCGCCGACATTCCCGGACTCATCGAGGGCGCCAGCGAAGGCGCCGGCCTGGGCACGCAGTTTCTGCGGCACATCGAGCGCACCCGCGTGTCTGGCGCACTTGGTAGATGTCTCGGACGCCAGCGGGCGTCCCGACCCAGTGCAGGACTACGAAGTCATCACTCATGAGCTGGCGAACTTTGGCAGCGGCCTCGACACCAAGCCGACCATCGTTGTCGCGTCAAAGATGGACGCGGTGAACAAAGACAAGCTGACCAAGCTGAAGCGCTACTGCAAGCGCAAGAAGCTGGAGCTGTTCCCCATTTCCGCCGTCACCGGCGAAGGTATCGACGAGCTGAAATGGGCCATGGCAGAGCACGTAGCAAAGCCCAGGGATTAGTTGCGAATTGCTTTCCAGTGCGCAGCGAGTCAACATAACTCCGGTCCTGTGCATTCATCTGGAACTACGTTTGACCTTGGTTATCGGCTTACCTCAGCAAAACACGGCCCGTGAACTGTGAGAACTAACTTCGTGTTTCGGAAGTGGAGCACGAAGCGGAGAAAACAAGCGTCGCAGGCGCGGAAGAGCTTAGCCTAGGACGTAGCCGAAGGCGGAGTCCTGGGTACGGCAGGAGAAGAGCTCGAGTCCTGTAGGGACGGCAGAGGTGTTTGCTTCTCTCTGCGAGGCTAAAAGCGTAGTCGCAATACTCAATGCCTTGCGGCACGGAGATACACAACGGTGCCCGGGCGCGACGGTTCGACCACACCTCCCTAACCACGTTCCGCTATCACCACCACTCGCTCTTTGCTTCTTGGAACTGCCACCGGCTTTTTCCAACTCCACGCGGCCCCAACGATCTCCTGCGCCTTTTCCACCTGGCCCACGCCGATCAGCAGGCAGAGCCTTCCAGTTGGCGCAACCAGCTTCGCTGCCACCGGCAGTGTGCGCTCGAATTGCTCTACCGCGCGCAACGTGACCAGGTTTGCGGTCTTTCCCCAATCCTCGGCGCGTCCGCCAAAAACCTGCGCGCCATCGAGATGTAAGCCCCGCAACACTTCTCGCAGGAACGTCGCTTTCTTTCCCTGCGACTCGATCAGCGTCAGCTCCAACCCAGGCGAAAACAGCTTCACGGGAATTCCGGGAAAGCCCGCTCCGGACCCAACGTCAGCCAGCGTCGCCGCGTGGGTCTCACGGTCGCCTAACAACACTCGCGCCGCGAACAGCGATTCGCCAAAATGACGCGTCACCATCTGCCCGGGATCGCGCACCGCAGTCAGATTGACGCGAGCGTTCCACCGCACCAGCAAATCAAGATAGCTTTGCAGTTGCTCGATCAGAAGCGACGGCAATTCTGCCTCGCCGATGAACGGCTTTAACAGTTCGACGAGGCTGGCGGAGTCCATGGCGATTCCATTATGAGGCACCGATCACAACGGAGGTGCTGTTGTGCGCAAATTCTCAATTTGCTATAGTAGGTAATATAACTACTTTTCGAGATAACCCAGACGATGGACAAAGCCATTTCCGCCGCGGATGCGAATCGCAATTTCTCCCAGCTCTTGCATGGGGTGCGAAAGGGACACAGCTATATCGTTACCAGCCACGGTAAGCCCGTCGCGAAGATTGTGCCCATGGCCGAACGCGACAAAGTAGCAGCCGGAACTCGGTCCATGCTTCTCGCCAGATTGCGTTCCCAGCGAGTAGTTGACGCCAGACGCTGGACGAGAGACGAATTGTATGAGGATGCGGGATGAAAGTAGCGCTCGATACCAACATCCTGGCTTATGCCGAGGGGGTTAACGGCGTTGAACGCAAGAAGGCCGCACTTGATCTGGTGCAAAGGCTTCCTCCAGATTCCGTTGTTCTGCCGGCGCAGGCGCTGGGCGAATTGTTCCACGTCCTAGTCCGGAAGGCGGGGCGATCACCAGCCAAAGCGCGAACCGCAATTCTGAGCTGGAACGATGCCTATCCCGTAATCGACACCACGGCCGCAGTCATGCTGGCTGCCACCGATCTCGCAACCGACCATCATCTGAGTATCTGGGACGCGGTGATTCTCACTGCCGCTGCCGAAGCCGGTTGCCGTCTGCTCCTGTCCGAAGACCTTCACGACGGATTCACCTGGAGTGGGCTCACCGTTAGGAACCCTTTCGCTTCGCCGCCAAACCCTCTGCTCCAGGCAATCTTGACGGACGAACCAAGCTGACCCCGATCCTTACGCTGCCGGGTTCTGCTTGACGTCGTGTTGGCCCGGCCGGTAATGGCCAGGTTCGCTGCGAAACGCAGTACAGAAACGGTTCCAGCCATTGATTGCAACTACGGCAAGTGTCAACTTACTCAACTCCTCTGGCGAAAATTGCTTGCTCGCTAGTGCGAAAACCTCGTCGGGCACATGGGTCTGGCTTACTTTGGTGACCGATTCGGCCCAGGCGAAAGCGACGCGTTCGCGTTCGCTGTAGCAGTCCACCTCTTCCCAAACACTGACCAGATCGATGCGCAGGTCGCTCTCTCCGGCCGCCCGCAGGTCTTGGCTGTGCATGTCAATGCAGTACGCGCAACCGTTGATGCGTGACACCACCAGATACATCAGGTGCAACAGTCCGGGTTCCAGTCCGCTGTTGTTTACCTGCGACTGCAAATTCTGCATGGCTTTGATTACATCGTGCGACGCGGCTAGGTTTAATCGTGCCGGCATGAGTCACTCCTTAAGAAAGTTTCCGCCTCAGATCCGGTCGTCTTGCCTCTTCTGCAAAGGATGGAAACGCCACCAGAAAGTTTGGCGAAAAGTTGTGTTTTTTGCGAATCACCTGAGCGTTCTTCGCGACCTCATTTCCGGAAACTCCCAGCTACTCCTTAAGCCTCTTTTGCCGGTGTGGAACTTTTGTACCTCTCGGCAAACTTTCCTTTGCTGACAATCGACCGCGCGATGGTTCCATGCCCAATGACTTCGCTGCCGTTGTGTGCGCTCACCCTGAAGGTAAAGAACCGGCCATTGATCGACTCCAGCACGGCTTCGCACTTCACCGTAGTCCCCATCCCGGTGGGCGCGCGATGAACGATGTTGATCGCCGTGCCCACGCTGACTTCGTCGCCTTCGCAGAACGGCAGCAGCGCCTCGAAGCCGGCCGCCTCCATCCAGCCAATCATGTTCGGGGTAGACAGCACCGGGGGAAGTTCCGGCTTCCACGCGGTTAAGGTGTGTTGAAACTCCACGCGTCTCTGCACTTCGCCACGCGTGCCGATGGGAACGGTTTTTGCCATCTCTTGAGAGTAATGTCCCCGCGTTTGCCCTGTCACCTGGCCAGTCGCAACCGATAACTTTTCGATTTCCTGCTTTGTTGTGGCCCGGTTAACGTTCCAGTCCCGGCCTCTTCGGCCAATTCCGCCACAAAAAAGCGGGTACATCCGGGCAAAGTCGGTGTACCATATCGCTGTTTCAATTACAGGCGCCACGTCCGGACACGCTCCGTCCCGCCACGGGCCCTTCTGTATTCTCTAAATCAAGCCAGGGAGACTGCATATGCATCGGGTCCTGCTTTCCGTCCTAGTTGTAGTGGCATCCTTACTAGCCGTGCCCGCGGGCGCACAGACGTCAGCTACCGCTCCGGCAGCTTCCGCTGCGCCGGCAATGGCAACTGTGCCCACGGCGCGCAAGAAGCGCATCGCGGTTTTTGATTTCGACTACGCCACCGTAATGAGCGCCTCCCAGGCTTACTTTGGCCAGAATATCGACTTGGGCAAAGGCATCACCGATCTGCTGGTGCGCGACCTGGTGAAGGATGGCACGTACTCCGTCATCGAGCGCCAGGCCATGGCCAAGATTCTGGCCGAACAGAATTTTTCCAACAGTGATCGCGCCGATCCCAATTCGGCAGCCAAGATTGGAAAACTTCTCGGCGTCGATGCCATCATCGTGGGCGCCATCACTCAGTTCGGCAATGACAACAAGAATCAGGGCTATAGCGGTGGGGGCGGAGGATGGGCCGGAGCCGCGCTGGGCAGCTTTCACCAAAAGGAGAGTAAGGCGGTAGTGGTTCTTGACGCCCGCATTGTGAACATAGACACCGCAGAGATCATGGGAGTGGCGACCGGCAAAGGTGAATCTACGCGCAAGAGCACTAGCGTCGGAGGCGGCGGCAGTAACTGGCACGGCTTCGGCGGCGGGGCCGTTGACTTTGGTGCCAGCGACTTCCAGCAGACCATTATTGGAGAAGCCGTGAACTCCGCCGTCGTCCAGATGACGGGCGAGCTGGTGGCCGATGCTCCTAAACTGGTCGCTCGCACCATCAGCGTCGAGGGCGTGGTGGCTGCGGTCGATAGCGGTCAGATCGTGCTCAACGTCGGCTCCAAAGCTGGCCTGAAAGTTGGCGATCAACTTACGGTGAGACGCATCACCAAGGAGATCAAAGATCCCACGACGGGCGCCGTGATCCGCAAGATGACCACCGATGTGGGCGTGATTCGCCTTACGGACGTGGACGAAGTTTCGGCCGTAGGTATGCCGGTTTCCGGCGCTGGATTCAAAGTAGGAGACCAGGTCAAAACCATCACGCAATAGCTGTGCGACTTTGCCTTCCTTTGGCTGAAGTCACGTCGCCATCTTAGGAATATCCGATGACGACCTTTGAGTCTGTCTTTTTGTGGTGCGAATGCATGGTCTGCCTGGCGGGCATCGTTCTGGCCATCAGGTTTCGCCGCGACATACTTCTGACAGCCGCAGATATCGCCAGCCTGATCTTCTGGATGCTGGTGATGTGCATCGGCGTGAGGCTACTCTTCGAGTTCCTCAACCATCGCCCGATGACCGGGCATGTGCTCTGCGCTGCTTTACTGATTGGCGTGGCCCGGCTCTTGAAGCCTCGCCGCACCCAGGGCTCTAACACTTCCAGGTGAAAATTCCCTGGAAAAGCTGTGGGACGTCAAAGTCCGGGTAGAGCTGGCCTTCAGGCCAGCGTCCAAGTTCTTTGTTTTTGATCGTGAGCCGGCTTTAGCCGGCGGCAGTAACAATGTAGTGCCACGCCCTCAGTAAATCCCGCTGCGATAGATGACCCACCAGCTCACGAAAAGAGCGGCAAACGTTTCCGCGATGCCCCACCCCAGCGGGAGGAAGAACGCTCCCAGGCTAAGCAGAGTGAACAGCAGCCAGAAAGATTTTTTCTGAGTATCCAATAGAGTGGAGTCTAACAGCCCGAATCATCCGCGGTTTCCCGCCATGAATTGTGGACGAAACGTTCCTGCAGCCTCGGGATGGCTAAACGTCGGCTTATCTAAATTCCCGACGCATTGTCTATACCTGCCCTTCGCTACTTCCGCGCGCGCTCCGGTTGTAATCTAGAGAGGGATGGGAACTCGCATCTTCTTTCTCGCGATCGCTTTCGCACTGGTGTTGGCGGGCTTCTGGGCCTATCACCATGACCAAGGCTTGCGCACCAACTCCGCCCAGGTCACCATTGGTGATCCTAATGAAGTTGTCAGGCAGCTAATGGGCGAGCCCAGTAGCGAAGGCCCCTGCGGCTCGCTGACTCCCGTTCCCAAGACCTGTTCCAGCGAATACGTTTACCGCTACTGGTATTCGATCTTCCAGCCGCAGTACGAAGTAGTCTGGTTCGATCAGTCAGGCAAGGTACTGGGCGAGCAGCACGTGCAGTCGCCGTTCTAGCGATGAAATCCCGAGACCTGCACGCATTTGTGATCCCGATCGAGAACTTTACAGTTTGCTAAGAAACTCGATTCGATCCGCCGTTAGGGTAGTGCGGCGATTAAGCGCCGCGTCCAAGTCCATCATTTTTTTGTCATCACGAGCCGGCTTTAGCCGGCGAGGGATCTGCTTTTCGAGTTGTTCGGCAAGCTGTTTAACCCGAGCGAACGGATCTGCGGTTCAACCGCCCAAGCCTTGATGACGATCGGGCCAGCATTCCCGGCTAATCCTTGGTCTTGGCGGCCAGCAGGTCCAGCTGCTCAATCACCGGAGGTTTGGCGAACAGCTCCGGCGCTTTCGCCATCAGCGCCGCGGCGATTTTCCCCGACAGATGTGCCTGCCGTCCGGCTTCGTCGTTAAACGTGTCGAAGATACCGAAGGTCGATGCCCCGATCCGAAACGCGAACCAGCTGATGGTTCCGGGCTCGCCTTCGGCCAGCGGCAGGGCGCTGCGCAAGAATGCGGCTACCTCCTCTTCTTTTCCGGGCTTTGCTTCCACTCGTGCCAATAGGGCTAGTTTCACCATTGCGATCTCCTTGCGAGATGTGCGCTGTTCGATCGCGCAACCTCAGCGAATCCGATGCCAACTGCCTGCAGCTGGATGCAGCCTGAGATCGGATTCCACCCTTATTGAACATTTCGGGCGGCTGGCAGGGCTGCAAACAAAAATGGCACAGCTCGTCGCTGTACCACAATGTCGTACTTAGTGAGATGTCAGCGGGCTGCGGGCTGCAGGGCTTCGTCGGTCACGGCCTGCAGATGGTCGAGCGTTTCTTTCACCGTCAAGGCATACATCTCGCGGCCGTTGTCTTCACCCGATTCGATCGCCCACTTCAAGTAATGACCAGCAATCTGCACCGCCATCGGATCGGTAATGACCTTGCCGGTCTGCGCCTGGTGTTCCACCCACGCCACATGAGGCAGCGCAATCCACACCGGCCGCTGCCCCGCCAGAAACTTTATGTCGACCGCATCGGCATGCCGCGTGGCAATAGCAACAATCAGCGCCTGATACCGGCAGTGCACGGGTTTCCCCGTCCAGCGGTCAATCGCCTGGAATTCATCGTACATATCTGAGAATCATATCCGACAGTCAAGCACGCGGGCAACGTCTGCAGCACCTGGCTGACCACGCCACATGGTCTTGAAACTACGCCCGGTCGCGCGCCTCGCCCAGAACGACCTGCACCGTCATCTTCTTTCGAGCACGATAAATCGTCACCGTTACGCTATCGCCGGCGCGATGCTTGTTCATGGAATTGGCCAGGTCTTGCTGGTCGCCGATGGGATCTTTATCAATGGCAACGATGAGGTCGCCGCCAACCATGATAGGAGTCGCGCCCAGATAGGCACGCTCGTTGCCGCCGTGCAGTCCGGCGCGATCGGCGGCGCCGCCCTGAACGACTCGCACGATCAGAATGCCGTAATCGGCCGGCAGACCCAGTTCCTGCGCCAGCTCAGGGCCAATCGGCAACGACACGATGCCCAGCGACGGCCGCCGCACCGTGCCCAGCGTTATCAAGTCGTTCAGCACGGCTTTGGCGGTGTTGATCGGGATGGCGAAACCGATGCCCGCGCTCTGGTTCGAGCCCCCGGTGGCAATCATGCTGTTGATGCCAATCACTTCCCCATGCGAATTCAGCAGAGGCCCGCCGGAGTTGCCGGGGTTGATGGCAGCGTCGGTCTGGATGGCCTCTTCCATGTACGCGCCTTCAGGGCTGCGGATTGGCCGCAGCGAACTGATGATGCCGCGAGTCATTGTGCCGGCCAATCCAAAGGGGTTGCCGATGGCAAATACCTTCTGGCCAACCTGCAAATTCTTCGATTCGCCTAGCACCGCAGGAACCACATCCGTCGCCTTGATCTGGATCACGGCCAGATCGTGCGCGCGATCGCGCCCAATCACCGTCGCCTTATAGGTCTTCTTGTTATGCAGTGTGACTTCCAGTTGAGCCGAATCGCCAACTACGTGATAGTTCGTGAGGATGTGTCCTTCTTTATCGATGATGAATCCGGAACCCTGGCCTTCCTCGGGCACCGGTCCATAAAAGAAGTCATAGGCCATGGTCTTGGAAGTGATATTGACGACCGAAGGGATCACGCGACGGTAAACGTCAATGTTGTTCTGCTCTTCGGGATCGAGTTTTTCCGGACCCGCAGCTTCGCTGAGTTCGACATGCGTAGGACGTGAAATCACATCCGCCGCAGGATTCGCGCCCTGGTGATGCGTGGTGAACCAATAGAATGCGCCCGCCAGCAGCGCGCCAAGGATAAGTGGTCTTACAAGTTTCATGCCGTTATGAGGTTCCAATCAGTTTGGACTTGCGGACAGCCAATAGACGTCGCCGATAAGAAAGTGTAACGAAACAGGCGCGATTCGCGCACCTCTGGCAGGAATGCATGTCAGTGGCCTGACGTCGGCTGCAATTCCTGCCAAATCTTCTCCACCTGCTTTTCGGTTTCTTCGATCGTTCCGGAATTCCCGATCACATAATCGGCGTGACGAATTTTCTCTTCATCGCTGAACTGGGCCGCACTGCGACGTTCCACCTCGGCTCGAGCAGCCGAGAGCGAAAGTCCGGCCCGATGAGCATAGTGCTCAACCTTGTGCTCGAAATCGCAAGTTACGACAATGACTTTGTCGAAGTCCTTATGCGCGCCAGCCTCGATCAGCAGCGCTGCCTCCACCACAGCAACGCCCTTCGGATTATCGCGCTCGATGTCCGCCATCCAGCGGGTCTGCGCTTCAATCACGGCCGGATGCACGATCGCATTCAACTCACCGATGCGATCGGGAAACACCAGGTTCGCCAGCCGCGAGCGATTGATCGTGCCATCGTCATTCAGAATTTCGCGGCCAAAGCGGCTTACAACTTTGTCGTACGTCGGCTCGCCCGGCGCGTAAAGCTGGTGCGCCAGACTGTCGGCCTGGAGAAAATGCGCACCACGCTCGACCAACATCTGGGCCACCGTAGATTTGCCGCACGCGATCCCGCCGGTCAGTCCTACGCGCAGCATGATTCACCACGGGCGATAAATTCTGGGCGGCGCATCGGCTGCATGTTACCGCTTAGCTGGCCGCACGCTGGAATCGTCATGGGTATGGCGCTCGGGCATCCCGAGATGGCGCGCCGTATCGCCTTCGAAGTCAAATTCGATCAGCACTGCCGGCTCGTTTCCCACCACCCAGCCGTCATGCCCGGGTTCGATCGAGACCACCTGCGGAGCCATAAACTCCACGATGCAGCCGTCGGCAAATTCCATATGAATTTGGCCCTGGGCAAGAAAGCCAACGTGAGCGTGCATGCAGAGATCGGTACCGCTGACTGGTTTCATGTGCGTCGACCAGCGGAATCCGGGCGGATAAACCACGCGCTTAACCCGCGCCGCGCCGACGCGAACGATGTCGAGCTTTACGCCTCCGACTTCGGAGTGCTGAGCGCCTTTCATATGCGCGAGAAGAACATCGGCAGAACTCATGTCAGTCCCCTCCAGGGCAACAGCGAATCACACCGGCTTCGGGCATGTCCTGCCGGAGCGGATGAGACTCCGTGCGTCCTTGAGGATACAGCACACCTGCAAACGAGCCTGCCGGCTCGTTCTTGGATTAGGCGGAGCATACAGCGCAGACCCACCGGACGTTCACTGCCGGCCCGGAAAAGAGCGTTCGCGCCGACTTACAGCGGAAGGTTGAGTGAACGCAGGGCGTTGTTGGACAAGAAACCGGCGCTTATTGGTTGACAGGGATCTTGATGATCTTCTTCTGGATCGCGTAAGTCACCAGTTGCGCTTTATTGTGGATATCGAGCTTGCGCATCAGGTTGAACTTGTGCGCCTCCACGGTCTTCACGCTCAGGCCCAGCAGCACCGCGATTTCTTTTACTGAGTTTCCTTCCGCCAGCAACTTCAAGATTTCGCGCTCCCGGGGAGTAAGCGTCGACATACGCGGGCGCATCTTGGTGTCCCGCACCCGGGCGCGGAAATCTTCTACCAGCTTGCCCAGGACCTGCGAGCTCAAATACTTTCCGCCGCGATACACATCCCGGACGGCACTCACCAATTGCTGCGCGGGCGTATCTTTCAACACATATCCCGCGGCTCCAACCTCCAGGCACTGCACCAGATAGTCTTCGTCTTCGTACATGGTCAGGAACAAAACTTTGGTTTCAGGGCGAAGTTTCTTGATGTGGCGGGTAGCTTCGAACGAAGAGAGGCCTGCCATTCCGATATCCATCAAGACCACGTCCGGGCGCAGCTCCCGTGCTTTCTCCACCGCGTCGCCTCCATCGGGCGACTCGCCCACAATTTCGAAATCGCTCTCACTTTCCAGCAGTCGCCTTACGCCCTGCCGGAACAGCGTGTGATCATCCACTAACAGACATCTGATTTTCGGCATCATCCACCTAAACGTCGGGATTTCTTCCTGTGCTTTTTACAAAGAGCTTGCCATCCCATCGGCACACCTTCCGCCGTCGTATAAGCCCGCTTCCACATCGAGCCCCAGGCCGCTCATGCGCCCCGCGCCAGGGTATCGACCGTATCCGTCTGCGGAAGCTGATCCACCCGGCTATTCATCACCGGTGCACTTACTTCGATGCGCGTACCCTTGCCTCGCGACGAGATCACCTTCATCTTTCCTCCGAGGTTTCCTATGCGCTCATGCATTCCGGCCATCCCGAAGGTTTGCCGGCCCGCATTCGCCGCCTTGCGAAGAATCCCCACACCGTCATCTTCAATCAACAGCTTTACGGCATCACCGGTTCGCAGTAATTCAATATTCACTGTGGTGGCATTGGCGTGCTTGGCCACGTTATGCAATGCCTCCTGCACCACGCGGTAGATGGCAGTTTCCAGCGCCGGGGGCAGACGGCCGAAATCGTCCGACACGGTCACGCGGGCTTTTACTCCCGTGCTCTTGGCCAGGTCCTTGGCCTCCTTCCGCACCGCTGCAATCAGGCCCAACTCCTGCAAAACCAAAGGAGACAATCTTCCGATGATTCTGCGGATACCCTCAATCGTGCGGTCGACCACTTCCAACGTCTCGCGTATTTTTGTGCGCGAAGAGCGCGCAGCCACGCTGCTCTCCAGCATGCCCAGGTACAGCCGGATCACCATCAACGCCTGCCCGGTCTCGTCATGCAGTTCGCGGCTGATGCGCTTGCGCTCTTCCTCCTGGGCATAGAGCAGGTGCCCAGAGAGCTCGGCGATTTGCATTTCGCGTTCGCGCAACGCATCGTTCATGCCCGCGCGATCGATAGCCAATGCCGAGCGGTCGGCGATCGCCCGCAGTAACTCGCGTTCCGTGGGTAGACAGTCGTAAGGCCGCGGAAAGCCGATCAAAAGCACGCCTATCACCGCTTCCTTGCACCTCAATGGGACTCCCCACATCGCTTTCGCCTTGTCCTGCAACACGGGATGCAATTCGCCATTCGAGGTTCGGAGATCGGGCAAAAATGCGGGCTCTCCCGTGGCCGCGATACCACCCACGAATCCTTCACCAATGCCTAAGCCCAGGTCACCTTCGAGCGGTCCGCCGAATCCGACATGTGCTTGCACTCGCAGCACCTGTTGCTCCGCGTCGCGCAGCAGAATCAACCCCAGCGTGGCATTGAAAGTGTGCGTTGCGATCCTCAGGACCCGCTCCAGCAAAGCATTCAAATTTCCGGCCGACAACTCAGCGTCCAGCACCGACAACAGAGTTTCAGCCTCGATTTTTTGTGCGTCAGAGTAGGCAGCCGAGACCGCCACGTACGACGCCCACGAAAGAGTTTCCATTGCCGCCCGCGCCTCGGCCAGCCGATGTGAGGGAAAGATCTTTTCCAGGTAGGGATCGATCAGTTGCTGGTAGATCTCAAGCGAGCGAGCCACCGCGCGTGCGCTGACCTTGAGTTTCGCCAGCCGCTTGCCAAAGTGTTGCAGGTTTTCATAAAACGCCGCGAAGTCCGTTTGCGAGAAAATCGAAAAACCGGTTCCAATGGTCAACCGCTCCAGCGCTGTCATGGCGCGGCCGTCGAAGTCGAACTCGGCAAACATCTCCTGACGCCACGTCGCGGTGATCTCAGGGAAGCAGGGCTGCAGGCAGCGCACTACCTCGACTACCACCTCGCGCGACGTTTCCTTCATGGGAAGGAGGGGGGACATACTTCTCCTTGAGACAACATGATTGATGCGGCGGAGCACTCGGCAGGATGGCATTACTACCTGATAAACTCTCAACCACAGCGAACTACCTCTTACCGGAAATCCCTGTTGATAATGAAGTAGTAAATATTATCTAAAGTATACACAGGAGATGTTCTTCGCGTCCCCTGGTCGCCAGTTTCTGCCTGCCCTGAAAAGGCGGGTCCAAGTCACAGGCCACTTGAATCTGGGCCTCCAGACGTTGCATCTTTGAGATGCCGAAATCCCCGGCGTCACGTTGCCGGTAGGCCGCCAGTGCAATCTCCGGAGGGCGGTTGACTGCGTTGCCGTCGATTGGCCGGCCTAGGGGCTAGGATGCAATGACAATGCCAGCAGGCAAAACCGGAACGGCAGGGGTGACCCTCAGCAACGAAGAAATCTTGCGCTATTCCCGGCACCTCATCATGCCCGAAGTTGGCATGGAGGGGCAGCTTAGGCTGAAGCAGGCTAAAGTGCTGTGTATCGGCACCGGCGGCCTGGGCTCGCCGCTGGCGTTGTATCTGGCCGCGGCCGGCGTAGGAACATTGGGCATTGTCGACTTCGATATTGTTGACCTGACAAATTTACAGCGCCAGGTGATCCACGGCACGGAAGATGTCGGACGCAAGAAGCTCGACTCCGCCGGGGACCGCATTGCGGCGATCAACCCCTACGTCAATGTACACAAGTTTGAAACCCGCCTCACCAGCGCCAACGCGTTACAGCTGTTCGGCGACTTCGACATCATCGTGGACGGCACCGACAACTTTCCCACCCGCTACCTGGTGAATGATGCCTGTGTGCTCACCGGCAAGCCCAATGTTTACGGATCGATCTTCCGTTTCGAAGGGCAGGCCAGCGTGTTCGCCACTCAAGATGGACCCTGCTATCGCTGCCTTTATCCCGAACCGCCGCCGCCCGGCGTGGTTCCCTCGTGTGCCGAAGGCGGCGTGCTGGGAATCCTTCCCGGCTTGGTCGGGATCATCCAGGCGACCGAAACCATCAAGCTGATCCTGGGCTCGGGCGAATCTCTCATTGGCCGGCTTCTACTGGTCGACGCGCTCGCTATGCGCTTCCGCGAACTGAAAGTCCGCAAGAATCCCGATTGCCCGGTTTGCGGGGACCATCCAACCGTTACCCAACTGATCGACTACGAGCAGTTCTGCGGCATTCGTGGCGAGGAAAAGCCGGTGGCTGCTACCATGCAGGACATGACACCGGAAGAACTGAAGCGGCGGCTCGACGCCGGCGAAAACCTATTCGTGCTGGATGTGCGCGAGCCGAACGAATACCAGATCTGCAACCTCGGCGGACACCTCATACCCCTCAACGATCTGCCCAAACGCGTAAGCGAACTCGACTCAAACCGCGAGATCGTTGTCCACTGCAAGCTGGGAGGCCGCAGCGCCAAGGCTGTCGATTTCCTGCGACAGTCAGGCTTCAGCAAGGTACACAACCTGGATGGCGGGATTAACGCCTGGGCCGAACGTGTCGATCCCAAGATGCCGAAATACTAAGGCATCAACGTGTAGCTTGTTGTGCTGGACCGTCGTCTACCAAGATTCGCCAAAAGCTCCACACGAAAAGAAAGGGCGGAGCCGAAGCCCCGCCTTCCACGATTGACCTGCCAACAAATCTTGCGAACTGTCACTACTGTTTCTTTTCTTCTGGCTTCTTCTCTTCCGGCTTCTGCTGCTGATGCTGCTGAGGAGCAGGCTTGGCTTCTTGTTGCGGCCGTGGCTGCGGAGCAGGCTTTGCCTCCTGATGCTGTTGCGGCGCCGGCTTTGATTCCTGTTGAGGCCGTGGCTGAGGAGCTGGTTTAGATTCCGGCTGTGGCCTTGGCTGAGCCGGTTTTGCCTCATGCTGTTGCGGAGCAGGCTTTGCCTCCTGCTGTGGCCGCGGTTGAGGAGCAGGCTTAGCCTCATGCTGTTGCGGTGTCGGCTTGGTCTCCGGTTGTGGATGGGCCTGCGGCGTAGGACGGGTTTGCGGCGTCGGCTTGGTCTCAGGCTGCGGATGTGTCTGCGGCGCAGGTCGGGTTTGCGGAGCAGGCTTGGTCTCTGGCTGCGGACGCGTCTGCGGTGTAGGACGAGTCTGCGGAGTCGGCTTCGTCTCCGGTTGTGGCCGTTGCTGAGGAGCGCCTGGACGCATCTCGTTTTGCGGACGGTTTGCCGGCGCTGGCCGGGTACTCACTGCCGGGCGAGGAGGAATCACCGGTGCGATCGGCTTGCTTGCCCGGATAGGCTGGGGCGCGGCAGCAATGGGCGGACGCCCGTGATTGACGGCGGCATATTGCTGGCGGTTCTGGGCTGCCTGCTGCTGATGCTGCAACTGGGTGGTCATGGGAGGAATGCGCTGCTCACGCATGCCAGCCAGTTCCGCCGGCGTAGGCCGGCGAGTCACGCCTCCTGGCCCGTTGTAGCTCACCCGGTTGATGGTGGTGTTGTTGATGACCGTCTTGTTGTACACATTTGTGATGTTGGTGACGTTCACATTGTTGACGGAGCGATTGTAGTAGAAGCGATTGTTGTTCCAGTATCCGCCCTGATAGCCCATGCCGGTGTAGCCGAAGCCATAGTTAATGCCGCCGTAGTAGCCGATATGCTGGCCCCAGAAGCCGTAGTTGTAGCGATAAACGCCGACGGCAAATCCCCAGTATCCCGGGGTCCATAGAAAGCCCACTTGAGGCGGCTGCGCCCATGCGCCCGGCACCCAGTAGTAACCCTGAGGAGCATAGCTCCAATAGCCGGGCGTCCATAGATACCCTTCACTGGGACACGGCGGCTGCGAATATTCCGGCAAGGGAGGCGGCGGTTGTTGCGCCTGCAACACCGGTTGCCCGTAGCTGGTGTCTTCCGAGCTGTTGTCGTAACCGTTGTCGGTGGAGTAATTCTGGTCCTGAGCGGGCGCCTGCTGCTGGTAATTCTGATCCGTCGCAGCGGGCTGCTGCGCCTGCTGTTGCTGCTGCGCCGGTTGTTGCGCCGGTTGCTGATAACTCTGCTGTGGTTGCTGCTGGGCCGGCTGCTGATAGTTCTGCTGCTGCGACTGGTCGCCGGTGGTAGGGGCCAGATTGGCATCGGCGCCATTCTGCCCCTGATCGGTCTGCGCCGGCTGACCCTGCGTGCTAGTCTCCTGCTGGTTATTGTTGCTCTTGCATCCGGCAAGACTAATCATCAATACCAGGGACGCAATCACCAGAGTGATAAGGGAAGATACTTTGCCAAGCTTGCTCATAAATGTTTTCTCCGCGAAGAAGTTTGGATGCAGCATTTCTGGAAGAGGTCAGCAGATACCAGGCTGTCAGCCGCAAATCGCATCTTGGGGGCAACTACAGCTCAAATCACGGAGCTTTCACGAACCCAGCGCAGCAATCTGAAAGCATTGCACCCAGGAAAGCACGCCGGTTTGTCTTCCGCTCCGACTACTAAGGCTACTCCTTTGCTCCCCTACAGGCCAGATTTGTTATGGGACGTCGACCTTAAAGCCGCTCTGGATTCCCCTGATTGGAATCTCACAGCTTCGATAATTTCAGGCCGCAGGCGAGCCGGCGGGCGATCCGCTGCTCTCCAGCTTCAGTTCGCGCAGGTAGAGGAACAGTGGCAATCCGAGTGAAACTCCAACCAGGAGTGTGGCCAGCACCGGGAGCCATCGCCTTTCGACGTGGATGCGGCGGCTCTCGACTCTGATGAACCCGATAAGCGCCACGGCACACACCAGTACGTCCATGCCGAAGAACGCACTGATCCGGTTGACGAACAATTCTCGCGCGAACAACGTCAGGTTGAGACCGTGTTGAGCCAGCCACGGAACAAACTGCCAGTACGGCAGCAGAAATCCCAGGAAACAGAGTGCCAGATAAAGAGTCTTCGGTTTCACGGTTCACCTCCGACCACGCCGAGTTGTCGATGATAGAGTTTCTCCCAACGTCGAGCGATGTTCCAGCTCTTTGCTGATTCTGTTCCTCACCCTCTATCACCGGCGCAAATCCGCCCAGCGATACCCACACGAGGGGTGTTGTCTCAACCACTTAGTGGGCGTACGACCAGTCCTCTTCCCATGATAAAATTGCTTCAGAAGTAACTCGCGAGAGAAGTGTTGTCTTGATCGAGATAGCGCCGTCAATTCTGTCGGCCGATTTCGCCCGCCTGGCTGAAGACGCCAATACCGCGGTGCGAGGTGGTGCCACCCTCCTCCATGTCGATGTGATGGATGGCCACTTTGTGCCCAATATTACGATCGGCCCTCCGGTCGTCGCGTCGCTGCGTAAAGCGGTCGACGTTCCCCTCGACTGCCACTTGATGATCGAGAATGTCGATGAGTACATTCCAGCGTTCGCCGATGCCGGAGCCAACTGGGTTACAGTCCATCAGGAGGCCTGCATTCACTTGAATCGCAGCCTCGAACTGATTCGCAGTCTGGGCATGAAGCCGGGGGTGGCGATCAATCCGGCCACTCCGGTGCAGACGCTTGGCGAAGTGCTCGACATCGTCGACCACGTACTGGTGATGTCGGTCAACCCGGGCTTCGGCGGGCAGAAATTCATCTACGCAGCTCTGGAGAAAGTCCGCAAGCTGGCCACCATGCGCGCTGCTAAGGGCGTGAATTTCCGCATTGAAATCGACGGTGGCATCGATCTGGAGACCGTAGGCCCGGCAGCCCGCGCCGGAGTGGAGTTGTTTGTTGCCGGCAGCCACGTGTTCGGGAAGGGTGACCCGGCACGCAACGTGGAAGCGCTTCTGAAAGCAGCCCAGGAAGCCATGCTGCAGCGCGTTTGATGTGCGCGCATTAATAATTGATCCCGTACAGCGCTGATCCTGCATCAGCCGGGTTATTACGGTAGGTTCCCAAAGGTGGTTAGGATGTTTCGTCGCGTAATCATATTGTGCATGATGGGATTTGGGTTGACGTCGATCTATTCGGTGGGGCAGGACAGCAGCGCTCCCCCAACCCAGAGCACGGCTCCGTCACAAACCAGCAGCCCCGGTCAGACCCAAAACCCAGCCCCAAGTTCTGCGCAGACCCCGTCAGCTAGCCCGACGCAGAGCAGCAGTCAGACCAATCCGCCCAGCGCTCATAAGCAAAAGCAGAAGAAAAGCAAGAAAGCCGTCAATCCGATTGCCAATGTCGACTCCAAGCAGCCTGACAAGGTGTTGTTCGATCGCGCCGAGGATGCAATCAAGCATGGCAAGTACGACGTGGCGCGCCTCAGTCTGCAAACCCTGATCAACACCTATCCTGATTCGGAATACGTCGCCCGCGCCAAGCTGGCGATCGGCGATTCCTGGTATCAGGAGGGCGGCACCGCCGCCATGGCCCAGGCGGAGAGCGAGTACAAAGATTTCATCACGTTCTTCCCTAACATGCCGGAAGCCGCGGAAGCGCAGATGAAGATCGCCAATATCCATTTCAGCGAGATGGAGAAGGCGGATCGCGACCCTACCCACGCCCGGCGCGCCGAGGAAGAATACCGGCAGCTGATCATGCAGTTTCCCGACAGTTCGCTGGTTCCGGAAGCTAAGCAACGCTTGCTGGAAGTCCAGGAAGTTCTGGCCGACCGCGAGTACATCATCGGGCATTTCTACTTCATGCGCGAAAGTTATCCGGCCGCCATCGCCCGCTTGAAATCCGTCGCCGATACCTACCCGCTTTATAGCGGCGCAGACGTCGCCCTCTTCGAATTGGGTAACGCTTACGAGAAGGAGATCGAAGTCATTCGCAGGTCGAGATTGCCGGAGACCGCGAAGGGCAACCTGATCAAGCAATATAACCAGGGCGCGGTTGACGCTTACGATCGCATTCTGACTCGTTATCCGCTGGAGAGCGAGGCGCGTGAGGCCAAGAAACGGCTCATAGCGCTGAAGCAACCGGTGCCCCAGGCGACCCCGGAAGCGGTTGCACAAGACAAGGCTGAAATCGCCAGCCGAGGTTCGTTGGGAACCGTCGGCAAGGTAATGGAGAACTTCCACAAAGGTCCGGATGTATCGGAAGCAGCCAAGGTCGGCGAGCCCACGTTGGTCGATCCCAAACAGGCCAGCGCTCCAGACATGATTCGCGCTGCCAATGCCAGCGTAACCGGCGTCCTGGAAGGAGCCGGTGGCGGGAACAAAGTTTCGGTTGAGCAAATACACGATGGGACCGCCCCCGCCGAAAATGCGGCTGTCCCGCGTTCTGACGCGGCTCCAGGTACGGCGACTGCGGCGGCAGATCCGGCCAGCGGAGCAGCCCCGGCTGCCGGCAGTGCGCCTGCCGGAACCGATATGAAAAACGACATGGCTCCTGCTGGCAACGGGGCTGCGCCGGCTCCGCCTCCAACACAAGTCAACGAAGTGGCGGGAGCAAATACCAGCAGCTCCTCGTCATCGGCGAGCAGCAGCTCTGCTCAGGCGCCTGCGGCCGACAGCAACACCGAGAGCACGTCCAAGAAGAAAAAGAAGAAGCATCTGCTCCTGTTCTGAGTAGAATCGGCGCGGCGTTTTGCCTGTGGTCAGGGCGTGGCGTCATTGCTCGTTTGCCGGTATGTGAGCTAAAATAGTTTGACCGCATTTCAGCGTTCACTTGGCGTGACGCTCTCTGCAGAATCCCCAGCCGAAAGGCGCGCGGGAGTGGCGAGTTAGGGTCTCCAGGCAATTAGGAAACTTGTTGGAAATCCAGCGGGGTAGGCTGCTTGCACGCGAGTTACCGTCGTGGTAAGCTCAGAGTTTGTCCCGGCTGGCAGGAAGAATCATGCTTGGCTCGGCGCGTACGTGCGTGTCGAGGCCAGCAGGCTGGCGTAGCTCAGCTGGTAGAGCATCTGATTTGTAATCAGAGGGTCGGGGGTTCAAATCCCTTCGCCAGCTCCAGAATCGTAACCATGAGCGCGCCGGAAGGCGTAGCAGGAGCAAGCCAAACGAGACGCGCAGCTCTCCTAGAGAACTGATTCCAGCAGCAGCTTCCTTAATCGCAAGACGCGCGCAATTACAGTCGCGCGGATGATGCGGAGTTTTGCCGGGGTTGCAGTGCGACGCATTTGGCGCATGGTGTTCTTTGACAGCAGGATCGGGGTCTCCCATTACGCGCGGGATTTGCGTGTCATGGGGTGGAGAGACTGGCGATTCCGGGCCTCGGCGACGCGGGCTCTCAGGCACGATTGAGAGCGGAATGCTCGGTCGAACTGGCGCCCCTGGCAAGCGCCGCTTTTACGCTTGGTAGGGTGGTGGAACGTGCACAGGTGGCCGAGTGGTTAATGGCAGCAGACTGTAAATCTGCCGCTCCTTGCGAGCTACGGAGGTTCGAATCCTCCCCTGTGCACCAGCTTTTTCAGCCTTCCTTCGCGTTTGCGAGTTAAGGCCGGTAATTGGAGTTGGATGAAGCGGTTGTGGGTGGCTTTCGGTGTCTACGCGGTGTTGGCGGTTCTAGCGTGGACCACGATCAGCGATCAGAAGTTCAAGCTGGCCACCTTGGCGATTTTGGCGATGTTCGCAGTTCGCACCTGGTCGTGGAGTAGGAAACAAGCACACGAACAGCGCGAACGGCATGACCACGATTAGCGCCGAGCGAAGTGACGGTGGCCTTGGATAGCGTATTCGGCAGGTTTCGCCGTACCGACGATTCTTTGTAACTGATTGTCGCAAGAGTGGACTGCTTGGTTCGCGGTTATCGCAGGCCTGGGCTGATAACGGTAATTGCTTGGTTCGCGTTGTCGCGGATCGCGCAGACGCAAGCCCCGAAGGGGCGAAATTGAAGTTAGCCCAGGACGGAGCCGTAGGCGGAGTCCTGGGTAGGTGGGAAATGCGTTCGAGTCCCGTAGGGACGGCAGGCTTTTCTCGATTGAGGACGGGAGCAACTTGAGCCGTTTTGCGAGTTAGGCGGGAGTAACTCAGTGGTAGAGTCACAGCCTTCCAAGCTGTTGGTCGCGGGTTCGATTCCCGTCTCCCGCTCCAGATTGGTTTGCTGTTGTAATTGCGGGCTGATGTAGCTCAGTTGGTAGAGCACTCCCTTGGTAAGGGAGAGGTCATCGGTTCAATCCCGATCATCAGCTCCATGAATTTAAGCAAGGCCCGCAAGCGCGGCCAGGACGGTTTTCTGATCACTTCGATGGAACAGCCAATATCGCGGACGCCATTCCAGCAGGCTGGCCTAGCGGTTGAAAAGCTGGCCGAATTCGAGCAGCTGCGATCGGCGGTGGCAAGAGTCTTCGCTCCGGAAGCTGTGGAACGGTTTCTGCGGTTGTTGCAACGCAAGGGCGTTCCGATCCGCGATTTTGATCGCGTTCGTCGCGAAAAGTTGCTGGAGCAGGCGGACCCGAAGCTGGCGCAGGGTGGAGCGACGGCGCAGCAGTTATACGAAGCGCTCCCGGTGAGCGATCAGGCGCAAATGCGCGAGTTTTATTTGACTACGCTGGAGGCGTTGGACCTGTCTCTGCGTGAAAAGTACAACAAACTTTACCGGTACTACTAGAGCATAGGAAGCATAGGAAAATGGCGAAAGAGAAATTTGACCGCAGCAAGCCGCACGTAAACGTAGGGACGATCGGGCACATCGATCATGGCAAGACGACGTTGACGGCGGCCATCACCAAGGTATTGCAGAAGCACAATCCCAAGATCGTGTTTCGCTCGTTCGACTCGATCGACAACGCGCCGGAAGAGCGCGAGCGCGGCATTACCATCGCGACCGCGCACGTGGAGTACGAGACGGCCAACCGGCACTACGCCCACGTGGATTGTCCCGGGCACGCCGACTACATCAAGAACATGATTACCGGCGCGGCGCAAATGGACGGCGCCATCCTGGTAGTCGCCGCCACCGACGGACCCATGCCGCAGACCAAGGAGCACGTGCTGCTGGCCCGCCAGGTAGGCGTGCCTTACGTGGTGGTGTTCCTGAACAAGTGCGATGCGGTGGAAGATCCTGAGCTGATCGACCTGGTGGAGATGGAAGTACGCGAGTTGCTGACCAAGTACAACTTCCCGGGCGACGATCTGCCGGTGGTTCGCGGCTCGGCCTTGGGCGCCCTCAACGGCGAAGCCCAGTGGGAAGCCAAGATCGACGAGCTGATGGAGGCGGTGGACAAGAACGTGCCGCTGCCGGCGCGCGATATCGACAAGCCGTTCCTGATGCCGATTGAAGACATCTTCTCGATTCAGGGACGCGGCACGGTGGTTACGGGCCGTATCGAGCGTGGCAAGGTGAAGGTGGGCGAGGAAGTAGAAATCGTGGGCTTCCGCGAGACCCGCAAGACGGTCGTAACCGGCGTGGAAATGTTCAAGAAGCAGTTGGACGAAGGCATGGCGGGCGACAATGCCGGCCTGCTGCTGCGCGGCACGGCCAAGGAAGACGTGGAGCGCGGCATGGTGCTGGCCAAGCCGGGCTCGATTACGCCGCATACCAAGTTCAAAGGCGAAGTTTACGTGTTGTCGAAGGATGAAGGCGGACGGCACACACCGTTCTTCAAAGGCTACCGGCCGCAGTTCTACTTCCGCACGACGGATGTGACGGGGGTGGCGACCTTGCCGGCGGGCACCGAGATGGTGATGCCGGGCGACAACGTGAGCCTGGAGATTGAGCTGATCACGCCGGTGGCGATGGAGAAGGGCTTGCGGTTTGCTATCCGCGAAGGCGGACGCACCGTAGGCGCCGGCACCATCAGCGAAATTATTGCGTAGTTGAAATCCCACTCATTTCAAACGCTGGAATGAGTGGGGCACCCAAGTTTCTCGGCGGAATGATTTACGGGCTCCGCTGATTTCCGCGCTTCGACGCGGACAAGGCTTCGCGGCAGAGAGTCGCGAAGTAAACGAAAAGGAATCGATCAATGCCTCGAGAGATTGTTACGTTGCAGTGCGGTGATTGCAAGAATCGCAATTACTCCACCACCAAGAACAAGAAGACCACGACGGCCCGGCTGGAGTTCAGCAAGTTCTGCCGCAAGTGCCGCAAGCACACGTCGCATAAAGAAGTGAAATGACGGCGTTTGGCGGGCGTCCGAGCCCGCCGCCGTCATCCCGAGCGTAGCGAGGGATCTGTTGTAATAAGCTGTCGGCCTTCAGCTCTCAGCTTTCGGCTACTGCGAAATGCTGGAGACGGATGGTGCGGCGGCACGGGTAGGTTCGAAGTTGGCCAAACGGCATCAAGCCTTCTGCAATAGCTGAAGGCTGATAGCTGACGGCTGACAGCTAAAACAGGGGCGTAAGCTCAACGGTTAAACTGTCGGTCTCCAAAACCGAACTTGGGGGTTCGAATCCCTCCGCCCCTGCCAGTTATTGGGATGCGCCGGAGGAAGGCGCGAAGAAAGAATGCAGTTGGCGCAGCGAGCGCCGGAAAAAGGTAGCAGATGGCGAAGTCAGCAGCGATCGAGAGCGTCGGTGACAGCAAGCTTGGCGCAATGAAGGCCTGGCCGCAGCGCGCAAAAAGCTTTTACAACGATGTGCGCACCGAGATGCGGAAGGTCACGACCCCGTCACGCAAGGAAGTGCAGGGCACGACCACGGTGGTCATCATCACCGTGTTTCTATTCGGCCTGTATTTTTGGGTTGTGGACGCGATCATCGGCAAGACCCTTGATCATTTGCTGAAAACGCTGGCGCACCGCTAAATGCGCGGAAAAATGACAGAAGAAGAAATCAAATCGGAGAGCAACGGCGCTGAGCCGGCCAAAGGGCCGGACCAGACGGGCGAGTCGGGCGCCGTCACTGCTGAATCCACGGCTGCGAACCCGCAGAATCCGAATATGAAGTGGTACATCATCCACACCTATTCGGGATTCGAGCGCAAGGTGAAGGAGTCGATCGAGTCGCGGGTGCGCGCCTATCCCGAACTGGAGAACAGAATCGGCCGCGTGCTGATTCCGACCGAATCGGTCACCGAAGTTCGGGGTGGCAAGAAGTACACCAGCGAGCGCATGTTCTATCCCGGCTATGTGCTGGTGGAGATGGACATGGACGACAACGTGTGGCACGTGGTGAAGGGAACGCCGCGCGTGACCGGCTTTGTGGGTACCGGCCAGCAGCCCACGCCGTTGTCGGAAGAAGAAGTTCAGCAGATCGTGTATCGCGTGGCCGACAGCAAGGAAAAGCCGAAGCTCAAGGTCAAGTTCGAGAAGAACGAATCCGTCCGTATCAGCGAAGGTCCTTTCGCCAGCTTTACCGGCGTAGTGGACGAGGTGAACGAAGATCGCGAGACCTTGAAAGTCATGGTCACCATCTTCGGGCGCTCCACTCCGGTGGAACTCGGGTTCGGGCAGGTCGAGAAGGTTATTACGTAGGAAGGCCGCTCTTCGGCTTTTCGCTTTTCGCTCTTCGGATGAAGCGCGAAGGATCTGGCGAAGAGGCGAATAGCGAATAGCGAGAATTTAAATGGCAAAAAAAGTTACCGGTTCGGTGAAGTTGCAGATTGCGGCGGGCAAGGCTACGCCGGCTCCTCCGGTTGGTCCGGCGCTCGGTCAGGCGCAGATCAACATCATGGAGTTTTGTAAGCAGTTCAACGCCAGGACCAGCGCCAAGGAACTGGACGGCCTGATCATTCCAGTCGTGGTTTCGGTCTACAGCGATCGCACCTTTACCTTTATCACCAAGACGCCGCCGGCCGCGATTCTGTTGAAGCGCGCCGCGGGCGTGGCCAAGGGCTCCGGCGTCCCTAACAAGGACAAGGTCGGCAAGGTGACCGAGAAGCAGGTGCTGGAGATCGCCAAGCAGAAGATGCCTGACCTGAACGCGGCTTCCGTGGAAGCGGCGGTCAAGAGCGTGAAAGGCACGGCGCGTTCGATGGGCATTGAAGTAACCGCGTAGTTGGTA
The DNA here is from genome assembly GCA_963833305.1 of uncultured Acidobacteriaceae bacterium. Taxonomy (GTDB): domain Bacteria; phylum Acidobacteriota; class Terriglobia; order Terriglobales; family Acidobacteriaceae; genus Bog-257. The sequence continues at coordinate 292,228 of CAWHXN010000004.1, read as the reverse complement.
GTGCAGGCCTGCGTTTCGGATTTCGTGAAGTACTGCGAATTCCGCTCATTCGAAACCCGCGAATGAGTGGGGCACGCGCAGACGTGAATGGAACCAGAGCCGTAGGCGCGGAATAGTTTAGCCCAGCACGTAGCGAAGCGGAGTGCTGGGTAGGGAGTCTCCAATCTCCCGAGTCCCTTTAGGGACGACAGGGTTTTGTAAATCCCACACGTGGGATCGTCGTACAGACCACGGCCAACCGGCAACAAGGGCTGGCGGTGGAAGACAAGGAGCAGGATGAAGAAATCAGGAAAGAATATCGAGAAGGCACGCGCAGGCGTCGAAGCCAAGTCGTATCCGCTTCAGGACGCGGTGCCTCTTCTGCAGAAAGTAAAGTACGCCAAGTTCGACGAGACCGTCGACTTGACGATGCGCCTGGGCGTCGATCCCAAGCACGCCGACCAGATGGTCCGCGGCACTGTGGTTCTGCCGCACGGCCTGGGCAAATCCAAGAAAGTCCTGGTCATCGCCAGCGGCGAGAAAATTCGCGAAGCCGAAGCGGCGGGCGCCGACTTTGTTGGCGGCGAAGACATGGTAGAGAAGATTCAGAAGGAAAACTGGACTGACTACGATGCCGTGATCGCAACGCCAGACATGATGAAATCGGTTGGCCGTTTGGGTAAGGTGCTGGGCCCGCGTGGTCTGATGCCCAATCCCAAGACCGGTACCGTGACCTTCGATGTCGCCTCCGCCGTGAAAGAGACCAAAGCCGGCAAAGTGGAATTCCGTACCGACAAGACTGCCCTGGTACACGTTCCGGTAGGCAAGATTTCGTTCCCGCCCGAGAAGTTGGTGGAGAACGCGGCCACGGTGATCACCAGCGTGATCAAGGCGAAGCCTTCGGTGGCGAAGGGCAAATACATCAAGGGTTGCTATCTCAGCTCGACCATGGGGCCAGGTGTCTCGATTGACACCTCGGCGGTGGAAGCTGCCGCGCGAGCCTAAGTCGCGCATTGTGACCCAACAAATTTGCTGGCGCCACTGAGCGCAGCGGAAACAAGGGATTCGAACATGGCCGTTACCAAAGCGAAGAAAATCGAACAAGTAGGGAAGCTGGCGGAAGAGTTCAAAGGCGCCAGCCACGCCATCGTTGGCACATTTGCCAAGCTGACGGTGGAGAAGGATTTCGAACTCCGCAAAGCGGTACGCGGCGTAGGCGGCCGCTATCGCGTGGTCAAGAACACGCTGGCCGAACGGGCTGCCAAGGGTACAGCTGTCGAGGAGGCGATGAAAGACCTCGCCGGAGTCACCTCGATCGCCTACACCAGCGCTGATCCGGTCGCGCTGGCCAAGGCCCTGAGCAAGTACGCCAAAGACAATCCGGAGTACACCTTCAAGGCAGGCATCGTTGACGGCCGTGTCATTCCTATCAAGGACATTGACGCGCTGGCCAGCATGCCTTCCAAGGAAGAGATTTACTCCAAGCTGCTGTTCCTGATGAACGCTCCGGCGCAGCGGTTGGTGACGGTGATGAACGCGATTGGCCGCGATCTCGCCGTGGTCATCAACCAGGGCGTGGAGAAGAACAAGTTTGGCGGCGCGCCGGAACCGACGCCCGCAGCCGAAGCGGCCCCGGTCGAAGCCGCCCCAGCCGAAGCTGCGGCAGCGGAAGCTCCGGCCGAAGCGCAGGCTTAAAGTTTGGTCTCTACCCTCTCCGAGAAATCGGCGGAGCAAGGATGGGGCCGCCCACGACGACGTGGGGACACAAGTTTGGGGGCGTGGAAGCGCTTCCATAGAGATTGAGTTATCCGTTGTGAGGGGTGCTCCCTGGGCGAGTCTGGCGCGCGGGAAGGCACATTGGAAACCTCAGAGCCGATAATGAAATCAAGATAACGAATAACGAATAGGTGGATAAACACATGGCGGATCTACAGCAGTTGGAAGAGTCAATCGTAGGCCTGTCGCTTCTGGATGCGGCGGCTTTGGTGAAGAAATTGGAAGAGCGTCTCGGCGTTTCGGCAGCGGCTGCGGCCCCTGTCATGATGGCGGGCGCGGGTGGCGGCGCAGCAGCGGCTGCCGCTCCGGCGGAAGAGAAGACCGAGTTTGCGGTCGTCCTGACCGGCGTTGGCGCCAATAAGATCAACGTGATTAAGGCCGTTCGCGAAGTCACCAGCCTGGGCTTGAAAGAAGCCAAGGACCTGGTCGATGGCGCGCCCAAGACCATCAAAGAGGGCGTAAGCAAGGACGAAGCCGAGACCATCAAGAAGAAGTTTACCGAGGCGGGAGCGACCGTCGAGGTGAAGTAAGCGATCCCGCCCTGTTTCCGGCATCCGCAGTTGGCGCTGGCCAGCGGAAATGACGGAACAGGGCACTTCACTCCGGGCGCGCTGACCGGAGTTCTGGCTGCTACGGCCTTCGGGGCCCTGGGCAAGTGTCGGTTTTTGCACTGGTCAGGGCCTGAGTACGGGGCAGTGGCTACGTTCCTTTTCACGTCGGAGCGGTCGTGGAGAGGCGCGATGAAGCCGAGGAAGTAAAGCAGTTCTCTCAGCAGGGACTGCGGAATTCCCGGGCATCGTTGAGTGCCGGATTCTTTTTCGGAATTCGGACATCAAACAGGTAGTGGCACGCGGCTAGCTTGGCTGTATCGCGTCAGCTCAGACGCGACGGCAGGCTGGACGAGGACAAGGCCTGAAAATACTGGCGCGGGAAGCGAAAAACATGGCGGCACGAAATGTGCCGATTTCCCAGGCTAATTGGTCATGGGATTGCACGACGCCTCAAGTGGCGCTCACGGGGATTCTTGTCTCCGCGGGCGCAATCGTCTTTTTACGTGCAACTGAATTTTCGACGCCCTTCAAGATGTTGGATGCGGGCTGTGGCCGCATCGTTTCTTGTCAAAGCGTCGAGCGCCGGGACATCCAGTCTTATAACCGCAAATTGCCTCTACCTGGCATGGTGCGACGGCTGTCTTCTCCGTCACACATCCGCATTATGGCTTGCACCGCCAACGTGAGCGACGTTGGACGGTACTGATTAGGAGCTTTATACATGGCGCAACAGAAAACTGCCAACCGAAATCGGTTCGACTTTTCCAAAATTCCCGCGACCATTCAGATTCCCAACCTCATCGAGGTGCAGAAGCGCTCGTACGATCGCTTCCTGCAAATGGACGCGCTGCCGAGCGAACGGGACGACGCCGGCCTGCAAGCGGTATTTCAGTCGGTCTTCCCCATCAGCGATTTTCGCAACGTTTCCCAGCTCGACTTTGTCGAGTTTGCTATCGGCAACTGGGAATGCAAGTGCGGCCACCTCAAAGGGCTGAACCACTTGCGCACCACCTGCCGCAACTGCGGCTCTACGGTGAAGACTGATCCGTTCCACCTGGGCGACGTGCTGTGCACCAAGTGCGGCACCTACAACGCCAATACGCCCGATTTCTGTAACAAGTGCGGCGATCCGGTGGGACTGCAGCTGAAATACGACGTGGCCGAGTGCGAAGAGCGCGGTATGACGTATTCCGCTCCGCTGAAGGTCACCATGCGCCTCACCATCTACGACAAGGACCCGGAGACCGGCAACCGCTCCATTCGCGACATGAAGGAGCAGGAAGTCTTCTTTGGCGATATTCCGCTGATGACGGCCAACGGCACGTTCATCATCAACGGCACCGAGCGCGTCATTGTCAGCCAGTTGCACCGTTCGCCCGGCGTCTTCTTCGAGACGGCGAACAATCGCACCTACTTCCTGGGCAAGATCATTCCGTACCGCGGTTCGTGGGTCGAGTTTGAATACGACCAGAAGAACGTGTTGTACGTGCGTATTGACCGCAAGCGCAAGTTCCTGGGAACCATATTCCTGCGCGCCCTGGGCCTGCGTTCGGACGAGGAGATCCTACGGACCTTCTACACCGTCGATCGCATCGCCATACGCGACAAGAAGCTGTATTGGACATTGGAACCTGGCGCAGAAAAGCCGACCAACTTGCTGGGCATGAAGCTGACGCATCGCATCGCCACCAAGAGCGGCGAAGAGATCGCGCACTCCGGCCGCAAGGTTACGGCTGCGGTGATGAAGGAAATCCAGAAGCAGCGCATCTCCGAGATTGAAGCTGACCTTACCGATCTGGAAGGCGCGTTTGTTGCCGCCGACGTCATCGACACCAACACCGGCGAAATTCTGCTGGAAGCCAACACTGAGCTGACCGCCGAGAAGTTGTCGAAAATGATCGAAGCGGGAGTGACCGAAGTTCACGTCTTCTTCCCCGAGCGCGATGATGTGGGCACCGTGATCAGCGCCACCTTGCGCCGCGATTCCGTAAAGACGCCGCAGGAAGCACTGATCGAAATCTACCGCAAGTTGCGCCCGGGCGATCCTCCGACGCTCGACACCGCGACTTCGCTCTTCCACGGAATGTTTTTCGATTCGCGGAAGTACGATTTCTCGCGGGTCGGCCGCCTGAAGTTCAACATCAAGCTGTTCGAGAGTGAGGACGCTACCAAGCTCGACAACCGCACTCTTGAGCCGGACGACTTCTACGGAACCATCCGCTACCTGTTGAAGCTGCGCAAGAACATCGGCTCGGTGGACGACATCGATCATCTCGGCAACCGCCGCGTGCGCGCGGTAGGTGAGTTGCTGGAGAACCAGTTCCGTATCGGCCTGGTCCGCATGGAGCGCGCCATCAAGGAAAAGATGAGCGTCTACCAGGAGATGTCGACGGCCATGCCGCACGACCTGGTGAATGCCAAGCCAGTGATGGCCGCCATCCGCGAGTTCTTCGGTTCATCGCAGTTGTCGCAGTTCATGGATCAGACGAATCCGCTGTCGGAAATCACTCACAAGCGGCGTTTGTCCGCACTTGGCCCGGGCGGCCTGTCGCGCGAACGCGCCGGATTCGAAGTCCGCGACGTTCATCCGACGCACTATGGACGTATCTGCCCGATTGAAACGCCAGAAGGTCCGAACATCGGTCTGATCTCGTCGCTCAGCTGCTACGCGCGCATCAATGACTACGGTTTCATCGAGTCGCCGTATCGCAAGGTGAAGAGCGGGCGCGTGCTCGACTTCATCAGCGTAGTAAATGCCGGGGACAGCGAGTATCGCGTGGGCGATCACCTGGAGAAAGCTGAGGTCATCAAGGCCAACAATGATCTCAAGGAGCGCCGCAAGAAGCTGATCGATTACGAGCCGTTTTCGTTCTACCTGTCGGCGTGGGAAGAAGATCGCCACGTCATCGCGCAGGCGAACGCAGAAATCGACGACAAGGGCCGCATTGTTGCGGAACTGGTCAACGCTCGCAAGGCCGGCAACTTCGTGCTGGTCAACCGCGACGAAGTAGATTACATCGACGTCAGCCCGAAACAGCTGGTGTCCGTAGCCGCTTCGCTGGTGCCCTTCCTGGAGCATGACGACGCCAACCGCGCACTGATGGGCGCGAACATGCAGCGTCAGTCGGTACCGTTGCTGCGCGCGCAGGCGCCCATCGTCGGCACGGGAATGGAAGGCGTCACGGCGCGTGATTCCGGTGCGGTAGTTTTGGCTCGCCGCAGCGGCATCATTGACTCCGTCGACTCCGAGCGCATCATCGTGCGTGTCGAGGGCGAGCATCATCCCATGCAGCTGTCGCGCGAGGTGGGCAGCGATATCTATCAGCTCACCAAGTTCAAGCGCTCGAACCAGAACACTTGTATCAACCAACGCCCCATCGTGAAGAAGGGCGACCGCGTAGCCAAAGGGCAAGTCATCGCGGATGGTCCTTGCACCGACATGGGCGAGCTGGCGCTGGGACGCAACGTCCTGGTCGCCTTCATGCCCTGGCGCGGTTACAACTTCGAGGACGCGATCCTGGTCTCCGAAAAGATGGTGAAGGAGGACTATTACACCTCCGTCCACATCGAGGAGTTCGAGATCGAGTCGCGCGATACCAAGCTAGGTCCAGAAGAAGTGACGCGCGACATTCCCAACGTCAGCGAGTCGGCCCTGCGCGATCTCGACGAGAGCGGCATCATCCGCATCGGCGCGACCGTGAAGGCCGGCGACATTCTGGTAGGCAAGGTCACTCCCAAGGGCGAAACCCAGCTCACTCCGGAAGAGAAGTTGCTGCGGGCCATCTTCGGCGAAAAGGCCGGCGACGTTCGCGACGCTTCACTCACCTGCCCTCCGGGTATCGAGGGCACGGTGGTCGACGTGAAGATCTTCTCCCGCAAGGGCCAGGAGAAGGACGAGCGCGCCAAGATGATCGAAGGCGACCAGGTTGCCAAGCTGGAAAAGAACCTGGCCGACGAAATCCGAATCCTGACCGACGAGCGTTTGAAGCGGCTGGAATCGTTGCTGGGCAGCAAGGAAGTTCTTGCCGACCTGCACGACGAGCGCACCAACAAGCGCCTGTTGACCAAGGGCGTGATTCTCGATCGCGACACCATCGAGCGCATCTCGACGCGCAACCTCAAGCGCATCAAGTTCGCCGACAAGGACCCGCGCATCAACGAGCAGATCGACGAAATCGAGGAGATGACCTCGCGGCAGATTGACGTGCTGCGCAAGATTGTCCGCGAGAAAGTCGAGAAGCTGCAGAAGGGCGATGAACTTCCTCCCGGCGTGATCAAGCTGGTGAAGATCTACGTTGCCATGAAGCGCAAGCTGAGCGTGGGCGACAAGATGGCCGGCCGCCACGGAAACAAAGGCGTGATCGCCCGCATTCTGCCGGAAGAGGATATGCCATACCTCGAAGACGGAACGCCGGTGGAGATCGTGCTGAATCCCCTAGGTGTGCCCAGCCGTATGAACGTGGGCCAGATCCTGGAGACGCACTTGGGTTGGGCAGGCTATGAGCTCGGACAGAAGATCGGCGAGCTGCTGAAAGAGAACTCCAAGGCTGAATACATGCGCAAGGAACTGAAGTCTATGTTCAAGGGCACTCCTTTTGTAGAGAGCCTCATCAACCTCGACGACGAGTTGCTGGAGCGCGCAGCCGACGGCATGAAAGAGAGTGTCTACTTCGCTTCGCCAGTGTTCGACGGATCGAAAGAAGAAGAAATCAAGTCATTGCTGGCAGAAGCCGGGTTGCCGACCTCGGGCAAGGCTTACCTCTATGACGGTATGACGGGTGACAAGTTCGAGCAGCCGGTAACGGTTGGTTATATCTACATGCTCAAGCTGTCTCACCTGGTCGACGACAAGATTCACGCGCGTTCCATCGGACCATACTCGCTGATTACCCAGCAACCGCTGGGCGGCAAGGCGCAGTTCGGTGGGCAGCGCTTCGGCGAAATGGAAGTGTGGGCGCTGGAAGCTTACGGCGCCGCATACATCCTCCAGGAACTGCTCACCGCGAAGTCCGATGACGTGTATGGCCGTACCAAGATTTACGAGGCCATCGTCAAAGGCGAAGCGGCCATTGAGCCAGGCGTACCTGAATCGTTCAACGTGCTTATTCGCGAATTGCAGTCGCTGTGCCTCGACGTGGAGCTGATCAAGACCAACGAGCGCAAGTTGCCCGTGGCCCCGGCGCCTCCACTCGCGGCTGACTAGGCCGGAAATCGCAATCAGGATCAGGGTAGCCGTCTTCATCGCTTCCGCAGGAGACGGCACCCAGCGAAAAGAAATTACCGGAAGCCGCCAGCGGCCGCGAATGGGTCGCAAGTCCCTGCAACTTCCAGCGTGAAGATTCGCAGGGGAGGAGGACAATTTGTACCGCTCGAGTCCATTTGATCTCGGAAACGCCATCGCCGACTTCGACGCCATCCGCATCAGCCTGGCTTCGCCGGAAAAGATTCGCAGCTGGTCTCACGGTGAAGTCACCAAGCCAGAGACGATTAACTACCGCACGTTCAAGCCGGAACGTGACGGCTTGTTCTGCGCCCGCATTTTCGGTCCGGTCACCGACTGGGAGTGTCTGTGCGGCAAGTACAAGCGCATGAAACACCGCGGCGTGATTTGCGACAAGTGCGGCGTGGAAGTAACGCTGTCCAAAGTTCGTCGCGAGCGGCTGGGCCACATTGAACTGGCTTCGCCCTGCTCGCACGTCTGGTTCTTCAAGGGATTGCCCAGCCGCATCGGGCACATTCTCGATATCTCGCTGCGCGATCTGGAATCGGTGCTCTATTTTGAAGCCTATGTGGTGATCGAGCCCGGAGAGGCTCCGGTTAAAGAACGCGAAGTCATCAAGGACGAAGCCAAGTACCGCGAACTTGATCAGGAACATCGAGCCAGCGGCTTCAAAGCCATGATGGGCGCAGAGGCCATCAAGGAACTGCTGAAGCGCGTGGAAGTCGAGTCGCTCTCCGGCGAACTGCGTGAGAAGATGCGTACTGAAACTTCGGTGCAGAAGCGCCTGAAGTACGCCAAGCGCCTGAAAGTTACCGAAGCCTTCCGCAAGAGCGGCAACAAGCCGCAGTGGATGATCCTCGACGTCATCCCGGTAATCCCGCCGGAGCTGCGTCCCCTGGTTCCACTCGACGGTGGTCGCTTCGCTACGTCGGATCTGAACGATCTTTACCGCCGCGTCATCAACCGCAACAACCGGTTGAAGAAGCTGATGGACCTGCACGCTCCTGAAGTTATCGTGCGCAACGAAAAGCGCATGTTGCAGGAAGCCGTGGACGCCCTATTCGACAACGGACGCCGTGGCCGCGTGCTGCGTGGCGCCAACAATCGGCCGCTCAAGTCGCTGTCTGACACGCTGAAGGGCAAGCAGGGCCGCTTCCGCCAGAACCTGCTGGGCAAGCGCGTAGACTACTCCGGCCGTTCGGTGATTGTGGTCGGTCCGGATCTCAAGCTGCATCAGTGCGGCTTGCCTAAGAAGATGGCGCTGGAATTGTTCAAGCCGTTCATCTATCACCGGCTGGAACAGACCGGGCACTGCACCACCATCAAGCAAGCCAAGGAAATGGTGGAACAGCAGGAGCCCATCGTATGGGACATCCTGGAAGAGGTGATTAAAGATCATCCGGTGCTGTTGAACCGCGCTCCCACGCTTCACCGCCTGGGCATTCAGGCTTTCGAGCCGGTGCTGGTCGAAGGCAAGGCCATCAAGATCCACCCCCTGGTATGCACCGCGTTCAACGCAGACTTCGACGGCGATCAGATGGCAGTGCACATTCCGCTGTCTCCGGAAGCTCAGGTTGAGGCCAGCGTGCTGATGTTGGCGTCGCACAACATCCTGTCGCCGGCGTCAGGCCAGCCAATCACCGTGCCTACGCAAGACATGGTGCTGGGCATCTATTACCTAACCAAAGCCAAGCCCGGCGCCAAGGGTGAGGGCCGCGCTTTCGCCAACATCGACGAGGTGATCCTCGCCAAGGAAGCCGGCGAAGTGGAAACGCTGACTCCGATCCGTCTGCGCTATACCGGCGAGGTCATCGATCTCACCACGGCGTACGACGATCAGGACGTGAGCCACACCGAGCCGACGAACTTCGAGCGGCAGTACATCTCGACCACCGTGGGCCGCGCCATCATGAACGATCATCTGAAGCGTGGCGCTCCGGAGATGCCGTACATCAATGGCCTGCTCAAAAAGAAGGGCAGCGGCAACCTGGTGAACTACTGCTACCTGCGTTTCGGACTGGAAACGACGGTGCGGTTGCTCGACGGCATCAAGCAGCTTGGCTTCCACTACGCCACTAAGGCTGGCTTGTCGATCGGCATTGACGACATGGTCATCCCGGCCGGCAAAGCTGGGCTGGTGCGGGACGCCGAGAAGCAGGCAATCGCGGTCCAGCAGCAGTATCTGGATGGCGCCATCACCAACGGCGAGCGCTACAACAAGGTCGTGGAAATCTGGTCGGCGATTACCGAAAAGGTGGCCGACGAGATGTTCCTGGGCATGCAGCAGGAAGACAAAGCCGGCGACCTGAATCCGATTTACGTCATGGCCGACTCCGGCGCTCGCGGATCGAAACAGCAGATTCGTCAGCTCTCGGGTATGCGCGGATTGATGGCCAAGCCTTCGGGCGAGATCATCGAGACGCCGATCACGGCGAACTTCCGCGAAGGCCTTACCGTGTTGGAGTACTTCATCTCCACCCACGGCGCTCGCAAGGGACTGGCCGATACCGCTCTCAAGACCGCGGACTCGGGCTACCTGACGCGTCGACTGGTCGACGTGGCGCAAGACGTGATCATCAGCGAATACGATTGCGGCACGGTCGATGGTATCTACGTGACTTCCATCGTGGAGTCGGGCGAGATCATCGAGCCGTTGCGTGACCGTATCGTGGGCCGCGTCTCGCTGGAGAAGATCAAGGACTACGAAGGCAACATCATCGTCGACATCAACCAGGAGATCACGGAAGACCTGGCAGGCGCGGTGCAGGCTGCCGGTATCGAGCGGGTAAAGATTCGTTCGGTGCTGACCTGCGAGTCGAAGCGTGGTGTTTGCGTGATGTGCTACGGCCGCAACCTGGCGTCCGGCCGGCTGGTTGAGCTGGGTGAAGCCACCGGCGTCATCGCAGCACAGTCCATCGGCGAGCCGGGAACGCAGCTCACCATGCGTACCTTCCACATCGGCGGCACGGCTTCGCGAGTTAGCGAGCAGTCGCGCCTCGATGCCAAGAACAATGGTGCGGTACGCTTCATCAATCTAATCACCGTGCGCGCCAAGGAAGGCCACTTGGTGGTGATGAACCGCAACGGGTCCATCGCTATCTTGGACGAGAAGGGCCGCGAAAAAGAACGTTATGCGGTCGTCTACGGTGCCAAGGTGAAGGTCGAAGACGGCGTCCACGTTTCGCTGGGCGATGTGCTGGTCGAGTGGGACCCGTATACCTTCGCGATCCTTACCGAAATCGGCGGCACGGTGCAGTTCAAGGACCTGCAGGAAGGCATGACGCTGCACGAGGAAGTCGACGAAGTGACGGGCTTGTCCCGGCACGTGGTTGTCGACTCGCCCGACGAGAAGCGCCAGCCGACTATCGTGATCAAGGGCACGAAGACCAACAAGCGCTACCTGATGCCGTCACGCGCTCACTTGATGGTGCAGGATGGCGACACGGTAACGCCGGGCGACGTGCTGGCAAAGATCCCGCGCGAGACGACCAAGACCAAGGACATCACCGGTGGTCTGCCTCGCGTGCAGGAGCTGTTCGAGGCGCGCAAGCCGCATGAAACCGCGGTCATCAGCGAGATCGATGGCGTGGTGAAGTTCGGCGATGTGGCCAAAGGCCAGCGCAAGATCTACGTGGTCGCCGACAACGGTACCGAGAAGGAATATCAGGTGCCGCGCGGCGTTCACATCAACGTTCAGGAAGGCGAGCGCATTCGCGCTGGCGAGCCCCTGATGGATGGCCCGCTCAACCCGCACGACATTCTGGCCGTGCTGGGCGAGAAGGAACTGCAGTCTTACCTGGTAAACGAAATCCAGGAAGTCTACCGGCTCCAGGGCGTGAACATCAGCGACAAGCACATCGAGGTGATTGTTCGCCAGATGATGCGTTGGGTGAAAGTGGAAGACGTTGGCGATACGCCGTTCCTGCTGGAACAGCAGATCGACAAGTTCCGCTTCCGCGAAGAGAACGAGAAGGCGATCATGAACGGCGGCAAGCCGGCTACTGGCCGTCCGCTGCTGTTGGGCATCACCAAGGCCTCGCTCTCGACCGACTCGTTCATCTCAGCCGCGTCGTTCCAGGAGACCACGCGCGTGTTGACGGAGGCCTCGATCCAGGGCGCTGTCGATCACCTGCGCGGTCTGAAGGAAAACGTCATCGTGGGCCGTCTGATTCCCGCGGGCACCGGCATGGAGTATTACCGCAATGTCCGGCTCTCGCAGGAAATGGAAGAGGCTGCCGCCAAGGTGCAGGAGGAGGTCACGGCCGCGTACGAGGAAGCCGAACGCGCGCTGGAACTGCTCCGCCACGAAGGCGAAAACGAAGCAGAAGAACTGACCACCGAAGGGTAAACGAGCAATTGAACCATGGCCCGGGGCGCAAAAGCCCCGGGTTGTTTTTTGAATTGCCAGGAGAACAACTATGTATCCCGAAATTATGCTTGGGCCCATGCGCGAAGAGTTGACCAGCGTGGGAGTTCAGGAATTGCGGACTGCGGAAGAAGTCGACCGGGCCATTACCAGCCAGCCTGGAACTGCCATGGTGATTGTGAATTCGATTTGCGGATGCGCGGCGGGCCGTATGCGCCCAGCGGTACGGGCAGCGTTGCAAAATGCCTCGCGTCCGGATAGAGTTTTTTCGGTTTTCGCCGGACAGGATACGGCAGCCACGGAGCGCGCGCGCAGCTACTTCACGGGATACTTGCCATCTTCCCCGTCAATCGCGATTCTGCGCGACGGCAAGTTGATTTACATGATGCAGCGTAGCGACATCGAGCGCAGCGACCCCGCCGCAATCGCTTTCGAGTTGAAGCAGGCCTTCGAGAAGCATTGCGGAACTACCGCAGGCGCCGGTCAGTAGAACTGTTCGTGTCGTAGGGCGCTTCGTTCAAGCGGCGATGGAATAGGTGTCTTACTGGTCTTCGGGAAGTACATCATCGACCATTTTGCTGGGCGTGCTGCTGATCAGAGCTCGATAAATAATCCCTCGCGGGTCATGCGCCGTACTCACCCAGATCTCGAAAGGCGCGAGATCTGGGCCACCCGGCTAGTTCCCACCGACAACTGACGACTGTTTGTGTAAACTTCCTGTTACTCGACATGTCGCGATTCTTTGAGCATTTTCGGATGGCGCTGTGGCGTGCCTTTCAGCACGACGCCTTTGCCGTGGCCAAGGCGGCTGCATTTTCTGCCATCCTGACGCTGTTTCCGGCGATACTCGTCGTGGCCTCGATCCTTGCCTCATCGCATACTACCGAAGGGTTTTTTCGCGAAGTCAGTCACGCGCTCGGCCGTATCCTGCCCGAAGGAACCAGCGCTGCGGTCCTGCAGTTTTTTACTGGCACGAAGCCTATAACCGTCAAGTTTTTGTTCACCACCATCATCATCACGCTATGGACGGGTTCCGGCGTCATGATTTCCTGGATGGAGGGCTTCCGCAACGCCTACCAGATGCCGAAGATTTGGGGCCTGGTGAAAGAGCGCATGGTTGCGTTTTTCCTGGTGGTCCTGGCCGGCATTCCCCTGGTGTTTGCGTCATTCTTGCTGGTGTTCGGCAATCAGATCGAAGGCTGGATTATGTACCGCGTCGGCCACGAACTGGGGCCGTACATCCTGGGACTATGGACTGCGTTACGTTGGATCATTGCTACCCTGACCAGCATTGCTGTGATCGGACTGATCTATCATCACGGCGTGCCTCGCACTCAGCCCTGGCACCGCGTGCTGCCGGGGTCGGTGTTGGCGACCGTGCTGTGGTTCGTATCCACGGTGGTATTTGGGGCTTACCTGCGCCGCTTTGGCAACTATGACGTGATCTACGGCTCGGTCGCGACCGCCATTGCCTTGCTGATCTGGCTTTATCTGGTCTCGATGGTGGTGTTGATCGGTGCCGAATTCAATGCCGTGCGCTACCCGCGCTTCCTTTTCGGAGCGCACTCGGAGATCGGTCCGGAGCAGAAGCGGGCGCAGGCCCGCTGATGGAAAGCCAGTCGACAGAACGTCGGAAATCAAGATGGAAAGGCGAAGATTGTAATGGCTGAAGAAATCGTATCCATGGCTGTTCTGGAAGCGCTGCCTGGCAAGGACGAGGAATTGCTGAGCAACCTACGCAAGCTCTACACCATGATGCATGCCAAGGGCTACTGCCGGGATACGCTGCATCGCGATGCCGCGCGCCCTGACCGCTTCCTGCACCTGCGTCTCTGGACTTCGCCGGAGATGCGCACTGAAGCCCAGACTGATCCCGAAGTGCACCGCTATTGGCAACTGCTGCCCGAACTATGCACCATTCCGATCGTGTACGAGAGTCTGGAAAAAGTGTTTGAAAGCTAGCTGTCAATTCACCCACGGCGGGCGAGTATCGCCGTTCTTCTTGGGCGGCTCGCGCGAACTGGGATCGCGGAAGTTACCCAACTCGTCGAAATAGTCATCGTGCTTGTAGTCGCCACGATCATCATGCTTCCGCATGTAGACCTCAAACTTGCGAGCAGCGCGTTTACGCTTCCAGCGATAGTACGAATTGCGCAGCCCGAAGGCCCGCTCTGAAGCGGCGTAGCCGAAGCCCCGGCGCGGAATAAACTTCAGCCAGATATAGGCAAAGACCAGGCCACCCAAGTGAGCCATGTAAGCGATGGATTGCCCCCCGCCGTGAGCGGACGACAGCGCTCCATAAAGCGCGAGAAAGATGATGCCGATCACAAAATATTTTGCCTTGATCAGAAACGGCAGCGGAAACAGCATGACTTCCGAATCGCCGTGTAACATACCGAAGGCCAGCAACAGTCCGTAGATACCGCCGGAAGCGCCGACGGTCAGAGTTCGTGAAGAAACGCCTAGAATTCCGGTGAAGGAAACTACTACCGTAATCAATGCCGCCCCGATCACGCAGAAGAAGTAAAACTGCAGGAACAGGTTGTAGCCCCAGTCCACCTCCAGCGTCGCACCGAACATCCATAACGCCAGCATGTTGAAGAGCAAGTGCAGTAATCCGTAGTGCAGGAAGGAATAGGTGATCAGCTGCCAGATCTCGCCGTGAACGACCGCATAGCCTTCCAGTCCAAGATGGTGATAAACCCAACCGGCGAAGGGCGCGGTCGCATCAAAAGCTCCAAACAGATAAAACAGTAGAAATATGATGCCGTTAGCGATGAGCAGTTGTTTGACTGCCCGGGTGAACGGCGGAAAACTCAATCCCATGCCGGAAGTGCGTCGCATGACGTGCTCTTTTCTGGTTGTATCTCAGTTGTACCGAAACCTTGAAAACTCGTATGGCCGGCTCCAGCCTGCTCGAACAATAATTTCACAAATCGCTACGCGCTAAAGCTCAGCTCTACCATCTATGTTCTCCACCAGCAGTCCGGCTGATCCTCATCGTTCTGGCAGCGGTACGATCGGCAGACTGCGATGCCCTTTGGCGTCGAGTGCGCGTACAGCAAAGATTACGTTGTCTTTCGACAGCGGCAAAGTGGCCTTAGTCACGTTCCCCACGGCTTTCGCATGCTGCCAGTCTGGGGCCGTAGTGTCGCGCCAAAGAACTTCATAACCAGTTGCCAGGCCGCCCGGCGAAGGCTCCCACTGTAGAGTGGAATCGTTTTGCAGCTCTTTCGTCAACAGCCGCACGTTGCCCGGCGGCGCCGGGGCCGAGGCCAGCTCAGCCAAGGTGGCCGCATTCAGCCGCGCAACGTTGGCAGTGTATTCGTAATCCACAAATTTGGGCAGATCACCGTATTCGACGCCATTCTCGGTGCGGACATTCTGGTGCTGATGATTGTAGTTCTCGCGATACTCGGTGAAGCGCACCGCCGCAAATCCCTGCTCGTTGAACGAGAAGTGATCGCCGCCGCGCAGATACCGGTCGTGACGGAACACCAGCATGGGGCGGAAGTCAGCCGGAGGAAGATATTCTTGCGCCACCTCGGCGATGTAACGCGCCAGTTGCCTCGACGGGCTGTCGCTCTCACCGCCCAGTGAACGTATCCGCCGTAGTTCTTCTTCACTCGCGTTCGTGGCAATCCCTTCCGAAAAGACGCGCACCACGTGCGGATTCTGCCCGGTGTCGCCGGGGGTGCGATCGCCGCCAACGATGTCGTTGTTCAAGACGGCTTCCAGATTCCAGCCAACCGCTTTGGACATAATGGCAAAATGCGCGCTGCCAAAGAGTCCCTGCTCTTCTCCGGCCACAGTTAAGAAGATGATGGTGGCGGGAAAACGGTGCTTGCTGAGAACCCGGGCGCATTCCAGGCTGACTGCGGTGCCACTGGCGTCATCATTCGCGCCTGGGGCTGCACTCTTGGCATCATTTGCGTCACTATTTCGGGAATCGTAGTGCCCGGTCACGACATAAATACGTTTAGCGTTTGCCGGATCGGTGCCCTTCAGGATAGCGTAAACGTTGGTAATGCTGGTGGGCTGCGGGACACGCGCCGCAGGTTGTTGAATGAACTGATCCGTGCGGACCTCGAGGCAGTCGCCACATTGGCTGGAATACCGGCGAAACTCATCTTCGATCCAGTTGGCGGCAGCATTGATGCCCTCGGCGCTGACGGAGGGCGTGCCGGATGAGAGGGTTTGCCGGGTTTGAAAGCTGACCAGCTTCTCAATGGTCTGCTGAATTCGCGACGGCGATACCTCGCGCAGGGCCAGGGCAATCTGAGGATCAGGCGCGGGGGCGGCGAGGCTGTCTGTTTGTTGAGAAAACATTGCAACCGGGAGAGCGACGGCGATCATCACAAACGCGGCTGCGATTCTATGCGATTTCAAAATGGGCATCAACTTTGCGAAACCTCTAACATCCGATGGCGTCTATCACTTGACGCTGCCGCCGGGAGAATCTAAATATAAATGACGGGGCCATCGAGTTCTGAGGGCCGTGCCCGAACCAAAAGTAAGGGAGACAATAATGGTTATCTGTCCTGAATGCGAGAGCGATCTGGATATCGAAGAAGACGAGGTTGACGAGGGCGAAATCGTGTCTTGTCCAGAGTGCGGCAGCGATTTCGAGGTGGTGGCCATCGAGCCTCTCGAGCTGACGCGCGTGGAAGATGAGGACGAGGAAGAGGACGAGGACGAAAAAGAGGAAGAAGAAGAAGGTGAGTACTGAGTTGCGACAGCTAAGACAGACTGCAGCCGTTGCCGCTTCGGTTCTGCTTTTGCTTTTTATGGCGGCAGGAGCAGGCAGCGATTCAGTCGCACAATCTGCGCAAGCAGCCAAGAAGGACTATGCTCTGATTTACGGCACGGTCTGGGGGCCGGGTGATCACCCCGTAGCAGGTATCCCCATCAAGATACGACGAGTCGGGGACAAGAAGGCAAAATGGGACCTCATATCAGACAGGAACGGGGAGTTTGCGCAGCGGGTTCCTGCGGGCGGACAAGATTACGTTATTCAGGCCGAGGTGAAGACTCCCAAGGGTCAAGCGAAACCCGAAACGACAGTCCATATCGACGATAATGAACGCAAGGATGTTGGTATACATCTAGCCCAAGACATGCTCTCCACTAAGTAGTGCCGAAGGAATCTCATGAAAACGGTTTTCGGTTGGTTGCTTGCGCTGATCATTTCAGCCAGTTGCAGCGCGCAAGTGAACATCCCAATGGGAGGAACGTCGCCTTCCAATGATAGCGGGCACAAGACTACGCACTTCACGTCCCGCATCCTGACGGGAACCGTACTCGACAAAAGCGACAAGGCGATCGCCGGAGCGGTCGTCTATTTGAAGAATACGAAGTCGCTGGCCATGAAGACTTACATATCCCAGAGCGATGGCACCTATCGTTTCCCGGAGCTTTCTCTGAACGTCGACTACGAAGTCTACGCGGAGAAGGACGGCAAGAAGAGCAAGACCAAAACCCTCAGCCAATTCGACGATCGCGAAAAGCCGAACATCAATTTACAGATCGACACGAGCAAGTAGCGGGCGAGCGTATTTTGCCAAGATAGTTCTTCGACGCTTGGCGGCTTTCGCTTCGCTCAGAATTACCAGCTATCGCCGCTGGGGGACCTGACAGCCAGTCCGCTTCAGTCGCACCCAATAAGAAAGCCGCCATTGCTGGCGGCTTATGCTCGTGCGTTAATCTTTCGCTAGTTATTTTCGTTGCTGGCGCGCTTCCAAGACATGAACTCGCCGATCGTCGAACCGCTGCCCGACGATGTTGAACTCGCCGCTGGAGCTTTGTAGGATTCGACGTCGGCGCGCGTGGCCTCTTCGCCAACCGCCCGAATGCTGAGTCCCACTTTCTTTTCCGCCGGGTTCATCTTGATGATCTTGAACTCGTGCTCCATGCCCGCTTCCAGCTTGATCGGAGCGCCATGCGAGTCGACCGCTTCGGAGTTGTGGCACAGGCCCTCTACGCCGTCGGCGATCTCGACGAATGCACCGAAGCTCGCCAGGCGCAGCACCTTGCCGTGGATGACGTCGCCTACGCGATGCTGCTCGAAGAAGGTGTCCCACACGTCGGGCTGAAGCTGCTTCACGCCCAGAGACAGGCGGCGCTGGTCGGGTTCGATAGCCAGAACGATAGCCTTCACCTTGTCACCCTTCTTCAGTACTTCCGAAGGATGTTTCACGCGCTTGGTCCAGCTCAGATTGCTGACGTGGACCAGGCCGTCGATGCCGTCTTCGATTTCGATGAACGCGCCGAAGTCGGTCAGGTTGCGAACCTTGCCTTCCACGATGGCCCCGACCGGGAACTTCTCGTGCAGGCTCTCCCAGGGATTGGACTCCAGTTGCTTCAGGCCGAGGCTGATGCGCCGTTCGGTGGGATTGACGTTCAGCACCACGGCTTCCACGTTGTCGCCAACATTGACCAGCTTGGAGGGATGCTTCATCCGCTTGGACCAGGTCATTTCGCTGACGTGCACCAGGCCTTCGATCCCCTGCTCCAGTTCGATGAACGCGCCGTAGTCGGTCACGCTGATGACACGGCCGCTGACATGCGCGCCTACCGGATAACGTTCCGAGGCGTCGAGCCACGGATCGGGCGTGAGCTGCTTAAAGCCGAGCGAGACGCGCTGTTTATCACGGTCAAACTTCAGCACCTTCACCTGGATCTGATCGCCCACCTGGACGAGGTCGCGCGGATGCGTCAGGCGCCCCCACGACATGTCGGTGATGTGCAGCAGCCCGTCAATCCCGCCCAGATCAACGAACGCGCCGTAATCGGTGAGGTTCTTGACTGTGCCGGTAAGGATAGCGTCTTCGTGCAACTGCTCCAGCGTCTTGGTGCGCTTCTCGGATTGATCCTCTTCCAGCAATTGCTTGCGCGAGGCAACGATGTTGCCGCGCTTCTTGTTCAGCTTGATGATGCGAACTTCAATCTCCTGGCCTTTCAAGCCATCGAGATTGCGGACCGGCCGTAGATCGACCTGCGAACCAGGCAAAAAGGCGCGGGCGCCGAGAATGTCGACGGTCAAGCCTCCCTTGATGCGATCGATGACACGTGCCTTTACGGAAGCTTTGTCGTTGAAGGCCTTCTCAATTTCATCCCACGCTTTCAGGCGTTGTGCCTTCTCATGCGAGAGGTGGATGTAACCTTCTTCGGTGTGACCCGGCTCGCGCATAACGGCGATCTCATCGCCGCGCTGCACCGTCACGTTGCCTTCATGGTCTTGGAATTCCGCGACTTGGACGACGCCTTCGGATTTATACCCGATGTCGACCACTACGTACTGTGCCGTAACTTTCAGCACTGTGCCGGTGACGATCTGCTCTTCGTTTAAGGCAGCTTCGGTTTGAGCCTGTTCCTGCTCAAACGTCTCGAGAGCGGTGGCGAAATCTTCCATGGATGGTTCTTTTTCAGACTTGGGAGCGGGCACGTGAGCGGAATGAGCGCTGGATTCGTTAACTGGTGCCGAATTCTGCTCAGCGGCTTGCGGGCTGGGCTGCTCAGCGGCGTGAACTTCGGGCTGCTCGGCGGCTTGGGTTTCGCGCTGCTCGGCAGCGCCGGATTCCTGGGTCTGGGTGGTCGGAGCGTTGTGGGTTTCTTCGAAAGACATGTTGGTTGTTTACGCACACTCGCGCGATTTGAAAAACGCGCAGAGAGCCTGAAATAAAACGGACTGCTGGCTTGAGTCTACAGGTATGATTGTCCCGCTTAAAAGCGGGTTTGGACAAACCCAGCGGCCGGATCCGATGAAGCGGGCTGCGCTTCCAGGGAACACTTCGACTATAGCAACCGGGGGGGGCAGTGTCAAACCCGTAAGTGTAAGATCAGCCCTGATTTTGCTGTGTTTTCTCTGACTTTTAATACGGAAGTCAAGCGGCAGGATCACTGCCTCGGTGTGACGTGAACTCCGGCCCGTTGGGGACGGCCGAAGAAGGATGGTACTCTGCCGAATATATGGACTATTTGTGGACTCCGTGGCGCTACGCCTACATCACCACTGCCGACGTGTCGGCCCAGTCTCCTTCTTGCATCTTTTGCGAATTACTGCGCTCGTGCGACGACCAAAAGGCACTGATCGTTCATCGCGGGGAGTATAACTTCGTCATCCTCAATGCGTTTCCCTACACCTCGGGACACAGCATGATCGTCCCCTATGAGCACCTCGACCGGCTGCACAAACTGTCTTCGGCAGCCGCTGATGAGATGATGGCCCTTTCCCGGGAGCTGGAAGTCGCGCTGCTGGATCTGTACCGTCCCGACGGGGTGAATCTGGGAATGAATGTTGGCAAGGCGGCAGGCGCCGGGATAGCCGGTCACATTCACATGCACGTGCTGCCTCGCTGGGTGGCCGACGCCAACTTCATGACCGTAATCGGCGAGACTCGCGTTCTGCCGGAGTTGCTGGGGACCACATATCAGCGCCTGAAGGCAAAGTTTTGAAAGACAGTTGCCGGTTGTTGTCTGTCTAAGCTGTCAGACGTCAGCTTTCAGCCGTCAGATAAGGCTTTTCGCTCCTCGCGCCCCCCACTGCTGGCAGATGAACACTCTGACAACCGCCAACTGACAACCGGCCAACTCCCTTTGGACGGCGGCGCTTTCGGCCTCTGCATTACAGGTCGTGATCGGCTATTTCAGCGGTTCTAGAGTTTTTCTCGTGGTGCTTGGATTGTGCGCCCGTCCGATCCGCCAGAGCAAGGGTTCGGACGGGCGCTTCCGCGCAGTAGAGAGGTTCTTCCGCGCGGTCGACTTAATTCAGTATGTGAATATTCTTCTTCTCACACATTTCCTTCAGCACCTTCGGCCACACGGTAACGCTCACTTCGCCGAGATGTGCTTTGCGCAGCAGCAACATCAACGTACGCGACTGCCCTATGCCTCCGCCGATGCTGAGCGGAATCTCGTGATTGACGATCGCCTTGTGATAAGGGAAGTTGAGGAAGTCGAGCTGGTGGGTCAGCTCCAATTGCTTCTGCAGAGATTGCGGATTCACCCGGACGCCCATCGAGGTCAGCTCATGCCGGCGCTGGGTAATGGGATTCCAGACCAGGATGTCGCCGTTCAGGCCGTGGCGCACGTGTCCATCATCGGAGCGGGTTTCGGTAACCCAGTCATCGTAGTCGGCGGCACGCATCTCGTGCGGATAGCCATCTTTCAGTGTCCAGCCGATACCGATAATGAATACTGCGGGATACTTTTGCAGGATCGCGGTCTCGCGCTGTTTGCGCGGCAATTCGGGATACATGTCGAGAATCTCTTCGGCATGCAGGAAGGTCAGCTTCTCTGGCAAGTTCGGGTAGCGCGGGTCTTTCAGTTGCGGAAAGAGTTCCTGAGCGTAGCGCTCGGCGCCAGCGATGACCGTCCAGATCTTGCTGACCACTCCCTTCAGGAAATGCAGATTGCGTTGGTCGGCAGTGATGACGCGCTCCCAGTCCCACTGATCGACATAGGCGCTGTGGTCGTGATCGAGGAAGTAGTCCTTGCGGACCGCGCGCATGTCGGTGCAGAGACCTTCGCCAGGCTGCATGCCGAATTGCTTCAACGCCATCCTCTTCCACTTGGTGGCAGCCTGCACTACCTGAGCGTTGATGGGGTGCTTGTCGCGATCGTTCGAGATGTGGAACTGGATGGGCGTGCGCGAGCCGTCGCGGTCGAGATAGTCGTTGACGCCCGACTCCTCGTCGACGATCAGAGGCACGGTGACCATCATCAGGTTGAGTTCCGTGCAGAGGTGCTCTTCGATGTAGTTTTTCACCTCAAAGATCGCCCTCTGGGTGTCTTTGGGTGACAGCAGCGAGCTGTAGTCCGCCGGAAGCACATGTTCCAGCTCGGTATAGTCGCCAATTCCGGGACCAGCGAGATCTGCTTTCTTGTCAGTCATGCTGTTCTCCTTATAAGTGCGGTCGACGTGATCGGCTGAACGCCAAGAGTACGTTCTGGCCTGGGAACGCACGTCGCCAGCTACAGGAGAGCACCAGACGGGCCACGCAGCAGTAACCGCCGTCACCGGGCCATGTGCGATGGAGGCCATCTCCAATAGGAACTTCGCCGCCGTTCCTCTAAACTAGTAAGGCTCCACGTTCCGCCCATCGCGAACCGGCAAAGCCTCATCCAAGCCATGAGGAGAAAGATTTGATGGCACCCTTGGCCTCCCAGGAACAGAGTTCCACCTTGCTGACCCCGTACGACCTGCACCTGTTCAACGAAGGCACGCACAACCGCCTGTTCGAGAAGCTGGGCGCACATGTGATCGACTTCAATGGCAAGCGGGGCACCTACTTCGCGGTGTGGGCTCCCAACGCGGAGCGTATTTCGGTGGTCGGTGGTTTCAATGGCTGGAACCCCGATTCTCATCCCATGAATCCGCGGGAGAGCTCGGGCGTGTGGGAAGCGTTCATTCCCGGTCTAGGGCACGGCGAGGTCTACAAGTATCACCTCCGCTCGCGCTATAACATGTTCGAAGTCGACAAAGCCGATCCTTACGGCTATTACAACGAGGTTCCGCCGCGCACGGCATCGATCGTTTGGGAGCTGGATAATCAGTGGAAAGACAGCGAGTGGATGCGGACGCGTCACGAGCGCAACAAGTTCGACGCCCCCATGTCAATTTACGAAGTCCATCTGGGCTCGTGGATGCGTGTGCCCGAAGAAGGCAACCGCTCGCTGAGCTATCGCGAACTGGCGGTCAAGCTGGCCGATTACGTCAACGATATGGGATTCACCCACGTCGAGCTGATGCCGGTGATGGAGCACCCTTTCTTCGGCTCCTGGGGATATCAGATCACGAGCTACTACGCGCCCAGCGCGCGCTTCGGCACGCCGCAGGATTTTATGTATCTGGTGGACTATCTGCACCAGCACAATATCGGCGTCATCCTCGACTGGGTACCGTCGCACTTTCCCAACGACGAGCATGGGCTGGCCTACTTCGATGGCACGCATTTGTACGAGCATGCCGATCCGCGCAAAGGCTTTCATCCTGACTGGAAGTCGTCGATCTTCAACTACGATCGCAACGAGGTGCGCGGCTTCCTGATCAGCAACGCGATCTTCTGGCTCGACCGCTATCACGTCGACGGGCTGCGCATGGATGCCATCGCTTCCATGCTCTATCTGGATTACTCGCGCAAGGCAGGCGAGTGGATTCCCAACCAGTTTGGCGGGCGCGAGAACCTGGGCGCGGTGTCGTTCCTCAAGGAAGTGAACAAGGAAGCCTACGAGGCGTTTCCCGACATTCAGACCATCGCCGAGGAATCAACCGCGTGGCCGATGGTGTCGCGGCCAACCTACATCGGCGGCCTGGGTTTCGGCATGAAGTGGGACATGGGATGGATGCACGACACTCTGCTCTACCTGTCGAAGAATCCCATTCATCGCAAGTATCACCACAACAAGCTGACGTTCCGCGGCCTGTATGCGTTTACAGAGAACTTTGTACTGCCGCTCTCGCACGATGAAGTGGTGCACGGCAAAGGTTCGCTGTTCGGCAAAATGGCCGGCGACCATTGGCAGAAGTATGCCAATTTACGGCTCCTGTTCGGCTACATGTATACCCAGCCGGGCAAGAAGTTGCTATTCATGGGCGACGAGATTGCGCAATGGAGCGAATGGAATCACGACGGCAGCGTCGACTGGCATTCGCTGGGATTCCCGCCTCACCAGGGCGTGCAAAGCTGGGTGCGAGACCTGAACAAGTTCTACCGCAACGAGCCTGCTCTGTATGAAAGCGACTTCGTCCCTGAAGGCTGGCGTTGGATCGATGCCGACGATTCCGACCACAGCGTGTTGACCTATCTGCGCCTGGGCAAGGATATGTCCGCGCCCTTGGTGATGGCCTGCAACTTCACCCCCATACCGCGGCGAGGCTATCGCGTCGGCGTGCCTCACGAAGGACACTGGCGCGAAGTCCTGAACAGCAATGCGGCCATTTACGGCGGCACCGATGAGGGCAACTTCGGCGGCCGCTTCACCGATCCAATCCCCACGCATGGCTACGATTATTCGCTGCTCCTCGATCTGCCGCCGCTGGCCATGGTGGTGTTCAAACAGTAGCGGAATTGGGGAACAGACAAGGACGTGATCGTTTTTCCTCCGAAGCCTGTGTCTGAATATATGACCAAAATGTAACCGGCATCTCGCAAAGGGTTTGCCCGCTCCTGTGCGATTCTGATGAAAGTCATGGCCCGCACTGGATTGCTGGAGATACTCGGGTTATTCCTGATGGGCATGGGAAGCGTCGTTTGCGGCGCCCAGGACAATTATGAGATCCAGGTTTACGGTTCCGAAACCGTCCCGCCGCGGACCACGATGGTCGAGTTGCACAGCAACTTCATCTTTCAGGGATCGAAGACGACCGGGGCCGGCGTTTATCCCACCGAACACGAGTTGCACGAAACAGTGGAGATTACTCAGGGCTGGACTCCATGGTTTGAAACCGGCTTCTACATCTTCACTGCCGTGCCCAGCGGCCAGGGCTGGAAATGGGTGGGCGACCACATCCGGCCGCGAGTGCGAGCGCCCGACAGTTGGCATTGGCCCGTCGGCGCCAGCATGTCGGTGGAGTTCGGATACGCGCGCCCCATCTATTCCAGCTCGGTGTGGAGTCTGGAACTGCGGCCGATTGTCGACAAGCAGCAGGGCCGCCTGTATTGGTCGGTGAACCCGGCGCTGGAGCGAGCCTACACCGGACCGGAATCTCAACGCGGCTGGGAGTTCGCGCCCGACGCCAAAATCTCATGGAACTTTACCAAGGCGGTGGCATTTGGGCTCGAGTACTACAGCGGGTTGGGACCTGTCGATGGCCTCGACCCATTTCCCGAGCAATCGCAGCAGTTCGTGCCGGCGTTCGATCTGGATGTCTCGCCCAAGTGGGAGATTAATTTTGGTTTGGGAGTGGGCGTCACCCGAAATACCGATCACATGCTTTTCAAGACGATCATCGGACGGCGATTCGATTGGGCAAAGAAGCAGGCAAAGCGGGATCCGCACCCGTGAAGCGTTCACCTGCTGAGACACAGAAGGCACAGCGAAGGGGGATAGATGGGATGGTTCCGGCGCCTGACGCCGCATCTGATTGTCATCCTGGGCGGAGCGGCGGGGTCTACGCGCCGGAGTCGAAGGGCCTCCTCAGCCATCCACCGCCTTATAAATCGCAAACTGATGGGTTCGCGCTATTTGCTGCAACCATCTCTGCGCCGCCGGAATGTCTTCGTGCACCGGGTTGTGATAGATCACATAAACCTCACGAGGCGCGGCCTGCAACGAGCTATGCAACTTAGCCAGAACCTCTCGCCACACATGTCGCGGAAATGGGTTGAAGAGATAAAGAATTGTCGGTTCGAGGGGGAACTCAAAATATCGCGCATCGCCCGCTTCTGCTTCAATGTTGAAACACTTTTGCTGATCGCCGCGGTAACGCGCAATGTTCCGCAGCGCAATTGCGTTCAGTTCCTGCAAGAGTTCTACGCCGATAATCCGCTGGAACGGATAGCTGGACGCCATCAGCAGAGTTCGCCCTTTGCCCGAGCCGAGATCAATGAACGTAAAACCATCGACCGCAACCGGAAGCGACGCGAGGATTTCGGCAAAGAGCACCGGTTCGGAAGGCTGATATTGTCCGCCAGATAGCCACTCCCGAATCCGGGTGCGCAGCGAGACCGTAGCCCACGTCGTGTCTACCCCATGTTCGAAGTCGTAGTCGATGTCGCCAAAGCGGGACTTGCGGCGCTCCGGCGTCAGATCGCGCAACAAATCGACGAATTCGAGCGAGTAGTAGCGCAATGTTCCCGCCACGCCCCGATGGCGAAGGGAATCGCGCAGCCAGCTCAACGCACCGTCTGGATTGGGAGACTTGCCGGTGGACACAATTAGGATAGTAAATGGCGCGGGACAGTCGACAGAATCAAGGAGACGATCCTCCGAGGTTTGTTGAAAACCCCAAAAGGCGATCCCCTCGTCGCGCTGACAAAACTATGGAAGAACTTAAGGCGCAGCAAAAGCTGCGCCCCTTTAAGCCAGGTCGAAAGTAAGGAATTCAGCCGCACCGTTGCCACTAGTGCTCGTGATCCGCAGCAAGGTTTCGCCGCCGATCGCAGCGCCATCGCCCTTTTCAAGCAGGCTGCCGTTGACTTCGAGTTGCCCGCTGATCAACTGCACCCAGGCATGACGGCCTGGTCGCAGCTCCAGTTCCAGCGACTTGCCGCTGTCGAGCAACGATGCGTAGACGCTGGCGTCCTGGTTGATGGTCGCCGAGTTATCGCGCCCATCGTGTGAGGCAATCAAACGCAACTGGTTGCGCTTCTCCTCCGTCGGGATCGTGAGGTCTTCGTAGCTGGGCTTCAGCCCTTCGGCTTCGGGCAGAATCCAGATCTGCAGCAGGTGTACCGATTCTTTGGACTGATTGACCTCGCTATGCATCACGCCCGTGCCCGCCGACATGCGTTGCACGTCGTTGCGCTTCAAGGTCGCGCCGCGTCCCATGCTGTCGCGATGGCTCAACTCACCGTCGATGATGTAGGTAAGGATCTCCATGTCGCGATGGGGATGCATGCCAAAGCCGCGCCCGGCGCTCACCCGGTCTTCATTGATGACCCGCAGGTCGCGGAATCCCATGTGCTTACGATCGTAATAATCGGAAAACGAAAAACTGTAATACGTGTCGAGCCAGCCGTGGTTGGCATGTCCGCGTTCTTCCGATGGCCTAATGGTGATCATGGTAAATGCTCCTGAATCTAAGTTGCACTCCATAAGATGCTTTAACGTTAAAGAAAGATTCAGGACTGAAATCGTTAACCGAAACGGGCCGATGGCTATGCCAGGATCAAGACCTGCTGTTTTCCCAGCTTCCGGCAAAGGTCGCCCAGGGATTTCTGCTCTGCCTCACTTAGGGCGCTCATGAATCCGGTGATGGCTGCGGCATGCTCCGGAAATATGCCGCGAATCAATGCCTTCCCCTTGGCCGTCAATACCACGATCAGAACCCGTCGGTCTTCTGGACAGCGCTGCCTCTTCGCGAGCCCCTGTTTTTCCAGGTTTCCCACGACCATGGTCAGATTGCCGCCGGTAGTCAGGACCTTCTGCGCAATGTCGCTCAGCGACATTGGACCGAGGTGGTACAGGGCTTCGAGCACCGCGAATTGGGTAAGAGTCAGGCCGCTGTCGCCCAAGTTGCGGGCGGCAACATTACGCGCCGCGTTGGCGGCCCGCATCAGCTTAACGTAGGTATTCAATGCCTGACGTTCTTGACTTCGATCAGGTTTGTTGGCTGCCACCGGATTGCCTCTATGTTAGATACTACTACATTGAAGCAATTCCTGGCCCCTCCGCCCGAGCTCGTTCATTTCAGGCCGGCATTTTCTGCCGCCAGTTGCCCCAGAACGCTCCAATCGTGCTTGTCCAAGCCACGTGCGACGGCGGTCAGCATGTGATCGCGAATTAGACTGGCGACGGGCAGAGGAGCATCAACGTTTTCCGCCGCCGAAAGTGCAAGTCGAATGTCCTTCAATCCAAGGCGCAATCCAAAGCCTGCGGTCTGATGCTTTTGGTCGGCAATCAAGCCTCCATAGGTTTTGTAAACCGGAGCGGCAAATAAGCTGTTGGTGAGGAATTCGACGTACTGGTGCGGCTCGATACCATACTTGCGCGTCAGCGCAATTGCCTCCCCCAACGACTCGATCACGGATGCAATCAAGAAGTTGCCGCTGAGTTTTACCACGTTTGCCATCTCAGGCTTTTCACCCAGGACGAACACGCGCTGGCCCAGGACCTCCAGCAGGGGCAGGCATCGCTCCACCGCGGTCTTTTCCCCTGCTGCGGCGACAAACAACTTGCCGGCGGCAGCCGCGTCCGGACGCCCGAACACGGGCGCGGTGACATAGTGTTGTCCACGCCGATGATGTTC
This sequence comes from uncultured Acidobacteriaceae bacterium, assembly GCA_963833305.1. Lineage (GTDB taxonomy): Bacteria > Acidobacteriota > Terriglobia > Terriglobales > Acidobacteriaceae > Bog-257. Next base: position 264,425 of record CAWHXN010000004.1, on the reverse strand, counting down.
TTCGGCCAGTCGGCTGGACAGGGCAACGCTAATGGTGCTCAGGGAAACATGGGTCGCGCCCCGTGGCAGAGTTTCAATCAGGCCCTCCGGCGGCAGGACCGCGGCTTCAACAGCCGCATCGTCGGCCAGCATGGTTAGGACGAATTCGGCACCGGCAGCCGCTTCCGCCGGAGATTTGCCGACCTTGGCGCCTTCGGAGCGCAAGGGCTCGGCTTTGGACAAGGTGCGATTCCAGAGGGTGACGTCGTGCCCGGCGTGAATCAGATTCCGCGCCATTGGGCTTCCCATATTGCCTAAGCCAAGAAATGCGACTTTCATCGTTTGCCTCACTCAGAAATTGTTAACCGTCTAATGGATGTTGAATCTTTAAGTTTCGGTGCGTAACGTGGACTGGGAATCGCGAAAAACAGCCCCACATTTTCGGCTCTGCCCTTCTTCAACGCGGGCCTACCTGGCGGGCTGTACTCCGAGCTACATCAGAAAGTTGCCGCATCCGGGACGGGTTCAGGTATGATGCTGCTGCTTTGCCCGGTACCTCAGCTAGCTCAGATTCGTGTAAGACGCGCAAAGAGCGCCGTAAGATGGGCCGCTCTCTCCGCGACGAGGTCAAGCGCGTCAGCCATGCTAGCTGGAATGCCAAGCTACGCGATTTCGACGTGGTCGATCTCCTCCGACGTGCAAACCGATCGCGTATCGCCAGACTGTTGCCACTCAAGTACGGCGCGATGGCGCTTTCGCCCTTCGGGTTCTTTCGTGGCTCAGTTCCGCTAATGGCAGCCGACCTGGCGGCGCGGCCACGCACCGGTTTGTTGGCGCAAATCTGCGGCGACGCCCACGTGCAAAATCTCGGGGCTTTCGAAGCTCCCGATGGGCGCCTCATCTTCGACATCAACGACTTCGATGAGACCATGGTTGGTCCTTGGGAGTGGGATGTGAAGCGCATGTCGGCCAGCCTGGTTTTGGCCGGACGTGAAGCCGGCAATACGGATAAGCAATGCAAGGCCGCAGTCGCCGCCTTCGTCGAAAGCTATCGCCAGTGGATGCGCCGCTTTTCAGAGATGGCGGTCATCGATCTGGCGCGCTTCCAGATCTACCGGGTGGTGTCGCCGGTACGCTCGGTTCTGCGCAAGGCCGAACGGGCCACGCCGCAAAACAGTCTGCAGAAACTGACCATACTCCGGGATGGCAAACGTCGCTTTCGCGAGCTGAGGCCCAGACAATTTCATATCCCGCGCGCCCAGTGCGATGCAGCGATTGCGTCGCTGCAAGCGTACGCAAAGACGCTGTTGCCCCATCTGGCGCACTTTTTCTCGCAGTACTATCCCGAAGATGTTGTCTTCCGGGTTGTGGGCACGGGAAGCGTTGGCCTGCGCGACTACGTGGTGCTCATGTTTGCCTGTACGATTTCCGACCCGATCTTCATCCAGATCAAGGAAGAGCCGAAATCTGCTTACGCCCCCTATCTGCCTGCCAGCCTCGTACCCTCGCATCAGGGCGAGAGGGTCGTGGCAGGCGGACGGGCCATGCAGATGCAGTCGGACATTTTCCTGGGATGGACCTCCATCGCAGGCCGCGACTATGTCGTCAGGCAGTTGCGCGATCATAAGGCGGGCATCGAAGCCGAAGATCTCAAGGGAAACGGGCTGGTGCAATATGCGCGAATGGCGGGCGAGCTGCTTTCAAAAGGGCACGCTCGCTCCGGCGATTCCTGCGCCATCTCCGGATATCTCGGCAACAGCGATCGTTTCGACCGAGCCATGGCAAGCTTCGCCATCGCCTACGCAAACCAGACGGTAAGAGACTGGGAATCGCTGCGACGCGCCATCCGGCTGGGAAAGGTGAAGGCGGTGACCCCCGTGGCCCCGAAGACGCCAGCCCCCAAGGCGACGTCGCACAAAACAAAGTAAACCTCAAAGACTCAGGCGGTAATCTAAAAGGCCAGGTGGCTGTCATGAAGTCCCTCGCGGCACCCCAGCTTCCTTCCCTTGCAAGATCGGCGGATAATAGCGTCATGTCCCGTTGGATGTTCATTGCGACCTTAGGCGCAGCTCTGGTGGCCACTCCCATGTGGGCACAGAGAGGTGGTGGAGGCGGCCATGGCGGCGGAGGCGGGCACGGTATGTCCATGGGCGGGGGCGCCCGGGGCGGATACTCCGGCGGCGGCGGTTACGCAGCTCGTGGCGGCGGAGCCTATGCTTATCGCGGTGGAGGCGGTTATGCGTACGCACCCCGCGGCGGCGCGAATTGGGCCGGTGGCTATCACGGCGGCTGGAACGGCTCGGGTTGGAACGGCGGGCGGGGTCCTTATCGTCCTTGGGGCTGGCGATATCCTAATTACGGCTACGCCGGTTGGGTCGGATATCCTTGGTGGGGATGGTACGGCGGTCTGGGCTGGTACGACTCTTCGTACTATGCCGACAATTCCTATCCCTACAACGGCTATAGCGCGCAGACTTATCCTTCCGATGTATACGCCGATCCCGGCGATTCGAGCGACTCGCAGGCGTATCAGGCGCAGCAGGACGAAATCAATCGCCTGAATAACGAAGTCAACCAATTGCGCTCGCAGGGACAGCCACCGAATCTGGCATCAAGACCGCAGGGCAAGTCAGCCGAGATTCGCGCTGAGACTGTGCTGATCTACCGCGACGGGCACGCCGAGGACGTGCAGAATTACGCTATCGTCGGCAAGACAATTTGGGTCTTCGACGAATCGCGTGCCAAGAAGATTCCCCTCGCCGAGCTCGACCTGGCAGCCACTAAGCGCGGCAATGAAGATCGCGGCATCGACTTCGTGCTGCCCACGTCCTCGCGCTAGTCAGCCCCTTAACTGCGTTCTTACACTCACCGAATCCCCGCTCGGCTGGTGATCCATGCGATCGGACTCCGACGAATCAGATCTGGTCCGGGCCTTACGGCGACGTCAAATCGGGCTTGAAAATCATTCCGCGGCTGGTTTTACCATTCATCAGCACCACCGCCGGCAAGCTGAATTGCAAATGCCGCACACATCCATGCTCTTCCACCGCGGGCTGTTCGGCCAGCCACTGCCAATCCACAAAGCCTTCTCCGGCGTCGGGATTCACGGTGAAATAGCCGATCTGGAATGCGGTGAGGTTCTGAAAGAAGTGACTGCCCTGCGAAGGAATGACCCGGAAGTCGCGAAATCCTGATTCGACGATAACGCGTGCACCGGAGATCTGATCCCAGGCAACCGGAATTCCCAGCCAGGAATCCGTCGATCCCCAGCGGCCAACGCCGATCAGCAAATACGGAATTCCCTGTTCGCTGAGCTTGGCGTTGAAGTGGGCGACGCTTTGCGCTACTTCATGACTGCGCGCCCGCTCGAAGCGATGCGAATCAACCACGATCACGTCGCGCAGATCTTGCAAGCGGCCGTGTCCGAGTACCTGCGAACTTTGGCAGACGAGACGCTGCGGCTCGACCTCTTCCATCGGCATATCTTCGCCTTCGCGCGAAAGGACCAGAGGACGCAGCTGCAGAAATCCGAAGTCGGCGGGCTCGTCCGCACGCTGCGGCAGCCGAACTGCGAATTCGATTTCCACTGGCCTTCCCAGGGCATCTTCGCCCATCCGCATAAGCTGACAAAGAATTTCCGCCAAAGGAAAAGTTCCGTGCTTGAGGATTGCGGCAAAGCTGACCACCCGCGGCCCGCGCCGGCTGAGTCCGTCATACACTGCATGATTATCGACCGAATATGTCGATCCCAGCATTTGCAGGGTCCCATCGGCTTCGGCCACATTCAGGCCGAACGAAACCTCGCGAAGATCGTTGGCAGGGTTTTCTACTTGGACCGGGTGATTGAGTTCTAGTGCCCAGAACTCGGTTTGCGAATTTGCCAGGATGTCCTCCACTGAGGAAAACTGCAGCAAATGCCGGGGATGATGTGGACTGAAGGTCAGAGACTTTCCCCCACTAACCACGGCTCGGCCGAGTCCCAGCGCCACTGCGGCAAATCCGTCTGCAACCGTGACCGGCGCAACCGGATAAAAATTCCGCGAGCGTACTACACCCGAGAAGTCAGGGTAGAACCGGCCGGAATGCGTGGCACCCACAACTTGCTGCAGCACCACCGCCATCTTTTCTTCTTCCAGGCGATAGGGCGTCGCTCGTACGTAGGCCTTGGCGTGCTGACTGAAAGTGGAGGCATAAACCATCTTGATCGCCTCCAGAAGCTGCTCCAGACGCACTTGAATATCAGCATGCTGGTTGGCCAGCATGAACGTCTCGTACACGCCGGAGAAAGGCTGGTATTGTGAGTCTTCGAGCAGGCTCGAAGAGCGCACCGCCAGCGGATAATGCACCTCTTCCAGAAACACGAGCAAATTGTCCAGCACGGAAATGGGAAATTGGGCTTCCAGAAATCGCCGCGTTATCTCTTCGTCGTCGGTTCCGTGAATGGCGACATCGAGCAGATCGTTTTCGCTGAGGAAGCGATCGAAGACCTCGGTGGTGAGCACCAGCGTCGGCGGTACCGTGAGGCGCACGCCCGCGAATCGGCGTTCCATTCTTCGACGGTGCAGCAAGTGGCGAATGAATGCCAGTCCGCGTGCTTTCCCGCCCAGCGAACCCCCGCCAATCTGGAGGAAAAATGAGCCGGTCGGATCGAAGGTTGCAGGATTGAATTCGCCGATGAGCGTTTGGCTTTGCTCGCGCCTGTATTCAGAAATTGATTCGATCAGATCGTGACGCAAGGTTTCCAGCGTGCCAAAGTCGCTCACTGTACGCGGCCGCAGCTTCTGCGCCAACGCGAATTCGGTTCGCGCCATCAGCCAGTGTGAAAAGTGGTTACGCTCGCCGTGATACGCCAGACTCTCTTCTGGAATGGTGCGCAGCTCGGTTTCCAGGGCATTTAAGTCGGTGGCGCGTGCTACTTCGGTCTTGCCGTCAGGCAAGCGGAAGATGAAGTCGCCAAAGCCCATCTCATCGATCATGATGCGGCGCAAATCCCCCAGCAAGGTTGGCGAACGTTTTTGCAAGAACGAGTACCCTTCGGCGTACGCACGTTCCATGAACTCGGTGCGGCTGGATTGCAACACGATCGGTATGTCCCGCACCGTGCTGCGAACCATTCGTGCCAGCTCGAAACCTGCTTCGGGTGTGAGCTTGTCTCGGCGCGGAAATTCTACGTCCGACACCACCCCCAACAGGTATTCACGATGTTTCAGCACCTGCCTCTCGGCGTCCTCGTAGTTGGAGCACAGCAGGATTTTGGGGCGGGCACGCATGCGCACCAGCTTGTGCGCAACGTTGAGCGCTTCGCTCAGAAGCCGCCGCGACTGGTTAATGATCTCGGTATAGATCACCGGCAGGAAAAGCGAGTAGTAGCGGATGTCGTCTTCCACCACCAGCATGACCGGCACGCTCATGGCTTTGGTGTCGTGCAGGACATTCCGTTTGTCCTCAATGTAGTTCACGATCGAGAGCAGAATGCGGACGTTTCCCTGCCACAAAAAGATGCGGTCGATATCAGTATGCGGTTTGCGAGCGATGAAATTTTGTATCTCGCGATAGTCGTACGCCAGCACGACTACCGGCACGTCCAGGCCGGCGGCCTTGATTTCGTGGGCCAGTTGCGCGGCGTCCATGTCCCCAAGATGCAGGTTGGTGACGATTAGGTTGAAGCGCCGCTGCGAGAGCACTAATTGCATCGCTTCGGCGCCGGTGGAGACGTGGGTGATGCCGGGAACATGGTGCAGATTCAGCTCCAGCGATTCGCCGATGAGCAACTCGTTGAGCCGCCCATCTTCGCGCAGGATGAATGAGTCGTAGAGGCTGGAAACGAGCAGGATGTCGTTCACGCGGAACGGCATCAGGTTCTCGAAGCCTTCGAAGAGGCGTTCGGGATGGACGGAGTCGTTGGATGGGCGCGGAGTAGTCAAAGTCTCCTATCTACGCCGGCGAAGAACTCTGCATGAAAAACACGGGGTAAGCTTGCGCCCACCCCGCATGATACTCAAGCCTGACATCAGGAGCTAGACCAGTCCCTGATCCAGCATGGAATTAGCGACCTTCAGGAAGCCGCCGATGTTGGCGCCGTTTACCAGATTGCCCGGGGTCCCATAGGTTTCGGCAGTCTCAAAGCAGGTCTTGTGGATGGCGATCATGATCTTGTGCAGCCGGTCGTCAACCTCTTCGCGGGTCCAGCTCAGACGCGCGCTGTTCTGCGACATCTCGAGGCCTGACGTGGCCACACCACCCGCATTCGCCGCCTTGGCCGGACCATAGAGGACTTTCGCCTCCAGGAACAGCTTGGTAGCTTCCAGCGTGCTGGGCATGTTGGCGCCTTCGGCAACGACCTTGCACCCGTTGTTGATAAGGTTGGTCGCGTCCTTGGCGTTGATTTCGTTCTGCGTCGCACTCGGGAAAGCGCAATCAGCTTTGATGTTCCAAAGTGGGTTGTAGCCCAGCTTCAGATCGGTGGGCATGAAGATTGCTTTCTTGAACTGGTCCGTGTACTCGCGGATACGGCCTCGCTTGGCGTTCTTCAGTTCCATGATCCAAGCCAGCTTCTCGTTATTGATGCCGTCAGGATCGTAGATAGCGCCGTCGGAGTCGGAAGCCGTGACCGGCTTCGCGCCCAGATGGAGCAGCTTCTCGATGGTGTATTGCGAGACGTTGCCGCTGCCCGACACCAGGCAGACCTTGCCTTCGAGCGAGTCCTTGCGGGTCTTCAGCATTTCGGCGGCAAAATATACGCAACCGTAGCCGGTAGCTTCCGGACGAATAAGCGATCCGCCCCAGCTCAGCCCTTTGCCGGTCAGTACGCCGGTGAATTCGTTCCGAATGCGCTTGTATTGGCCGAACATGTAACCAATTTCGCGTCCGCCGACACCAATATCGCCAGCTGGGACGTCCGTGTCCGGACCAATGTGACGGCAGAGCTCGGTCATGAAGCTCTGGCAGAAGCGCATCACTTCGTTGTCGCTCTTGCCTTTGGGATCGAAGTCCGAACCGCCTTTGCCGCCGCCCATGGGCAGCGTGGTCAGCGAGTTCTTGAAGACCTGCTCGAATGCCAGGAACTTCAGGATGCCGAGATTAACCGAGGGATGGAAGCGCAAGCCGCCTTTGTAGGGGCCGATGGCGCTGTTCATCTCGATACGGAAGCCGCGATTGACCTGGACATTGCCTTGGTCGTCAAACCACGGTACGCGGAACATAATCAGGCGCTCGGGTTCCGTGATGCGCTCGAGGATGCGCGCCGAGATATATTCGGGGTGGCGCTCCAGTACGAGACGCAAAGATTCAAGTACTTCCTGCACGGCTTGATGGAATTCAGGTTCTGCGGGGTTTTTGGCCTTTACCAGCGCCATCACTTCGTTAATGTAATTGCCCGGAGTCTTGATGCCGGGCGTAGCTGTTATTCCAGCACTCATAGAGGTCCTCCTCGAACCTTCCAACTCTTCTCTTTTAGGGCCGGTACAGAGATAAAACCGTTCGCCGATGTTAGTAGGCGAACTTTAAGTGAGGCCGGCTTTATTTGAGTCCTCCGCTGTCAATCTGGCAGTGACAGCTATCACCTGAAAAGGTGACTAACCCGCGCTATAGTAAACCCTTACGGAGGCGCATGGCGCGGAATTCTTACCTCCGGTGTGTAGACGGAAGGTTCAACTTAAACGCTCTGGAATTCAGTGGAACCTGATATTTTCTTGAACGGCAATATTGCGATTGGTTCTCACGCAGGCCTTTAGCCGACTTGTCCAAATGGGCCTTCTGCGGCCGGTGCCGATTGCCTCCCGCTTCGGGCGTATGATACCTTCCGCTCGTCCCCTGTGAGAAATAGACGAGAACAAAAAAGAGGAAAAGATGATTGGCCTGATTGTCATTGTCGTCATACTCGTGGTAATCGCAATTGCCCTGATCGGTATCTATAACAGCCTGGTGCAGTTGAGGGTGCGCGCCGACAATGCCTGGGCTGACATCGATGTGCAATTGAAGCGGCGCTATGACTTGATTCCCAATTTGGTGGAGACCGTGAAAGGATATGCCGCCCACGAGAAAGGCACGTTCGAGAATATCGCCAAATACCGCAGTGCTGCCATGTCAGCCACCACCCCGGCGGAAAAGAGCGAGGCGGAGGGCCAGCTTACTTATGCACTACGCGGCCTGCTCGCGGTGGCCGAGGCCTACCCGCAATTGCGCGCCTCCGAGCAGTTTCAATCCTTGCAGGGATCGCTGACTGGATTGGAAGACGCAATCCAGAACGCACGGCGTTACTACAATGCCGTAGTGCGCGATCTGAACACCAAGATCCAGACATTTCCCACGAACATCGTGGCCGGAATGTTCCATATCCAGCAACGCCAGTTCTTCGACATCACCGAGCCTACCCAGCGCGAACCGGTCGCGGTGAAGTTCTGAGAAGCTGCCGTTAGCACTTGGCGTAGCACTTGGGATTTAGCAAACCGGCGCGATAGATGCGCCGACAGCGGATCCAATTTCTGAAGGCTGATAGCTGACGGCTGACCGCCGGGTTGCGAACGTGCGACCCGAGGCCAGCCACCTCGGGTCGCGGCAAAGGCACAGCTGCAACGTCGTGTTCGACGTCAGCGTAGCTTCCGTCGCTCAGCCCAGAGCAAACGGCAACGAGCCTGGCGTGTTGCGCAGTAGCGCACTTTGGAAATGCGGACTCGGAGGAACGCGCTCGAGCTTTTTGGCTCGAGAGGTAGTCCGCACAAAGCCACGAAAGGCCCAATCTGCCTCAACAGTTGTCACGGCCGAATATGCGGCAAGTCCCGAGAACCTTCGAAGCGGGTGCTCGGAATAAGATCCGGGCCCAAGAGTTGCGATCCGGATCACCTCTCATCGCCGAATGGTCGTCTTCAACCGGGAAGCGGCACGCGATAGCCTGTGCCTCGATTGCGTGAAAGAATGCCTGAAAGTCCACCAACAAACAAGCGCAAAACGCGACTTGTTGTGCATTTCGTGTGCAACCTGCACCTTTGCTGTGCAAATCCAGTCTTAAATTCGGCGTTTTGAAATCAAGTTTGTATTCTTGCTTATAACTTCCACAACAGTTAACGACTTTGTTACTACCGCGAATTCGCGCTTAAGTTTATGCTCGCGATTATGGCGATGTCGGTAACGGTATTGGCGAGCGGCAGCAAAGGGAATTGCACGCTCGTCTCCAGCTCCGGCACCAGATTGCTGATCGACGCTGGCCTGTCTTGCCGCGAACTGCTGCGGCGATTGCTGCTTTGCGGACAAGATCCCTGCGCGATCGACGCGGTCCTCATCACCCACGAGCACGCCGATCATGTCGGCGGACTGCGCGTGCTCGCTCGCCGCCTGAAAATCCCGGTTTACATCACTGGCGCTACCTACCAGGCGTACCAGAAGTGCGTGCGCGACAGCGCCGGAAATCGCGTGGCACTCGATCGCCGCGAAATGTTCTGCTCTGGCACCGCGTTCCAGATCGGCGACATCACCGTCATGCCCTTCACCATCCCGCACGATGCCATCGATCCTGTTGGCTTCACCTTCTGCAGCGACGGTATCAAGGTCGGCATCTGCACCGATCTCGGCTACATGCCGGCCAGCGTTCGCGACCACCTGCGTGGGTGTCACGTGCTGATGATCGAATCCAACCACGACCTCGAGCTGCTGCGCGGCGGCCCTTATCCCTGGAGCGTGAAACAGCGCGTCATGAGCCGCGTCGGCCATCTCTCCAATGACGCACTCGCAGATTTCCTTACCAGCGACTATGATAGAGGGGCCGAGTTCGTCATTCTGGCGCACCTTTCGGAGCAGAATAACCATCCCGAAATTGCGCGCATGACGGCGGAACGTGCCTTGGGCGAGCAGCGCAGCTTGTTGGGTAATCGCTTGCTGCTGGCCGCACAGCACGAACCGCTAGCCTCGGTCCGGTTGTAGTAGGCGTCTTGTGGGCGCGTCTTCCGGGCTTACAGGACGTTCGGCTTTCCTCGATGGCTAAATGCACTGATCCTGTCGTAGGCAAGATCCTGGCCGGATGGCGCTACGACATCTCTGGTCTGGCTCCCGAAATGCGCGGCGATTACGAAGCCCACTTGGCTGAGTGCGCCTTCTGCCACTCCCGGCAACGGCTGCATCGCGGTATCGATATCGGCCTGATGGTACTGGCGTCGGGTTCGATGCTGGTCTTCCTGCTGGCCTATGGCGTGATTCGCCATTTTCATCCCAGCCACGCGTTTTGGCTGGAGATCGGCGCTCTCGGCGGATTCCTACTCTCCATGCTCTTATGGCTACTGGTCGCCGTGGCCACGCCCGCTCCCCTAGTGGTCAAGGATGTCGCAATGTTCGGTGCCCGCGTCGGCCTGGAAAAACTGCCCGATGAAATTCGCGATCGCATTCCCGAAGACCTACGGCTGAAGATCTCGGGACAAAGCTGAGAATCACCCAATAGTAGCGAGCGATTAGCCCGGCCTCTGTCAATTGCTACTAGCTGCTACCGATAGTGACAGGAGTGCGGTCGGATCGCTTGACAACCCAAAGTCGGGATAACTAGCCAGGGTGCCCCACTCAAGCTGCCTTTGCTTGAGTGGGGGTTTTCGTTTGCCCTCTCGATACCGCTTACTTGGTGGTATTGACCATGGGAATCTCCGAGGACAACTGCAGATTGATCAGCAGGTCGATACGGCGATCGATCTGGTAGCACAAGGCCGTTTTCTTCGCGGAGATGACCTTTTCAAATATCGGAACGTACTTCATGCGCAGGGCAAGCAGTTGCTCGTCAACCGCATTCGACCGGTTCATATAATCCTGCGCCTGCGCATCGGTCATGGTGTTGTAGTTCGCAGCATATTCCTTGATCACTGCCCAACGTTCGTCATTGGGTTTGATGGCTTCCTTCCGGTACTGATCAAAAATAGGCCAGAACTTGGTGGCCTCGTCGGCGGTGAGTGTCAAGTTCTCAGCCATGATCTGTTTGCGCTGAGCGCGCAAGTTCGACCGCAGCATCTCGACGTCCTGGTCCTTGATGCCATTGGCTGGCGCACTTTGCGCCGCGCCCTGCTGGCCGAAAAGGGATACGCTGCCAACAAGCAACGTGCTGACTACAATCAGAACTGATACCAGCCTCTTCTTCATGATTCATTCTCCGTTTTGATTTCACAGCAACCTGAGTTGGATCGCAGCAGCAGTTTATAGCGAATCGCAGCGCCGTCCTAGGATTGTTTGTATGAACAGAAGATAACACTCAAAACCCGTATCGGGTCAGTGGGCGTAACGGGGGTTTATCGACAGTTGGCGATTCGAAGCCCCGCCAACATCCCCGGCTTCATTGACTTGGTCGCTGCCCCAACGTAAGATGCGCGGCAATGATCGGCCAAACTATCTCGCATTACCGCATCGTCGAGAAGCTGGGCGGAGGCGGGATGGGGGTTGTTTACAAGGCCGAAGACTTGACCCTGCATCGCTTCGTCGCGCTGAAGTTTCTACCCGACGAATCGGCGCATGATGCGCACGCTCTGGCGCGTTTTGAGCGGGAAGCGCAGGCTGCTTCCGCACTGAATCACCCCAACCTCTGCACCATTTATGAGATCGGCGAGGCGGATGGTCAAACCTTCATCGCCATGGAGTTTCTTGAAGGTAAGACTCTGGCGGACTTCATTGCCGGGCGACCCCTGGAGACGGACGTACTCCTGTCGCTCGCCATCGAAATCGCCGATGGTCTTGACGCGGCGCATGCAAAGGGCATCATTCATCGTGATCTAAAGCCGGCGAACATCTTCGTTACCGAGCGCCGACACGCCAAGATACTGGACTTCGGCCTGGCACAGGTTGTGCAAACAACGGTCGCCGCTCCCGGCGCCGATGACGCTTTAACGAAGCTGTCCTCGTTGACTCTGCCGGGCGTTCCGGTAGGAACACTGCAGTACATGTCGCCTGAGCAAGCCAAGGGGAAGGAACTGGACGCGCGCACCGACATTTTTTCCTTCGGTGCAGTGCTCTACGAAATGGCGACCGGGACAAGTCCGTTCCGGGGCGACACCTCAGCCGCCATCTTCGACGCTATCCTCAATCGCGATCCGGCGCCTGCTCTCCGGTTAAATCCCGAACTGCCCACCAAACTGGACGACATCATTCAGAAGGCCTTGGAAAAAGATCCTGGGCTGCGCTATCAACACGCCTCCGAAATAAGGACAGATTTACAACGATTGCAGCGCGGATCGGAAACCGGACGCGAAGTTCGGAGCGGCGGCATCGGTCGCGGAGCGGGCTCTTCCGCGACGGGAACGAATCTTGCTCGCAGGCTGGGTGTTCTGGCAGTAGTTCTGCTGTTGGTGGCAGCGGTGGGAGGCTACTTCTGGAAAAGTCGGCGTCACGTCGGCGCGGCCGGCGTGAATACGGCGTCTATCGCAGTGCTGCCGTTTGCCGACATGAGCCCGGGCAAAGATCAGGAATATTTCTCGGATGGACTCGCCGAAGAACTGACGAATGCCCTTGCCAAAGTACCCGGGCTAAAGGTTACGGGCCGGTCTTCCGCCTTTCAGTTCAAAGGCAAGAATGAAGACTTACGCACGGTCGGACAGAAGCTGAATGTCGCCAACGTTCTGGAAGGCAGTGTGCGGCGGGAAGGCAATCATCTCCGGATTACCGCCGAGCTCACGAAAGTGAGTGACGGTTTTCAGCTTTGGTCGGAAGAATACAACCCCGAGATCAAAGACATCTTCGCCGTGCAGGATGAGATCGCGCGCGCTGTTGCGGGGGCACTGCAAATCAAGCTGCTCGGCGCCAACGCCAGCCCCGCCTCTACCGGGTCGAAGGTCATCAACCCGGAAGCCTACCAGACTTATTTGCAAGCTGCGTATTTCTTGAATCGAGGATCGGAAAAGGCCAACTACGACAAGGCCCTGGCTTACGCCAACCAGGCGATCAAGCTGGACGCGAATTTCTCGGACGCCTGGGCGCTGCGCTCACAGGTATTTGCCAGCATGGCCTCAGACAGCTTCATGGACACCGGGTTAGGATTTCGTCGGGCGCGCGAAGATGCAGAGCAGGCCATCGCTCTGGATCCGCGTTCGACCGCGGGGTACCTTGCCTTAGCGGATGTACGTCTGCTTTATGACTTAGATTGGGAAGGCACCGAAGCTGCCCTGAACAAAGCGGCGGCACTGGAAACAGGAAGTGCTGACTTATTCTCCCTTCGCGCTGACTTGGAGGAAATGCGGGGGCGTCTGGACCAAGCCATCGAGTTGCGGAAACAGGCGGTCACCCTGGATCCTCTGTGTTCTTTCTGTTATCTATTCCTGGGAAACGATCTTTACCAAATAGGGCAGTACGACCAAGCCAACACGGTATTGAGGAAGGCTCTGGAACTGGATCCGCAACAGGGATACATGCACTTTGTGCTGGGCCAGATCCTACTGGCGCAAGGGCGTCCGCAAGAAGCCCTGGTGGAAATGCAGCGGGAGCCAAACGACTGGTTGAAGTTGCCTGGCGAGGCAATGGCTTATCACTCCCTGGGCCATCAACAAGCTTCGGATGCCGCATTGAAAAAACTCATTGCCGGCAATGGTAGCGGGTCGGCGTATCAGGTCGCCGAAGTCTATGCCTATCGCGGGGAGCTGGACAAAGCACTCGAGTGGCTGGAGCGGGCCTACCAACAGCACGACGCTGGATTGCCGTACGTCCAATCCGATGCGCTGTTTAAGGGCCTGCACCAGAACCCGCGCTACCTTCAACTTCTAAGAAAAATGCAGATACCGCAGTAATTACTTCTGACAGTTTGTGCCGCCGCTTTTCGGTGTAGCGTAAAGGTCGCTTGCACGATGGCGGTTTATCGACGGCTATCGCGCCCGTTTCAAAATCCAGCAGCTGCGAGGCAATTTCCAAGGCAGAATTTGATCCCCTTGAAATCAGGTCTTGCGGGAGTCTAAGCTTTCCCCTGGCGCAGGAGGGTGAGATGGGTGATCAACAGATACGCGCGGCACTGGATCAGCATTGGGCAGCCTCCGATGCCAACGATTTTGAAACCGAGCACCGCATCTATCACGAGGACGCGGTGCTGGAGTACCCACAGTCAGGCGAGCGCATACGCGGCCGGCGCAACATACAGATCACCCGCACGATCCAGCCAAATCGGAAGCGCTTTACGGTCCAGCGAATCGTTGGCGGCGGTGATCTTTGGGTCACCGAATTCATCCTGTCCTATGACGGCAAGCCCTCCTACACCGTGAGCATTATGGAGTTCAGAGGCGACCAGGTGGCGCGAGAAACGCAGTACTTTGCGGATCCATTCGAGGCCAGCCCAACTCGCGCTCAATATGTGGAACGGATGGATACGCAATCTCAAGGCGCGGGGACTCGCTAATTACATCGAATGGAGTCGAGGTAATGCTCCGCCGCCGCCGACCTTAGTGCATCGATATTTACGCCGCACGAACCGGTGCGGCCGGTACGACGATCTCAATAAGTCCGGTCGCAACGTCATAAACCAGGCCTGAAACAAGCCACGCGCCCGGCAACACTGGGATCGCCCGGAGCAAAGCTACGTCGGACGTAACTCCCGTTCGGGGATCGGTAACCGCTTTCTCGCTGAGTCCTCCTTCCGCCACTTGAAAATAATGCATCAGCAGGTTGGGGTCACGTGCCAGGCGAGTGATACCGCAATCGGTGTGCTGAAGTACGATGAAGTGAAACTCCCCGCCTCCTCCCGGCACCTCTCCGGCAACCTCACCGATTCGCCAGAGCAGAGCCAACTGCTCCAACAATCCCGGAGTGATCCGACCGCCGATGTTACGTATCACGACGGCCTCGCCCGGCTTGATTCCAAGTACATGAGCCGGATCCACACGCATATCAGCGCAACCGATGATGATTGCCTTTACGTTCGGCAGCGCCCGCGGAAGCGAAGGCATAAGTGCGCCCGCGGCAGACTGCTGAGCAGCAAAGTCTTTGTTACGTTCTAACATGTTGTCGAGATTGTTCATGTCGCCTCTCCTTCAACGATGTTGCGCGACGCTTCGTTGAAGCAGCTTTGCCGAGCGAAGCCATGCGATGAATAAATAGATGCTGACCGCTGACGATCCAGGCGCTACAGCTTAATGGTATAAACAGGGTTTCTGGCAAGAACGATTTGCGAGGATGCATTTGCTGTGAACCCTGTTGCTGGATCGCCCGTTTCTTCCGCTCACTCGCTTCAGAAGGGCGCCGCTCCACGGAAGTGCCGAACTCCAGAAATCTTTGCGCAAGTCTGAGGATTCGAAATTCCAATCATTCGAAAGTCGACAGTGAAGCGGGACACCGGCGATGCCGCAGAAGCGGACCTCCTACGATAGAAGAGTCTCGCCTGCAATCGGTTGTTAGCCCAGACTCCCGGGGCGGCCAGCTCCAGCAGATTTCCATCGGGATCGCGAAAATAGAGGCTGGTGCCACCGCGCTCCCACCGCACTTTGCTCTCGATGTCAATCGCGTTCTGCTTTAACCATTCGATCCAGGATTCCAGTTGTTCGTCTAGTTTTTATGGGTAAACAAAACCCGGCTCAAGCGCTCGGACGGTTGCGAAAGTCACCCTTTTCGACCCATCTTCACTACTGAGGCGCTTTCCATCCTACCGGCTTGCCTTTGTTCTGTTCGTCAAGCCACTGCTTCAACGGCGCGAAATATTCCATCATCGCGCCCGCATCCATCTGTCGCTCGCCGGTCAGGACGTAGAGCGCGTCAGGCCAGGGCTTGCTCTGGCCCATTTCCAGCATGGCATTCAGCTTGGCGCCTGCCGCTTTGTTGCCATAGAACGAGCAGCGGTACAGCGGTCCGGTGAATCCCGCCTCGCGGCACATGGCACGATAGAACTGGAACTGCAGAATCCTCGCCAGGAAGTAGCGCGTGTATGGCACGTTCGCCGGCACGTGATATTTCGCGCCCGGATCAAAGTCGGCTTCCGTCCTCGCGACCGGCGGAAAGATGCCCTGGTACTTCTCGCGCATCTCCCACCACGAAGAGTTGTAGTCGGCAGGCTTGATCTGGCCGCTGAAGACCTTCCAGCGCCACTGATCGATCAGCAAGCCGAACGGCAGGAACGCGACTTTATCCAGCGCCATGTGCAGCAGGTAGCCGGTATCGTCGCTCTGTGGAATCGTCGCCAGCAAGCCCACCTTATTCAGATACTCGGGCGTGATCGCCAGCGCAATGCTGTCGCCGATAGCTTCGTGGAAACCGTCGTTGGCGCCGTTCTTGAACAGGAATGGCTGATGCTCGTAAGCCCGCTGATACATGTTGTGACCCAACTCGTGGTGAATCGTGACGAAGTCCTCACCGCGAATCTGGATACACATCTTCAAACGCACATCGTCGAAGTTGTCGATGTCCCACGCGCTGGCATGACACACAACATTACGGTCGCGGGGCTTTACGAACAGCGAACGCTCCCAGAAGGTTTTCGGCAACGGCGCAAATCCCAGCGAGGTAAAGAAGCCTTCGCCGTACTTCACCATGCCGAGGGCGTCGACGTTCATCGCCTTCAGCAGGTCGGTGACGTCGTACGGCGGCTTCTGCTGCGGCGGGGCCACCAGCGGAAAAATGTTACCCCACTCTTGCGCCCAGGGATTGCCCAGCAGATCGGCGCGAATCATGCCGTTAGCATCAACCGCCGTGGGACCGTATTTCTCCACCAGCCGGGTGCGCACATAGGCGTGCAGCGACTCGTAAAGTGGTTTCACCTGCTGCCACAGGCGCTCGACTTCAGCGCTGAACTGATCGGGCGTCATGTCGTAACCGGCGCGCCACATCGCGCCCAGATCGCTGAAGCCCATCTCTTTCGCGCCCTTGTTGCCCAACTCGACCCAGCGAGCGTAGCGCTCACGCATCGGTGGACCTACCGCGCTCCAGCCTGCCCACAAGTCCTTCAGTTCGTCTGGATCGGTGCTCGTCGCCATGATCTTCTCGATCTCACCGACATCGAGACACTCGCCCGCGTGCTTGCCGCTCTTCGGACAATACTGGCCTTTGCCGTAGTCCGCTTCCAGGGAAGTTCCAATGCGCGCCAGTTCGGCCAGCTCTTTGGGATCGCGTGGCGCCGGGGCGGGCACTGCGGCCGACAGCTTCAGCAGTAGCATCTTGCGGGTCAGCTCTTCCGACAGCTTGAGGTGGTCATAGCGTGTGGCCTGCTTTGCCAATTCGGTGGTCGCGCCGATCAGGGCTTCATTCGCGTCCGCCGAGATGATCTCCGTGTCGTCAGTGATGAAGTTCGACTGTACCCAGGAAGCGCGACTCGCCTTTACACCCAGATCGTTCAGCCGGGTCTCGGCGCCACGCATAAATTCTTCAGCTTCGGCAACGGTTGGGGGACTCTGATTTGCGGTCTGAGATTCGGCGTTGCTGTCGGTTTGAGCATTCATAAGACGGCCTGGAAACACTACGGTCGAAAGCAGGATCAAGAATAGCGAAAATCGGATGGCCTGGCGCATCAGCAAGCGACCTCCGGGATGACATTGTATATGGATTGTGGTCGGCTGCTGCGATTCGCGGCTCAGTCGCTGTTCAGTTCATCGAGGTAAACGGGGTGGTCCCCACAATCGGGGATTTTCCCGACGCCTCTGCGAGTCTGGGCCGCGCGGGATTGACGGCAACCGAGGCAGTTGCCTGCGCCAGGATGCGGTGATGCACTACGAACAATGCCAGCTCCAGGCGGTCCGACACGCCGATTTTGTCAAAGATGTTCCGCAGGGCGTTCTTGATAACCTGCTCGCTGGTGTAAAGCTGCATCGCGATCTCGCGGTTCTTGTAGCCCTGCACAATGGCAGCGATGATGCGAAGCTCTCTTTCGGAGAGACGCTTTCTCACGCGCGCTCCCACCAAATCCTCATTGATTTCAGGCTCGGCGGAGTGCGGCCCCTGCAGGAATGATTGGCCTTGCGAAAGCCGCCGAACTGCTTCCAGTACGATATTGCCGCTGGCGGAGCGGTAGATCACACCCTGAACTCCCATCCGCATAAAGTCGGAAGCGTTCTCGTTGTTGTCGCAGAGCATGAGCACCGCTATTTGCTGCCGCCCGGCGATCTCCTGGATTTCGGGCAAAGATGAGAGGAAGCTGGACGAGAGGATCAGCACCCGGGACCGCAGTTTTTCCAGCGCGTTCAATAACTGCTCCGCAGACTGGGGCTGTCCGACGATACGGATATCTTCTTCCACGGCAAGCACCTTAGCTATGCCGGCGCGAAAAATCGCCTGATGGTCAGCAATGATGATGTTTATCATGCGTGCGACTTCGCAGTCTCAAGCTCGGTTTCGTGATCGGTTATCCATCCGGTCCGAGTAAAATTCACAGCTCGTCAAACCTCATGTCTATTGGACAGCCAAAGTTTTATACCACGGATGTCCATTTTGCGATAGCTCTTTAGTCCAATAGCTTGCGAAACAGTAGCATAAAAGTAATGCCATCTTGGAATTACGACAATTACCATCCCCCATTGCGGTAACTGTTCAGTAACTCCAGTCGAGGTGGTCGCTGGTCCCCATCTGCGCGTATCATTTAGACTTGGCTACAACGGTTACCAGCTCTCGCATCGAAACCCGGCCGAATTGGGCGGAAGTCTCCCTATCTGCCTTGCGCCATAACTTCAGCGTCTTGCAGAATCACCTCGGGCCAGAAGTTCAAATTTGTGCGGTAGTCAAATGTAACGCCTATGGCCACGGTGTGCAAGAGTGCGCCCCTGCCTTGGAACAAGCAGGCGCAAAGTGGTTTGGCGTTACCTCGACCGACGAAGGCATCTTGTTACGCGAAGTCGGCGTGACTGGCCGCATCCTGGTCATGTGCGGCCTTTTCGCAGGCGAAGAAGAAGACGCGCTTCTCAATTTGCTGACTCCCGCCGTTTTTCGCCTGCAAGACGCAAAAGCTCTCGCCCATGCCGCCGCGCGCTTGCACCTGGACCGACCGGTGTCGGTCCACCTGAAGATCGATACTGGAATGGGTCGCCTGGGCCTTCCTTTAGCCGAGTTGGAAACGTTTGCCGACGGCGTGAAGCGGTTGCCGCAGGTCGAGTTGGAAGGCGTGTTTAGTCATTTGGCTTCGTCTGAAGTGTTGGACGACGAAGGCACCAGCCGCCAGATCGAACTCTTCGATGCGGCGTTGCGCACCCTTGGCTCCCATGGACTCCATCCCCCGCTTCGCCACCTGGCCAACAGCGGCGCGGTGGGAGCGCGCCCCGGCACCTGGCATAACTTCGTGCGCCCAGGTCTGGCGCTTTACGGCTACGAACAGCATTGGTCTCACAGTGACGGTTCGCTCGCAGCGGATGTTCCGGTGTTACCGCTGAAACCAGTCCTTGCCTGGAAAACGCACATCATTGGATTGCGCGACGTGCCTGCGGGTCAGGCGCTGGGATACAACGGCGCTTACGTTACCGGTGCCCCTGCGCGCATCGCGGTCGTATCCGTAGGCTATGGAGACGGCCTGTCACGCAAAGTATCGATCCACGCCGGAATTCCGCCGACCTCCGATGACATGGACCCGGCGCTTGGCCGCGGAGAAGTGCTGCTGCGAGGCCAGCGCGCTCCCATGGTAGGACGCATTTCAATGGACCTAACCCTGGTGGACGTTACTCACGTCCCCGGCGCTGCCATCGGCGATGAGGTTGTATTGATTGGTCGCAGCGGAGATCAACGTATCAGCGCATGGGACTTGGCGCGCAGCTCTGACACTGTGGTATACGAAACGCTTTGCAACCTTTCCAAACGCGTCCCCCGCCGTCACGCCGAATAGTCGAACCCGGCTTTACGCATCCATGTCGTAGGCTACTTTCATCCAGCGTTTTGCTTCGGCGTCAAAGTCGGCTGTCGAACTGATTTCGATCCGGTGAGTAATGCGATCCTTCTTGGCGAAGCCGCCGGTATCGATCAGCCGCTCTGGTGTCTTGGCGTCTTGCAATGCCAAGCCGAGATCGATACGAGTGCGTGTGGCGGGCTTGATCTGTGCGATCACGTGATTGCGGTAAATGGGAACGATCGTCCGGCACGGTGAGACTCCGATGTCGCGGCCAAGCGTCTTGGCATAGGTCAGAATTTCATCGTAGATGGTTCGCAGATGTTCTTTCGGACCAGCGTACATCGTTTCCACATAGTCTTCCGCGTGTTTCAAATACTGATCGGCATTCTCGAACGCGTCGCTCTTACCGGCTGAACGTCCCGCGATCCAGGAAGCATAGTTAGTTCCCAGCGCGTACGTTTTCTTCAGCCATGCTGCGCGTTCTTTTTCGCCGGACGGACCTTCTTTCTGCGTCAGCCTGATCCATTCCTCAATGGACCGGCCGGTCTTTTCTTTCAGTCCGGCAATCACCGACCGTGCTATGCGAATGCTGGGATGCGGATCATACTTCCACTTTTTGTGCGTCATTGCTTTGGGCATCACAGACTCCTTCGCAAAATTTAGGAGGGCCCGGCAAAGCATCTTATCCCAGTTTGTAGAAACTCAGGGAGGCATCGCCCTGGTCGAGCCGACGGTACCGTACCAGCGCACCAAAACGCTCGCCGGGATCGAACTTCTTCTCATGTTCGGCGATCACGATGCTCGACAGTTGCAATAGCCGCGATTGCGACAGATAACCAAGGACCTGCTCATAGCTGCCGCGCATGCGATAGGGGGGATCGAGAAAACAGAAATCGCACACCACACCCGTGCTTTCCAGCAGCGGCAGCGCTTTCGCAACCTCGCGCTCCTGCACCTCGAAGCCTTCTGCAATGCCGAGAGCGGCAAGATTCCCGCGCAGGAGCCGCGCATGCTTCTTGGCTGATTCCACGAAATATACCTGGCGCGCCCCGCGGCTGAGCGCTTCAATACCGACTGCTCCGGTTCCTGCGTAGAGATCAACCCATACACTGTCCCTTAATCCGCCGGAAGCAGCCAGAACATCGAACAAGGTTTCCCGCAGGCGATCGCTGGTGGGACGTAAATCGAGCCCGGCCAATGCTTGAAGCGGGCGACTGCGATATTGTCCGGCGATCACACGCATGAGTACCTTGCTTAGAGGACGTCCGACAGAACCAGGCGAACGCTGTCTCCGCGCCCCCGATCAAGGGCTTAGTTTAATGCCCTCACGCTGTCCAGTTCCTGTGGACGAGTTCTCGTCGCGTAAGCGAGCGGATATTTTACAGCGAAAATAGAGGGGCCCACGTTTGCTCGTTCGTCTAGACCTACAGCCAACTTCGCGGGGAGATTAAGAAGCGGCGAGAACGCTCGGGATGATCGCAGGAAAGTGGGGTCGTTGTCCAGGTTCACGGAAGCCGGCCAGGGTAGCTCGCGAAGTAAAGCGGGGCGGGAATAACTATCCCGCCCCTGCTTGGGGGCGCATCCGATCGCGCGCCGTTTAGCGACAGAGAAGCGGCCGCCTACTTCAATTGCAAGACATACATCACAAAGGAACCGTTAGGGCTGGGGTGAATCACTAACTGAGTGATTGGTCCCCAGTTCGGGAACACCAGCGTCGTCGAAGTGGTGGTAAGGCTATACTTCACTGAAGAACCCACCTTTACGCCGTTATTGTAGGCAGTGACGACGATGGATCCATTGGTCCATCCTGAGGCAACTACAGCGCTGGCGATCTGAAACGTACCAACACCATCAGTACCGAAGCCGGATGTGATGGTAGATTCACAGATGTTCTTCGACGCCGATCCGTCGTTGACCAAGCCACCATAAATAGGGAAGCAGAGTGGACCGCCGCCGAAAGCGACCATGACTTCTGGGCCAGTCGAGAACCCGGCACCCGCTTCGCCGTACGTCAGCGCGTTAACCGCATCGATGCCGCTCCAATGCAGGCCGGCATAGTTCTCCGGAATCGAGGACGGGACGCCGCTGTTGGATAACTGAGCGAAATCGATTTGTTGCTGCGCGCTGGCGCAAATCGCCAAGGCTAGAATGGTTGCGAACAAAGCTACTTTCTTCAATGGTGACCTCCTAAGGGGTCAAGACGTTGTGGCGGCGAAGGGTTGCAAGGCGAGACACGACATAACCGCTGAATTGAACTCGCCAGCGGACACCTCGCTCAACAGTTGTTGGGGTTGCTAGAGATACTACTGAGGTGAGTATGTCCTATCCGTGCTCGCAGTACTGAGCCGCATTGCTCAGTCACGGAATAATTATGGTTTTTCTTTTGAGCTGAATATTGGGCCGGAAACTGTACTCCACCGAATAGTCACGATGCATGGACGTCTGCCACTTGCGCCGGGCCTTTAGGCGGTGCCACTATAGTGCGGCACAATCGGAGGTCACTCATGCGGACAGGCCTATCTTTGTTGCTATCTTTTATCATGAGTCAATTTCTGGCGGCTGGGCCTTCCGCGGCTCAGCAAAAGCCCACTACCGAACTCATTCCGCGGTCCGTACTCTTCGGCAACCCCGAGCGCGCCGATCCCCAGATCTCGCCCGACGGCACACAGCTCGGCTATCTCGCCCCAGTCGATGGTGTGCTGAACGTCTGGATTCGCACCCTGGGCAAGACTGATGATCGGGCAGTGACTTCTGACACCAAGCGCGGCATCCGCAATTTCACTTGGCAGTACGACAACCAGCACATCCTTTACACGCAAGACGTGGGCGGCGACGAGAACTGGCGGCTTTATCAGACCGACATCGCCACCAAGCAGACCAAAGACCTGACGCCCCTTGAGAAGGTTCGCGTCGACGTCGTGGCCTACGACTGGAAGACTCCGAACACCATTCTGATTCAGGCAAACAAGCGCGATCCCAAATTGTTCGACGTCTACCGTCTCGACCTGAAAACGGGCAAGATGGAGATGGACACCGAGAATCCCGGCGATGTGGCCAACTGGCAAGCCGACAACGACTTGCAAGTGCGCGCTGCTCAGATATCAACCCCGGATGGAGGTAGCATCATTCGCGTCCGCAACGACGTTAAATCCCCGTGGCGCGAGCTGATCAAATGGGGGCCGGACGAGACCTTCGGCGGCATCTTCGGCTTCACTCCCGACAACCAGAGCGTCTGGATCGGCACCAGCCTCGATGCCAATGCGGCTCGCCTGTTGCAGATCGACGTGGCCAACGGGGCGCGCAAAGTTATCGCCTCTGATCCGCAGTTCGATATCCAGGGCCTCGTCACCCAACCGAAGACGAATGCCTTGGAAGTCGTGACCTTCGTTAAACAACGCATCGAATACGACTTCATCGATCCCAGGATCAAAGCCGACTACCAGATCTTGCAGAAGGCTCACGAGGGCGATATCGTCAGTCTCTCGCGCAGCCTAGACGACAACAAGTGGATTGTCACCTACGTCAGCGACGATGGCCCTGTCTATTTTTATTTGTATGACCGCCCGGCGAAACAGGCGACGCTATTGTTCAGCAACCGCCCTGCGCTGGAGAAGTATCCAGCTTTCGAAGATGCAGCCGATCGAGTACACCGCGCGCGACAACATGAAGATCTATGGTTATCTCACGACGCCGGCCGGCGTAACTGCGAAGAATCTTCCCATGGTGCTGTTTGTGCATGGCGGTCCGTGGGGACGCGACGTATGGGGATACAATTCCTACGCTCAGTGGCTGGCCAATCGTGGCTACGCCGTGCTGCAAGTTAACTTCCGCGGATCGACCGGCTACGGCAAGCAATATGTGAATGCCGGCGACCGCCAGTGGGCGGGCACAATGCACACCGACCTGCTCGATGGGAAAGACTGGGCGGTTAAGCAGGGTGTGGCTGATCCCAAGAAAGTCTGCATCATGGGCGGCAGCTATGGCGGCTACGCGACCCTGGCGGCCGTGGCCTTCTCGCCGGAAGCCTTCGCCTGCGGCGTCGACATCGTTGGGCCTTCGAACTTGAACACGCTGCTGAAAACCATTCCACCGTACTGGTCGACCATCCTGTCGACTTTCCATAAACGCATGGGCGATTCGGAAGATTTTCTGAACTCCCAGTCGCCGCTGTTCAAGGCAGACCAGATCAAGGCTCCGCTGCTGATCGGGCAGGGGGCAAACGATCCACGGGTCAACAAGGCAGAGAGCGATCAGATTGTCGCTGCCATGCGCAAGAATGGCGAACCGGTCGAATATTACGTGTTCCCCGATGAAGGCCACGGCTTCGCGCGTCCGACCAATAACATGGCGTTCAACGCAGCCAGCGAGAACTTCCTGGCGAAATATCTTGGCGGCCGCGCCGAACCGCCATCGCCCGCGGAGGTTAAGCTGCTGGACAGCGTGAAGCAGTGAGCAGTCCTCCGTTTTTGTCATCCCTGCTTTGGCGATTTTATTAGCGAACGAATTAGCCTCGAGCGCTCGTCCAGGCGTAAGCGTCTGGAAATCTTTTGCCCCAATCCGAGCTTTGCAATAACTGCATTCCTTTGTCTTGAATAGGGCTGTAAAATTCCATCCACTCCCCAGAAGAGAGAATCAAGGAGCGCGAATGAAATATGCAATTCGTACGGCCGTCATGTGTGTGGTCGGACTGATGATCGCTACCAGTGCCTGGGCCCAATGGTCCTCTGACCCTTCTCAGAATCTCGATTTATCCAACATCGCCGGCGCTGATCAAGTGCAGCCCAAATTGCTGCCCCTGCCGAACGATAGTTGGTATGTGAGCTGGTTCAACAACAATCCCAACGATCCTCCGCCTAACGGTTACGATGTCTACTATCAGCTCCTCAACGCCAACGGCGTAGAGCAGTTCCAACATGATGGCGTACAGGTTGCGAAGCTCACCTTGAGTTCGACCGAGGACTACGGTCTCGCAATTGACGCTGCCGGCAATGCACTGCTGGCATTTCTCGACGATCGGAGCGACCCCAACAATCCGCAGGTTACCGCGGCCAAGATGAATGCCTCCGGGCAACCGCTGTGGGGACCGAACGGGATCGCCATGACCTGGGATCCCGGCTCCCACGCCGCGCCGAAGATTACAGTTACCAGCGATGGCAATATTGTGGTCGCATGGACGACGGACAGCGCAGTCATCCTGCAAAAGCTCGATCCCAACGGCCGGCCGTTGTGGATAGGAGCAACGGCGTTCGACTATGGGGTCACCTTGCAGGAAGCCGGCTACAACTATTCGCTGGCCGACCTGCACGCTGCCGACGACGGATCGGTCATCGTCTCCTGGGTGCGCAATCACGGCTTCGGAAGCAATGCTTACCTCTACGCCAACAAGCTCTCGGCTAGCGGACAGCTAATGTGGGGCTCCGGACACGTCCACGTTTACGATGGCGGCTCGCTGCAATTCGGAGAGTTTCCCTACTTCACTTACGACGGCAGTGGAGGCGCAGTATTTTCCTGGTACAGCAACAGTCCGACGTTGCAGGTCTTCGCGCAGCACATCCTGACCAACGGTACCGAAGCCTTCGGGCACAACGGCTCGGTTGGTTCGACCAATCTGACGAACGTGAGAGTCTCGCCCTCGGCGTCGTACAATCCCGCGACGCAGGAGACTTTCCTCTTCTGGACGGAGGAAGATTCTTTGCAAGACCAGAATGGCGTCTCCGGACAGAAGTTCAACTCCGCGGGCGCGCGCCAGTGGAGCGACACTGGATTGACCATCGCGCCGCTGGGGTCGGATTCGCAAATTTTCGTCGAGAATGTGCAGATCGGGACGGGCGCGCTGGTGTTCTGGTTCGATCAGCCCGGTTTCGGCTCTGGCACTATCCAGGCGATCAAACTCGATGGAACCGGTGGCACCGTGTGCGCGCAATTCCCGGTTTCATCCGCATCGTCGGATAAGTCGCGGCTAGCGGCGGGGATCGCTTCATCAGGACTGTCAGCTCTGACCTGGGAAGACGATCGCAATGGCGAGAACGATATCTACATTCAGAACGTCAATCCGGATTGCTCGCTGGGAATCGAGAACCGGCTGCATCGAGGGTCGATGGCAATTCGCGAAGTAACAAGGGTAGCGCGGTCCCCTCAGCGCTGCATTTCACGGCTAAGAACAAAAACATCGGGTTTCAGGAGGAGCGCTCGATCCCGATAAGCGCTCCGCCGTATTTCCGTAGACGCTGCCTAACGCCGGCCTGAAGGCCGACTCTACTCTGCTTTTTCAGCTCCACGACGAATCGCTCCACTCTTGCTAACATCAGAGAGTGAGCACTCCTCCGCAAGTTCGCGTTCGCTTCGCTCCTTCACCTACCGGACAGTTGCACGTCGGCAACGCCCGCACCGCACTCTTCAACTGGCTGTTCGCCCGCCAGAGCCGGCGGCGTAATGGTGCTGCGCATCGAAGACACGGATCTCGAACGCAGCGAGGCCCGCTACGAAGCCCAGTTGCTCGACGATCTCAAGTGGATGGGTCTGGATTGGGACGAAGGTCCGGACATCGGCGGACATTACGCGCCGTATCGCCAGAGCGATCGGCTGGCGATCTATCGGGAGCATGCCGAGCGGTTGGTAAGCGAGGGCAAAGCCTATCTCTGTTTTTGCTCGCAAGAGGAGTTGGAACGCGATCGCGAAGAGAAACTCAAGAATCAGCAGCCGCCGATTTACTCCGGCAAGTGCCGCGTGCTGGATCCAGTTGAAGCCGAGCGGCAGCGGGCCAGCGGTGAACCGGCGGCGATTCGGCTGCGCATTCCGGAGCATCCCATTCGCTTTCACGACATCGTGCACGGCACAGTCGAGTTCTCCAGCGAAGTGGTCAGCGATCCCATCATCCTGCGCTCCAGCGGCATTCCGGTTTACAACTATGTGGTCGTGGTCGACGACGCGCTGATGAACATTACTCACGTCATTCGCGGCGACGATCACTTATCGAATACGCCCAAGCAGGTCGCGCTCTACGAAGCGCTGGGCTGGCCGGTGCCGCAGTTCGCGCATCTCTCGACAATCTTGGGCAGTGATCGCGAGCGGCTTTCGAAACGGCACGGCGCAACCTCGATCGCCAACTTTCGCGAGATGGGCGTGCTGCCGGAGGCGCTGACGAATTATCTGGCATTGCTGGGATGGGCCCCGACCGGCGGTACGCGCGAGATCTTCACTCCTGACGAACTCAAGAAGGAATTCTCACTGAAGCGAATCAATCCGGCGGCCGCAGTCTTTGACATGGAGAAGCTCTACTGGCTGAACCGGCATTACATCAAGGAGAGTTCGTCGGAACGCATCGAGAAACTGGCCGAGCCCTACTTTATCCGCAACGGATTGTTGCCAGAAAAATCCGACGACCAAATCCTCTCGTGGTTCAGCAAGGCAGTCGCTCTGCTAGTTCCGTCGGTTAACAAATTGGACGAACTGCCCGAACGAGCGGCGCTGATCTTCCGTTACGACGCCGCAGCGGCGCTGAGTTTACCCGATAACGCCGAAGTTCTCGCGGCGCCGAAGACCGCGGAAGTGCTGAGCGCCTTCACTCAATCGGCAGAAGGCGATCTTTCGCCGATGACTCCGGAGCGCTTCAAGGCCATGATGAACGAGGTGAAGTCGAAAACCGGCGCCAAGGGAAAAGACCTGTTTCACCCGATACGCGTTGCGCTGACCGGATCACATTCTGGGCCAGAGTTTGACAAGCTGATTCCTATTCTGGAGGAAGGCTCGCGGCTCGATCTGCCGCATCATGTGATGAGCGTTCGCGAGCGGCTGGCCGCGTTTCGACAGGTGCAGAAGACTTAACAAGTTCCGCTTGTCATCTTGAGCAAAGCGACCGCAGGAAGCGGAGTCGAAGGACCTCGAGAGTGCCTTTATCGGTTGCTCCAGGTTGCTCCCTCTCGCCGGTACGCGGCGGAGTAAAATCATCGCATACATGGCTGATCTGTTCACACCAGCGAAGCAGCAGACTCGAGAGCGCAACTGGATGCCCATCGCCGTCGGACTGCTTGTGGTGCTCCTCGTCATCGGCCTCGTCATCGCCCTTACACGCCACAAGCCAGCGACAACTACTCCGGTCGATCCCTATGCGGGCAAGCTCCAGATTTCCAATCCCAAGGTCAGCGCGGCCGAAAATTATGTTGGCGGCACGGTTACCTACCTCGACGCCGATATCACCAACACTGGCGACAAAGCCCTGACTGGCGCCGACATGAAAATGGTTTTCAAGAACACCATGGATCAGGTCGTGCAGACCGAAACGCTTCCGTTACACGTTCTGATGCAGAACCAGATGGGCGGCTACCCTGATCTGGTGGACCTGGAACGTTCGCCTATTGCGCCCGGCCAGACGAAGACCGTGCGACTCACGCTGGAACACATCTCCGCCGATTGGAACCAGAGCGCTCCCGAGATGCAGCTGATAAATCTTAAGCTGAAGGGATAAAGCGAGAACACCTGAATCGGCGATTTCCTCTCCTGCTAATCTGGTTTCATGCCGACAATCCGTATCGCCGTTTTGCTCATTTGGTCGGTAATTTTCGCCACTTGTGCCGGAGCGCAAGACAGCGCCAACCCCAAGACGAAGACGAAAACACCGGCCGGATACATTCCGAACGTCACCACCATCACGTCTTTCGACAAAGATCACACCGTTATCGGCTGGCTGGAAATCGTTCCCTTCGAAAGCAAGATTTATCACACCACGCGGACGCTGCGGGTCTTAGTGCCGGCCAATTACTTTTCGCCTTTCAACCGGACGCGCAGTTATCCCGTGCTGTATCTGCAAGACGGTCAGAATCTGTTTGACGAAGTGACCAGCCACAGCGGCGAGTGGCACGTTGATGAAACAGTCGAGCACCTGGTCGGCGGCTTCAAAATCCCACCCATGTTCGTGGTCGGCATCGACAATGCCGGCGAGAAGCGCAGCTCGGAGTATCTGCCTTATCCCGATCCGATGAACAAGACCGACAAGGTCACCGAAGATAAAGATGTTCATGGACAGGAGTATGCGAAATTCCTGATCGCTGAAGTGCTGCCCTTTATCGAAAAACACTATCGCGTCTCACATGGGCCGGCAAACACCGGCCTGGGCGGTTCCTCCTACGGCGCCGACATCACGCTCTACACCGTGCTGGAGCATCCCGGCGTTTTCGGCCATGTGCTGCTGGAGAGTCCGCGGTTGCAGATCGGCAATGGCCAGTTACTCAAACACGCCGAGAAGGCGAAGTTGCTTCCGGCCAGGATGGTAATCGGGATCGGTGGCGGGGAGGTCTTGAATGACGATCCTCAGAGCACCGATGAACTGCTAAAAGACGTGCACGACCTGGAAGCGATTTTACGCAAGAAAGGCATGGGCCCGACTCGCCTGAAGGTTGTGGTGGAGGAAGGCGGAAAGCAGGAAGAAGCCGCGTGGTCGCGCCGTTTGCCGGATGATCTGCTGTTCCTGTATGGACAATAGGGAGAGGGCATTTGGCAGTTGGCACTTGGTACTTGGCAAGTCGGGGCGGAGCACGGGCTAAAGGCTCCTGATAACCGCCAAAATAAATGTCGCCCCCGTCGCTGGAAGCGCCGGGCTTTTAGCCAGGCGGAAATCGGAGGGTCCCGAGACGGATTTGGCCAGGGTCGACCGAAGCTAAAGCCCTGTTTGAATTGCACCCTCGCGGCGCGGCTAAAGCCGCGCCCTTCCGCCATCTCTAACTCATATTTCTTTTGCGGTCGGCTATCAGAGGTTAGTGTCACACCAAATACCGATTGCTGACTGGCGAGTACTAATCGCCAAGTGCTAAATGCTAACTGCCAGCGCCTC
Source organism: uncultured Acidobacteriaceae bacterium (assembly GCA_963833305.1). Taxonomy (GTDB): domain Bacteria; phylum Acidobacteriota; class Terriglobia; order Terriglobales; family Acidobacteriaceae; genus Bog-257. The sequence continues at coordinate 234,894 of CAWHXN010000004.1, read as the reverse complement.
CGCTAGAATGAACTTGTGTCCGACATCAAAACAACGCGCCTCACCGAGATGGTGAAAGCCGCTGGTTGAGCCAGCAAGCTAAGTCCGGCGGTGCTGGACTCGGTGCTTGGGAAATTAGCCCGGCAACACGACCCCAACGTTCTAGTCGGCTTCGATACCGCCGACGACGCCGGGGTGTATCAACTCACACCCGAGCTGGCGCTGGTCCAAACCGTTGATTTCTTTACCCCCATCGTTGACGACCCGTTCGTGTTCGGGCAGATTGCGGCTACCAACTCTCTCAGCGATGTCTATGCCATGGGCGGCAAGCCAATCACGGCGCTCACGATGGCCTGCTTCCCCGACAACGGCGATCCCAAAGTGCTGGAAGAAATGCTGGCGGGCGGATTGTCGAAGATGGTTGAGGCCAACTGCACCATCATCGGCGGCCACAGTATTCGTGACGAAGAGATCAAGCTGGGGTATTCGGTCACTGGCACAATTCATCCGCAGAAAGTTCTGGCCAACAGTGGGGCGCTGGCTGGCGATCGCCTCATCTTTACCAAAGCCATCGGCACCGGGGTAATTTCGACTGCCATCAAGCGTGGCACCGCTGATTTCGCCTGGATTCGCGGCGCAGTCCATTCCATGACCACGCTGAACAAAGCCGCGGCAGAGGTCGTAATCTCGGGCGGCTTCGCGGTGCATTCCGTAACCGACGTCACTGGCTTCGGCCTGATCGGTCACGCGCGCGAGATGGCGCTGGGCTCCCATGTCAGCTTGCGGCTTCACGCTTCGCGGGTGCCGCTTCTGCCGGGCGCGCTGGAATGCGTTCGCGGAGGATTTGTTCCCGGAGGCCTGAAGGCCAATCGCCAGTTCGCCGAGGGCTGTGTTGAGCTGGACGCCAACGTCCCGCAAGACCTACTGACGTTGCTCTACGATCCCCAAACCGCAGGAGGTTTGCTGATCTCTGTCGCCGAAATCGATGCGGCGCAACTGATCGCGAGGTTGTGCGATGCAGGGATCGATGCCGTTGAGATTGGCGAGGTTCTAGTCAGGCAAAAGCCGCTTATCGCGATACTGCCATAATCGGAAGCCGTTGAGCAGATATTTGTCGCGTCCTTCGCAGCGGTTCGTAAGCGAAAAGAAAAGAGAAACAGCTGCGTTGGCGGCAAACCAGGAATTTACTAGCTGACGGCTGAGAGCTGATAGCTTCCTACTGGTAAGTAACGCGCTTCTCGCCCTTCACGATGCGGCCGATGGTGTGGCCTTTCTCGCCGCAGCGCTCCAGGATGGTCTGTACTTTCTTGAATTTCTTCGCCGGCACCACCAGGATCATGCCGATTCCCATGTTGAAGGTGCGCAGCATCTCATCTTGAGGAACGTTACCGATCTTCTGCAGGTGCTCGAAGATGGGCGGCACTGGCCAGGAATTGATTTCCACGATTGCCCCTACACCCTTGGGCAGAACCCGGGGCAGGTTTTCGGTGATACCACCCCCAGTGATGTGAGCCATGGCCGACACTGCATCCGCTTCGATCATCCGGCGCACAATGGGCCAATAGCTTCTATGGATCTTCATCAGTTCCGTGCCGACCTTGCCCTTGATCTCATTGACATAGGAATCGGGCGTGTAGTGCGCGGTCGAGAAAAATAGCTTGCGAGCCAGCGAGTAGCCGTTGGTATGCAGTCCAGTCGAAGCCAGGCCAACCAGCACGTCCCCGGGCTGCACGGCCTTGCCGCTGATGATCTTCTCGCGGTCGACAACCCCTACGATGAAGCCCGCCAAATCGTATTCGCCGTTGCCGTAGAAGCCCGGCATTTCGGCAGTTTCACCGCCAATCAGCGCACAACCATTCTGCTTGCAGGCATCGGCAATGCCGGCCACTACCTTTTCCGCGATCTCCGGCCGCAGCTTTCCAGTGGCGAAATAGTCCATGAAAAACATGGGTGCGGCGCCTTGCACCGCGATGTCGTTGACGCAATGATTCACCAGGTCGGCGCCGATGGTGTGGTGCAGATTCATCTCAAAAGCAATCTTCAGCTTGGTACCGACGCCATCCACGCTGGAAACCAGCACGGGATCAAGGTATTTTTTCTTGTCGATTGCGAACAGGCCGCCGAAACCGCCAATCTCACTCAACACACCGCGATTAAAGGTCTTGTGGGCGAGATACTTGATGCGTTGCTTGGTCCGGTTGGCCAGTTCGATGTCCACGCCGGAATCGGCGTAGGTGATGCTTCGGGCTTCTGTCGTCTGTTGTGCCAAGGGTTGGAGTCCCGTCCAGAGGGCGCATCGCCGCAGAATTTGTTCGCGGAGAGGCTTCATTGTACCATCCCACGCGTTTAGCACTTGGCAGTTAGCACTTGGCTAAAATGCCAAGTGCCATGTGCCAAATGCCGGCCTGACAGCTACGCCGCCAGGGATAAGTGGTCCTCCGCGAGTTCTGCAGTCTGGTTCTCGCCGTTTGTCTGGCAAGGCTCGTTTTGCAGATGGCGCAGTTTCGATTCATCGATCCAGACGCCCTTCAACGGCGTTCTGGAATCGCCGGTCTTGATCCACACGCGCGCCAGCTCGGGATAAACGGCGCTCAGGTTCTTGATTCCGTCTTTGTGCAGCATGATTCCTCCTCACGGGCGCATTGCTGCGCGATTTGGAGGGTGATCCTAAACAGTGGCAGGATTCACTCGCCCGGATTCACGTTGAAGCTTCGTGACCGGGTAAGCGATGCAGCGCTCAGGCGAGCAGGGCGGGACGGTACACGAAGCGGTAAGTTTGCATTCTCCGATTACTCGGAGGTTCCGATCTGTTATTGCAGTTCATAGGCACCAAGTTTCTTGGCTACACCATTTTAGACGCTGCCCCGGTCGTTTGGTTCCAAAATCGAGCGGGTTTAGCCCCATACTTTTGTGATCTCAATCACAATTCTCCGTGACACATTGGTAACCTCTTGGCCGCGCAAGAGCTTAAACTTGACTTTATCCATCTAGCGAGGACTCATGACCACTCTTTCAACTGAAAAACCACTTGTTACAAGTTCACTCAAAGCCGATCCTTCTTCGGACGTTTATCGCTCCGAAGCTCATCCTCTCGATTCCCTGTTTCTTCCTAAAAGCGTTGCCGTGATTGGCGCCTCCGAGCGCGCCGGCAGTGTGGGCCGTTCGGTGCTATGGAACCTGCTGAGCAGCCCGTTCGGTGGAACCGTATTCCCAGTCAACTCTAAGCGTCCCAACGTGCTGGGCATCAAGGCCTATCCGAGCGTCACGGAACTGCCCGAAAAGGTCGACTTAGTAGTGGTCACCACGCCTGCCGACACCGTGCCCGACTTGATCGCGGAATCGGTGGGACTCGGCATTCCGGCTGGAATTGTGATCTCGGCCGGATTCAAAGAAGCTGGCGAGCACGGCAAAGGATCTGGAGCGCCAGATTGCGCAAACCATTCGCGGCAAGATGCGGCTGATCGGACCCAACTGCCTGGGCGTGATGAACCCGATTCGCGGCCTGAACGCAACTTTTGCCCATACCGTCGCGCGCTCAGGGAACGTCGCCTTCATCAGCCAGAGCGGCGCGCTGTGCACCGCCGTGCTCGACTGGAGCTTGCGTGAGAATGTCGGCTTCAGCGCCTTCGTCTCGATCGGTTCCATGCTGGATGTGAACTGGGGCGACCTGATCGACTATTTCGGCAGCGATCCCCGGACGCATAGCATCGTCATCTACATGGAATCGATCGGCGATGCGCGGTCATTCCTGTCTGCCGCGCGCGAAGTTTCGCTCAACAAGCCCGTCATCGTGATCAAAGCCGGACGCACCGCGGCGGCGGCCAAAGCTGCCGCATCGCACACCGGCTCCCTGACCGGCAGCGATGAAGTTCTGGATGCGGCCTTCCGCCGCTCCGGCGTCCTTGCGCGTCAACAGCATTGCCGACATCTTCTTTATGTCGGATGTGCTGGCCAAACAGCCGCGGCCCCGCGGCAACCGCCTGTGCATTGTGACCAACGCCGGCGGACCTGGAGTTCTGGCCACCGATGCGTCTGGTGAACGGCGGCGGCGAACTGGCCGAACTCTCGGCGGAAACCATGAAGGCTTTCGACGATATCCTGCCGGCGCAATGGAGCCACAACAACCCAGTCGACATTCTGGGCGATGCCGAGCCGGAGCGTTATGCCAAGTCGCTGGAAATCGCAGCCAAGGATCCCAGCATCGACGGCATGCTGGTCGTCCTGACACCGCAAGAGATGACCAACCCCACCCAGATCGCCGAAAAGCTGAAGCCCTACGCCAAGGGACTGGGCAAGCCGGTGCTGGCTAGCTGGATGGGCGGCGCGGAAGTTGCCGCCGGCGAGGAGATCCTGAAGCAGGCGGGCATTCCGACCTTCGAGTTTCCCGACGCTGCCGTCCACGCCTTCAATTACATGTGGCGATACTGCCTACAACCTGAAGGGCTTGTACGAAACTCCAGCGATGCCGCAGCATCCGGAGGCCTCGGTACAGCGGGGCAAAGCAGAGCACATTATCCAGGAAGTCCGGAAGTCGGGCCGCACCATCCTCACCGAGTACGAGTCGAAGCAAGTACTGAAGTGCTACGACATTCCGACGGTCGAGACCCGTATCGCCACCACCGAAAAGGAAGCTGTTGAGGTCGCCGCTGAACTCGGCTACCCCATCGTTCTGAAGATTTACTCGCTGACCATCACCCACAAGACCGACGTAGGCGGCGTGCAGTTGAACCTGCGCGATGCCGATGCGGTGAAGACCGCGTTCCAGAACATCAAGAAAGCGGTTACGGAAAAGGCGGGCGCCGAGCATTTCCAGGGTGTCACAGTGCAGCCGATGGCAAAGCTTGACGGCTACGAGCTGATTATCGGCAGCAGTCTGGATTCGCAGTTTGGTCCCGTGATCCTCTTCGGCACCGGCGGCCAACTGGTCGAGGTTTTCAAGGACAGTGCACTGGCGCTTCCTCCGTTGAATTCCACCCTGGCTCGCCGCATGATGGAACAGACCAAGATCCTCAAAGCGTTGAAGGGGGTTCGCGGCCGCAAGCCTATCGATCTGGCCGCTCTGGAAGAACTGCTGGTGCGCTTCAGCCAGCTGGTCGTCGAGCAGCGCTGGATTAAGGAGATCGACATCAATCCGCTGCTGGCGTCTCCTGATCGGTTGCTGGCACTCGACGCCCGCGTCGTGGTGTTTGGACCGGAAATGACCGAAGACAAACTTCCCACCAGCGCCATCCGGCCCTACCCGATCCACCTGGTTAGTGACTGGACGATGAAGGACGGAACTTCGGTGGTCGATCCGGCCGATCCGTCCCGAAGATGAGCCCGCCATGATCACCTTCCACCAGAAGCTCTCCGAGAGAAGCGTCTATCTGCGCTTCTTCCAGCCGCTGAAGTTGACCCAACGCACGTCGCACGACCGGCTCACCCGCGCCTGCTTCATCGACTACGATCGCGAGATGGCGCTGGTTGCGGAACGCAAGAACGCGGCAGGCGAACCGGAAATCCTGGCCGTCGGCCGTTTGAGCAAGCTGCATGGCCGGGAAGAAGCTGAACTGGCAGCGGTGGCCATCGATGCCGCGCAGCATCAGGGCTTGGGGACGGAGTTGTATCGTCGCCTGATCCAAGTTGCACGCGATGAGAAGCTGACCAAGGTCATCTCCAACATGCTTCCCGAAAATCGCGAGATGCGGGCCATGTGCACCCGGCTTGGGATTCCAGATGCTCTCCAGCCTGGAAGACAACATGATCCGCGCCGAGCTGGAGCTCTAGAAGGCCCCGCAAGGGATGGCGTGGATAATCACCAGAGCCGGGCGATGATTGTCGCCCGGTTCTGCATCTGGAAAACCCTGACTTTTGTTCACCGGACAGGCCTTTGACGGTGGGGACTAAGGTTTTTCCGGGCGATACTCCACGTCCGGCTTGCGGCTGGATGCTAACATGTTATGATTTCGAAACTCGCAGAAGTGGAATCGGCAGGGTTGCCGCTATAACCGGGTTCCCGTCGAGTGCTGGTTTGCTCGTTGGGGTGGTTGCGGCAGTCGCATGCAAGGGGCAATCACTACAGCGTGCCAAGCGAAAAACAGGTTCGATGGTCGCAACTCAGGGTAGGAATTACGGTCCTGGTTGCCCTCATTACCCTCGCAGTTCTCATCTTCGTCATGACCGGTACCACCGGCCTGTTTACCAGAAAAATTCTGGTGCGCACGTATGTCGATAACGCCGGCGGCTTGCGCGTAGGCGCTCCCGTTCGCCTGGAAGGCGTCGATATTGGCAATGTCACGGGAATTCGCGTGATGGCCGATCCCCAGCGCCGGGCTGCACCGGTGGAAATCGTCATGAAGATTACCACCAAGTACTCCGATGCCATGCGCAGCGATTGCCAGGTCGAACTGACCACGGCTGGAGTTCTGGGCGAGGTCTTTGTCGACATGGATTGCCGACAGGCCAAGGGCAGTGCGCTGAAAAACGGCACTGAGTTGCCCACCCGCGACGTGCCACAACTGCAGGACGTTGTCCGCGCGAGCCAGGGGACGATCGAGAACCTGAATGTCTTGATCAACAAGCTGAACGACATTATTACTTTTATTCAGAGTGGCCAGGGGTCTATCGGCAAGATCATTTACGATCCGTCTCTGTTCAATCGCGCCAACGATGCTGTGACCCAGTTGCAGCACATCATGACCCAGATCAATTCACCCACCGGCACGGTCGGCAAGCTGCTCAACAGCGACGAGCTCTACAATAAAGCGAATTTAACCATCGACAACATCAACAAGATCATTACCGACGTTGACAGCGGCCAAGGCACGGCCGGGAAGCTTCTGAAAGATCCTTCACTGTACGACAACGCCAATCGGGCGATCACCAACACCAACAAGCTGATCGACGACATCAATTCCGGTAAGGGCACTTTGGGCAGGCTGGCCAAGGATGACGCGCTCGGACGCAAGGTCGACGACACAATCACCCACTTGGACAGTATCACCGACCGGCTCGACAAGGGTGAAGGCACCGCCGGAAAGTTCCTCAAAGACCCGTCTCTGTACAACAATGCCAACGATGTGCTGGTCGAGACGCGAAACCTCATCAAGGCCGTTCGCCAGGATCCCAAGACTTATCTGACCATCCACTTGAAAATCTTCTAAGCCAACAGGCTGCTCGCCCGGTTCCGAACTTCACAGTCTGACTGCCGCTGTAGTAGTGTCTTTAGGGAGATGTGGACCTCCAATGGGACATGTCCGTCCCATCTCCATCTGCCCTCGCACCACCCATTGAGAAGCGAGGCGAATTCTCGACGTTGAGGCAATTAGTCATGCGGATTCTCTGCGCTTTCGCTCTTTTCTTTGCAGCCGCCCTTTGTATGGCCCAGAGTTCAACTTCCAGCTCCGCTTCCGACGTTCCCAAGCAGATTCCCAACTTCGATCTGACGGCCATCGACAAAACGGTCGACCCTTGCGTGGACTTCTATCAATACGCTTGCGGAAACTGGATGAAGAACAATCCCATCCCGGCGGACAAATCGAGTTGGGGCCGCTTTAACGAACTAGCCGAACGCAATCTCTACGTGCTGCGCGACATCCTCGACCAAGCCCAGGCTCCCGGCAAGCATAGCCCCATCCAGCAGAAAGTCGGCGACTACTACGCCGCCTGCATGGACGAGACTGCGATCGAAAAGCGAGGCACGGCGCCGCTCGAAGCTGAGATGAACGCGATCGTGGCCGTCAAGACGAAGCAGGACCTCATCGTGCAGATTGGGACTATGCATCGCCAGGGGATTCCGGCGCTGTTTACTTTCGGCCAGATGCCCGACATGCGTGATTCGCGCCTGACCATCGCCAATCTCGACCAGGGTGGACTGACGCTTCCCGATCGCGACTATTACCTGAAAGACGATGCGAAGTCGGTCGAGACGCGGCAGAAATATCTGGAGCACGTGCAGAAGATGTTCGAGCTGGCTGGCGACAAGCCCGAGGTTGCCGCTGCCGAAGCCAAGACGGTGCTGGCCGTCGAGACCGGGCTGGCCAAGGCCTCGATGGATCGCACCGCGCGTCGTGACCCCAAGAATCGCGATCACATGATGCCGGCGACAGAAATCGTGACCGTCGCCCCTAACTTCGACCTCACACAATATTTCGCCGACAGCGGCGCGCCGAAATTCACCAGCCTGAACGTCACCAATCCCGACTTCTTCAAGACCGTGAACGACCAGCTGAGCTCGGTTCCACTGGATGACTGGAAGACCTACCTGCGCTGGCGCACCCTCGACACCGACGCTCCGCTGTTACCGAAGGCGTTCGTCGATGAAGATTTCCAATTCAATGGCGCTTACCTTTCCGGGCAGAAAGAGATTGAGCCACGCTGGAAGCGCTGTGTGAAATCAACTGATCGCGGGCTGGGCATGGCTCTGGGCGAGCTCTACGTCGACAAAACGTTCGGCCCCCAAGGCAAGGAACGGACGCTGAAGATGGTGCAGGCCATTGAGGCTGCCATGCACCAGGACATCGGGGATTTGACCTGGATGTCGGACACGACCAAGCAGAAGGCCTATGAGAAGCTGAGCACCATCGTCAATAACATCGGCTATCCCGACAAGTGGCGCGACTACAGTACGGTGATCGTGAAACGCGACGACTATGCCGGCAATGTCACGCGTGCCGACGCCTTCGAAGTACATCGCCAGCTCAACAAAATCCAGAAGCCGACTGACAAGAAAGATTGGGGCATGACCCCGCCGACGGTAAATGCCTACTACCGCGCCAACATGAACGACATTAATTTTCCAGCCGGCATCCTGCAGCCACCGTTTTATGGCAGCAACATGGATGACGCCGTGAATTATGGCTCTATCGGCGTGGTGATCGGCCATGAGTTGACCCATGGCTTCGACGATCAAGGCCGCAAATTCGATGCAGACGGAAACTTTAAGGATTGGTGGACCGCCGAAGACACCAAAGCGTTCGAAGAGCGCGCCAGTTGCACCGCCGATGAGTATTCCAGCTTCGTTGCCGTCAAAGACGACAAGGGAGAAGTGAAGCTGAATGGCCGCCTCACGCTGGGTGAAAATACCGCTGATAATGGCGGCGTCAAGCTCGCCTACATGGCGCTGACCAACATTATCGGAAACACCCCCGTGAAGCCCATCGACGGCTACACTGCACAACAACGCTTCTTCTTGGCTTACGGACAGATCTGGTGCCAGAACATCACCGACCAGCAGGCGCGGAAGCTAGCCATCATCGATCCGCATTCGCCGGGACGCTGGCGCGTCAACGGTGTGGTGCAGAATTCGGCTGGCTTCGAAGAGGCGTTCGGCTGCAAGGCCGGGCAGCCCATGGTCCGCGAAAACGCCTGCCGGGTTTGGTAAGGCGGCAGGATCAGGATTCATCCCTGTGATCACTCGAGGCTAATCGGCGTAGCTTTGTGCCACGGCGACCTCTCGCCGCTGCGACTGGCGGCCAACCGTGATTGGCCTCAGCATCTTGCCGGATTCTGTCCTGGCTGGACTAAAGCCCGTTTATCGCACGACGAAATAAGCGATTCCGATGGCGACGATGTCTTCGGGAATCGCAATCATGATGTCTTTCACCTTCAGGCCGTTCACCAGTGCCTTACGGATGTTGTAGCCCCCATAGGTGCCAATCAGAGCCCCGATCAGGCCGAGCACGGCTCCCACAGCCAACGGCTGGGCGGCTGCGGCGTAAAGACTGGCACCGCACAGCCCGCCCGTGACGATGCGCGCGATCAGAGGTGCGGGCGCGGTTCGCGCCGGTGTCTTCGGCATCACATCTCCCGCCAGCTCGACGATCGCCAGCAGCGTGAAGATCGCTACCGCGGCTGTCGATCCCATAAACGACAACGGTGTACCCTGCAGATTTAACCAGCCCAAATGACCAGCCCAACTTACCAGCGCAGGAGCCGTCAGTGAGCGTAACCCCGCAACAATTCCTATGACAAGTGCAAGTAGCAGAACGTGGTTCATAGTCCAAGCACCTTTCTCTGCCCGAAAGCCCGAGAGCGTTAGGACAATCCAGCTTCTGATGCGCGGCGCATAACCGAGGACTCAAGTGACGCCGGGCGAACGCATCTTACACGTCAGAAGATCCCTTCTTGGGAATGGCGGTCAGTACTGATCTACGATCTTCTAACCGAAAATGAAATAACTTCACCGCAATTCGGCTCGCGTAATTCGTTCTTTCCTTGTTGCCGATCCTGCGGACAACTTCTGAATATTTTTTGCATCTCAATGAACAGTGCGTTTGAACAAGAAATCGACGCATTGAGCTGGTTCCCCATCCCGAGTTCTGGCGTTTGTCACGCGGCGACCCGGCCGGGCGCCACGCGGACTTGTGTTCAAGGTTGGGCAACGCCATGTCTTTTCAGGGGCAATTCCTGGGACTGCTCATCAGCGTTCTTCTCGGCACGTTCGTCACCGCGCAAGACTTTCTAACGGCCACTCCGGCAGCCAGCAACAACAATTCAGGAGTAGTAACCGGCGCAGTTTTCAACTTCGACGGACATCCCTTAGCTGGCGTTCCCGTTGAACTTCACGATGCCAATTCAGCAGTAGTGGCCAAGGCTCAGACGGAGCCCAGCGGAACATTCACGCTGTACAACGTTCCGCCAGGTTATTACGAAATGACGTCACTGGCTGGCGGCGCTGAGGTACGCCGGTTCGTGGATTTGAGTACCGGCACTTCGACTGTGGATCTCAGCTTCCTCAACTCAGCGCAGCCGACGATGCCGGTTAACGCCCTGATCTCTGTTGCTCAAATGACGGTCACGGAGAGCGCCCGCAAACTCTACGAAAAAGCGCGCCAGTCGTTGGGCAAGAGAGACTACGAAAAAGCCCGAGCCCTGGTAAACCAGGCGCTGCAGCGCCAGGCTTCCTTTCCTGAAGCACTTACCTTGCGCGCTTTTCTGGAACGCAACGGGCATGAAACTGAGGCAGCGGCTAGGGATTGTGAGGATGCGATGCAGATCGATCCTTACCATGGTCCCGCGTACTCCACCTTGGCCTCGGTTTACAACCTGCAAGGCAGATACGATGATGCCTTGCGTACGCTGGATGAGGGCGCAACTCTGGCCCCCCGATTCTGGCAGATCTATTTTGAGATGGCGAAAGCCTCGATCGGCAAACGGCTCTACAGCAAAGCTCTTCAACTGTTGGACACGGCGGAGCGACTCGGCGGATACAACTATCCCGAAATCCATCTGGTGCGAGCTTACGCTTTGGTTCCGCTCAATTTTAATGGCGAAGCGCGAACCGAACTGCAGACATTTGTTTCACGTCAGCCAAAAGGCGAAAACGCAGAGCGGGCACGTCAACTGCTGGCCAGTCTCGACCACGAGGAGAAACCGCCACGTGTCGAACTTGCGGCCGTTGATCCGAAGTGATGGCTCTCGGCTCTGTCTCAATCCCAAGAGGCTCGTACCGCGGAGCGGGTAAATCGGCAGTTTAGGTTGGTGGTACGGACGGAGCGTCGTCTTCGGCGATAGGCTCGCCGCTCTTTCGCTGCATCTCGTCATAAAGGTCTTTCATCACATCTTCTCGCCTTTCGCCGTCATGCATGCGCGCGGCCATTTCCTGCAGGGCCACGTTCAAAACATGGAAGTGATGCAGCTCGCGATAGCGTGGATCGCTGGTCAATTCCTTCCACAAGCCGTGCAGCAGGTCCACATCTTCTTGCCGCATGCGCGGCGTGTGCGGCCCCAGCATGTATTCGTGCTTGGTGCCATCAGGCTCGAACACTACCAGCCGCAACCGCGGCCGCGGCTCAGGCAATCGCTCCCAGGCGTCGCCCGTGAGTTTGCCCTGTTCATCGGCAGTAAGCTTGTTGGATACGCCGCAGACAACGACCGAGGAGTGCAGCCTCTGGGCCGTGGCTACGATGCTCTCGAAAACATCATTCGTGGGGACCACCAGGAGCGACACATGCTTGCCTTCTTTTTCGGCGGCGGATACTACAGCGGTGAATAACTCCTGTTCGTATTTTTCGAATATGTCGGACGAGTCCATCTCAATGCTGCCGCTAAAAGAGTGTTCCCGGTGATATACCCGCGAAGTCATCACCACGACGTCCGTTTTTGTGGTGTCGGTCTTGGCCAGCACCTTGCGCAGGTAATACAAATTACGAGGATCGCGCACCGCGACCAGAATGTTACCTGGCCGCACTTCCATCACCTCCGCACTCAGCTCTGCGTTCTGCTTGATGTTGAACTGATCCAGCCCTGAATCTTCGTGGGCATGTTGCCTGGCGACGATGCGCTCGGAGATAGAAAAAATAGCGAAGAAACCGACGCTGAACGCCACCCCGGAAACAGTCGCCAGCGGCTTGGTGAACAGATTCACGCAGGCAGTGGCAAACAGCACCAGGCGATATGAGGAACAGGCCCACAGGCACTTCACGCCTTGCCGATATGAAAGTTGCCGGGCACTTTCCACTGCCGGTTCTCCGGCTCGGTGTAGCGCAGCACCACGACGGCCAGCGACTTGAATGCGAAGCTCCAGATCACGCCGAAGGCGTAGAGCGAGGCCAACAGGTACACGTTGCCGCGGCTGGCGATGATAGTAAGGATCTGCAACCCGACAATCAGGTTGATGATGCGGAAGCTGGTGCCGAACTTCTTCTGCGGCTTGCGGAACCACGGCGTAAGTACGCCATCTTCGCTCATGCGATTGAGCACGCCGTTGGCGCCGACGATCGCGGTATTCACCGCACCTGACAGGATAAGAGCGCCGACCAGCACCACAAATCCCTGGAATACGAGCCGCAGCGTGTAAGGACCGACCACGTTCATGGCCAAACCGCCAATCAGATTGGCGAAATAGTCGGGCCGCACCTTGTCGGGGATGATCATGACCGCGAAGAACGAGACCAGCGAGGTGAAGAACAGGCTGTAGAGAAAAATCACCAGGCCGGTCTTCTCCAGGTTCTTCAGCTTGGGATGCTCGATTTCGCGATTGACCTGTGCCAGCGACTCTTCGCCGCTCATGGCCAGCACGGAGTGGCCAAAACCCACCATCATCATGATGAGCGGAATTCGCGCAGCCCAGGTACCGAAGCAGCCAGCCCAGCGATTCCTTGTCGTGGTGCATGCTGGCCGCCGAAGGCAGTGGCGGAAGATGGGCGCCAGTCTTCGCTATGGTGATCAGGCACCAGATGATGAGCATGACCACCATGACGGTGGTGATCTTCATGATCTGCAGAGCCCGCTCGCTCGACTCATGAATTCCCTGGATGTTCTTCCACCAGAAATAGAGGGTGACGACAATCGCGAAGCAGGCGGCAAAAGCGTTGTCGGGAACGGTAATGTTGTAACCGAGGTGATGGAAAGTGTCAGTAAGAAATCCGGAGAAATAGAGCCCGGCGGACACAGCGCTGATCGGCCCGGTGAGCACGTAATCGAACAGCAACGCGGAGACCGAGAGCTTGGCCAGCTTACCGCCCATAGCCTCCTTGACCACGCGATAAACGCCGCCGCGCACAAACATCGAGCTGGACTCGATGTAGATGCGCACGGACCGCATAGCTGAACAGCATGACCGCCAGCACGAACCAGGGAGCGCTCCTGCCGATGACTTTTTCCGCATCGCCGCCGACGTAATATGCCGAGGAAGCGAGATCGGCCAAGATGATGGCTGAGGCTCGCCAGAAGGAGATGAATGTCAGCATCACCGTCGTGGCGACGAAACACTTTGATGGCGGGGCGCTGCAGATTCTCGGTCGATGTGGACATAGTCAGTCCCGGACTCCCGGGGTAGTTCCAAACGAGCAAGCACAGGACAGCAGTACATCAGTGTACTGCTAATTGCGGTTTGCCGAGCAGCGGCTGCCTGGACCCGTGCAACAGTTCGTTTGAATGTACGCGTTTACGCGGAAGTTGTCAGCAGGAGGACGAAGCTGAATTCGAGGCTCGGAGTTGGAATGCCAAGATGTTAAGAGGAACTTCGAGGAGCCAGGCCGCGGATAACGAGAGCGGTCTACTCCAGGCTAGTCAGATATGTCCGGCTGATCCGGTCGTGCCAACACAGCATGTCTATGTCGACCAAGGCCCAAAGCAATCCCATCAGGAGCGACGCCGCCGAGAAGTAAAGCCCGATCACGCGGCTGCGGCGGTGGCGCAGGCTCGGACGTGTTCCTTTGAAGCTTCTCAGGCAGACCCCAGTCACACGCATTCCGGCGGTTGTCCCGCCATACACGGTCAAAATATATTGATAGATCGCCCACAGAAGCACCGGTATGACCGCTGCGGTAAGCACTACCGGCTTAGTGAAAGCCAGCTTCGGCAGCATCTTATAGGCAACCGCCCCGAAGATACCCGCGGCCGCCGCCACGATTGCACAATCGATAAATCCTGCATACAGGCGCTGTGAGATGCTGACCGCCTGGAAGGGTAGCTCGATGTGATCGGCGTGGGCCACCGTTGCTTGTTGTCCGCTGGCGGAAAATTGCAATCCATCGAGTATCGGGGTGTTGGGATATGCTTCCAGCTCTTCCGGCACGTCGAGAATCCGAGGCTGGTCTGGAACGATAGGATCGGCCAGACGATGTACCGTCCGGGCCTCTGACGCCTGCCGCGGAAATGCAATCACTTTCCGTTTCGTTCGTGGACGCGGCGGAGAAGCAGGGCGCAGTTCCGGATCCGGCTCCGGCTCGCAGGTGGACGGCAGTGGCAATCCTTCGGGTTCATCGTGAGCGATGGCCGCCAGATCAGTGATAACCGCCGAGTCCACCACCGGATCACCGGCATCTGGAAGCACGACAGCAACGGTGCACTGCTGAGCAGACTCCGCCGTCTCTTCACCTGCCGTATCCGTCACTGTGGGCTCGTCGGCCCCTTCGAGTATCGATTCGGCTTCCATCGCTTCCGCAGGGGGAAAGGGGAAGCGCATAGTAAATGCCCCTTCAATTCGACGACCGCGACGGCTGCGATAGCCGGCTACGCGTGCATGAATCTCCTTCCGCCAGAGACTGCTGGTTGGCTGGGAAGAATCGGCAGATTGATCGGGGTGAAGCGCTTGCTGTTCAGTCATGTCGTGGCGCGACTATTCCTATTTCGGTTGCACACGAACCCATCGCGTATTGAAAATGTGGCACGGTGGCAAGGTGGAATGAGAAAAGGGGTCGTCCGCTCATGCTTCTTAATGACGAGCCAAGGCCTTGCAGTCGAACACGTCGATTGCGCAACCAGTACGCGCCATGCGGGTTTAAGAGAACGTCCAGAGCTGCGAGTAACCAGCGGAGGCAATTCGCGTTTTGCCTGTCGCCATGCAACGTGCTAAGTTGCAAGGTTCCCCTCGATTCACACTTAACGGCGAAGGGGCGTACGCCTTTCGATGATTCCTCGCATTCGATTGATTATCACGGCGCTGTTGGTGTGTCACCTGTTTCTGCGACCCGGGCTGTTAACCAGCCAGTTGCGCCCTTCGACGCAACAGCAGAATTCGGCCCAATCGACGGCATCACCACCGGTTTCCGCAAGTCCCGTGTCCTCCGGCAGCGATCAACAAAATACCGGCTCACCGGAAGGCACTCCGCCTGTCGCAACACCGCAGCAGCCGGCATCGAAATCAGGAATCACCGCGCAAACCGACACCGGCCAGGAGGACACCAAAACCGAGCAGATTATTGAACAGGAAATCCAGGCCAATGATCAGGAACAGGGTCCGCCACCCCCGGCGATGAATGTTGCCCTGGGCCGCGATGAGGTGTTGATTCGTGCCGATCAACAGGACAAGAACCAGGATATCTATAGCGGACGAGGACACGTGGAAATTCGCTTCGGCACCAGCACGCTGCACGCTGACGAGGTAATTTATGACGCCTCAACCGGGCAGTTAACTGCGTCAGGACACGTGGTTTTCGATGGCGGACGACACAACGAGCACCTGTTGGGCAGCCACGCGATTTATGACATCAGCCGCGACTCCGGCACCTTCTATGACGTGACCGGATCCAGCGGCATTCGCGTAAAGAACAAGGTCATGTTTCTCACTTCCTCGACGCCTTTTTTCTTCACCGGAAAGATAGTCGAAAAGCTGGGCCCAGACCGTTATCGCGTTCACTACGGCTTTATAACTTCTTGCCGGTTACCTGATCCCAAATGGAAGTGGGATTCCCAAGTGGCCGATATCGAAATGGGCAACGAAGTTCAAATGCATCGCGCCACTTTGAAGCTGCACGGCATTCCCGTTTTCTACCTTCCCTATACCGAGCATCCCACGGACTTCGGGCGCAAGAGCGGCTTTCTGATACCAGAAATCGGAGAGTCCAACACCAAGGGCTTCATTTTGGGAGATGCCTTCTACTGGGTACTGAGCCGGAATGCCGACGTCACTCTCGGAGCCTCGCTCTACGCTTCGCGCGGGTGGGCCCAGTTTGGAGACTTCCGCTCTCTCGGCTACACCTATGGCTTTCAGGCTGCATACTACGGAGTCATCGATGAACAAGGGGCGCCGGTCAGTCATCAGAATCAGGGCGGCGAGGACCTCAGGGCTAACGGTTGGAAGGATCTGCCGTATGGCTTTCGAGGAGTTCTATCGGTCGACTATCTTAGCTCCTACCTCTTCCGTCTGGCTTTTGCGCAAGGTTTCACCGAGGCCATCAATTCCGAGGTTCGCACTTTTGGATTCTTGATGAAGAACTGGGATGGCTATGGCCTCGGCTTCCTGGGTGCCCGCTACCAGGATTATCAGGGCACCGCGCCCGGCCAGTTCATCGAGATTAACCATGTGCCGAGCCTTGATTTCTCGACCGTGGAACGGCCGTTCAGCCGGACGGATTTCGTGTATGCCTACGATCTTTCTGCCGCCGGCGTCGCGCGAAACGAACCCGGATTTTCGACTGCTCCCGTCGTTGGACGGCTCGATGCTAATCCTTACATTGCCTTGCCAGAGTTCCTTCACGGCTGGACACTCCGGCCCGAGGTCGGAGCCCGCGAAACTCTTTATACCCAAAGGCTCGAGGAGAGTCCCACGCAGGCCCTCGGAGTAGCTGTGAGCAACGCCATTAACCGTAATGTGGTGAATGCATCGATGGAGGTCCGGCCTCCTACCCTGTCCCGAATCTTTGATCACAAACCCTTCGGCCTCGTGCTCAAACATACGATTGAGCCCTTTGCCATCTATCGATACCAGACCGGAATCGACAACTTTAGCCAAATTATTCGCTTCGACTACCGCGATATCCTCGCCGACACGAACGAAGTGGAATACGGCGTCATCAATCGTTTGTACTCGAAGAAAACCACCTCAACGCCACAGTGCTTTCAGCGTGCGCAATACGACTCTCTCTCTCCCTCTGCCCAGGAAATGACTACGCATTCCAAGGTGGCTTGCGACGACGCCTCAGGCCCGGCGAAAGAAGTCGTCACCTGGGAGATCGCTCAAAAATATTTCGCTAATACGACGTTTGGTGGTGCGCTGCTTCCCGGCCAGCGTAACGTCTTCGACAGTACTGTCGATTTCACCGGAATCGCTTTCCTCACCGAACCAAGGCTGTTCTCGCCAATCGTTTCGCGGCTACAAGTGCAATCTGGAGGCACAGATTTTCAGTGGGCCCTGGACTACGATCCGGTGCTACATCAAATCAATGCCAGTACCATCTTCGCGGGTTATCATTGGAGGAACTGGTACTTCAACGGTGGACAAGCCTATCTGAATGCTCCGGGGGAAGCGACGGTAGTCAACGGCGTCGCCGTACCTAGCCTTTTTAACCAATACCGCATCGGAGTTATCTACGGCAACATGAACAAGCTGGGGTTCAGCGGCGGCGTCAGCGTGGCTGCAGACGCCCAGCTTTCCTACATCCAGGCGGCCACCATTCAGACCAATTACAACTGGGACTGCTGCGGCTTTGCCTTCCAATATCAGCGCTATGCCCTCGGAGTGGTAAGCGACGAAAACGCCTATCGCTTCACCTTCAGCCTCACGAACGTGGGAAGCTTTGGAACCCTCAGGCGGTTGCAGCGGTTGTACTAACCAGTTCACCCCCCGTCAGGCGCTGTGTTTTACAATGTAACGATGTCGGCCCTACGCTCCAGCCTTCCGCCCGCGGGGGAACTTCTCCACAACAAAACCCATTTGCTGCGGGAGCGGCTGCGCTCGCTGGGACGCTTGCTGGTTGCGTATTCCGGCGGTACGGACTCAGGCTTCTTAGCATGGGCTGCCCATCGCGAGTTAGGGAACGACATGATGGCCGTCCTGGCTGATTCTCCCAGTCTGGCCCGCTCGCAGATGCGTGATGCACTTGCGTTCGCCGAGGAACAAGGCATTCCGTTGACGGTCCTGAATACGGACGAGATGGCGCGGCCCGAATACCTCCGCAATGATGGCGCACGCTGCTTCCACTGCAAAGATGAACTCTTCACCGTCATGGAAGACCATCGTCAGAGATTGGGGTTTGATTCTATTGCCTACGGAGTGAATGTTGACGACCAGGGAGACTATCGTCCCGGTCAGCAGGCCGCTCGGCAACACCGGATCGCAGCCCCCTTGCTCGACGCGGGGTTGACCAAGCATGACATCCGCAAGCTCGCCCGGGACGCAGCCCTGCGTATTTGGGACAAACCCGCCTCCGCGTGTCTTTCCTCACGCATCGAGTACGGCCGCCCAGTGACGCGCGAAGCTCTGTCCGCCGTCGAGCTTGGGGAAGAGGCACTCCGTCGGCTTGGGTTTCGACAGTTTCGGGTCCGTCATCACGGTCAGATTGTCCGGCTTGAAATTGCTCGTGAAGAACTGGATCGAGCGCTGACAATGGAAATGGCCGCTGAATTTACCAGGATATTCAAGGAGCTGGGATTCCTTTATGTCACTCTTGATCTTGAGGGGTTTCGCTCAGGCTCCATGAACGACATGCTGCCGATCGCCTCCTTGCTGAAGCACCCAAGCTCGACTCGCTGACTGGCGGCGGAAAACTCAGCTTCCCGTGAGATAATCAAGGGTTCATGTTTTTCCCTAAAAGGCGGTTCTTGACTTTGTTCTTAAGAAGATCGGCGATCTTATGTCTATTTTTGTGCGCGCTCGCGGTGGCGCAGGCCAGCGTGCCGCCTCTTTCTCCCGAGGTCGCGGATCGCGTTCAGCGGCAGGTTCGGGCTTACTTCAATATGCCTCCTGACGTGACCATCACGGTCGGCAAGCCAGGGACCAGCGAATTTCCTAATTACGAAACCTTACCTGTCACCATGAGTCTGAAAGACAAGACTCAAACGCTGGACTTCCTGATTTCCGTGGATGGTAAAACGCTGATCCGGATGATGAAGCTGGATTTGACCAAGGACGTGTACGCCGAAACCATGAGCAAGATCAAGATGGCGGACCGGCCGGTACGGGGGAATCCCGATGCTAAGGTCACCATCGTCAACTTCGACGACTTCGAATGCCCGTTCTGTGCCCGCATGCACAGCACTCTGATGAGCGAGATCCTGCCACAATACCAAGACAAGATAAAAATTGTTTACAAGGATTATCCGCTGATTTCGATACATCCGTGGGCGCAGCATGCCGCTAATGATGCAAACTGTTTAGCCAAGGAAAGTGCCCCGGCGTATTGGGCGCTGGCGGACTATCTGCATGCGAATCAGCGTTCTATTAGTGGATCCCAGCAAAACGCCCAGGCGGCATTCAACGAGTTGGATCGGGTGACCTTGGACTTCGGAAAAAAGAATAGCGTCGACCTTACTCAGTTACAAGCGTGTATCAAAGCGCAGTCTGGTGCGATCGTTAAGGCATCGATGGCCGAGGGCGACGCGCTGAATGTCAGTGCTACGCCGACCGTATTTATTAATGGAGAACGCCTGGAGGGAGCTTTGGATGCTGACGAGGTGAGGGCCGCGTTGAACCGACAGCTTCTGGCTGCTGGGGTACAACCTCCGGCACCGCCGCCTCCTGCGCCCGTAAGTCCTCCGCCACATCCGGCGACGCCCGTTAAATAGCGGAGTTGGATTCTGGCGCGATCGATCGGTCTGATGTTTGTCTTGCGTCCGGTGGATAAGTCGGTTCAGCGGGCATAGAGTTTTGCCTCTCAGGAGGGCTTAAGTTTGGAATTGAAACGCACGCGTGTATCAGGCCTTGCCGCCGTGACCATTCTGTCAGTGGCCTTGGGTCTTCTACTTCCTGGTCTTGGTTGTTCGCCCAAGCAGGAGGGCGCCGACGTTATGGCGACCGTCAATGGGCGCAAGATCACTCGGACTGAAGTACAAAAGTATTACGACAACACCACGGCCGATTCTCCGCAGAAGCCGAGCTTGGAGCAAGCTGATACGCTGCGCCTGAACATCCTCCGCGAACTCATTGATGACGAAATCCTGATGCAGCGGGCCGAAAAGCTAGGGCTGCTGGCTACCGACGAAGAAGTTAATACAAAGGTAGCGGAGATCAAAGCTCCCTACACCCAGGAGGAATTCGACAAACGTCTAAAAGACCGCGGGCTGACGCTCGACGACTTTAAGCGCGATCTGCGTCGCTCTCTTACCATTGACAAGGTTTTGAACAAGGAAGTCACGTCTAAGATCAACATCTCCGATGACGACATCACCAACTATTACAACCAGCATAAAGCCGAGTTTAATCTGATTGAGCCGCAGTATCATCTGGCCCAGATCCTCGTAACTTCGCAGCCTAATCCCCAAGTAAAAAACATGAAGGCGCAAAACGAGGCTGATGCTCGCAAAAAAATTCAGATGGTCGCGAACCGCCTCGATAGTGGAGAAGACTTCGCCACCGTGGCCATGACTTATTCAGAGCAGCCTGAGACCGCGCAAAATGGCGGCGACCTAGGATTTGTTCCGGAATCTTCTCTGAAAGGCGATAAGGCTGCCTACGATGCTATTCAAAAGCTTAAGCCGGGCCAGTACACTGTAATCTTGCCGGTGAGCGACCCCAATACCCATCAGCCTTTCGGTTTTCGGATCGTTAAGCTTATCAGTAGAGAAGTGTCCGGGCAGCGCGAACTCAAAGATCCTCGTGTGCAGCAGGCCATACGCCAACAACTCCGTGACCGCCGCGAACAACTGCTGAAGGCTGCTTATTACGAGTCCATCCGCGATAAGGCTACCGTGGAGAACTATTTCGCCGAAGACATACTGAAACAAGCAGCAACCATGAAATAAGCGCCGATAAAGGAGATTCTTGTAGCTGGAAATTTGTTTACCAGGGATCTTGTAGAAAGGTGCCAGTAGCTTCCGGGGTAAGAAGTAAGACGAATGTACAAGCTAAGTCCACCTTACATATTCCGGCAGACATTAATTCGAGCATCATGGATGAATCTTGCGCCTACGGCGCGCCAACAAGATTATCTTCCTGAGTTCTGCATAACATCGAAAGCCCGGGCGAGATCGCTTATCAGATCGCCCACTTCTTCCAAGCCGATATTCAGCCGGACGATGCGATGCTGGTACGGCGGCCGCCCTTTATAGTGAGTAAAGTCATAGGCGACGGCCAAGCTAGTCACACCTCCCCAGCTATAACCAATCTTGAATAGCTCAAGCGAATTCACGAAAGTCTGGGCTTGCTGCTTGCTGAAGGCGGATCTAAGAACTACCGAGAACACTCCTGCCGACCCACTAAAGTCACGCTTCCAGAGTTCATGACCTGGGCAGGAGTCGAGTGCGGGATGCAGGACAAGCTCAACTTCAGCCCGTGCCGATAGCCAACGGGCGATCGACAGAGCTGACGCCTCAATCTTTTCCAGACGCACCGCCAGCGTCTTCATTCCTCGCAGAGCCAGGCTGCAGTCATCCGGCGAGGCGGCGCAGCCCAAAAGCTGATGAGTAGCTCCCAGCCGTTCATAAATACTTTTGTCTTTGGCAGTGACCGACCCTAACAGCAAGTCGCTGTGCCCACCGACGTACTTGGTAAGCGCCTGCATCGTCACATCGGCGCCGTGGGCAAAGGCGTCAAAGTACACTCCCGCTGACCAGGTGTTATCGATCGCCAGCAACACCCCCGCTGCGATGCGCTGCCTGGGCGATAGCGGGAACGTCCTGCACCTCCATGGTGATTGAGCCCGGACTCTCGCACCAGATCAGCCGGGTGTTTGGCTGGATCATCTCCGCGATTGCGCTCCCGATACGGGGCGGATAGAACGATGCTTCTACTCCAAAGCGACGTAGCACGTCGTTGGTCAATTTTCGGTTGGGTCCGTAAATGCTCTCGGGAACCAGCACATGATCGCCTGCATTTAAGAGCGCGATGTTGATCAGAGAAATTGCACCTTGGCCGCCCGGCATGATGATGGTGCGATAGCCCTGCTCCAGCTCGCAGATGCGGCCAGCCAACTCAAGCGTCGTGGGGGTGCCGTAAAGACCGTAGGTGTAGCCGACATCGTACTGGTCCCAATCGTCGGTAACCGCAGCGGCGTCGGGAAATAGTGTTGTTGAGCCGCGATAGACCGGCTCTGCCAAGGATCGAAACCCCTGCGGAACCTTTACGTCCGAGTGGATCAGCCTGGTCTTCCAATGCTTCGCCATTGCCACATTATAGGGTGCAGAAAACTAGGACGTTTCAGTACCCGTTGAAGCATGTGGCGGGCAGATTGCCCACGCTCCGCAGCGCGATTTCTCTTTGCAGGTTAGGTGATTTCGCCGTCAAGGATGATCGATGGTCATTCCACGATGGCCAGGGTGTCGCCGGCGTTGACGGTTGAGCCTTCTGCCGTGAGGATCTTCTGTACCTTGCCGTCTTTGGGCGATTTCATCTCATTCTGCATCTTCATGGCTTCCATCACGATGATGCCCTGTCCGGCTTTGACTTCTTCCTGCTCGTTGACCAGAATGCGAACGATCTTGCCCGGCATGGGGGCCTTAACCCTTTGTGGGCCAGCTTCCGATCCGGCAACGGCACGGCGCGTGCGCAGCGAACGCGGATCTTGCACGTCCACCGCATAGCGGGCGCTCCCGATGACCATGTGCAGCTCGCCTTGTAAGGACCGTTCGCGCTTAATCTCGTAGGCCTTACCTTCCACTAGCACGGACAGAACGTCTCGCGCGGTAAGCACGGCATCAAGTTCCATCTCCTGGCCGTCGATCTTGCATCGCCAGGTCTTCTCGCCGTGGCTGAGTTCCACCTGATGGGTTTTGCCGTCGACTACGACGTCGTAGATCATGAAAGTCACGCTCTTCGTTATTCGCGGTCCGCCTTAGGCTCTAAGCTCTTAGCTCTAGTAATCAAACTCTTTTCGAACAGAATTATCGCTCACGCAATTTTTGCGAACGGGGTGCATCGTTCTCGTCTGTTTTGGCTAGGGCGGGACCGTTATAACGCCCTACCGCTCGCCCACTGCCTCTGCTCGCGCTATGCGCCGCCAGTTCGAGGTCGGCGGCGCCGAAGCCGAACTGCCATTCATCGGTTGCGCGCTGGCCGCCCCCGGTCCCATCGCCTTCGGATCCATCGCCGCAAAGATAGCGGCACCAACTGCGGCCATGATGGGACGCCGCTCGTCGGTCTCGTTGGTCGGCTTGACCAGCAGCCGATCCAGGAAGCCGGTATCGAGATTGCCTGCTCGAAAATCCGGATCCTTCAGAATGCGGCGAAACAGCGACACATTTGTTTTGATGCCGCCGACGAAGTACTCATACAACGCTCGCAGCAGGCGATTGATGGCCTGCTCACGATCCTCGCCATAGCCCACCAGCTTGGCCAGAAGCGGATCGTACTCGATAGGAACGTTCCAGCCTTCATACATTCCGCTGTCGCGGCGAATGCCCGGCCCTGAGGGCGAAATAAGCCGCGTGATCTGTCCCGGCGAAGGAAAGTAGTTATTATCTGGATCTTCGGCGTAGATGCGGCACTCGATGGCGTGTCCGCGCAGCCTGATGTCTTCCTGCCTGAACGGCAGCTTTTCGCCAGAGGCGACGCGCATTTGGAGGTGTACCAGATCGAGGCCGGTCACGAACTCGGTGACGGGATGCTCCACCTGCAGACGGGTGTTCATCTCGAGGAAATAGAAGTTGCGTTGCTGGTCGACCAGAAACTCGATCGTGCCCGCGTTGTAATAATTAGCGGCTTTCGCGACCCGAACCGCGATTTCTCCCATGCGAAGGCGCATGTCTTCGTCGACGATTGGCGAGGGCGATTCCTCCATCACCTTCTGGTGACGACGCTGCACGGAGCACTCGCGCTCGCCGAGATAGACCACGTTGCCATGCTCGTCCCCAAAGATCTGCATCTCGACGTGACGGGGATTGACGATGAACTTCTCGAGATAAACCTCGTTGTCACCGAAGGAACGCTGCGCCTCGCTGCGCGCATTCTCGTAGGCAGAATGCAACTCTGACGGGGACGACACCATACGCATGCCTTTGCCGCCGCCGCCGGCCGCAGCTTTTAGCATCACGGGGTAGCCAATCTGCTCCGCCAGGCGTTCGGCCGCGTCAAGATCCAAGCCACGCTCGGAACCAGGAACAAACGGAACGCCCGCGCGCTTCATGTTCTGGCGTGCCCGCGTCTTGGAGCCCATCATCTCCATCGACTCTGGCGATGGACCGATGAACTTCACCCCGGCATCGGCACAGGCTCGCGCGAAACGGGCATTCTCTGAGAGAAATCCGTAGCCGGGATGGACGGCTTCCGCTCGGCTACGGCGTGCTACATCCAGAATCTTGTCGATGTTAAGGTAAGACTCACTCGCGGTCGCCGCGCCGATGTGGTAGGCGTAGTCGGCTTTGCGCACGTGCAACGCCTTGCGATCTACGTCGGAAAAAACAGCTACCGACTCGATGCCCATCTCGCGACAGGCACGGATAATACGCACGGCAATTTCGCCACGATTGGCGATCAGTACTCGTTTGAACATGACTTGTGCCTCTGAGGCGCAGCCAGGCTTATCTAGCCGAGCCTGGCTCGAGAAATATCTGCGGAAACGAGGCGGAGGCGGGCAGCTAACGCACACATCCACAGAAGAATGGATTGTACTGCATGGGCCACAAGGGCGGAGGGGGAACGTCACAGTGCTCTGTGACGGCCATCGGGTGCCTGACAACCGGACCGACGTTGGCGTTTTGTTAGACTTCCAGTACTCCGTTAGTCGAGGAATCAGGACACGTGAAAAAACAAGTCAAGGGAACGCGCGGTTGGGGAATGAACTTCGCTTCTGTAACTATTGGGATTCTGGCGCTTATGGTTGCTGGAGCAATGATTGGCATCCACGCAGAGCCCGCTCAGTCTCAGGCCGCCAACACCGGAAAGGCAACTGACACAGCTGCCCAGAAATATAAGAACATCCAGGTGCTGAAAGACATTCCGGCAGATCAACTGATCCCTTCCATGCAATTTATTACTGCGGCGCTGGGAGTGGAATGTGAATTCTGCCACGTGGGCAATGCCGGCAAGTTCGAGTTCGACAAGGACGACAAGGACGAGAAGAAGACAGCCCGAGAGATGATGCAGATGATGTTTGCCATCAACAAGAATAACTTTGACGGCAAACGTGGGGTTACCTGCAACACCTGCCACCGCGGATCGCCGCACCCCCAGGGGATTCCCGCCATCCTGGCGGAAGCGTCCAAGCCAGCGATGGAAGCCATGCACGATCACGATATGGATCCTGCTAAGCTACCGTCCGGCGCGCCAGTTTTCGCCAAATACATTCAAGCTCTCGGGGGCGAGGCCGCACTCGAGAAGGTTTCCTCTCGCGTGGAAAAGGGCAACGCCCTGATGCCTGAGGGACACCCGATCGCCATCGACATCTACACCAAGGCTCCCGACCAGCGAGTTTCCGCAATGCACATGCCTAAAGGCGATAGCATCACTGCCTACAACGGGCAGGCGGGCTGGATTGCGTTTCCCGGCCGTCCGCTACGCGAGATGTCGGCTCCCGATCAGGAAGCTGCCAAGCTCGACGCCGAAGCGTTCTATCCCACCCGCCTGGAGCAGGAGTTCACTGAACTTAAGCTGCAGGAGCACCCGGAAAAGATTGGCGAGCATGAGACCAGCGTGGTGATTGGCCTAACCAAAGGCCAGCCCCCGGTGAAGTTTTACTTCGATCAGACGTCGGGCCTGCTGGTGCGGATGGTTCACTATGCCGACACGCCGCTGGGACTGAATCCGACGCAGGTTGATTTCGCTGACTATCGCGATGCTGGAGGTGTGAAGACGCCGTACCGGTGGACGATTGCCCGGCCGAGCGGTAGCTTTACCATCCAAATCGACAAGGTGGAGCAAAACGTTCCGATCGACGGAGCCAAGTTTGTGAAACCAGCCGCGACGCCGGCACCGAAGTAGGGGACAGCGGCGGCGGTCTGCAATTGCAAGCCTTGCAGAGTACCCACAGATGGGACCTCTTGTCTGGACAAAACAAAACGCCCTTCCTTTTCGGGAAGGGCGGATCGATCAATTCGGCTTCAGCATGAATGTGTCTTACTGCGTGGTATCGGTAGTGATGATGCCGGACGGCCCGGCTTTCTCAGCTTTGGCTTTCTTGGTGGCCATGGTCTTGTCGACCCAGTCGTCGGCGGTCTTCAGATCGGCTTTGCGAGCTCCAGCGTCATCGCACTCGTATTCCGCGCGCTGCCGGTAGAGAAGGTTCAGATACGCCATGGCATCGTCATAGTCGGGACGAAGCTGCAACGCCTTTTGCAGATTCTGGATGCCGTCCTCGACCTTTTGAGCGTTAGCTTCCTTGAGCGCGCTACAGGCTTTCTTGTCCTTCAGTTCGTCAGTCGGCTTCATGCCTAGCTCGGCGCGGGCTTTCTGATCCGGCTGATAGGCTTCCATCCAGTCGATGACGGCCAGCGAATAATAGGTTTCCGGATCGTTGGGATCAAGCTGAGCGATCTGCTGGTAGTACTGCTGGGCTTGACTGAACTTCTTCTGCTGGAAGTAGAGTGAGGCAATGCCCTTCAGGCTATGGATCTGCTGCTGTTTGGGGGGATGCTGATCCAGCACCTGTTTAAATACTTCGATGGCTTGCTCGGCATAGCGATTATTGTCGGCCGAATCGGCGCCCGGAATATATTGCTGGGCATACGCGGTTGCCAAATAAAGGCGGGCATTCGTCAAGCTGGGATCCAGATCAACCGCGTTCTTGAAATGTTCGATTGCGTCTTCGTATTTTGCGTTTTTGTAGGCTTGGACGCCCTTGTTGAGTTGATCGCGCGCTCGCAGCTTATTGCAGCCCACTGTCGAGATCAGCGCGAGCAGAACAGCAAGTACCGTCAGTACCCGTCCGCTCTTGTTCATGTTTGTTATTACTCTCCATTGCCGTTGTTCGGGTTCCGAAGAACAGCGAGACGCTTAGTTTGACGCGTCCCGCTGTTCAGAAGGAGGAGTATTGCCCGAATCACGTTCCTGGTGCTAGATGGCGGCTAACCGCCGGCTTCAATCTTCGCCGTGATAAGCCCCACTTTATCGACACCGGCGGCGTGCGCGATGTCGATGACTTGTGCCACATCGTTGAAGGGCAGCTCGGGATCAGCCTTGACGAACATCACTTTTTCGGCGCGGGTCTTGAAGATGTCGTTCAGACGGCCTTCCAGAGTTGTCCCACGTGACGTCGTCCTGGTTGATCTTGAGCGCCGGTTTATCCCCGGGCCCCTTAAGAACCTGCACCACGATGGTGCGGTCGTTGCTTGGCGGCGTCACCTGCTTGTCCTTGGGCGGCTGAGGAACCAGCGCGTCCAGGCCTTTCGGAGTCAGCGGCGTGATCACCATGAAGATGATCAGCAGCACCAGCAACACATCAATCAGCGGGGTTACGTTGATATCGGCTGAGGGCCCGCTGCTCCCTCCCATTGCCATTGACATAGATCACTCCCTACTGGGCGCCAGCGCCCGTTGAGGCGCCTGCAGGTGGTTTCTTGTTCGCCGGATTCGCTTGTACCTGCTCGGTCAACAAACCCACGTCATCCACCCCGGCCGAGCGGACGTTGTCCACGACGTCCACTACGGCGCCGTATTTGGCCCGCGAATCGGCGCGGATGAAGACCCGCTTGTCCACTTTATTGGCCAGGCGGTCCTTCACCTTGTTGGTCAGGTCATCGACCTTGATCGGTCGGTGCCGAGAGTAAATCTTTCCGTCGCGCATGACGGCGATGAGCAAGGCGTCTTCCTTGTCCGCATCCGGCATGGGAGTCGGACTGTTCACCTTGGCCATGTCTACGCTCACGCCCTTCTGCAACATGGGCGTGATGACCATGAAAATGATCAGCAGGACCAGCATCACGTCCACCATGGGGGTGACGTTGATGTTGGAATTGACCTTGGTGCCTTCGTTACGTAATGCGAGTGCCATCGAAGTTCAACCTCCCGTCGGCTGGAGTCAGCATCTTTCTCAGCTGTTACTGCGCCGAGCTTTCTCCAGTTACCGGCGAACGCTGCGACGCTTCAGGAAATAATCGATCAGCTCGCTGGAGCTGTTGTCCATTTCCACGTCGAAGGCTTCCACCTTATTGGTGAAGTAGTTGAACATCATGACGGCCGGAATCGCGACGAACAGTCCGATAGCGGTGGTCACCAGCGCTTCGGAAATACCGCCGGCGACGGCGCCCAGACCGGTAGCCTTCTGGCGTCGAAATTTCCTTGAAGGCGTTCAGAATGCCGACCACGGTGCCGAACAGTCCCACGAAGGGAGCGGTGGAACCGATGGTAGCCAGGCCGCCCAAACCACGCTTCAACTCGGCGTGAACGATGGCTTCGGCACGCTCCAGGGCGCGCTTGGAGGCTTCGATCTGCTCGCCGGGAATGTCGGTGGAATCGCCGTGGGCCCTAAACTCCTGCAGGCCAGCGACAACGACCTTGGCCAGATGGCTCTTCTTGTTGCGCTCGGCAACTTTGATCGCTTCGTCGATCTTGCCTTCACGCAGGGCGCCGGCAACGGCGGGAGCAAAAGCGCGCGACTGCTTGCGGGCAGCACTGAACGCCATGGCACGATCGATCATTACGCCAATCGACCATCCTGACATGATGAACAGAATGACGACGACGATTTTCGCCAGAATTCCCATCTGTCTCCACAGAGAGACCGGGTCCCAACCTACCTGGGCTTCCTGGAAAATCCAGGCGGCAGCCGTAGGCACGTGGCTGAGGGCGTAGGTGGCAAGGTTAGCTAGGAACATGAGTTGACTTTTCCTCCTCGGAACTTTCGGTTACAGCAGAACGCTACCGTTACTGCGGGTGATTCGAACTCGTAAAACGCATTGCTTCCGTACGGGACCCGTGCTAAGGCGCCAGAGGATAAAACCCTGTACCGCTCCGTCCGCCAGGCGCCAAACAGACCGGCCTGAAACTTAGATGCAAAGAACGGCCAATCGTAAAAACCTATTCGTCCCAGACGTGAAGTTCACGTTGATTGTGGTTTCCACTTCTACCGGTTCACCATTGAGGTAATAAGGCTTGTATCGCCATTCCTTCACCGCTTCCAGCGCCGCGTTGGTCAACATCGGATGCCCGCTGACCACGTGCAGGTTCTGGATTGTGCCGTCCTTGCCAATCAGGGCCTGCAGCACCACCGTGCCCTGAATTCGAGCCTGCTGGGCCAGTGGCGGATATTGTGGTGTTACCTTGTGGACCAACAGTCCCTGAGACACGCCTTGCGACACGCGAACGCGTTGCGGGGTCGCAGCCTTGGGGACGGCAGTGGGCACGCTGCTCATCACGCTGCCCAGAACGCCACCCATGGTGCCCCCGGGAACGCCGCCGGGTACGCCACCCACCACGCCGGCTGGCCCGGTATTCGGCGGCGCCTCATCCTCTTTAATCATCTGAATCTTTTTAGGAATGGCGGTTGGAGTGCGTAGCTGGCCATTATCCAACTCGCTCTGGATCTTCTTTACTATGACCGGAGCGGCGGCAGGAGGAGGCGGAGGAGGCGGAGGAGGCGGCGGCGACCAGCATTGTCATCAGCTGCTGGGTCGGGCAGCGCCTCAGTGAAAATCAACGGCAACAAAACCAGGACGCCGAGCAACAGGATCTCCAACATGAACGATAGAGCAGTAGTCGCCCCCCGTCTGGTCTTAAGCCTGCCTCCCGATTCTACGAGGCTGTCTTCAAACATACCTGTTCTCCGAAGAACTCTCTGTATTGCTTAGACACCGACATCCCTGCTATTTGTGCCCGGAAAACGATTGCAGCTGCCGATTTCTTGGCCCTGGAGAAACAATCTGGAGCGAGGACAGCTGCTTAGAAAAACGCGAACCGAAGTATACACCCCAGCAAGCAACTTGGGCACTTGCGGGTAAGGAAGCCGGAAACCCGCGACAGGTTGTCCTGACCGGCCTAGAAGAAAAAACCCTCAAGCGCGCCTAATCACGGACTCCCATAGGTTCGAGGCGTCAAAAGCTGCCATCTAGGCCTTAACTTTGACCTTGTCGTTGGCTTTGCCCCGTGGCGAACTCATGCGCTGAATGGCCACTTGGCCAGCCCTCTTGGCACGCCAGTCCTGGTAGGCAACCAGCATGGGCGCGGCAACCGCAATTGAGGAGTACGTTCCGATCAGAATTCCGATCACCAATGCCAGCGAGAATCCTCGCAGCACCTCACCGCCGAACACGTACAACGACAATACCGTCAGAAACGTCAATCCAGAGGTGAGAATGGTCCGGCTTAACGTCTGGTTGATGCTCTTGTTCACGATGTCGGCCAGCGGCTCGCGGCGAAGCAGCTTGATGTTCTCGCGGATGCGGTCGAAGACGACGATGGTGTCGTTCATCGAGTAGCCGATCAGAGTCAAAATTGCCGCGATGACCGTCAGGCTGATTTCCTTATTGAGCAAGGAGAAGAAGCCCACCGTGATAATGGTGTCGTGCAGGCAGGCAACTACGGCTCCCACGCCATAGATCATCTCAAAGCGGAACCACAGATACACCAGCATGCCGGCAAGGGAGTAAAGAGTCGCCATGATGGCTTGATGGCGCAACTGAGAGCCAACTTGCGGGCCGACAATTTCGACATTTCGCACTACGAAATTTGAGGTGTAAAAATCCTGCTGCAGAGCGCTAACTACCTCGGCTGGCACCACGCCGCGCAGGTCGTCGATCGAGTTCAGAATTCCGCCCCGCTCTTTGTTGCGGAAGTCGTCAATCTGCTTGGCCATTGCGGTGTAGCGCGCTTCGGCATCGGTTCCCAGATGCAGCGGGTCTTTCTGCATCAGATATTGCTGCAGACTGGACGCCCCAGTGTTGTTTAGGTCCTGTTTGCTCTCGGCACCTGCCGGCTCCAGCGCGCGGATAATAGTGTTCTTGCCCTGATCGAGCGCTGACTCGCTGGTTTCCTGCATCCCGAGATCGACCAGTACCTCGTTGTCCGTCGTGGGGCCGAAGCGCTGAATACGGGGATCGTGCAATCCTGCCCGATCCAAGTCGTGGCGAATCTGGTCCAGGTCGGGCGTCTGGGCAAACTTGACGTACACCAGCGTGCCGCCGCGGAACTCCACGCCCAGCGGGATGTGGTGCCAGAACAGCATGGAACAAATTCCGGCAACGCTGAAGATCAGTGAGAAGGCAAGGAAATACCACTTCTTGCCCAGAAAGTCGATGTTGGTATTACGAAATAACTCCACCGCTAGCCCCTTAAATGCTCAATGCCTCGCCACGCTGATGGCGATTGAGAATGGCTTCGAAGATTACGCGCGAGACGAAGACCGCCGTAAACAGATTGGCCAGCAGACCGACGCTGAGGGTCACGGCAAATCCCTTGACCGGTCCGGTTCCGAACAGGAACAGGATGACGGCGGAGACGATCGTCGTGACGTGCGTATCGATAATGGTTGTCCAGGCGTGAGCAAAACCCTGATCCACGGCCGAGGACGGAGTCTTGCCGTGTCGCAGCTCCTCGCGAATACGCTCGAAGATCAGCACGTTGGAATCCACGCCCATACCGACCGTCAAAATGACACCAGCGATTCCCGGCAATGTCAGGGTTGCCGCCGCTAAATCCAAGGAAGCCCAGCAGGATCACCAGGTTCAGGACGAGCGCCAGGTCGGCATTGATACCAGCCGCGCGGTAGTAGAACGAGCATGAAGATCATGACCACGGCCATGCCGATGACCGCGGCGCGCACGCCGGCGCGGATGGAGTCGGCGCCCAATGACGGCCCAACCGTTACCTCTTGCAGATACTTAATGCCGGCAGGCAAAGCGCCCGAACGCAGCGTTAAGGCCAGATCCTGGGTTTCCTGCTGACTGAAGGAGCCTGTGATACGGCCTTGATCGTGAATCTGCTCCTGAATAGTGGCTACCGACTTTACCCGGTTGTCCAGAACGACCGCCAGCTTGTCGCTGACGTGGGCGCCGGTGAAGGCTGCAAAACGCCGTCCGCCTTCGCCGGTAAGCGTGAAGTTCACATCCGCCCGGCCATTTTCGTCAGTGCCGGCATCCGCCGAGCGCAGATCGCCACCGCTGACGGCCGAGGTGCGGCTGATCAACCAGTAAGCTTCACCCTGCTCATCTTGGCCGTGTCCGCCATTGACGCCCTTCATCAAAACTGTATCGGGAGGAAGCACGCCATTATTGGCCTGCATCGCCGCCTGCTTCGCTGGGATAGGGACCGCTTACCGCCTGCCGGATTTCCAGCATGGCAGTGGACTGCATGATCTCCTTGACGCGGGCCGGGTCGTCCACGCCGGGCAACTGCACCAGGATCTGATAGTCGCCCAGTCCGTGTTCCTGGATTACCGGCTCGGAAACGCCAAGCTGGTCAATGCGGTTGCGGATGGTCTCGATCGCCTGCTGTACCGCTTTCTTCCGGGTGTCGTTCGCCACGGACGCCTTCATGGTCAGGGTCCAGGTGTTTTGGGCACCCGAGGTCAGATCGTATTCGGGCAGCTTCTCGCTGACGATGCGGCGCAGCTCACCCGCCGATTCCGGCGGTACTCCCTTGAGCTCAATAACTTCAGGACGTTGCTGTGGGTCCGGCTTGGAGATTTCACCGAAGGCGATGTTGGACGTCTTGAGATCTTCCTTCAGGCGCTCGACGGTGCGATCCGTGTCGGCATTGACTGCGTCATTCACCTGGACTTGAAGGATCAGGTGAGTGCCACCCTTCAGATCGAGTCCCAAGTGGATGCGCGACTGCAGCGAAGCGAGCAAACCTTGCGGAGTAAAGCTCTTGGGAATGCCGAAGATGCCGAACAGAAAGACGATCAGCACCGCGATAATCAGAATTGTTTTGACGAGGAGATTCTTGTTCATGAGTAAACGGCAACCCTGCTAAGACTTCGGGTGATCCTCCGGAGTCGTTAAGGTGACGATCGAGGAACGCGTGACTTCGATCTTGATATTGTCGGGAGGTACGCGCAGGACCACGGCGTCGTCCTTGACCGACATAATGGCGCCGGTCAAGCCACCGCTGGTGACTACCTTGTCGCCGGGCTTGATCAACGCCAGCATCGCCTGCCATTTCTTCTGACGGGTTTGCTGGGGTCATGATCAAGAGAAGATAAAAGATTGCGAAGATCGCAACCATCATCAGGATCGGGGCCGACCCACCGATGCCCTGAGCAAACAAAGCTGACACTCTAACCATTGACTTTTGACTTTCGTGAAGGTGGCCCTGCCGCAGCAGACTCCACCCCAGTATTCCCAAGGAAAACGCGCGTTTCCCGGCCTCTCGATTCAGACCGGCTTCGTGCGCAACGCGGACAAACTCCATCCCTCGCGTCCGGGACACTTTGGGATGTTCGGGGACTTCAACAGAACACCAGGATCTCCGTTCCAGTCCGCGCCGCCGTTGTCCGGATGGGACGGTCGTCAGCCAGCGTAGCAACGCCACGCCAGAGACATGCCCTGATCTCTATAATATCGCGTTTTGCCCGAAGCCGTAGCTCCTGACAAGCGCTGCAGTCGCGTCTGCGGGGTGCCTTATCCGAACGGTGAAAGCCGCTGAGGAACGATCAGCTCTCTGGGGCTCCTGACCCACGCAGATGCGTAGACTCAGAAGCTAGATGCGGTGGCCGGACACCGGATAGAAAAGTCGCGAATTCCCCAAGCTTTATAGCTTGCCGTACCTTACGCATGGTGTCAAGGTAATACGCCAGATTGTGAATGGTGTTAAGCACTTGCGCCAGCAATTCGTTTGAGGCATAAAGATGCCGGAGGTAAGCCCGCGAGTAGCGCGCACAAACCTTACAGCCACAGTTTGGATCGAGTGGTCCTTCGTCGCCGGCGAAGCGTGCGTTCTTGATGGTGATGCGGCCTTCCGAGGTGAACAGCAAGCCGTGACGGGCTGCACGCGTGGGCAAGACGCAATCCATCATGTCGACGCCCATGGCAACGTAGTGCACAATTTCCTCCGGCGTGCCCACGCCCATCAGATAGCGAGGCTTTTCCTCAGGCAGGAAGCGGATCGCGTTGTCCACCATCTCGTAGGTCATAGGACGTGGTTCGCCAACGCTCAGGCCGCCAATAGCGTACCCGGGAAAATCCAGTTCGACCGTGCGCTGCGCTGATTCGCGCCGCAGATCAGGGAACATCCCGCCCTGGACAATCCCAAAAAGTGTTTGTGTTTGTTCACCGCGTTTGGCATACCATGGCACTTCCTGCTTGTGTTCCTCGAAATGTTTCTTGCTGCGAGCCGCCCAACGCAGCGTCATCTCCATCGAGGCCTCAGTGCGGGCGTACTCAGCCGGATGCTCAGTGCATTCATCGAACGCCATAATGATGTCGGCGCCCAGCCCAATTTCCGCCGCGATCGAGCTCTCCGGGACTGAAGAAATGCGATGAGCCGTCGAGATGCGAACGGAAAGCCACGCCCTCTTCCGTCACCTTTCGCAGATCGCTGAGGCTGAAGACCTGAAATCCGCCTGAGTCGGTGAGAATGGGGCGGTCCCACGCCATGAACTTCTGCACGCCGCCGAGCTGGCGCACCATTTCGACCCCCGGCCGCAGATAAAGATGATAGGTGTTGTTCAGCAGGATCTCGACGCCCAGCTCTTCCAGCGTGTCCTGGGGGACGCCTTTCACCGTGCCGACGGTTCCCACGGGCATGAAGACTGGAGTTTGCACTTCCCCGTGAGGCGTAAAGAAACGTCCAGCGCGCGCTTTGCCGTCGCGAGCTTCGATCTGAAAGCGAAAAGACATCGAGAGCGATTGTAACTGGGTCAGTGAGGCTTCCTGGCTACGGTTCCATTCCCCCGGTCGTCCTCTCCGCCAGCGGCTCAGGTGCCGTGATGTTCGGGGTTGCCGGCGCTTTCTTGCGGCGTAGCTCTCGCGGCAGACACGATTTCGTCACCCACAATCCCAGGGCCACCGCGACCAGCCAGGCCACGCTGATCACCAGCAACGACACCAAATCGGCTTTCCGGCTGTCGTTCACCACCACCCGCCGACCCGCCCCGTAGCAGACGGCGCCGGCAAAGACTGCCGTTCCCAGCGACTTCATCAACTCTCGCCAAGGCATTCCGCCCAGCAAAACGAGCTTCTTGCGATCCAGCAGCCAGGCCAGTGCCAGCGTGTGCATCAGAATCCCGATGTCCGATGCGATTGCCAGACCGGTCACGTCGAAGTGGTGGAACATGGCTGAGTAAATGGGCAGCGAAGCGACCACGATGATGGTGCTGGCGATCATCGGCGTCAGCGTATCGCTGGCAGCGTAAAAAGCCCGCGCGTAAAGCGCCTGCGCCGCCCACAAGGCCAGCGACAGTGCAAACCAGAAGAAGTAGGCCGACGTCTCCCGCGAATCCTGGAAGCTGAATCGCCCGCGCCGGTACACCAGATCGATCAGTGGCAACGCCGCCGGCATCATCCACGCCGACGAAAGAAACGATACGGCGGATATCCGGAACACTGACCCATTGACCGTGTCGGCAAACTCTTTGCGCTTGCCTTCGCCGAACAGCCGGGCAAAGAACGGCATCGATGCCTGCCCCGTCGCCTGTCCCAGAATCGAGATCGGCACTGCGAACAATCTCTTCGCATAGTTCAACCGCGTGATATCGCCTGCGCCTCCCGAAGCGAAATAGCGCAGGATCCAGTCATCGGCAGATACCAGCGATACCCCGAGCATCAGCGGGATCGACAGGCGGACCCACTCGAGAAACTCTTTATTGCGAAAGTCAAAATTCAGCCGGTAACGCAGCCCATCCTGCGCCGCGCCGATTGCGTTGATCAGAAACGGTCCCACGACGGCTCCGACCAGCGCGCCATAGGCCAGAGACGAAATGCCGAATCGCTTCGCCCCCACCAGTCCGCCCACGATAATGAAAACGTTGTAGAAGACCGGGCTGAAAGCGGGGTACAGAAACATCCGTCGCGACAGCAGTACCGCCGACACGATGCCGCCCGCATAAAAGAAGATCTGTCCCGGCAGCAGAATGCGTGTCAGGTGGACGCACAGGTCCAGTTGTTCGGGCGAAAAGTGGGGGAAAATCAGCCGCTCAATTTGCGGAGTGAAGATCTCCAACAACACGGTTCCGGCACACACCACGGCGGTCATGATGGTGATCGTCGAATTGAATGCCTCTTGCGCTTTTTCGCCTCGTCCCTGCGAGGTGTGCCGGGTATAGATGGCGATGAAGGTGATCGAAGCCGTGCCGCCTGCCAGGATGTAGTTGAGGAAATCCGGCAGATTGAAGGCGCCGACGTAAGCATCTGTATTGAGTCCCGCGCCGAATGCCCAGGCAATGTAAGCCTCGCGCAGGTATCCAATGACGCGCGAGAGCATGACCGCGGTCATCAACAGCAGCGTGGCGGAAAACGCGGTGTGCTGGTGTGAGGGCCGCAGGATACGTACCAGCCGCGCCCATAAGCTGGACGGCTGATCGCTGGAAATGGGTGCGGCCGGAGACGGCATCAGACTGCGATTTTACACGCGAAACCGTGCTGTCTATGCTCGCGAACCAGTGTGATTGTTCGAATTCGATTGCAGTAATGTTTGAACTGCGCTGCAGTGAATTCGAATTATCTTGCAGTGAACAGCCAGGTCAACCACCCGGTTAGGGACGACCTCCTGCACCCATGGTGCAAACCGAGTATGAAGATTGGATCTGGTGTGAGCGGCGCTTGCGCCGCAACGACAGCTTCTCCTCCACGTACAGCCGGTACACCCGCTTGTGGTTTATCTGCCAGCCTTCACGCTGCAACAGAATCTGCAGACGGCGGTAGCCGAACCGGCGTCTCGCCTCCGCCAACTCGCGCAACCGGACGCGCAGCGGGTGGTCCGCGCTCTTGCGTTTTCGATAGCGACACGTTGCACGATACAGTTCCATCAGCCCACAGGCCCGTCGCTGGCTCAGATCTACCTCCACCTGCATCACCAGCACCGCCTCTCGCCGCGCCTGCGGGCTCACCACTTTTTTGCGACTACCGCCTTCAACGCCCGGATGTCCACCGCCTGCTCGGCTACGATGTGTTTCAGTTGCCGGTTTTCTTCCTCCAGTTGCTTCAGCCGTCTCGCCTCGCTCAACTCCAACCCGCCGTACTTGCTCTTCCACCGGTAGAAACATGCCTTCGCGATCCCGTGGCGCCGGCACAGTTCTCCGGTTTCCACCCCGGCCTCCGACTCCTTCAGGATGGCGATGATCTGATCTTCGCTGAACCGACTCTTTCTCACGACTCCTCCTCTGGCCCTGGCGGGCCATCCTAAATGGGAGAAGTCTCTTTTCCTATGGACTATTTCTCGGGGAGCAGGTCACGCACTTACGAATATAGAAAGGGACCTCGACTCTTAGCGCCTAAACGGCATAGCGATGAATCTCGAGGTCATAGCCTAGAAATTCGGCCGACACCACGGTGTCCTGAACGAAGTTCTTGGTCGTCGTACTGCCCGGCCAGTTGTACTCTAATGCGCTATTCTGGCTTTCCGGCCAAGGCTCTGATCATTCTGCTGATTGCATGCGCGACGCCGAACGACTCTGCTATAGAGGATTGGTCGAGCAGTCCGAGACCGCAGGTTGCGGTGATCATGGCGCGTTGAGCAAATTCCTGGGGATCGCCAGCCTGAGATGCCGCTTGTAGCCATCGCAGAAAGATCTTCGCTGAGTCGACTGCGTTCACGCCGGCTCGCGTGGGAACTATGCCGTACGCGACCATTCCCCCTCTGATGCACGAAGTCAAGCGCGTGCGAGTCGGAAAAGAACAAGTCAAGACCCTCATGGGCATCGAACGAAATGATGTCCGGTTTGACGCGACGCATCCGTTCGAGCGGGCGGGCCGCACAGCAATGCAGTCCGGCGTACGCTCCGCGAATCCTCGCGTCCTCCAATATCACCGCCAACGCATCGAGCATCTTCTCCTCCGAGACGAGTTGCCGCATTAGCTTCCAGACACAGGGCTGGCTCATCCACAAACAGCAGGACGGGCAGTCCCGCCGCCTCGAGCCGTTCGATTTGCCAGCAGATGATCTGCGAGACATGAAATGCGATAGCCGAAAACAGGGCCGGATCGGACAGGAAGGGCCGGCCACGATGAAACAGATAGGCCGAGAGGGTGATTGGGCCTTCGATCTGCCCCTTAACGGCAACTGCGGAATCGAAGGTCCCGGACGACATCGCTTTTTCGAAAGCCCAGAAGCCTACCGCGTTCTCGGGAGTCAACTCTCCGTTACTCCGGTGAAGGATCTCAAGCACCGAATCGATGCGGCCTTCCTTTACTTGATATCCGTAACCTTCGCTGCGAGGCTCAAGGTGATCCGCCACGATGCCCAGACCCTGGCCGATGATACTTTCCCGTTCGGAGAGTTGCGGAAGTTGAGGCCAGAAAGGAATCTCCGCCGAAAACTCGGCAACCGCCTGAATGGCAGATGCAGCAGACATGAGAGGCAGGCTGCCAATTCCGGTTACTGCTCCTGCCGGAACGAACGGCATTCGAATCGAGCGGGCCCGATTGGTTGCGGAGGCTATCGCGTTTTTCACTCACCGTCATAGGGTTGTCAATCTTCGGTCTGCATGGGTATCAAGCCTTCCCAGCATCGATATAATTCTACAAGGCTCGCTGCAGCATCCAATAAGGCCAGATTCGAGCGTGAGACAAGGTAGGCGAACCAACTGGAGAGCAGCCATCCAGTTGGCGTCGATCTTTATTAACGATCGTCAGATCAGCTGAGCCTGACGGGACAACAAGAACATGACGAAATCCGGCCAACATCCTATCGAGCAGATCCTCGAGAATCGCATCGCCATCATCGATGGAGCGATGGGCACGACCATCCGCACCTATGGCATGACGGAAGCGGACATTCGCGGAGAGCGCTTCAAGGACTCGACCAAGGACCTGCTGAACAACGGCGACCTGTTCTCGCTGACGCAGCCGAAGATGATCGGCGATATCCATCGCCGGTTTCTGGAGGCCGGCGCCGACATCATCGAGACCAATACCTTTGGCGCGACCAGCATTGCGCAGAGCGAGTTTTTCGTGGACGATCCGCGCGAGCATGGCGGCCGGAAGGATCCGGAGTTCTATCAGAAGATCATCGACGACCCGTTCCTGGGCGAATCTGGCCTGGGAGATCAATGAGCAGTCGGCGCGGCAGTGCCGCGAATGGGCCGATCGCGTCGGGAACGAGACCGGGCGGCAGCGCTTTGTGGCCGGAGCGATCGGGCCGCTGACGGTGTCGCTTTCAAATTCGCCTGATGCCGACGATGCCGGTTTCCGCGTGGTTACGTTCGACCAGGTGAAGACCGCCTACATGCAGCAGGTGCGCGCGCTGATTGCCGGCGGCGTGGACCTGCTGCTGGTGGAGACGATCTTCGACTCGCTGAATGCCAAGGCGGCGCTGGTGGCCATTCGTGAAGTGTTTGATGAGGACGGCAAAGAGCTGCCGATCATGATTTCGGCGGCGGTGGGTCGCGGCGGCGAGACGATGATCTCCGCGCAGACGATCGAGGCGTTCTGGAACGCGGTGCAGCACGTGAAGCCGCTGTCGGTGGGGCTCAACTGCTCGCTCGGGCCGGACCTGATGTATCCGTTCCTGGAGGAGCTCTCGGAGAAGGCGGACGTGGCGATCTCGTGCTATCCGAATGCGGGATTGCCGAATCCGCTGTCGGAGACGGGATTCGATCTGGGGCCGGCGGACATGGCGCGATACCTGGGCGAGTTTGCGCGCGGAGGGCTGATCAACATTGCCGGCGGCTGCTGCGGCAATACGCCGGAGCACATCGCGGCGATCGCCAAGGCGCTTGAAGGCCTGCCTCCGCGCAAGTTTGGGACGCGGACGCTGTGAGATCCACGCTGCGGCGCGAGACGAGAGCGAGCTTGCTCGATAGCGGAACGTGGCGCCCGGCACGGAGACGAGACCGCTTCGCCTCTCCGGCTCGCAGCCCTTCACGCAGCAGCCCGGCGTCTACATCATGATCGGCGAGCGGACCAACGTGGCCGGGTCGCCGAAGTTCGCCAAGCTGATCAAGGAAGGCAAGTACGAAGAAGCGGTGAGCGTCGCGCGGCAGCAGGTGGAGAACGGCGCCAACGTCATCGACATCTGCATGGACGAGGGCATGATCGACGGCGTCGCCGCGATGACGCGCTTTCTGCAATTGCTGGCCAGCGAGCCCGAAGTGGCCAAAGTGCCGTTCATGGTCGACTCCTCGAAATGGGAGGTGATCGAGGCGGGCCTGAAATGCCTGCAGGGCAAGGGCATCGTGAATTCGATCTCGCTGAAGGAAGGCGAAGAGAAGTTCCGCGAGAACGCAGCGACGGTGCTGAAGTACGGCGCGGCGGCGGTGGTGATGGCCTTCGACGAGCAGGGCCAGGCCGCGACCTACGAGGACAAGATCCGCATCTGCGAGCGCGCCTACCGGATTCTGGTCGACGAGGTCGGGTTTCCGCCGGAAGACATCATCTTCGATCCGAACATCCTCACCGTTGCCACGGGCATGGAGGAGCACAACAACTACGCGGTCGACTTTATCAACGCCACGCGCTGGATCAAGGCCAACCTGCCGCACGCGAAGGTGAGCGGCGGCGTCTCGAATATTTCGTTCAGCTTTCGCGGCAACAACAAGGTTCGCGAAGCGATGCACTCGGCGTTTCTCTATCACGCCATTGCGGCGGGCATGGACATGGGCATCGTGAATGCCGGCATGCTCGAGGTGTACGAGGAGATCGAGCCGGAGCTGAAAGAGCTGGTGGAAGATGTGCTGCTGAATCGCCGGCCCGATGCGACCGAGCGGCTGGTGGAATTCGGCGAAACGCTGAAGGGCGCCGGCGCAGGCGAGTGAGCGAAAAGAAGGCCGAAGAGTGGCGCAACGGCACGGTCGAAGAGCGCCTTTCGCACGCGCTGGTGAAGGGCATCGACGCCTACATCGAGGCCGACGCCGAAGAAGCGCGCGTCGAAACTGGGCCGGCCGCTGCTCGTGATTGAAGGGCCGCTGATGGACGGCATGGGCGTGGTGGGCGACCTGTTCGGCGCGGGCAAAATGTTTCTGCCGCAGGTGGTGAAGTCGGCGCGCGTGATGAAGAAGGCCGTGGCGCTATCTGACGCCGTTCATGGAAGCCGAGAAGGCGGCGATGGTCGCGGCCGGCCAGGTGGTCAAGGCGCAGGGAAAAATCGTGCTGGCCACGGTGAAGGGCGACGTGCACGACATCGGCAAGAACATTGTGGGCGTGGTGCTGGCCTGCAACAACTACGAAGTGATCGACCTGGGCGTGATGGTTCCGTGCGAAAAGATTCTGGAGCGCGCCAAGGCGGAGAAGGCCGACATGATCGGGCTGAGCGGGCTGATCACGCCGTCGCTCGACGAGATGGTGCATGTGGCGCGCGAGATGGAGCGGCAGGGATTCAAGCTGCCGCTGCTGATCGGCGGCGCGACCACCAGCCGCGCGCACACGGCGGTCAAGATTGCGCCGCATTACAGCGAGCCGGTGGTGCACGTGCTCGACGCCAGCCGCGCGGTGCCGGTGACGACCAGCCTTCTGAGCGAAGAGGGCAAGGCGGCGTTTGTGGCGCAGCATCGCGCCGAGTACGAGGCGCTGCGCAAGGCGCATGCCGCGCCGCGGCTGCAGGTCGTTTCGCTTGAAGACGGCGCGCGCCAGGCGGACGCCGATCGAGTGGCGCGCCGAAGATATACCCGTCCCGGCGTTCACCGGCGTGCGCGTGCTGGATAACGTTTCCGCTGGCGACGCTGCGCGAGTTCATCGACTGGACGCCGTTCTTCCACACCTGGGAGCTGAAGGGCGTTTATCCGCGCATCCTCGACCACGCGGAGCAGGGCGCGCAGGCGCGGCAGATCTTCGAGGAAGCCAATGCGCTGCTGGATACGATCATCGAGAAGAATCTGATGACGGCGCGCGGCGTGTACGGCTTTTTCCCGGCGAATGCGGTGGGCGACGATGTCGAGCTGTATACGGACGCCACGCGCGCAAAGGCGCTTGAGCGGTTCCACTTTCTGCGCCAGCAATCGGACCGGGAAGGCAATGAGCCGTGCCGGTCGCTCGCCGATTTCATCGCGCCGAAAGAGACAGGGCTGCCCGATCACATCGGCGCTTTCGCGGTGACCAGCGGGATCGGGCTGAAGGAGTTGTGCGACCGCTTCCGGGCCGAGCACGACGACTACAACGCGATCATGGCGGAGGCCCTCGCCGACCGGCTGGCCGAAGCGTTTGCCGAATGCCTGCACAAGCGCGTGCGCGATGAGTGGGGCTACGGCCGCGAGGAAAGTCTGAGCAACGAAGATCTGATCCACGAAAAGTATCGCGGCATCCGGCCGGCGGCGGGCTATCCGGCGTGCCCGGATCACACGGAGAAGGGCACGCTCTGGCAGCTTGCTCGATGTGGAGGCGAATACCGGAATGCTGATCACGGAGTCGTTTGCGATGTGGCCGGGATCGAGCGTGAGCGGGCTCTATTTCGCGCACCCGGAGTCGCGCTACTTCAGCCTCGGCAAAATCGATCGCGACCAGGTCGCGGACTATGCCGAGCGCAAGGCATGAGCGTGGCCGAAGTCGAGCGCTGGCTCGGGCCGAATCTTGAACTACGATCCTTCCAATTGACGTTGTACCGAGAAAATTCTTCGAGTACACCTCAGGATTGAGTGGAATCCCCAGAGGTTGGTGCCAGTGGCTCATAGAATTACCACATACAAGGAGGAGGGAAGGCTCGTTAGCCCTCGGCCCTGGCCTCATTCGTAACATGGTGGTGGGCGTCAGGATCTCGTCAAGGGGTGAGACGATGTTTAGTCGTCTGACCTGCGCCGGAAACGGGAACGGGTTCATCACCAGCACGTCATAGTCACCGCGCGCGCCAACAACGCTTCTCAAACAGGTTTTCTGGAATGATAATAGATGGCCCGGACGGCGAGATTGGGGCAACACCATCCTTAGCCGCGACAAGTTCCACATTGTTGAGCCAGACGTTGGGATCAAGGCCTGAATCGGTTGCTTCTTTACGCAGCCTCACGATGCGATTCGGCCCGGCGTTGTAGCTGGCAAAGACGAACAGAGTCTTGTTGACAGGATCGATCTTTGGGTCATTGAAATAGGTGTCCGCAATGTTGCGCAGCATCTTGGCCC
The DNA here is from genome assembly GCA_963833305.1 of uncultured Acidobacteriaceae bacterium. Classification (GTDB taxonomy): domain Bacteria; phylum Acidobacteriota; class Terriglobia; order Terriglobales; family Acidobacteriaceae; genus Bog-257. Next base: position 191,550 of record CAWHXN010000004.1, on the reverse strand, counting down.
CTGCATGAATGTTGCCGTCAGCCGTATTCACATTCGGAATATTGATGGGAGAGGCGGCCGCATTCTTAGGTATCACCTGCATTATGCCCACCGCTCCGCTGGGATTCTTCTTGTTCTGATCCAGCAGAGATTCCTGATAACCCCGGGCTGCAATCATCAGGCAGTCGAAGTTGTACTCCCCTGCATATTTCTGACAAATCTCGAGGTTCGCCTGAAACTTTTTCATCTCCTCCGCTGAGGTTGAATTGGTGACCCATTTGGTATTTTGCAGATACCGCCGCAGAAGCGTGTTCCCGAAGGATGATCCTACCGAGTGGGACGAGACAAATTCGTCAACCAACTGTGAAAGCTGCGGATTGTTCTTGCGCATAACCCACGCCGGTTGGGTGCCACTTGCGATGACAAGGTCAGGATGCGGTTGAATCTGCTTCAGGACTTGCGACCAGAGGTCGGCGCGCTGTTTGGTCGTCACCGTCGCTGGGATCAATCCGGCGTTGACCATCTGCACCAGGTCGTCGTCCGTTAAATTCTTGTCGACCGCCTTGATTACTATCGGTGTCTTGTTGGCTTTTTGAAGTTGAGCATTCACCTGTTGCAGGTTCTCGTAATACGTTGTAAGTGGATTGGCGTAAACCTCTTGTCCGCCAAGATCGGCGAGGGTGGAAATCGTGGGGTAGCTCTTTCCAGTTACGATGATCTGGGTTACGCCTGTCTGTATCGGTATCGAAAAAGCGAAGCGCTTTTCACGCTCGGGCGTCACAACAATTCCAGAGGCGATCATGTCTCCCACGCCTTCTGTCAAAGCCGCTTCAATCTGGTCTGGTCGCATGGGAAGAAACGTTACTTCTACATTCAGCTTGCCGGTGTTGAGCTCCTGATTGGCAAACTTCTGAAACTCCTCCAGAGCCTCGTACATCACGCCTCTGGGGAGTCCTTGGTCGTAAAAGAAGCCTATGGGGTTCAGTATGACCAGCGCACGGATATTGCGCTGCTTCACCATTTCATCCAAGTCGCCGCTGCGGCGTCCGAAGGTCGTTGGTAGCACCATGCCGGTTGACGGCGCGGGCGGTTCCTCGGGCGACGATACAGGAGCTGCTTGGGGCTTTGTGTTCTCTGTTTTGGCTGGCAGCGGCGCTTCCTTTCGGCTGCAACCGCCGATAAAAGAAGCAGCTATGCACATCGCGAAGAACAGCACGGCTCCCCGCGCTCTCAAAAGGCTAGTCATGTACTTCCCGCCTCGTCGGGGCGAAGCAGCAGGACCACAATATCAAGAGTATTTCTCACACTTGACGCAGACGTCAACGCATTATGAAAGAGCATCCTGCTTTGTAAGGGGGATGATGGAGTGTTGCCCGTTTACTCCGATTCCGTCGCCGGTTGCAGTAGCCGAACCGCAATAACAGCTGCGCACCGTTGTTGGTAGCCGCCTGCGAGCGGCTACCGTTCCATGGTGCAACACCGTATCCAATGCGACATAGAGACATCTGTTTGGGAGACGTCCCATCGCGTGGGGAAAAAGGCTGGCGGTATACTGGGCGCGTTGCAGTGATTGAATAGGACGTGCTTGCCGGTGAGGTGGTGATAGCGATCGTGGGTATTCCGAAATCGAAGCCCCAGCATCAGCCGTACGTATCTGCGCCCGCCTCTAGCGCGCACTTTTGGGAAACCACAGTTCGGTTAAGCAAGTCTTCGCAAGCATGCCTTCGTAAGTCAGGCTGCGAAGAAGAATTGTCAATTAGTTCATCCCGGAGGACTTCATGCCGCGAACCCATGGGAATCCGTGGATCATCGCTTCATTTGGCGTTGGCGCTGCTTTGTTTCTTGCCGCTGGAACTTTTCCAGCTCAAACCCGCGGCGGCCCAGTCTTCCAATGACCACGTCATCTACATCGATCAGGGATGGTCGATGGCAGATCGGGAAAGGTGGTATCAGATCTCGCAGGGATCAGCCGTCCTCGATTACGACATTTTCCTGAATTTGGAGGTTACGGGTAGCCAGGAACTCTTCGGTCGGATGCGAACAGCGGCCTCTACGGCCTCATCCCGCAAGCGGCGAATCCGAGGACCAACCCGGACGCGTTACCGATAGGTCTGACCAAAACAGTGGTTGTCCAGGGGCGATGGAAAGGCGAGTACATCGGCTTGACTTGTGCGGCCTGCCATACCGCAGAGCTAATTTACCGAGGAAAGAAGATTCGCATCGACGGCGGCGGCGCCAATACATTTGACTTGATGGCCGTACATCCACGCTCTTGATGACGCGTTGCAACTTCGGGACTGGCCGAAGCGTTTTGGCAACAACGCCGACGAGTACCTCAAGGTGCACGACCGTGGCCCCTCGCAGGCCGACGTCACGGAAGGCTCAGGCGGCATTTGGGAACGTCTGCACTACGACTGCTCCGATCCCAACACGTCGTCCTCACGACGACCGACTCCAACCCCGTCGGGAGGCGCGTCCGGCCACACCTATACCAACGACTCATGCGACTTTGGGAAACAAATCTTTGAAACCTACGAGAATCGAGGTCGGAAGCCGGAGCGTCCGTTTCGTCGGGTCGGCGGCGCTGGTGACCTGGACCGAAACTCCATTCCCATCAGGGACCGGATCGGAAACGATCTCAAATTGTTGGCCATACATGCGCATGTGGTGGGAAGAACCGTAGCCAAGGTCCTTAATCCGGATACAATCGTCGACAGCGGATTTCTTGTTCACGTGAGCGCCTAATTTCTTGCGTGGATAAATACTCCGGTTAAAGCTGTCAGACTCGTGTGGAGGACATTAAGGAGCTGGACTACGGGGGAAGATTTGCGTGGTTCCGTCTTCGCGTTACTCTAAGAGCCACTAACTGCTATAACCTTACTCCCCAAGGGGCACTTCGTTTGTGAATATCTGATCGTAACCTGCCAGGCTCTTGGCCCTTCCCAGCCTCGTTGCCTGGATTCAGGATATTGCTGTTAGATAAGGCAGGCCGAGGCGCCGTTGTTCTGGATGTGCAGATGAGCCAGGTATCTGTCCAATACGTCAGCAATATTTACAAGTACTAAATCGCCTACAAGCTCGTCGTCGAGCAAGGACAATCCTTGCAGTGAGTCGCAACTCGGAATTAATCCAAGTTCGAGGGCAGGGTCCGGCATCATGCATGCTTCAATTACTGCCGCTAAATCACCGTGCCTAGGTGCAAGAGTGGTCGAGGGTTCATGGCGTTCTCCTTCAAATCGATGAATACAGGAATTCCGGATAGGTCCCGAGAAAACGCGCACCTCTTTAGTGTTTGATTTCCTGACGAGATGCCGACTTGCGAGGATGAATCCGTTTTCAATGCGTTCATCGGAGATGTTTTCCACGAGTCGATCATTTCTGTGCTTCTGACCTCTAGGAGAAGTTCATTGTTGCCCCTTCACCACGGGATCGTTACGTTTTCCCAGCGCGTGAATGTACCTGTCGGGCCGTCCGGGCCGAGCAGCGCGACGCGCACCACCTCGCGGGAGCCGTCCTCGACAGACTCCGTGCCCGCATATCCGTTGAGGTTCGTCTTGGTGAAGGCCGGGGAGACCAGGTTGACCTTGATCCCGGTCGACTCCAGCTCGATCATCATGGCGAGCGTTATCGCGTTGAGAGCCGCCTTGGATGCTGGGTAGACCGGGCCATAGAACGCGTGGTAGGGGAAGGCCGGGTTGGCGTTCGTCGTCAGCGAGCCGACGCCGCTCGACACGTTGACGATGCGGGCGTCCGACGACTGGCGCAGGAGCGGCAGCATCGCCTGATAGACGGCGAGAACGCCGAACACGTTGGTTTCCCACACCGCACGCACTTCATCGAGCGACGCGTTGCTCGCGAGGGTTATCTTCGCGTACTCCTGGAGGGACAAGCTGCCCTTCCTCGTATTCGAGATAGCCGCGTTGTTGACGAGCAGGTCGAGGCGGCCGAACTCCTTGCGGATGCGCTCCGCCGCGGCGGCGATCGAGACCCGATCCGTCACGTCGAGCTGGAGCGCGATGGCGCCCGGCCCAATCTCCTTGGCCGCGGCCTCGCCGCGCTCGAAGTTGCGCGACCCGACCAGCACGGTGACGCCGTTCGCTACGAGTTCCTTTGCGACCTGAAGTCCGACTCCTTGATTGGCCCCGGTGACCAGGGCGATGCGTTTGTCCTGCATACAGTCCTCCTTTAGGGTGTGCGGCTGAGTCCTGATATGCTTTAGCGATAGCCGGAACCATGTTCCATATAATAAGCGGAACACCGTTCCGTTTGCAAGCTCTAGCCATGGCAAAGCGGATTGCAGAACGAACCGACGGTCAGGAACTCGAAAACGGCAAGCCTCGCCAGATGCGAGCCGATGGGCAGCGCAACATGAGTTCAATATTTGACGCGGCGATGGAGGTCTTTGCTAAGTCAGGAGTTGATGCGCCGGTGCGTGAGATTGCGGAAAGGGCGGGAGTGGGCCTCGGCACGGTTTACCGTCATTTTCCGCGGAGGTCGGATCTCATCGTGGCTGTCTTTAGGACCCAAATGGATGCTTGCGCGGATGCGGCCCCTGATCTCGCAAGCAAGTACGAGCCTGGTGAGGCATTGGCTCGCTGGATGCAACGCTACATGGACTTCGTCGCTACCAAGCGAGGGCTTGCAGCCGCGCTGCACTCGGGCGACCCGGCCTATAGCGCTCTGCCTGGATACTTCGACAAACGCCTGCGGCCAGCACTTCAAACACTGCTGGAAGCGGCCGTTGCGGCGGGAGTAGTGCGCCCAGGTATTGAAGCCGACGATCTGTTACGAACTGTCGCGACCTTATGCCACGGACCACACGGGGAAGAGCCCATCTATGCGCGCAGAATGGTCGAATTGCTGGTAGATGGCCTGCGTTACGGGGCGAGCACAAGAATCGACAAGTCTCTAAAACCCGCTGCTCGCAGGAATCGGAAGGCGCCCGCAAAGTGAGCCTTCATGAGCCTTGGATGAGCGCTTTGGCCTGTTGCCGTCGACCGAGGATCGCGCCCGGACAGGCAGGCGGACACTATGTATGGTCCGCCGCATGAATGCAAGGGGACATTGAGGACGAGGGGAGCAGTCTGCGTCTATGTATTCGGCCTGCAGATGGAGATTATTCTCCTGGCCACGATGAGTTCCGCGCGTGCCTGTTCTAACTAGCCGAACGGTCGTGAAGACCACAGTGTCACATCAGAATTCAGGCACGCCGTTTTGACTGTTCGTTCGTCTTCGCTGTTCCTGTGCAGACCTCGGTGGGCAAATTCAATCCGTCGTCGTAGTGCGGGAAAGTGGGAGCGCGTCAGCGCTTCCAAGCCGCAGGCGTCTTTTTCGCACTATCTCATGCGGCAACAGCATTCCCCATTGGCCGGTAGTCTTCTCCGCTCGACAGCACAGCCCAGGCGATCCGCGCGAGCTTGTTTGCCATCGCGACCACAACAACATTTTTGGGAGCTCTGGCATCGAGTGCATCGAGCCAGGGTCCGATCGGTGCTCGGTCGCGCTTGATACGCAGCACCGCGGCTCGTGCGCCGTGAATCAGAATCTTACGCAGGTAGACGTTGCCGCGCTTGCTGATGCCGAGCAGCTTCGCTTTACCTCCAGTCGAGTACTGGCGTGGCACGATACCCAGCCACGCGGCGAAGTCCCGGCCTTTGCCGAAGGCGGCGCCGTTGCCAATGGCAGCAACGATGGCAGTGGCGACAACTGGTCCGATCCCTGGGATTTGACGTATCCGCGTGCATCCGGCATCCGCGGCCGAGATCCGTTCCAGTTCCAGGTCGAGCTTTTTGATCTGCTCTTCAACGAGCTTCCACTCATCCCAGAGCATGTTGATCAGACCCCGCATCTGAGGCGTCAGATCGGTCTCAGCGTTCTCCAGTATGCCCGCCATCGCAGCCTTGAGATTCGCTGGCCTCTGCGCAAACACCATCCCGCGCTCCAGCAGAAATGCCCGAATTTGATTGATGACCGCCGTCCGCCGGCAGATCAGGCGATCACGCACGCGGTGGATACCTTGCAAGTCCAGTTGATCATCGGTCTTAATTGGGACAAAGCGCATGTTCTTCCGTTCGACGGCCTCGGCGATCGCCTCTGCATCTATGAAGTCGTTCTTGTTCGATTTTACGAATGGCTTCACAAACTGAGCTGGAATTAACCGGACATCATGGCCTTGCTGGCGCAGTGCACGTCCGAGAAAATGAGCCCCGGAGCAGGCCTCAAGTCCAATCAGAGATGCCGGGAGGTTCGCGGTATAGGCCAGAAGCTGCTTCCGGTTAAACTTCTTCCGCACAAGCACCCTCCCAGAAGCGCCGAGTGCCACGAGATGAAAGTTGTCTTGCCCAGATCGATGCCAACCGAATGTATCTGCATGTCGATGATCCTCCTTCCAAAGGTTGCCACCACGATCACCCGCCTCCGCGGGTGAATCAAGCGGCGGACCATCTTATTAGCCAACTTAATGGGGGCTAATCCCCGCAGCACTTCGACGACATGCCGACTACACGGCCAAGTGAAACTTCCTCCAAGCAGACTTCGGGCTCGTGATCGGTGTTTGAGTGATCTTTGCCAGCGGGCACGAGCCACGCAGCCTCATTGGCCACTCCAGTTATGCCAATGCGGTGGCGGTGACGCCGGATGGGCAACAGGCTGTGTCGGCCTCTAATGACCAGACGCTGAAGGTGTGCGATCTGGCGAGTGGGCGCGAGCTGCGCACCCTTATTGGCCACTCCACTATTGTCAATGAGGGTGGCCGTGACGCCCGACGGGCGCGGGCTGTTTCGGCGTCACCGGACCAGACACTGAAGGTGTGGGATCTGGCCAGCGGGCGCGAGCCGCGCACCCTCGTCGGCCATGTAAAAGGAGTCAGCGCAGTGGTGCTGACCCCGGACGGGCAGCGGGCGATCTCGGCATCTTGGGACGGGACGCTTAAGGTCTGGGACTTGGCAGGTGGGCGCGAGTTGCGTACTCTCACCGGCCATTCGAATGTTGTCACGGCGGTGGCGGTGACAGGGGACGGGCACCTGGCAGTCTCGGCGTCATCGGACCAGACGCTGAGGGGCCCTCGCGACGTTCACCTGCGATGCTGGCGTGTCTTCCTGTGCATTTTCCGATGCTCTCGGGCTGGTCGTCGCCGGCGACGCTGGCGGCCACCTTCACTTCCTCCGCCTTGAAAAACCGAAACCGAGGATCTGACCGCTCGCTCATGAGAAGGTTGGCCCGAAACTCTGGAGCGATCAGTGCACTGTCTACTCGAGTGGGGTGCCGAGCTTGGTCAATGCGCACGTCTTGCCGGCTCTAGTCCTCTTCAAAGCTCCCCTCTGCCGGGGGCAGCACGTCTCCATCTCTCGCGATCCATACATACAGGGTTGGCAGCAGGAAGATGCTCATCAACAGGTGCAGCGATCAGTCCTCCCACAATAACGATTGCGAAAGGACGTTGAGAGTCGGAACCGATCGCGTGGGAAAGCGCCGCGGGCAGCAGTCCCAGCGTTGCCACCAGCATGGTCATCATGATCGGCCGCAATCTGAGCACTGCTCCGTGGACCGCGGCATCCTCAATGGAATAATGCCGGGCCCGAAGCTGGTTGATGTATTCGAGCATGATGACTCCGGTTTGCACGCAAACCCCGAACAGCGCCAGAAATCCGACACCCGAAGACACGCTGAAATTCGTGCCGGTAAACAGAAGAGCCAGCAGACCGCCGATGGGCGCAACCGCAATGTTGGCCAGAATCAATAACGACCACTTCAGAGACTTAAACATGGTGTAGAGAATGATGAAGATGATCAGGATGGTGATGGGCAATACGATGAGCAGCCGCGCGCTGGCTCGCTTCTGGCTTTCGTACTCGCCCTCCCAATCGATGCGATAGCCGAGAGGCAATTGCACCTGCTGGTTCACTTTCTTCATCGCTTCTTCCACCGTGCCGCCCAAGTCACGGCCGCGAACGCTGTACTTGATGGCTACGTATCGCCGGCCGCCCTCGCGATAGATCTCCGATCCGCCATCGGCGACGCTGATCTTGCAGAGTTGTGCCAGCGATACACGTTCTCCCGACGGAGACAGCAGCCGAATATTCTCGATGGCGTCCTTCGTATCCCGGTATTGTGGAAGGTAGCGCAAGACCAGGTCATAGCGGGCTTCACCTTGGAGCACTTGGGTAAGCGCGTTGCCTCCCACCGCGGTCTGAATCGCATCTTGCACGTCGGAGACATTGATCTGATAGCGGGCAGCGGCCTTTCTGTCGACGGTCAAGTTAAGGTTAGGTTGGCCGAGCACCCGAAGGACTCCCAGATCCTGAACTCCCTTGATCCCACCCAGAATGGTGACAATCTGGTCGGCTTTTTCTTCGAGAATTTTCAGGTCGTCGCCGTAAACTTTTGTGGCGAGTTCACCTTTTACCCCACTAACCGCTTCCTCCATATTGTCTTCAATTGGCTGGGAGAACCCCCAAACCACACCGGGGATCTTGTTTAGTTCGCGGTTCATGGCTGCGATCAATTCGTCTTTACTCTGGTGAAAGACCGGCCGCCATTGTTCCTTGGGCTTGAGGTCGACGAAGTACTCGGTATTAAAAAAGCCGGTCGTGTCGGTGCCATCGTCTGGACGTCCCACTTGGCTGGTACATTGCGGCACTTCGGGAAACGAACACAACACGATGCGCGCTTGATTGGCCACCCGGATGCCCTCCGCCGGGCCGGTGCTGGGAGCCAGTGTGCCGCGTACCCACAGAGCGCCTTCGTCCAGGTGGGGCAGGAATTCGGAGCCGATGACGCCGCTGAAGGCAAGATAATTTCCCAGCCCCACCCCAAGCACAACGATTCCGACTGTGATGGTGCGCCGGCGAATTGCCCAGCGGAGTGCGGTACGGTAACGCTCGGTCAGGAAAGTCATGACCGGGTTATGCCATTCGCGCGCTCCTTTCGCGAACGCAAAACTTGCCAGTACGGGCGTAATAACGATCGAGAAGAACAGCGCGCCCAGCAACGCGAATACTACCGTCCATGCCATCGGATGGAAGAGCCGGCCTTCCACGCGCTGCAAGGTAAAGATGGGCAAATAGGCAGTAATAATGATGGCGATGGCATAGAACACCGGGCGCTGGACTTCGTGCGAGGCCTCGCTGATCTTTTCGGCTGGCGTTCTCAACGTTCCGTTTTCACGGCTTAAATGGCGCACGATGTTTTCGATCATCACCACTGCGCCGTCGACGACCATGCCGAAATCCAATGCGCCCAGCGAGAGCAGGTTCGCAGGAATGTGGCGCAGGTCCAGACAAATGGAAGCAAACAACAACGAGAACGGAATGGTCGCGGCGACGATCAGCGCGCCCCGCACATTTCCGAGAAAAAGGAAAAGAACGACCGAGACCAGGATCATTCCTTCCGTAAGGTTGTGCAGCACGGTATGCGAGGTGAAATGAACCAGATCGGTGCGATCGATGAACGGAACAATCTTCACTCCCGGAGGCAGAATGTGATTATTGAGCTCGTCGACTTTCTTGTGAATGCCTTCCAGCGCCGTCTGCGCTACTGCGCCTTTGCGCAGCAGCACGATACCCGAAACCACGTCATCATTGTCGATGATCTTTCCATCCTCGCGGTGAATCGCCCGGGCGAACTGGCCCAGGCGAATCTTTGGGCCCTCGGTCACGACCGCAATGTCGCGCATCCGGACGGGCGTTCCGTTCTTGGTGAAGATGACGGTGTCTTCGATGTCATGAACCCGGTCGACCAATCCGATAGAGCGAACATTGATTTGTTGCAGACCCTCCTGTATGAAGCTGCCCCCGGCGTTCGCATTGTTGTTCGCCAGTTGCTGTTCGACCTGCGCCATGCTTAGACCGTAGGCAACCAGCTTGTCTGGGTCGACGCGAACCTGGTATTCGCGGGTTGGACCACCGAAGCTGGCAACATCGACAACATCCGGGACGGCTTTAAAGTTCTTCTCGACAACCCAGTCTTCCAGCGACTTCAGCTCCATCGGGTCATATGCCGGATTTGTGCTGTGCAGTGTGAAGAAGTAGATCTGGCCGACCGGACTCCAGTCCGTGCCCATCTGCGGCACCACGCCGGGCGGCAGCGTGACCTGGCTCAGGCGCTCCAACACCCGCTCCCGATTCCAGGCGTTATCGGATTCGTCGTCGAAAATCAGTTTCAGGTCCGAGAGCCCGAAGAGCGAGAACGAACGCAGATGCACCACTTGCGGAATGCCACTCATCGCAATCTCGAGTGGAATCGTGACCTGCTGCTCGATCTGCTCCGCAGAAATCCCCGGCCACTGGGTAATGATCTCCACATAGTTGTCGGCCACGTCGGGATAGGCTTCAATCGGCAACCGCTTGAACGAAACGATTCCGGCGGCGAAGAGAATGAGCGCCAGAGCTAAGACCAGGAGGCGGTTGTGCAGAGCAAAGTCAACGATTCGACGAATCACGTCATTGCTCCACGGTGTTTTGGAAGGGCAGAGCGTTGGAAACCACTTGCTGTCCCGGCTTGATACCCGAAACAATCTCCTGCTGGTTTCCGGGAAGTGTGGCGCCGGCGACCACTTCCTGGCGCCGGAAGTGGCCCGAGCCGATCGGCGATGTAAACCCAATCGCGATCGTGCAGATGCAGAATCGCAGAAGTCGGAACGGCGGCGACCACCTGCGGCTGTTTGCCATAGAAAGTCGCAGTCACAAACATTCCCACGCGCATCAGCCCCGGGTTGGCGACCTCGATGCGCACCTTCGCGGTGCGGATACTGGGATCGAGAACCGGCAGGATGTTGTCGATCCGGCCCTTGAATACCTGGCCGGGATAGGCGTTCAGACGAATGTCGGCGAACTCACCGACGTTGATGGCGTCCAGATCGTTTTCATAAACATCGCAAATGATCCAGACATAGGAAAGATCCGATATGGTGAAGGGGTTCGGACCCGAGAGCCCTTGCACGCCCGCCGCGTTGGTGACCTGCTGATCGGTGATCACGCCTGAGATCGGCGCAAACACATTGACGACGGGAGAGGGATGATCCTTGTCGACGCCCAGCAGACGTAACTGCTCCACCGCCGCATTCAAATCTACTTTGGCATCTTGCTCGGTCGCTTCGGCGGCTTCCAGCGCGCTCTTGGCCACCGCGCCCTTGCCGTAGAGGATCTGCGCCCGTTCGAGTTGCTGACGCGCTAACCGCTCATCGTTCACCGCCTTCAAATACACCTGGTAGGCTCCGGAAACATCGTTGCTCTGGACCTTCAGTAGCAACTGACCTTTCCTCACGGTGTCACCCAGTCTGGCCTTGACCTCTACGACTCGCCCTGCTGCCAGGGAGATCACCGGAACCGCGCGTGCGATGTCGGGCTGCACGACGCCTGTGACATTCAGCGCTGGTACCGCTTTGTATTCGATTGCGGTCACCAGTGGAAACTGTTCCGGATGGTCGACCTTGAAGTTATTGGCGTCCAGATCAGGTTCGACAACGGCCGTCGGCGGAGCTTCCGCTTTCGGATCTGGTTTGCTTTCCCTGCAGCCAACCAGCATCAAGCCCAGAAGCAGTTCAGCAAGCTCCGCGAGGATGAGAGCGGCAAACTTGGTTTTCATGGGATTACCTCCCGGCCAACAGCCATATTTAATTGAGCGGCGGCCGTCAGGTACGAGCCAACCAAGTTCACGTAGCTCAGCTGCACGCTGCGGTAATCGCTCTCCGCACTCAGGAAGTCCAGCAGCGACGCTCCGCCGTTCTGGTAGGAAAAGAAAATGGTGTCGCGGACACGCAACGACTGCTGCAGATACTTAGCCTTGTAGGGCCGCAGCAGGATGAGCGTGCTGTTCAACGTGGCATAGCCGGAATTCACATCGCTCAGCACCTGCGCTTCCGCAGCGTCGCGAAGCTTCTGGTTGCGGGTGATGTCGATTTGCGTGCGCAGCTTTTCTCCCTGATTGCGATCGAATATGCGCAGCGGCATCGACAAGCTGATCCCAAGCGTCTGGTGCGCAAACGGATTATTGGTCGATGCGTTATAGGTCCACCAACCGCCGAATGTGGGATCGGTGGAACCGTTGGCGATTGCGAGCGTGTGGTCGGTTTGCGCTTTGTCCACGGACTCGACAGCAGCTTTCAGATCGGGGCGCGTATCCAGCGCCGTCTTGCGAATCTCATCCAGCGATGCCAGCTGGTCCACAAAATCGTAAGGGCCGGCCACATCGAACTGTTCGACCGGAGTGCGGTCATTCAGTAAGGTGAGAAGCGTAATCTTTGCGGTGCGCAGGTTCACCTCCGCCGTCTGCACTTCAGACTCGAATTGCACGCGTTGTAGTTCCAGGCGGTCCAAGTCGATTTGGGCGATATCGCCGGCGTCGAAACGATCGCGGCTGATCTGCAGCACGCGATCCCAGTACGTCAGGTCGGTCTTTGCCAGCTCCAGCACTGCTTTGGCTTGCAACGCGGAGACAAACGCTCCGCGCAAGTTGAAAAGTAGGGTTCGCTGTAAGTCGGCGTGGCTCGACTTCGCAATCAGAGTTCCCTTCTGCGCGCTGGCCAGCCGTAACTCGCGTTTGTGATCGCGTTCGTGCAGATAGCTGAGGCTGGGCACCACGTAGGTTCCTGCGAGCGGTTGCCAGATGCCCTGGTAGGGAACAATCTGCGTCCCGTCTGCGGTTACGCTAAAGGTGGGGTTGGGACGCAGATAGGCAGTGATCTCCTGCGCCTTCGATTCATCGATGTTGAGCTGGTCGGCTTGCAAGGTTGGATTGGCAGCTTCAAACTTCTCTTGAATCTGCTGCCAGGTGAAGCTCTGCTGGGCGTGCGCTGTCGTGGCGAGACTGGCTAAAACCAGCGACGCCAAAATGAAAAGCTTGACCGATTGCGAACCTGCGGTTGGCGTGAGCTTGCTAACCGGCTCAAAGGAGAATGTCGGATTATAAAAGCCCATGCAATTTCTCAGCCGAACTGCTGTTGGTTCGCGCTCCGAGTCAACCTGACCTCCTGTTATTCGGCAATCTGCGAGTAGCGTCCGTAGCCTTGGAGCGCTTCCTTCGGGGGATCTGTTTTGATATACGAGACGTCAGCTCACCGATTCCCCATAGCACTACTGCGACATAAAGGACGACAGCGGACAGACCAATGACGGCCAGTACGTAACGATTCCACGCCTCCAAACTCACTGAGGACTCCCCGTCAGTGGCCGCACAGCCTCGTTGCGCTCGTTCACACCGAACGCCTCCCGGACTCCATGCATCAACCTCTACCTCTACATCCGAGACGGCGCTTTTGGCAGACACTCAAACGGCTTCCGGGACGGATATTTTGATTGCCCGTTCGTCCCGGTCCCGCAAGTATTAATCTTGCGGAAAAATCGTTCGATTGGCTCCATGCAGCAGTAACGGACGTGGGATAATCGAGCGTTTCCTGCCAAAAACATGCCACGCTTGGAATGGATCTGGGACCAGCGGAACCGCACGGCCGTCTTGCTGTCCAGTGCCGTAATCGTCTTGGCAATCGCTGTCGTGGATTGGTGGACGAAGCCCTATTTTTCCCTGGGCTTCCTCTATTTATTCCCGATCATGCTGGCCGCCGGGTTTCTACCGCGTTGGGCAACAATTTTGTTGGGTATCGGTTGTGCATTACTGAGCGAACGGTTCAGCAATCTTGATCCATCAGACGCCCCCATTCGGCTCGGATTTGAAGCGCTGGCGCTCTGCGGCTGCGGTCTATTAACCTCTGAAGTTCTGCGGAACCGGCGGTTGACTCTCGAGGGCCAGGAACGGATACGTGTCCTGGTGGAAACAAGTCCTGCGGCGATTGTTACGATCGATGAGCGCGGCTTCATCGAATTAGCCAATCACGCGGCTAAGGCGCTGATGGCTCCACGCAATGGCGAGCTGATCGGGCAGCCGATTGCTGCTTTCTTGCCCGAATTGCATCACGCATTGCGGCCCGAAGAGGGGCCGCAGTTCCGGACATCGATGCAGTGCCGGGGCCATCGAGGCAATGGAGAGTCTTTTCTCGCAGAAGTTTGGTTTTCCAGCTACAAGGAAGGCACGACCCCGAAGCTGGCAGCCATCATCGCGGACGTCAGCGAGGAGCAGACACCCTCACTTGGTTCGAGTTTTGCCATTCTGGATGAAGAAGAGCGACCCTCCCTCAACCAGCGGGAATTAGAAGTTCTCCGGCTAGTTGTTCAAGGCTTAGCGAATAAGGAAATAGCGTCGCAGATGGAAATCTCGGAGAGCGCCGTCAAGAACACCCTCCAGCAGCTATTTGGGAAGACACAAGTGCGTACTCGAAGCCAACTGGTTCGGGTGGCGCTGGAACGTTACCGGGATCAGCTGTAGGTCCTGCAGCGCGCCTCCGATCGCGCATCATGGACATGTGCAACAAACCGAGATTGCCGCATATCGACACGGTCACGAATCCATTTGCTAGTTTGCGGCGAAAGTGTTGGCGGCTTTCGATCCATCCCCGGTGGAAAGACCGAGCAGCTCGTCGACGGCTTCTTCGGGAAGTCGACAGTCATCGGATTCAGTCGACGCCATATTGATCCATCCAGGGACACCAAAGGTCAGGTATTCTAGGCACGCTTTCTGCCGCAGCTACAAATCCTACGGCGATGTCTAGGCGCGGCATCCGATGGTGCAACCAACAGCAAGGGCGGTGCCTGGGAGATCACCCCGTACCGGAAAGCCCTGGCACGCTGCCTTTGTTGTGACTTGCGTGCATCGCCATTACCCTATTACGCTCAATTGACCAAGACGAGTTGTCTGCGACACGGAACGGGTCCAGAAGCCGGCATATGGGAGATTACTCCCGAGAAGCATCCGGCAACCGCATTGGCATCGTCACTTGATTTCATAACAATGTCGGCCCCTCGACCACCGAGTAGACTTTGGTTTGTCGACGACCCAAGGCTCAGCAGGAAGGAGCCGATATGTGGATTATAGGTGTGGACTATCACCCCAGCGTTCAGCAAATCGCGTTTGTTGATTCAGAGACTGGAGAATGCGGTGAACGACGCCTGAGTCACAGCGATGGAGAAGCCGAGAAGTTCTATCGCGAGCTGAAGGAAGCAGGCTGCAAGGTGCGAGTGGGGATGGAGGCGACCGGACATGCGCGCTGGTTCGAGCGGCTGCTGGCGGAACTGGGGTTCGAACTATGGATCGGAGATCCCGCGCGGATCAAGGCGAAGCGGGTGCGAAAGCAGAAGACGGACCGCCTGGATGCCGCACTGCTGCTGCAATTGCTGCTGGAAGATCGCTTTCCTCGGGTGTGGGTACCCAGTCCGGAAAATCGAGATCTGCGTCAGCTACTGTGGCATCGACATCGGCTGGTGCAGATGCGCACGCGGATCATGAATCAGTTGCAGGCCGTGGCCATGAATGAAGGAGTACGCCGCAAGAAAGGCGCTGTGGAGCAAGTCGGGGCGAGCACAGTTAGAGTCGCTTCCGCTGGCTCCCTGGGCGGCACGGCGCCGGCACGACTTACTGGAGCTGCTGGATCGATTGAACCCGACGATCGAGGAGTTAAGCACGGCCGTCGAGCAGGAAGCCAAGCAACGGCCCGAGGTGTTGCGCCTGATGACGCACCCTGGGGTGGGACCTATTACAGCCCTGGCCTTCGTGCTGATCATCGACTCAGCGGAGCGCTTTGCTTGTGGCAAGCAGATCGCCAGCTATGTCGGGCTGATCCCTTGTGAAGACTCCAGCGCCGATCGGAGGCGGCTGGGACATATCACCAAGCAAGGCAACTCTCTGCTGCGCCTTCTGCTGGTGGAGGCAGCGCAAGCTGCCGTACGGCGCGACCCCGACTGGCGACGCCGGTATACGCACTTGGCGATGCGACGCGAACGACGGATTGCCAAGGTAGCGATGGCAAGGAAGCTAGCGGTCTCGCTCTACTGGATGTGGCGCACGCAACGGGATTATCAACAGGCTATGAAATTCGGTTCGCACGCGGGAGAGTCCGACTACGTCCATGGTGTGCAGTAAATCACCGCCCACTTGATTGGACCTCCCGCTCCCTCCTGAGAGGGAGTTCGAAGTGGTAATCATGATCGCAGTTGTGACCGGAGAGATGGTTGGGTCGGACTGAGTGCCGCCCGAAAGATTAAACGCGAGCCTGGGTCGACGATGGTGGATTTTCCATGAGAGCGAAATGGCGCACTCCTCGGAGGGCCGGGGGTAGTGTGCTCAAAAAACTCTTGACACCCCCAACATTGTTAGAGATGGATGTAAAACGCCCTACTCTTTCTTGTGACTTACGGCGTGTTGTCCGCTCTCAGTCGGCGGTTTGCCGACTAACCGTCCAAGTGGATTCCCGGACACTGCGGCGTTTCCCGTTACTAATCCGGCCAGACTTCGCAGAAGAAAACTTCGGGGAAGGTAAGCTTTTTACTTCGAGGGAAAGGCCGCTGCAATTCGCAGGGAAGGGGACGTAAGATCCGCCCAGGCGCAAGCAACATGCGCCGATTGAGCCAATCAAAGATCACCGCCGGACTATTGGATAAAGCGCGGGTATTCACGCTACGATGGAATTCAAACTTAAAGGAGGAAGACCATGGAACGAGAGATCATCCGCGTCGAACCGTTCGACACCAATTTTGAGAAATGGGGCGCTCCCGTCTCGGTCTGCACCCGAGCTGGGGACATGGTGTTCATGTCCGGCATGCCGCCCTTCGACCCAGACACCGGCGAGCTCCTGCAGCATGCGCCGTTCGAGCGCCAGGCCGAGCGCATCCTCGAACAAATGAAGACAGCGCTGGAGGCGGCGGGGTCGGACCTCGATCACGTGTTGAAGTGCAACGTGCTCTGCATATCCGCCGAGCGCTTCAAGACCTTCAACGAGATCTACAAACGCTACTTCCCCAAGAACCCGCCTGCCCGAATCTTCTTCTGCGTCCCGGAGTGGACCGGTCCGTTCGATATCGAGATCGACTGCGTGGCCGTCACGAAGAGCTGAGATCACCGGTAAGGACAGCGGCGTCGGCGGGCAGCAGGTCCGCCAGGACGGCGCGCAGGCGTGGCACGCAGTAGTCCAGGAAGCTCCGCGTCTTCAGCGGCAGGCAGCCCTGCCCGCCGTACACCAGGTGAATAGGGATTAAAGTCTGCCGCCTCAGAGTGCCAAATTATGAGGAGCGAACGGAACATCCGCATTAGTCGGTGCCAAATCGCCAAGTCACTTAGGGCGAGCTCGGCTGTCTCCATTAGATATTCCTTCCAGTGTGCGCGGGAGGCTTCACTTTATGAGTCGGGGGGAGCAAGGTCGTTGACCGCGTAGGAACGAGAGGACATAGCCAGGATGGACCTGCGGATGCCGGAGGGTGACCCGATCGCCCGGCTACCGAGTGTAGATGCCGGCGGAGGCTATTGGTTACCGCGTTCGAGCGCAAGAAAATCTTCCGTGAAAAAGTGTCGCCTGAGAGGAAATCTTGGTAATTTTCTGAGTTCTAATTGCCAATGCTTTTCAAGGAGGTTCTGTATGTCACATCATTTCGACACCAAACTGGCGAAGGAAGATCCGAGCCTCAACCTCTGCGACTTTTATTTATTTGGCGGTCCCCAGGGCAAGACGGTAATGGCGATGACCGTGAATCCGGATGTGGGATTATCGGCTCCGGATACGCTTCATCCAGAAGGAATCTACGCGTTCCGGTTCGACCTGAACGGAGATGCGAGGGAAGAGGTTACGTTCAAGTTCAGGTTTGGTGAACCACGACACGGAGATGGCAGTGAGCATACTCACATTCAGCCGTTTGTGGTGCGGAAGGCGACGGGTGACGATGCTCTTCGTGGTGACGCCGGAGAGAGTCTGGTTGAGGGTGAAACCGGTTCGGTCGCGACTAATTCGGGTCTTCGTGCGTATGTTGGGATTGCTCCAGAGCTATTTGCGGCAAATGCTGGATTCGGCACATTTATGACTGCTTTCTATAAGGACCAGCGCTACGATGGGGACGCCTTTCTGCATCAGCAGAATCCCTTTGCGAGGCGGAATGTTACGGCGATTGTGCTGGAGGTGCCGAGCGAACTAATTGGGAAGGGAAAAATCAACGCATGGGCGACGATCTCCCTCTTTGGCCATGCGCCGGAGGTACAAGTTTCGCGTTGGGGCCTGCCGATGGTTACGCATCTCTTCCTGAACGACCCGAACGATCCAGAAGGCGAAAGAACAATTCAATGCGTCGGTTCCGTCTGAAGATCTAGAGCGCTTCGCGAAGTCAATCGCAGATTTTGCGGAGAAAATGACGACCTATGCCGGTTCGGCGCCGGACCCGGGTGAATACGGGAAGCTGATCGCTGCACGGCTTTGTCCCAACACGTTGCCTTACGAGCTTGGAACGTCCGCCGCATTTAAGCTGGCCAGCTTCAATGGACGCGCCCTCGGCGACGATGTGCTGGATGTGATGTTGACGCTGGCGGCCAACACGCCAATTGTCGATGGACTTGCTCCCGACCGCGGGCGCATTCGCAAGGATTTCCCGTATTATGGAGCGCCCTATACGGCGGAGGAGCAAGTCGGGGTGACGCCGATGCCGCGCCCGGCTAAGCAGTAGGCGGGAAGCGACGCTTGAGAATGATGTTGGGGATCAGGGCGCTTCCGTGGACAACTGGTATTCGAGATCGTAGCTGTGCCTGCCTTGGGCGATGATCGGAAAGCTAGGAGGGGGCGCGGGGAGGGAACTACCCCGCATTAGTCGTTGCCAAATCGCCAAGTCACTGATCGAGGTCGGATAGGTCGTCAAAAATCGGCCAATGTTTACGAATGCTTCCATTTCATCTGCCTGTATAAGGCCCGACGCGTCTGCGTGCAGGCATAGGCTCTTGGCCAGCCGCGGTGGAGGCGGCTGGAATGAGCAGACACGCCAAGCGAAAATCTTCGAAACTAAAGCAGCCGAAAACAAAGCTCGGCCTCCCTGACCTGGACCACAGCAAAACGGCGGTCCTGGATAGCGTTTGCTCGCCCGAATCGAAGCGTGGATATCGACACGCAATCGATGAATTCATTCAGTGGTACTGCTCCGAGCCACGCTTGTCGTTCAACAAGGTGGTGGTTACCCGTTATCGCATTTTCCTCGAGAATCGCCAGCTCGCGGCAGGAACGATCAATGGACGACTCGCCGCAGTGCGGCGGCTCGCCTACGAGGCCGCCGACGCTGGCTTGCTGAGCCCTGAGTTGGCAGCCAGCATTCGACAGGTGAAGGCGTCAGAAAACTGGGCGTCAGACTGGGCAACTGGCTGACGGCGAAGAGGCCCGCCGATTCTGGCAAGCTCCCTCGCCTGACACGATCAAGGGCCGACGAGATCGGGCGCCCGAGCTGAAGGTTCGTTGGAAGTGTGAAAACAGCCTTCCGGTCCTCATAAGAATCAATTACTTAGAAGAAATGTCTCCCGCTGCACTGCAAATCAATGCCGCACAAATCGGTCGAATTCCGGGCGCTTTCGGCCGAGATAAACCCTTTTCCATCCCGTCATATCCCATGCCTTCCCATGGCTTCCCATCAAATGCAGAATAATTCTGAAACGCACAACCAGCACACTAAACGCTGCGCTGGCTGAGCTGTTCTGAAGTCAGGCCATACAGCGGCGGTGTCGGCACCTCGAGGATTGCCAGGTAGGTGTAAATCTGGCCGCGGTGGTGGATTTCATGTTCCACCATTAGGCGCAGCCACTTCCATGTCGTCAGCGACGCGCCGTCGGGCGTGATGCATTTTCGTTGCAGCCCCTCGTCACCCAGTTGAGAAATGATTTCGACGGTTTCACGATGCATTCGCTCCTTGAATTTCCTGACCTCATCCAGACCATCAGCCAGTTCCTTGCCACACCCGCTGTAGCGGCTCGGCTTACCCTGGATGGTCTCGCCGAACATGTAGCGTTCGATCGCTCCCATGTGGCGCACCAGATCGCCCAGCGTGAACTTGCCGTCACGATAGGACCAATCCAGCTTGTCAGCAGGAATGCAGCCGACGACTCGCATGGTGCGCTGCTGTACCTTAGCGAGATAATCGAGAAAAATATCGAGGCTCTGGACTTGCATGATTCTCCTTAGACGGGGCCAGCGGAGAACATGATTCTGTTTTGCGACCCCATTTTATCTTGTATGCTGTGGGCGCCCCGACAGTGTCGGGCTTCGAACCGATGGCCCACAGGAGAAAGCATGAAACTAAAATATGTAGCGCGGATTCTGTCGACGACCATGACCCTGCTTCTGCTCGCTGCTATTGGCATAGCGCAGAGCAACTCCGCCAGTAAGCCCGCAGCCGGAACTGGCGCCGCAGCCAGCAGCACACCGGCTTCCGGTCTGATCGATATCAACTCCGCCACCAAGGCCCAGTTAGCTACGCTGCCTGGAATCGGTGACGTCTATTCGCAGAAGATTATTGACGGACGTCCCTATCACACCAAGACTGACTTGAAGACCAGGAAAATCATCCCTGCAGCGACGTATGACAAGATTTCGAGCATGATCATTGCCAAGCAGAAGTAGTCAGAGATTTGCAGCATCCTGCTTGCGAGGTGGCCCGTCTAGGACGGTTTGCTGGGGTGGGATTTCTTGAGTGGATAGTGAAGAGTGCTAGTGGATAGTCCGTCGGATTATGAAACCGGTCTGCGTTATCCACTGCCTGCTATTCACTTTTTCAGAGCAACGCGGCTGCCTGCTGCCGTCCCTGAATCTCGATGAATACGTTGATCAGCGAGACCGCCGCGGGTGTGACGCCCGGAATGCGGCTGGCCTGGCCCAGCGTTTGCGGGCGCACACGGCTAAGCTTCTCGTTCATTTCGCGGGACAGCCCTGAAACCTTTCCATAATCGAACCAGTCCGGAATCATGCGCTGCTCGGAGCGCTTCAGGCGCTCGATCGCCTTGGTCTGCTGATCGAGATAGCCGGAGTACTTGATTTCCGTTTCGACTGACTTCAGCTCGTTGCGAACGGCAGTTGTGAGTTGCCAGTTGCCATTTGTCAGCAACTCAACGTTATCGCCAGCAGCGAGTTCGGCTTCCTTTGAGGTTGTCATCCCGACCGAGGACTTTAGTCCGAGCGGAGGGACCTGCTGTACGGCCGAGCCGGAAAGATCTGGATTGCTGGAAACTCGAAACTCGAAACTTGAAACTTCCTTCGCGCCATCGCGCGCAAAGAACTCCGGCATCAGCTTCAGGAGCGCCGGCGCCAGCATCTCGATTCGCACCTCGGGGCGCTTGAGTAATTGTGCCAGCGTCTGTCCGGCAGCTTTCGCGTCCCTTAACAGGTCTAGCGTTGCCGCCGATCCCTCACTGACAACCGCCGACTGAGAACTCACAACTGCTTCATTCACCCGTGTCCGCTCCAGCAGATCGTGCATCGCCTTCATGCGTTCTTGCTTGGCCAGGTAGTCGGCCCACGCGGTATCGTTGATCAGTCTCACGCGGCGGCCATGCGGCGTCAGCCGGCGGTCGGCGTTGTCGATACGGAGGTGCAGGCGAAACTCGGCGCGCGAAGTAAACATGCGGTACGGCTCATTGGTTCCCTTACTGATTAGATCGTCGATCAAGATTGCCGTGTACGCTTCTGTGCGGTCCAGAATCAGTGGTGGCTCGCCCTTCACCTGAAGCGCGGCATTGATCCCGGCCATCAGTCCCTGGCACGCAGCTTCTTCGTACCCGCTGGTCCCGTTGATCTGACCAGCAAGATAGAGGTGCGCAATCTTCTTGGTCTCCAGCGTGCGCTGCAATTCGGTCGGATCGATGGAATCGTACTCGATGGCATAGCCCGGGCGCAGCATCTCCGCCTTCTCCAGGCCGGGGATCGACTTGATGATGGCGAGTTGCACCTCGATCGGCAGCGACGTGCTCATGCCGTTGACGTAGATCTCGTGCGTGTTCAGGCCTTCGGGCTCGAGAAACAGTTGGTGCGTTTCCTTGTCGGGAAACTTGACGATCTTGTCCTCAATCGACGGGCAATAGCGTGGCCCGACCGATTGGATCTGCCCGCTGTACATGGGCGAGCGGTGCACGTTTTCGCGAATGATGCGATGGGTCTCAGGCGTAGTGAACGCGATGTAGCACGGCACCTGCTTGTCGTGATGCGCCACCCGGCGGGTACGAAAGCTGAACGGCGTGGGATCGTCGTCGCCGGGCTGCACCGTGAACTTCGACCAGTCGATGCTGCGCCCGTCGAGCCTTGGCGGCGTCCCCGTCTTCAGGCGGCAACCGCGCAGGCCAAGCGCCTTCAACGATTCGCCCAGCAACACGGCCGGCGGCTCACCGCTGCGCCCGGCGGGATATTGCTGCTCGCCGCAATGAATCAGCCCGTTGAGAAATGTTCCGGTGGTGATGATGACGGCCTGCGCCCCGACGGTGCGGCCATCGCGCAGCTTGATGCCGCGCACGATTCGCTCGTCGCCAGAAGGACGCTCTTCGCTTTTCGCTGTTCGCTCTTCGCCGCAGATCGCTCCATCAAAGTTTTCATCCTGAGCGGAGCGCAACGGAGCCGAGGGACCCCTATCGTCTGCAGTAAAGGCGGCTTTGTCATCCCGGGCGGAGCGAAGCGGAGCCGAGGGATCTGCGGTTCGCTCGGCGACGCTTTGAAGGGGCACGCCTTCAGGCGTGCCGTCAACCCCATTCCCTGAATCAAGAGTGGGCTTCAGCCCACGGCACTCCTCCACGATTAGCTCGGCCACTTCCGCCTGCTTGATCTTGAGGTTGGGCTCCGATTCCAACATCTCGCGCATCTTCTGGCGATATTGTTGCTTGTCGCACTGCGCCCGCGGAGACCACACGGCCGGCCCGCGCGAGGTATTCAGTAAACGAAACTGGATGCCAACGGCATCGGTCACCTCACCCATGATGCCGCCCAGCGCGTCGACTTCGCGCACCAGGTGTCCCTTGGCAATGCCACCAACCGCGGGATTGCACGACATCTGCGCGATGAGATCGACGTTCAGGGTGTAGAGCGCGGTGTTCAGGCCCATGCGCGCGGCGGCCATCGCGGCCTCGCATCCGGCATGACCGGCGCCGACCACCACGACGTCGTAGGTTTCCGTGAATTGCGACGGCAAAGAAGATTTACCCCAAAATGGCACGCGGCGGCGGCCAGTAACTTGATTTTATCAACTTTGAGCAGGCTCTCGTTCCGGGCTGAGCGAAAGGATTCGCGGCTTGTGGCCTGCCGCCGTCCTCCCGTATAGTGTTCTCACTGCCTGGAGCCAATTTTTATGTGGGGGGAAACGATGGAATTGCAAGCTTTTCTGACGGCGCTCGAGCAGCGCATTGCCCGCTACGACCTGTTATGCCATCCCTATTACAAGGCGTGGACCGCCGGCGAGCTGACGCGCGAAGATCTGCGTGAGTACGCCGCCGACTATTACCATCATGTCGCTGCCTTTCCGACGTATCTGAGCGCGCTGCACTCGCGGCTGACTGACGGTGAAACCCGCCGGGCCGTTCTGCGCAACCTGTGTGGCGAGGAAATTGAAGGCCGTCCGCATAGCGAGCTGTGGCTGGATTTTGCCGAGGGCATGGGCGCCGATCGGGGACAGGTTCGCCAGCGCGAGCCGCTTCCGGAAGTTCGTGAGCTCATTGCCGAATTCCGCCGCGTCGCCCGCGAGGGCTCGACAGCCGAAGCACTGGCCGCGTTTTATGCTTACGAGTCGCAGGTTCCGCGTGTCGCCAAAGAAAAGGCTGACGGTCTGGCGGAGCGCTACGGCGCTGACCCGAAGACCTGCGGCTACTTCAAGCTCCATCAGTTCGCCGACGTGGAACACTCGCACGTGTGGCGGGAATTGCTGAGCGCCGAGATTTCCGCGCATCCCGAGCAGGCCGAGGAAGCACTCAACGCGGCCGAGACGGCTGCCCAATCGTTGTGGCACGCGCTGGATGGAATGGAAGCCCGGCGGACGGCGATAGCGGCATAGGTGGTTAGCTCTGTTTGAGACTCGCTGGAGCTCTCGCTATTTCACGACTCTCATCCTGGTCCAGTCGTAGGCAAAGTGGCGTCCGCAATCCAGGCAAACCACATAGGGGCCAGAGTCTTCTTGCGAGACGCTGTCCCATTCCGCCTGGTTCGAATTCTTGCCTGCGGAACGGGCTGCGGAAAACGGCACGGACGTGTGGCGATGACGGCAGCCTACCGGGAGCAGTTGAAGCAAGCGATCCCACATCGCGATTCCCTCTTATTTCTCAAATGGCAGCCGGTGTCTGCATTCGGCACATGCGTCCAGCCCGCGAAGAGCATGCTGTAGAAGGCGTGCTCCACGGCTCCACGGCGGAGCCGTGAGGGCTCAACGTCAACGTCAAGAACCACCGCCGTCAATCTTGAGACTCTCTCGACAACTCGATGGAGTCAAGAAGAGGATCACCTTGAGGCATCCGGTCGGTGCCCAGTTTGGAACCTTAAGGGGCGATCCTCTTCCGGGAAATCTCTAAACCCGGGCTGTGGCTGCTCCTGTACTCGTCTCGGTCGCCGGCGTGGTGGTGCTTTCTTTAGCTTCCCCATTCACCTTCTGGCCCGGCTTGCGGATATCAATGCCGCCCTTGAAGTAAGCGCCATCTTCGATGCTGATGCGCTGCGCGACCACGTCTCCTGTAAGCGAGCCTTCGCCGCGAATATCCACGCGGTCGCTGGCGGTCATGTTTCCGCGCACTTTGCCTAGCACTACGATCTCACGTGCCGAAATATTGGCAGACACCACGCCATTGCGTCCGACGGTGACGCGATTGCCGGGCAGATTGATCGAGCCTTCGACGCGGCCATCAATGTAAAGCGACTCCGAACCGGTGACCTCGCCCTTGATGACCAGCGATTTGCCCAGCGTGGCTTGCTCCTGGGTGCTGACCGGAGGACTGGCGGGACGCGGCACGCTCACCGGCTCCGCTGGCGGCGCATAACTGCGCTGGGGCTCGGGACTCGGGGTAGGGCTGGGGGAGGGGGAATTCGTAGGTTTCCACATGATAGGTATTGAAAATCCTTTCTGAAGATGTAAGTGCTTGGATAGGCACTTGTTTTGCCAAACCTAAACTCCACAGGTCCGCTTCAGAATCTGCTGGTTTGGTGCGGCTCTTGTCGGCTCGCCGTTCGGCACGCACGGAATGCGTACCGGAATTTGCGATGTAATTATTGCTACCATACAGCGAGTTCTTATATCAGGGAATACCCCTACGTAATTTTTCCTGCGCATCTAGTACCAAGTAATGAACGGATTACGAGAAAGGGGGTTGAAGGCGGGACCAACGCCTGCGCCCCGGCGGGACGTACAAGGCGAAAACATGCTCACCGATCAGGCAATCTTGCGGCATATCGAGCGCCAGCCTCACCACTCGGCTGGCTACAAACAACTGGTCCGTGAGATGAATCTGCGCGGTCAGGAGCGGCAGCAACTCGCAGAACGCTTGCAGGCGCTGGTGAAGAGCGCCCGTCTGATCGAGACCGAACGCGACCGCTATACCCTGGCCGAACACGCCGCTGCACGCCAGAACCTGGTCGCTGGCCGCCTGACCATGCATCGCGATGGCTACGGCTTCGTGATCCCCAATGCCGACCAGCGCCGCACCGTGGCCGGCGACATCTACATTCATCCCCAGCAAATCGGCTCGGCGATGCACGGCGACCAGGTGCTGGTGGAGCTGGGCCGCAAGCGCGAAGAAGGCCGCGCCGAGGGGCGTATCCTGCGCGTGCTCACGCGCGGTAATCCGACTGTAGTGGGAACGTTTCATCGGGGATCGCGCCACAACTACGTCACCCCCCTCGACGAGAAAGTTACCAAGGAGATCATCATCCCCCACGGCATGGAATGGCCGGGCGAAGAACAGCGCACGCTCCACTCTGGTGGCCCGCTCAAGGCGCAGGCGCCCCATTCATCCGCCGCAGCGGCGACTCAACGGGAGGCTAGTGAAAAGAAACTTTCTCGCAGGAAGCAGCCCGATCGGGATCGCGTGCTGGGAGCCGAGGCCCGACAGCACGAGTGGGGTGACCTGGAGGGCGTGGTCGTGGAGGCAGAAATCACGGAATGGCCCTCTCCGACCGGAAATCCCCGTGGCCGCGTCATCGAGATCTTAGGTTATGAAGATGACTTTGGCGTCGATGTCGAAATCATCATCCGCAAGTTCCATTTGCCGCATCGCTTCCCGGTCGAAGTGCTGCAAGAGGCCCAGCAGTATGACCCGGTAATTCCGTCCAGCGAATTGCGGCATCGGCAGGATTATCGCTCGTTTCCTATCGTCACCATTGACGGCGAAACCGCGCGCGACTTCGATGACGCGGTCACGGTGCGCCGCCTGTCAAATGGCAACTTCGAGCTGCAGGTACACATTGCGGATGTGGCGCATTATGTGCGCGAAGGCTCGACCATCGACCTGGAAGCGCGCCTGCGCGGGACTTCGGTCTACTTTCCGGACCGCGCTGTGCCTATGCTTCCAATCGAACTGTCGACTGACCTGTGCAGCCTGCGCCCGCAGGTCGATCGCATGGTGTTGTCGTGCGTGATGGAAATCGACCAGCAGGGCGAAATCGTTGGCTACACGCTGAATGAGGGCGTCATTCGATCGGCCGAGCGTATGACCTACACCAACGTGAATCTCATCCTCGAAGGCGACCCTGCGCAGAGACAGCATTATCACCGGCTGGTTGATGTCTTCGAGCTGATGCGAGAACTGGCGTTGATCCTCAATCGCAAGCGAGTGCGGCGCGGATCCATCGATTTCGATTTGCCTGAGCCGGTGATCGAATTCGACGAACATGGCCTGATGAAGAGCATCACCCGTTCGGAACGCAACATCGCCAATCGCATCATTGAAGAGTTCATGCTTTCGGCCAACGAATGCGTGGCAAGTTATCTGGAAAACAAGCATGTCGGCTCTCTCTATCGCATTCACGAAAAGCCTGATCCCAAGCGCGTCTACGACTTCGAGACCATTGCTGCGAAGTTCGGCTATTCGCTGGGAGTTGGCCCGTTGCCGGTGAAGCGAGTGCAGTTCAAGGCCGAGCGGCGGGACCGTTATGGCAGCGGCCGCCAGGCAAAGACCGTTGAGCTGCCCGAGGAAGTACACATCACACCACGCATGTATCAGAAGCTGACGCAGAAGATTGCCGGTAAGCCGGAGGAGCGCATCCTGTCGTACCTGATGCTGCGTTCGCTGAAACAGGCTCGCTACTCAGAGAAGAATGAAGGCCACTTCGCGCTGGCCGCTCCCACGTACACGCATTTTACTTCGCCTATCCGGCGCTATCCCGACCTGATCGTGCACCGGATTCTCAAAGACGTCCTACGCGATTCCGCCGAGAGCGACGAACACGGTGTGCCGGTTGGCGTGGGAGGCGTCGCGCATAGCGAGTCACCTTCGCCGTGGTCGAAGCGGACGCCTCAGGCGCAGGAAGGCTCGACAGGTCATCCGGCGAAAAAACCCGCCCAAGCAAAAGAGGCTTGGATGGGGCACCCTCAGGGTTCCTCCCACCACAAACAGAGTCGGCCGAAACAGGATCAACAACCCACTTTGGGCGGCCCGATTCCTGAGGACGAATTGCACGACATCGCCGACGAGTCCAGCCAATCCGAACGCCGCGCCGACGAAGCCGAGCGCGAGCTGATGGAATGGAAGAAGATGAAGTTCATGGAACAGCACATCGGCGACGAGTTCGACGGGCTGATCGTAAGCGTCACCAAGTTCGGGATGTTCGTCGAGCTGAACGATATGTTCATCGAAGGGCTGGTGCCGCTGGGCTCGCTTAGCGACGATCACTACCTGTATCACGAGAATACCCGGCAGATCATCGGCCAGCGTACCCGGAAGACCTACTCGATGGGCGATCCTATCCGCGTACTGGTGGACCGCATCGACAGGATGCAGAGGCGGATACAGTTTGCGGTGGTCGAAGAAAAGCTTGCGCCGAAGCGGAAGAAAAAGAAGTAACTCACCCACGGAGAAATGTCGGGCTGAACAGGACATGCCAGAATAGCTGCAACGTCGGCGTTTCCGTTTAGAATGAACTTCGCCATGCGAGCCGCTGCCGCTTTCGTTCTGTTGCTGTCGATATCTGCCGCCAGTCAGACCGCGGCTCCTGCATCTTCCGGAGCGGCAGCAACTCCTGCGCAAACACCTTCCGTCCCGTCCGGCTGGCCGACGGCGCAGTTTGCTTCTACCAAAGATCCCAGCGTGCAAAAGGCATTGCAAGTCCTGACCGACATGATCCGGGCGCTGGGTGGCGATGCCTACTTAAATGTCCAGGACATGAAGAGCGAGGGCCGAACCTACGGCTTTTACCACGGCAAGCCGAACAGCATGAGCATTGAGTTCTGGCGCTTCTGGGAGTGGCCCGACAAGGAGCGCGTCGAACTCACCAAGCAACGCGACATCACCGAGCTCTATATCGGCGACAAGGCCTACGAGATCACTTACAAAGGTACGGCGACCCAGGAGCCCAAGGACGTGGAAGATTATTTGCGCCGCCGTGACCATTCGATCGAGTGGGTCATCCGCAAGTGGCTGCCCACGCCGGGCACCATGATTCTGTACTCTGGCACCGCGATGGTGGAGCAGAATCTTGCCGACCAGGTAACCGTTTTGAATGACAAGAACGACAGCGTGACGATCTCGGTCGACCCGCGCACGCACTTGCCAGTGAAGACCAGCTACAGTTGGCGCGACCCGCTGGACCGGCAGATGGACGAGGAATCGGTGGTCTACGCAAATTATAAGTTGATCCAGGGCATCCAGACGCCTTACAGCACGGTGCGCAATCGCGATGGCGAGATGACAAACCAGAGATTCATCACCGCTGCCAGCTACAACACGGGACTATCGCCCACCCTGTTCGAGACCAAAGGGATTACGTACAGGCTGGGGGCGCCACCTCCCAAGTAACAGAAGGCCCACGAGCTCCAAGACGCATCGCTTGCCCCAATCTCCTATCTCCTGATCCCTATCTAAAGCGAAATCCTCTACCAGCCGAAACCTGCCACAGGCACAGGATGGGAGGAAGCCTCTCTTAAACGTCGACTACGCGAGTGAGCTAAAATATGTACTCACTAGCTGGCGTTTGCTCCGGGCCGTCGAGCGCTAGCATCTCCATGTCCGTAGCAGTCCTTCAGAAGCCATCAGGAAATGATCGGGAATTTCCTTGGGGACACGTCAGGGAGCTTCAGCAGGCTATGACGTTAGGGATTAAGTACTTCCAGTTTGGCGAATTCCGGCTTTATCCGACGGAGAACCTACTCTTGCGAGAGGACACTGCCATCCCACTCGCGCCCAAAGCCTTCGACATCCTGTTGTACCTGGTGCAAAACAGCGGGCGACTGGTCAAGCGCGAAAGCCTCATGGAAGCAATCTGGCCGGACAGCTTTGTGGAAGAAACAAACCTCACGGTGAACATTTCGCTATTACGGAAAACGTTGGACACGACGCCGGAGGGGCAGCCCTACATCGAAACGGTGCCTCGCAAAGGTTATCGCTTCAATGCCACGGTAACGGAGTGTGAAGAGGACAACGAATCCAAATTTCGCAAAAGTAATGAAAGTGTAACGCCTCAGGCGGCAAGCCAATCGCAGGATCTGGGAGCGGCTGCGGCGGTTGCAGAAGCACAAGCCGGAACGCCGTCTGCAACGACCCATCTGGCCGCGCCCCCTATGGTTCCGGCATCAATGCCTTGGAAGACTTCGGCTACGCGAGTCTTTTTCCTCACAGTACTCCTCGTCGTGATCGTAGTGGGTCTGCTTTACTTCTGGTCGCATTCCAAGGCGCACTCGGCAACGGTCAGCGCTTCGGAAAGGTCCATTGCCATCCTGCCGTTCCGGCCTCTGAATACCGCTCCGGAGGATGAATATTTGGGCCTTGGCATGACTGACGCGCTGATCACGAGGCTGAGCAATTTGCACAAAATCATTGTTCGTCCGGTGGGAGCAGTACGTAAATATGCAACGGCGGATGATCCGGTTGTAGCCGGCAGACAGCTCGCAGTGCAGTCGGTACTGGAAGGCAGCGTGCAGCGTTCGGGAAACGGAACGCGGGTGACGGTTAGACTCTGGCGCGTACCGGATGGAGAACTTCTGTGGGGCGATACTTTCGAGGAGAAGTCCAGCGACATGTTCTCGGTGGAGGACTCAATCTCGCAGAAGGTGGCGAACGCCCTTACCATCAATCTGACTGGAGACGAGCAAAAGCAGTTCCTGCGTCCTTTCACGGAAAATAGCGAGGCCTACCAGCTGTATATGAAGGGGCGGTTTTTCTCGAGCAAGCGAACCGTGGAGGGCGTAAAGAAGAGCATCGAGTATTACCAGCAGGCAATCGAGGCCGACCCCAAATATGCCCTGGCCTATACCGGCTTGGCGGATTCCTACACGCTTGCGGGCTCTTATGGGTACAGCATTCTGCCTCCCAAAGAAGCGATGCCGCAAGCGGAAGCAGCCGCAGCCAAGGCGCTCTCCATCGACGATAGCCTGGCCGAGGCTCACGCCTCGCTGGGTTATATCAAGTTCACGTATGACTGGGATTGGGCGGGCGCCGAGCGGGAGTTTAAGCGATCTATCGCGCTCAATCCTCTGTATGACAACGCACATCACTGGTACTCGCACGAACTGATTGCTTTGGGACGTTCGCAGGAAAGCATGGCAGAAGCCAAAAAGGCCCTGGAGTTGTCTCCTTCCGATACGGTGATGAATGAACACATGGGCTGGACTTACCTGATGGTGCGCGACTACGATCACGCAATTCAAAGCGCGCGCAAGGCCATCGAGTTGGACGCCGACTTTCTGCTGGCCCATCGCGTGCTCGGCATGGCCTATGAGTACAAGGGGCAGCATGACCAGGCGATCTTGGAATTCCAGCGTGGGCTGGAATTGTCGCATGGAGATCCGGTAGCAAAAGCTTTTCTGGCGCGATCGTACGCAGCGGCGGGGAAAAGCGATCAGGCCACCCAGATCCTGAACGAACTGTTGCAGCTGTCCGCCAAGGAATACGTGCCGCCCACCGAGATCGCCGACACGTTTGCCGCACTCGGGCGCAAAGACGAGGGTTTCCAATGGCTGAACAAAGCCTACGATGAGCGCGCGGCAGCGCTGGTGTATCTGAAGGTCGCGCAGGTATACGATCCACTGCGCTCGGATCCTCGCTTTACAGAACTGTTGAAGCGTCTGCACCTGATGTAGCGTAGCGCCTTGCAAAGCGCGCCCGCACAGGCTTGATAAACGGGCAACGGCCCGGGCCAATCAACTTACATTCCTCCCCTCGACGTTACATGGACCAGCTCGAGCCGGAACGGCGCCGGGGTGACTTGGACCACTCCTGAGTAAGGGCTATCAAACGAGTCGATAAGGAAGAGGCTGAAAGCCAGGACACCCGCCAGGGCCGCAGTCATTGCCGCCTGTGACCACACGCTTTCGTGTCCGAAAAACCAGGTGAAAACGATCAGCATAACCCCGCCGATAAAAAGCAGGTACCAAAGTGTAAGGGGTACGGTACCGCGATTGGTAAACAGCCGAATCCTGCGCGAGTTGCAAAGTTCATTGAGTTGCCTGATCGACTCCGCATAATAGGTTTGTATCCGTGGATTGTCAGGTTCGACGGTGTTGTAAACATCCCAGAGCTTCTGGACTGCGTCCCAGGTGCGGGGACTGTCGCGACCGTCGGCCATGGCGGGAAACTCATCCGTCACCACGGAATTCAGATATCCAAGGAGCGCGTTGTGGATGTTTGTGCGCTGTGGGTCGGGCATGACCGCGGACATACGCGAGAGATTGCCAACCTCATTGGCTTCGTGCTCCAGGTTCGTGCCTGCGTCCTGGAATTGGCTCCAAACGACAAAGATAGCGAAGGCGATCAGCACCGCATACAGGGTCCCGATCATCAGGAAGAAAAAACTGGCCACTTCGTGTTGCCGTTTTAGCCACTCAATGTTGAGATGACGCCGGATCATAAACAATCCCAGCGTGGAAAAGGCCATGCAGCCACAAACAAAGATCACACCGTTTAGCGGCGTATCCATCCCTAACCTCCCCAAAGTCAAAGCTCAGACGTTTGATTTTCAGGGCAGCTGGGCTTTTGCGAAAGAGAAAACCACTGACGGGTTCCGGCAATGGCATCAAAACGAGTAAATCAGGTTGACTGCGGTAGTGAACTGCTTGGTCACCCAGTAATCGTCTCTCTGAAACACGTCTTTGTTGGACAAATCGAGACGGATGTCGCCGCGAACTACAAACTTGCCGTCGAGCTTCCTTAATCGCTCACTGATGTGGGAGAACTTTGCCGCTACATCGTATTCCGGAGTCCAGGTGAATCCGCGTAGGGTCTGGGGCATGCCGGTACGCGTGCCACCGCTGTCAGCGAAGATCTCGGGGCGGAAGGCCAGAGAAAACTTAGGACTGAAGGCATACTTGGTATAAACTGAAGCGCCTTTCCAGATTGCATCGTGGCCGAGGCAAACTCCATTCTGCTCATGCGCATAGAGCGTGTCGAACCCAAGGTTCAGGCGCGACGTCACTTTCCAACTCCCGACTACTTCCAGCGCGTTACGATTGTCAATGTCGTCTTTAGGAATATTTGGCCCGTGAATCCAGTTAAAGTAAAAGGCCGTGTTCTTAGTTGGAGTGAATACGAACTGCCCTCCCAGCGAATATCCATGGTTGAGCCTCTGGAATTCGTCCCAACCATTGGTCACCAGCAACATCGCAGAGATCTTGCTGCTGAGGGCGTAGGTAGCCTTGACGCCAGTGTGAGTGAAGGGTACTCCGAAGCCGAAGATAAAGCCGCGGCTGAATTCGTCGTTATAGCCGTCGTATCCGCCGATGACCTCAGACCCCATGTGCGTGGCGAACTTGCCGGCATCGAAGCGCAAACCTCTTCCTAAGGGAGCGATGTAGCTGATGTACATCTCGGGAATATCGACATGTTGGGCGACGCCGGTGCGGCAACTGCGGAACAGGCCGTATGCGGCAGTAACTTCAGGAACTGCGGAGCCGGCGATGAGATTGAAGCGAAAACCAAACTGGTTGGGCTTGTCGACAGCCCTCTGAATGACAACTTGGGCCACATCGAGTTGCGGTTCCACGTCGGCATAGTCGAAGACGCGGTATTGATTGATGCGATAGACCGGGTCGTTGGTGTTGTAGACGAAGGATAGGGATGCGAAACCGTTGACCGTGATTCCTCGCCACCAGGAGATGTTTTCATCCGTCTTCGGTAGGTCCGGCGATAGCGACACTGCATCGGTTGAGCTGTTCTGCGTGGCCAATGCCAAGTCCGGGTTGGCCGATGATGCCGATTGTGCGGGGAGGGACAGGGGCGACGTGATGATCGCCCCTGCCAATCCCAGACCTGCAAGCAGCCGGCGGAATACCGGTAACCGTGCCTGCATGGTCTACTTCCGCGGGCCAACCAGTTCTGGCTCTTCTTCCGTGTGCTCGGTCACAAAATGCTTGCGATCACCGTTGAACAAGTCCTCGACTTCGAGGGTCTCGTAGGCATGTTCGCCGTGGATCGACTCATCCAGTCCGATTTCTTCACTCATCATTTCAACTTTCACCGGAGTGAACATGTCGATGATTTTCAGCATTCCGTAGGTGAAGCCAAAAGCCCATACCGACGAGAACAGTACTGCGACTAGCTGTTTGAAGAAGAAGCTGGGGTTGCCGTAAAGCAGTCCATCGGTTCCCGCGGGATTGAATGTACTGTTGGCGAATAGTCCCAGCATCAGGATGCCGAGGAAGCCACCAACTCCGTGCACGCCCCAGACGTCGAGGGCATCGTCCCAGTGCAGCTTGTTCTTCATTTCAACCGCGAAGTAGCAAACTACGCCCGAGACCACTCCGATAATGACGGCCGTAGTCGGCGAAACATAGCCCGCCGCAGGTGTGATGGTCGCCAGGCCGGCAACCGCGCCGGTCAGCAGACCGAGAAACTTAGGCTTGCTTTCGCGCAGCCACGCCACGATGAGCCAGGTCATGGCAGCAAACGAAGCTGCGATGTCGGTGTTCAGGAAAGCGGTGCCGGTCACCGAATCCACGCGCATTTCGCTGCCGGCGTTGAATCCGTACCATCCGAACCAGAGTAGGCCGGTGCCCAGCGCAACCAACGGAATGCTATGCGGACCGCGGTCCAGAACCCGCCGCTTGCCCACATAGAGGACGGAAGCCAATGCGGCCAGTCCGGCGATGTTGTGCACCACGATGCCGCCGGCAAAGTCTTCCACGCCCCAGCGTTGCAGCATGCCTCCCCCCCAAACCATGTGCACGAATGGGAAGTAAACCAGCGTCAGCCAACCGGTAAGGAACAGGCAATAGGCCTTGAAGGTCACGCGGTTGGTAAAGGCGCCGGAAATGAGCGCCGGGGTGATGATGGCGAACATCATCTGATAGGCGATGAATACCATCGCCGGTATGGTGTTATTTGGGCCCGACGGCGTGGTGAGGTTAACGCCATGCAGGCAGACCTTGTCGAGATTGCCGATGACGCCGTGCCAATCTCCACTGAAGCACAAAGAATAGCCATACAGATACCAGATGACGGTCGTCCAGCCCATGGAGACGAAACTCTGGATCATGATGGCGAGCACGTTCTTGCGGCCGACGAGTCCGCCGTAGAAGAACGCAAGGCCAGGGGTCATCAACATGACTAGGCTGGTACACAAAATCATGAAACCGGTGTTACCGGTGTCGAGGTGAAGCATGGAAGCCTCCGGGAGAAGAAGTGCGGTGGAAAACGGACGGTTCGCTGCGCGGTAGAGAGGACGTGCCGTACAGAGTAGAGCAATGAAACGAGTGCCAGCACATTGGATCTGGAAACTGTATAGGAACTTGCCTCTTCAGGATTGGGCAGAAGAGCATGAAGGGAGAACAGCTCGTCCGTGAAGGCTGGAAGATCGTACTTTGACCCCGCGCCAACAGCGACTCAGCTAACGTCTGACCGCCGCGACCCTAGGTTGCTCCGGTACGTCTATGGCTGTCAGTGCAGCTTGTCACCTGCCTTGGTGACGAACATCCCATAGTATGATCGTGACCGCCGGATTCGAACGAAAATGATCCCAGACTGACGAGCGTTCGTCGGCCGACAGCCAATTCGTCAGAACGTGCTTCACCCGAAACCTGCTGAAAGGAATTCTATGGCTCTCAGCTTCGCTACCGACATTCGCCCGCTTTTTCGTGACTCGCCCGACGTGGATGCGATGAAGAGTTTTGGTCTCGACCTGTCTTCCTACGCCGATGTAAAAGCACAGGCCGAGGGAATTCTTTCCCGACTCGAGGATGGCAGCATGCCTTGCGACGAACCTTGGCCCGCGGAGCAGATCGCCAAGTTCAAGCAGTGGATGGATGAGGGCATGGCGGCGTAAGGCAAGAGTGCTCACCGCGCTCGGGATGACACTGCTGCTGGGAATCAGTACGTCCCAGATTTGTCATCCCGACCGGGGCGAAGCAGAACGGAGGGATCTAGGGTTCGCCCTTGGCGTCGGTGGCCCCTACTTCTTCGCGGGTGGCGCAACCTTGTCAGCGGTCACGAAGATGGGTTCGATGTCCACCGGGATATCGCCCAGCTTGTCGAGCGCCTGCTTGAACTCGGGGCGCAGCACGCCCAGGGTATCCAGCATTTGCTTGGCGCCGGCGTAATTTCCTTCCGCTTCAACCGTCAGCAGATCATGCGTCAAGTCGCGGACCGCATCTTTTATCTTCGCGTAGTCAACGGCGAACGTTCCGTCGGGACGGGCGACGAAGCCGCCCTTGTCGATCAGGTAATTGACCTGCATAGCCATGCCCTTGCCATGCGCTTCTCCCAAGCCGAAGCGCAAGGTACGAAACGATGACGCCAGATAGGTCGTGTACAGCCGCTTGTCGGAGTTCGCATCCGGTTTGAGAACGCTTTCCAATCCCATGGCCTGCGCGTGATCGATCATGTACTGCAGCGCGAACAGGCCCGTGGCATCAGCCTTGGCTTCTTCGATGGCGCTGTAGAGTTCCTTCAACTGCTCGCGCGGCGTAGTGGGCTTGCCGTTGAGCGTGATCTGATGCGGTCCCAGTCCGTGACACAGTTCGTGCGTCAGGATGTGGGTGAAGAATGCGTCGAAGCTCACGTGCGCCTGCTCATCGCTGGCCAGCACCCGTTTAGAGATTGGAATAAGGATCTGCTGAAATTTCGCTTGCTGTACGTTCTTCAGCATGACGCGTTTGCTGCCCTTTTCGGCGACCACGCGCTCGTCGTTGGGCAAGTTGTAGGCTGCGCTTTGGACGCCGTGATTACCGTCACCCGCGTCCATCACTTCGTTCACCACTCGGATGGGAGCCTGGGCGCCAATCTTGGGATTGCGATACTTCGGATCGAGCGGCAGATTGTTTTCGATCTCCTGCAGGTCTTTAGCGAACACGCTCAGCTTGGCGCTTTCCTGTTCGTCGCGCACGTTGACGTAGGCTTCATACGATGCCTTGTATCCGAAGATCTCGTCGTTGTAAGTCTCGTAGGGACCAATGGTGATATCGAGCGGCGCGTCCAGATCCATCCAGGCAACATCGCTCTCGTAGTAGTCGTTGGAGAGGAAGGCGGCAGCGCGTGCCGTCAGAAAGCGCTTCAACGTCGCATTGTCAGTGAGCGCGGCAGCTTCATTCAGCAGCTTCGCCGCTCGCGTCAGATCTTCTTTATAGGCTTCGCTGTAAGGAATGATCTTGAAACCGTTCTTGCCGTCCGAACGAATGATGGTGAAGAAGCCGGTCGCCTGTTTCTGCTGCTCTTCCGGCAGCGTCTTCACCCAGCTTTCAAACTGCTCCTTGGTCATCGACTCAGGATAGAAGTTCGCGCCCGGCAACTTGTGCTCGGGGACGCCGGGAATAAATGCGGTGTTGCCGTCGAGTTCCGACCACGGGCTCTTGTTGATCCAGAAGTAGTGCAGCCGGGCCTTGCCCAGTGGCGAACCGTCTTTTTGCAGCTGGGCGTAGAGCGCGTGATCGCCACTCCAGTACTGGGTCATGAAGATGTCGTTAATGATTCTCGCTGCTTCAATCAGCTTCGCTAAGGCTTTGCGGTCGCCGTCGGAAAGCTGTTCGATATCGACGTTCAGCTGAGAGGGAACGAATCGCGCAGTCATGGTCTGCAACTGGGCCAGGTCAGGGACTTTGGTGGCAAGCTCTTGTCCGGCGGATGACAATGCGGAACCGATGAGGACCAGGAAGGTCAATAAGATGACGTGCTTCATGAAATCGATCTCCTTAATTACCGGAGCGACGGGCGCGCCGGCCATAACCTCAAACCGGCTATGATAGCCCAGAGGACAACAAAAACGCAGTGGCACGTACTTATCAGTTGATCCGCGAGCAATGGGTTCCTCAACCTCTCGAGGAAGCATTCGCCTTCTTCTCACGTCCGGAAAATCTACAGGCGATCACGCCTGGATGGCTTGACTTCTGCATCTCCCGGGTCCGAGAACGAGCTGCACACCGGCTCGCTGATCGAGTACCGGTTGCGCTGGCACAAAATTCCGATGCGCTGGACCAGCGAGATCACCGATTGGAGTCCGCCGCATCGCTTTATCGACAATCAGGTCCGCGGCCCTTATGCCAAGTGGCATCACGAACACGGCTTCACGGCTGAAAACGGAGGTACCAGAATTCGAGATGAAGTTCAGTACGCGCTGCCGTTCGGGATCGCCGGGCAGCTTGCGCATTGGCTGAGGGCACGCCACGACGTGGAAGCGATTTTCGAATTCCGCCGGCAACGACTCGAGGAGTTGCTTGGCAGCAAAGTGATGCGCTAGCCTACTTCTTTGCGTAGTAAACTCCCCGCCGAATGACCATCAAATAGAACGTCGACTCGACGTGAGGGGTTGTGCCCCGCAAAAGTAGGCTACCCGCCTGTCAAGTTCTTGTATTGCGCCGCCGTTAAAGGCACCACGGAAAGCCTCCCTTGACGTACCAACGGGGAATCCGCAAACAGCGGATTGGCTTTGATGGTGGCCAGGGAAACTGCGTCGGGAAGCGACTTGCCCGCCATGATCTTCACTAAGGGCGTCTTAGGATCAGTCGCATCGACGGAAACCACGGAGGCGGTGCCGACTGCGCTCTTGTCGTCTCCCGTGTGGTAGATGATGAGCCTGTCGCCGGGTTTCATCTCGCGCAAATGTTTCACTGCGGTAGGATTCGTGACTCCGTCCCAGGTCGTAGTTTTGTCGCGTTGAAGGTCTGCGAAAGAGTACACAGAAGGTTCGGTCTTGAGCAGGTAGTCCACGGCCATAAGGTCTCCTCAGTTCTCTGCTACCACATTCTACTGAAGATCAGGTTACAAACCTTACAACCTGCTTCTCCATATTGACATCGCCACAAAAGTACTTAACCGGCAAACATTAAAACCTAGATGAATCCTTGATGCAAACCCGCCGGAGACCCGGGCATCTACTCTATCGAGTTTGAAAGGCGGAGTCGCCCTTAATGGCAATTGGAGACTGAATGAACTTGAGTGATTGCAAGGCTTTTCATCGATACCTGGGTGTTCTGGTGTTCCTATTGGTATTTGTTTCGGCTTGGGCACAAGACACACCAGCGGCACCCCAAGTGGCTGGGGATAATTCCAAGGTTAACCAACAAGACCGGCAGAGTTCAGCGCCTACTGCAGACCAGCAGAAGAATGACTCGTCCGATCTACAACTAAGTCGAGAGGTTCGGCAATCCCTGGTTAAGGATAAGTCGCTCTCAACTTATGCACACAACATTAAGGTCATCGCGCAAAACGGCAAGGTCACGCTAAAAGGCCCGGTTCGCTCTGACGATGAGCGCTCCGCCATTCTCGCCAAAGCTACGCAAGTCGCTGGTGAGGCCAATGTTAACGACGAAATGACCGTTGTTCCCAAACATCAATAAGAAAAGGAAATCTCAAAATGGCAGGTAAGAACACATCAGCATACGGAATTTACCGTAATCGCGTCGAGCTCGAACGTGGCGTCGATGAGTTGAGACTGGCGGACTTTCGCAACGAGGACATTTCTGTTCTCTTCCCCGATAACGAGGGGTCAAAGGAGTTCGCTCACGAAAAGCACACGAAGGCTCCCGAAGGGGCCACCACCGGCGCTACCACGGGAGCCTTGCTTGGCGGGGGCCTGGGCTGGTTGGTGGGAATCGGCGCTCTCGCGATTCCCGGAGTCGGTCCGTTCATCGCTGCCGGCCCCATCGTAGCGGCGTTGGCTGGAGCTGGCGCGGGCGGCGCAGTGGGAGGCTTGACCGGAGCTCTGATCGGTGCCGGCATTCCCGAATATGAAGCTAAGCGATATGAAGGACGCATCAAGGAAGGCGGAATTTTACTGTCAGTTCACTGCGACAGTTCGGAATGGACGAAGAAAGCCAAGGAGATCTTGGAGCGCACCGGCGCGCAGGATGTAGCTTCGTCCGGCGAGGCGCACGCGGATTTTGAGAAGTCAGACCGCCCGATTCCGTACACCGAACGAAAAGTCGGGTAGGCCAATTTTAATTTAACGGTGAGCGGCCGTGGTGCATTGAAATTGTACCGCTTAATCCATCACAGTTTGCCAGATTCCACGGATCTCGCAGGCGCAACGACCCCAAGGAGTCAACAATGTCAGATCAGCAGAACAAACAGCAGGGACAGGGAACCGATTGGCAGTCAGGACAGCAGCAGAAACCGGGTCAGGGACAGCAGCAGAATCAGCAGAACCAGCAGGGACAAGGCCAGAAATCCGGGCAGCAGGACATGAACAATCAGTCCAAGAAACCTCAGTCCGACTACGACAAGCAGGACCAAGGCCAGCGCAAGCAGGGTTAGGCCTATCGTCCGGTGAGGTTGGTAATTCATTTCAGGACGGCGATTACCAACTCGCCGTCCTGGTTGATTCTGTTAGCTTCGGTTCCCCCAAATAACAACACGCGAATTTATCGCGCGATCTTCTACCCGGCGCCTTTGGATTTCGGCTATCCCTTGGGTTGATCCGGGGGTGGCACGGTAGCTTGCTGTTGCTGTGCCTGTGCGATCAAGTGCTCGATCGTTTCTTTCTGCGGGAAATTAGGATTCAACTTCAGCAACGTCTCCCACGAGGCAATGGCGCCTTTGGCATCATTCTTCCCTTGCCACTTGATTATTCCGATGTTCATCAGGGTTCCGGGGAATTTCGGATCGTAGGTCAGAGACTTATTCAACTGGTCGAGAGCGCCGTCCACGTCGCCGGTGAAGTACATGCACGAGGCCATGTCGTCTCGGATCGCCACGTTCTTGGGATCGATATCCAGGGCTTTCTGAAAATAGGTGATAGCTTCTTTGAACTGATGGGCGGCTTTGTAGGTGAGGGCAGTTTTGTTCAGCAAAGCGGCATTCTTAGGATCAGCCTTCAGCGTGGTCAACAGGGGCTCAGCTTGCTTGTCGGCCATCTTCTTCATGTCTTCCAGGGTTGGCATCGGCCGCTGTCCCATCCCGGCGTGCGGATCTCCTGTGGGTTGCGCTGCCGCCGTCATGGCCGGTGCCGAAGGCGTGGGAGCGGCCGAGCCGCGCAGGAAGTATCCAATCGCCAATCCAATCACCAGGCAAACCACTGCCATGGCGTAGGTTTGTCCCGGCTTCCAGATGCTGCCCGAAGTGCTGGGCTGCTCGACTTCGTTGTCCATGTCTTATCTACTCCTTCGCATCGTTCCGAAAGTTTTCGGCCTGTTCCACGCAGAAGAACCTAATGCTAAGTGCATGCTTAATGCCAAATTCAGCGCCCTCAAGCAGCAGGATTTATGATTTGTTTTCAGCAGTTTAGGCATCAAGAGGATCTGCTTAGAGGGAGGACTGAAGGCGAGTTTGCCCGCAGCTAGCGCGTGATTTGGCGCGTTTGGGTCTGATCTAACGACAGGATAGCCCGAACCTACCGCGGCGCGGAGACGTCTGTTGAACGAACGAGATCAGGCGCCGAACCGAAGGCCGAGCCACCCGTCCACGCTCCTCAGAAACTCTTTCCCACTCTGCGGAACCTAATTTGCCGATTGCTGTGGCAGGGATATCACAAGATGCGAGTTAGTGGGCATCTCAGGAATTAAAAGTGGCTCCGGCTTCGTGTAGATCACCTGTCCATCCTTGGATACGAAGAGATCATAGATTCCGGTCTTAATCTGGTGAAAGGAAAAATTGCCGTTGTGCGCTGTGGTTTGGCAAAGCTCGGGCGGTGGACAGAGATTGCTGCCGGCCGTGCCCGCCGATTCGCTCCCTGCCTGGTCTTGAGATGCGTTCTGCGCTCGCAGGTGAACTATGACACCTGAAACCCCGTGGTTGGACGAGTTGACAACTTGCCCCGAAAATACTCGATTGCGATCTTTCGGTTCGGCCGAACCAACGAGTATTAATATGCAGGACACTAGCAACGCGGGTAATTTCTTTCCCGTAGGTTTGGTCCGCATCGTGCCACCCCTCTGCGTTGATGATACCGCGCATTCTCTCTTTTAAGAGTAGCAGACTGTTTCCTGAATGCTTCGTCGGACGATCCGAGCAGTCAGCGGATCGCAACAGCTTTCGGCTATCGCCCTCGCCGAGCGGGCTTGGGACGTGCACCCGCAGCACGCTGGGGAGCGATCTCAGATGACGCTATAGACGTTCCCTCGACCCGCAGAAGCGGCGCTACACAGATCGCCGCTCGGATCGATGAGCCCAACGCCATAGCGGTGCGATGGGCCCTTTATCGGGCGACTCGCCTCAGGCAGCCCCAGTCCCGATTTCTTGAGTTTTGTCCTAGGTCTTTACTTTGATCTCAGCTTCTGTTTGGCGACCAGGCGCTGCATGAACTTGGACTCTTCCTTTTTGTAGGCCTCGACGCCTTCAACTAGCAGCAGTTCGCATATCTGCGAAATGCTTCTCGCTTCGCTCCCAGCGATTTCCTGAATATCGTTCTTCAAAGTGGGAGACACCCGAAACGCCAAGAATTCTTTCTTCGTACTCACGACCACGAATATAGCTGTCGTTCAAGAGAAGAAATTTCAAGGTCTATAAGAGCCAGATTCCGGTTATTGAGCAAGCGATCGAAGCCGCGGCCTTGATGCTCGGCTCCGACAAGTCTCGCGGTTACTGCTTGGAAATGATCTGTGCTGACTTCCTCGCTGGGGCATCGATAGAAGGCGATTACCCAGAGATCCTGCGGCAGTCATTAGCCCGCTACTACAATTTCCTGCCCGAACCACAACAGCAGGTTTTCCTCTCCGAGGTCAACCAAACCGCCTCATGAAACAGGCTAAGGGCAAAAGCCCGCGACTCAGACTCGATCCGAACAGCTACCGCGCACTGCACCGGCAAGTGCTGGAGCGGGACCGATGGCGATGCCAGCTCTGCAGCCGCATGCAGAACCTGCAGGTACACCACCGCGAATTCCGTAGCCAGTCGGGTGGCGATGTGGAACAGAACCTCCTCACGTTGTGTGCTGAATGTCACGAAAAGCTGCATAGGGAAGTCGGGCACCGGAGGGCCCGAAAGCATTAACTTCCGTGGAGGATTAGAAGGGTGATAGCTATCTTGGCAGGAGTGTCTTAATAGGACCCGACGCGTATCGTATCGATGTGGCAACTATCGTTGTGACCGAACGCGTTGACGATACCGTATAACTCAAGTGTTTTACTCTCAGTAAGCTTCGTATATCCTATCCAGCCGCGGCGGCCGGCACGAGTAGGGTGGAATGCATTCCCGAAATCGATTCGCTCGGGTTCAACCACGCCAAAGCCGACGATCTTGCCCTCAGCCACAAACAAAACTTCTTCCATTGGATCACCGGTCTGCGGTTGAACAAGCCAGCCGCGAATGACAACGCCTTCTGTATTCGTGCTGACATACGAAGCATCTTCGACTCTACCTTCGCACGTGTCTGGACTCGCCACTCGGTAAAAGTGCGCGAGGTCATGGCTGAGTTGTTTGGCCCTTGGCGTCGAGAACAATGACAACTGGCGAGTTCGTAACTCCTCAACCTCAGGCCATGCTATGGGGGTTGACAGGATTTGGGAGCGGAGAAACCCATCGTCGTGAACACCGGTAATCATGGCCACACCGCCCAGTTCTCTCGCCGCCTTATTGAAACTTACGTGCTCCGCGATTCCGCCGTATTGCGTCGCAGCGTAGCACGCAGTAACTATGATCAGCAGGTAGGCGGCAATAAGGCCAATGGCGGTAGGCTGCCTCGCCGCGATGCTGATGATCCACAGCGCGAGCGCCAGCCAGAACAGAAGAGCAAAACTTTGATAGCGAGAGGTGAACGCCTGGAGCGTCCCAAAATTCAGGCGTCCCAGGGACGTGATCAGCGCCGTGGCCATGGCGTACAAAATGATTCCGGCAAGGGCAAATTCGAGAAAACTCTTCTTGCTTCCCTGCCGGATGAGCCGCAGCATAAGCACAATCGCCGCAATCAATCCCAACAATCCGATCGCGGGCGCCACACCGATCGCGCGAGTTTTAAGGATCGCGCTGTCGGGCATAACCCCGCCCGCGAAGTAGTTAGCCATATATTCGAGTACCTGCCGTGGCTGGTGAATAGAGTCTAGGGGCGAGGCATGCTTGGACGGCGAATGATAGCCGATCAAGTACACAGGCACTACGCAAGCCAGTCCAAGAACATAAATCCCGACCAGACGCCAAGGAAGCTTCGTCAGCAGCGCCAGCACAATCAGGACAGGCCATATCGTGATTCCATTTCCATTGGTAAAAGTGGCTGCCGTGGCCGCCAGTAGCGAGACTAAGACCAGTCCCATTCCGGCCGGCTGTCCTGACGCGAGGCATTGCTTATGAAGGACAAGACACAGCACCGCCGCTGCTACCCAGAGATTCACCAACACGAAAGAAATCTGGAAGGCCCAGCAGAAGTTCTCCCACTGCGACGGACAAAACAGGCAGAACAACGTCAGTCCAAAGCAGGCACGCCACAGAGAGCCCTTGACATCGCCCAGTTTATACAGCATGTAGCCGATAACCACGGCCAATGCCGCTTGCGAGCAGAATATGGCGACATACATTGGCCAGTTACGGCCATGGAAGAACTGCATATCTACGATAAATAGCGACTTGTAGAAGAGGATTCGATGCTCATTGTGCTGGGCCCAAATCCACGGGAGCACAGACTTGTGCATGGCATCGACATAGGAAGTCATCTCCTCCAATTCGTCCCAGTAAGGAACGACCGAGTACCCGGCCCTCATCACGTTAGCCGCACCAAGAACGGTGCCTGCGCCGATAGCGAGGATCAAATATCCAAGAATGTGGGTCAGCTTTGACTGGCGCAGCGACGTTTCCGCCGATTCATTTGCCATCGTTTGGTGTCCGGCGCGATTGGTAACTGAGGGCGCGATCATTGGCTACGACGGTCCAACCGCGTAAGGAGTGAACTCCAGCACAAAGACACCGTCAGATTCTCCGAGCAAGCGATACGTGTGCGTGCGCTGGGTGGAAGTAATCACAAGGTCAACAATTTGCTTGGATGGCAAGGGAGCCAGTAGCAGGAAACGGGTGCCTTGGTTTCCCATCAGGAACTGACTGACCTGCCGCTGGGCCTCCTCTGCATTCAAGGTGCGCGGAAGTGGTACGACTCGGGCATTCACCTTGTAGTAGCTCAACGGCGCGTACAGCACGCTCTCGCTGGCAACTGCCGGCATGGGCTCATAGTCGGCTTCCACCAGCGGACTGCACATCAGGATTGGTGCGTTGTCCTGGGCCGCGTTCGCATCGGCAAACGCCAGCGATCCCTTCCAAGACTCTTCGTGCCAGCGGGACAATGGCGATCTATAGGCCTGAGCAACGCACAAAGCTACAAACGCGAAACAAAACAATCCGCGCAAAGCACGCGAGCCGAGCCGGCTGCAGAGCCATCCCCAGCACAAGGAGATGCCGGGCACAGCTACCAGCAGATAACGTGGAATGAAGACATGCACCGAGGTGTTCACGCTGATCATGTACAAGCACAAAATCGGAACCAGCGCCAAGGTCACGCAAAATGCCAGCTTGCCCAGGGATGCATGATCGGGGAGCAACAGTTGCCGCGCCACTATGGCAAGGAGGATGACACCAGCCAGTACATATAACTGCCCTTTGCCGGGATTCAGTAAGTCCAGGATCCATGTCCATCGGGGCGTGTCGGCGAAAGA
The DNA here is from genome assembly GCA_963833305.1 of uncultured Acidobacteriaceae bacterium. GTDB lineage: Bacteria > Acidobacteriota > Terriglobia > Terriglobales > Acidobacteriaceae > Bog-257. Next base: position 146,578 of record CAWHXN010000004.1, on the reverse strand, counting down.
ATGCATGGTGCGCGTCTGGTAGATGTACTTCAGCCTGGGCAACACGGGAAGCAGGAAGATTCCAAAGCAGCCGAGCGCGATCCCAATCTGTCGCAGATCAGAGCGCAGCGCCGAGCGTCGCGATAGGAAGTAGTAGACGGCGAGCGCAACCAGAATGGTTGCGAACAGATAATGAAAGTAGATGATGCCCGCTGCCGCGATGCCAAAGAGCGCGGCGTACGCAGTGCTGCGCGTCTTCATCCAGCGCAGGAATGTAAAGATCGTGAGATTGGTTAACAGTAATGCGAGCGCATATGGGCGCACGTCGATCGCGGCAAACACGATTCCCCGGGGAAGAATGAATACCATGGTCGCAATAAGTGAAACATCCCAGTCAAACAGCTCTCGCGCACAGCGATAAAACACATACACAGCGGCCAGCATGGCGAGAATCGAGGGGATTCTGAGGACGAGCTCCTTATCGCCGAAGAGCGTCTGGGTCAGCCATAGGATGTAGGCGTAAGCAGCAAACGAATTTCCTTGTATTGATCGCGCCCAAATCTGCTTGAAACCACCGGCGATCTGCCAGTAGGAAAGGGTCTCATCCGTCCACAAGGGGGCCCGGATCGCGAGGAACCACACCGAAAGACACGCTAACAGGGCCAAGCCGTAAGCCCCGGCAAGCCAAATGTCGGACTGCGGGCGCAATACCACTTCTGCTTCGGGGGTTGCTGCTTGTGCATCCAAGCTGGCGTTCGACATGGCTTGACCTTTGCCCGGCGGGACGATAACCCTTGCGCTCAACTGTCTCTCGTTTCGAGCATTATGCGTTGCTTCTTTGCTGCGTTCGACGTAACTAGGTTCCTGGCCAACTGCGCGCCCACAGGAACACTTCGAAAGTGCAGTCGGTCTGCCAAACGTGCCCGATCGCCCGCTGGCGGCTAGCCATTGATATTCAGCGGCTTAGCGTTCTCTGCCCAGCCGGCTCGTTTCGACGAGAGGTTCAGGAAGCGTCTTTATCCGCATTTCAGGTGTGATTTGGCGCGGAGATGGCATTTCCTCGCCCCACCAGCGGCTCCTAAGTTGTTGTTGGGACTGAGCTCAATTACGACTTCTTTTTGGAGGAGTGACTGCACTTAAAGCAGCTATGGGTTTTTTGGAGGAGTTGAAACCACTACTTCGTTTGCGGTGGTTGCAGTTGGTCACGCTGGCCAGCCTTTTGGTCATAGTAGGAGTTATCGCCTTCAATCTGAAGTTCTCGGTGCTCGACCTGGACATCTGGTGGCATCTTAAGGTCGGCGATTGGATCGTGCAGCACGCGGCAGTCCCCCACTACGGCCTCTTCACCTGGACAGCAGACGACCGTCCATGGGTGGCTTACAGTTGGGGATATGAGGTGCTACTGTCGCGCGCCTATGCCTGGTTTGGCCTGGTCGGCGTCGGAGTGTACGGAACGCTGTTGACTCTGGGCGTTGCCTACTCTGTCTATTGGATGTCGCGCCGCCTTTCCGGCCAATTCTGGCTGGCATGCGTCCTGGCGGTCGTCGCCTGCTCGGCATTTCTTTTTAACCTGATGCCGCGTCCGGTTTTTTTCTCAATGATGCTCTTCTGCGCGACACTGACGCTCTTGTTGGAAGCGCATCGCACGGAGCGCACCCAGCTCCTCTACTGGCTGCCACTGATTTTTGTGGTGTGGGCCAACCTGCACATTCAGTTTCTCTACGGACTCTTTCTTGTTGGGCTGTTGCTGGCAGTGAATGTGGTACAGCGGCTGGCCGAGCGCTTCGGATTCGCCTCCCCTTGGCTGCTGCCTCCCAAACTTCCGACTGCAACCCTGGCCGTAGTCTTCGCAGCCTGCGTAATCGCCACCTGTATAGGTCCGAATTCTTACCACCTCTATCAGGTCATCCTGGGATATACGCAGTCGAAGATGCCCTATGTGATGATCAAAGAACTCCAACCCTTGAACTTCCGAGCGTACAGCCACTACGTGCAATTGCTCTTGTGCGCAGCCGCATTTTTCTTCGTCGGGCGGCAGACCAAGGTCGATCTATTCAAGTTAGTATTGTTGGCCATCGCCAGCGTAGTTGCCTTCCGGACCCTGCGTGACGCCTGGTTCATCTGCATTTCCGCTGCGGCCTGCATTGCTGACTCGCTGAGGGGCGAAGCCAAGCATGAGGCGAAGGAAACCTGGCTGGAGAGGATTGGGGTGGGGGCGGCGGTTGCGCTGGCACTGTTACTGTTCGCGGGTAGCACGGACTTCAACAGGCGCGGCCTCGATCGCGCGATCAGCGGCTTTCTTCCTGTGAACGCAGCCAACTACTTGCTCCGAAACCCTGCGCCAGGTCCGCTTTACAATACGCTCGACTGGGGCGGCTTCCTCATCTGGTACATGCCGGACTATCCGGTAGCTATTGACGGACGCACCGATCTCTATGGCGATAAGTTGAATGAGCGCTTCTTCGAGACAGCCAACGGCGCACCGTCCTATATGAACGATCCTTACCTCAACCAGGCGGGAGTTGTGATCCTGCAGAAGGGCGCCAGTCTGGTGCAGTTCCTGGGCGTGGATCCACGCTTCCGATTGGTGTATCAAGACAAACTCGGTGTAGTGTTTGTTCGTACCCGCCAGCCATAAAATCACGACGCTACTCTACTGACCTGGCAACAGCACCGTCGCAACATTGTCTTGGTAAGCGACCCTGAATTGGGGCACGGCGCTGAGCGCCAGAGCCATCGGCGCATCCTTACTCAGCAGGATTGTTCGCGCATTCGCGAAACTGGCGTCGGCGTCGAGCGGAATCTCTGCGGTCGTGACCTTGAAGTAGCGGGAGTCAATCTCGTTCCCGTAAACCTCGGTGCGACTGTCGATTGAGACTGGGTACTCGGGTAGATACCATGTCAGGAAACCGCCCCAGTCGTAAGCGTTGAATATTGGTAACGGCAGATGGTTGGCGCGGATGTAGTCACTGGCACGCACTGGAAAGGTATCGGCCACTTTGGAGAGCAGCGCTTCGCGACTGCTGGGAATCTGGCTGATTACAGCGACCAGGAACGCGGCTAGCACCAGTCCTGCCGTTGCCAGCTTCTCCCACCCCCACAGTCGATCTCTATTCTCCAACGCACTTAGACGGATTGGAATCGCGTCAGCAATTACCGAGACCGAGGCCAGTGCCAGCACCCAGATCTCGCGCTGGCGGGTGAAGGCGAGCGCCAGGGAGCCAATCATCAGGAGGATTTGAAAAATGTCTCGCGAGCGTTGGCGTCCCAATGAGAAAAATGCCGCCATCGCAAGAAGCAATAGCACGTAATCCTGTGGCTGGCGGAAACCTATGGCGTGCAAGTTCTGCACATAAGGCACCAGGCGCCAAAGCTCTTCGGAGGCGGAAGCATACGAATGGAACAGATAGGGCGAAACGAAAGCAGCGATGCATGAAGCCGCTAATACTATGGCCGCTTTTCCAGCCGCAACAGGTTTCTGGCCGGCAGGTCCCGCTGCTCTTGCATGGCGGCCAATCTCTTCACCAAATGCGACGCCACTAAACAAGATCAGCAAGAAAAGCCCAAACATGAAACCAACATCCAGGTTCACCCACAGTGCAAACAGCACTGGCAACCAGAGCAACGGACTTATATTTCCTGTTCTGCGCGCGCTGAACAACAGATTCAATTCGAGAGCGAAAAGGACAATCGAGCAGGCAACCGGCCCCGGCGGCAAGTTGGGGATGGCAAACTGCGCGACCCCCGTCAGTACTACGGCAGGCCAGAAGTTCAGACGCGAACCGCGAGCCAGAACAAATGTCACCCAGGCGATCGCGACCTTGAACGCCATCAACAGGACCGGAAGAGAGCGCAGGCCCATAAATTTGTAGGTAACCGCGAGCAGGACATCGAAGAGCCAACTGGAATCGGTCCAAGGTAAGTTCGAGTATTGGGAGAACAACCCGCTGTGCGGCACCGTATGGGTCTGCAAGATCCAGTTACCGGTGCTTAGATGCCACCAAACATCGGGATCAGCGAGAGCAGAAAGATGAATGGATTCATGCCAACCCGCCGTTGTAAACAGTAGCAGCAGTGCCGCCACCCGCAAAGGTGCGCTCTTACTCAAACCACGGACGCCGCCGGGAACAGCCACTTCCTGCACATTGGACTTTGTGGACATAGCTGTTCTGTTACAAGCGGTAGTCGTCTGCCAAACTCACCGTTTCTTAGGGGGAGTCGCACCGTTGTTCAATCCGTTGTTCTTCTGAGCGCCTTGCGTGACGGAGCCGTCGGCATTGTGTGCGGCGGTGTGGCACACCAGAACACAGGTATTCGTGGCCCTCGAATAGGAAATCGGCGTGCCCCCGTTTGCGGCGACTACGTTGACGTCGAAGTTCACCAGGCGCTCGCCCGAGATTGTCCCGCTTCTCGCGCCCATGCCGTGAGCGGTATGGCAAACCGAGCAGGTGAAACCGGTGTTGATGTGCAGACCGTGCTGGTTCCAGCTTCCATTGGAAACAACATTATTAAGGTCGTGGCACTTGCCGCACATCGCATAGGGGCCCTTGATGCTCAAGTCGGGATTCGGGTACAGGTTAGTGATCAACTGACCGGGTGCGGGCGCCTGGCTAAACTCGTAGTCTCTTTCGAGGATGTGCTTGTTTACCGAGCCATGTGGACCGCTGGGACCGATGCCCCCAAATTCGCGATTATCGTCGCTGTTGTGGCAATCGGTGCAGAAGGTTTGGTTGCCCATCGGGCGGCCGTGAGTCGTGCCGCCGCTCAAGTCCAGCATCGTACTCAGCAAGCTTGGCTGCGGGAGCGAACTACTGCGCGTATGAGTCACGGGATGGCTCGAAGTGGCAGTGGCGGCGAATTGCGGGATGACATTCAGAGGATCACCGGCCGAAACCGCCCTCACCGGAAGATACCCGAACACAGGATTAGCAACTTTTCCCGAACTCGTGCCGTGGCAGCGCAGACAATTTTCGTACTGATTGACCGAAGGATCGACGACGGATATGCCGTCTGTGGCACTGATTCCAGCAACGCCATTCTGTGACACGCGAATGGCCGGAGGCGGCGGGAAAATCGTTACCTGATTGGAAGAATGTCCATTGTGGCAGTCCGCACAGGTAGCATGACGATTGTTGTTCAGCAACACGGCTTCGGCGGCGTCGTGCGTATTGTTACCCGAGGGAAACGGATGTCCTACCTTGGCAAATTCAGCGTAGACATTCGTAATCGCAGGGTTGAGATTTGAACTGCCATTGTGGCAGGCGATGCAGTCCTGCTCGTTCGGCTCGCGCAGGAGGCGCATCGGGCCTTGCGCATTGTGCGGCTCATGACACGAGAGACACGCGTTGGCGCCGACCGTGCCATAGCTGCCAAGATTCGCCTGTAGCGAGACTTTGTTGGTCGCTAAAACATGTGCGCTTGTCGCCCATCCTGCCAGAGGATTGATCTGTCCTGACATCGTTCGCGTGGGATCATGGCAGGCCAGACACATCTGGGCATTCGAGCTGTCGCGCACCAGGAAGTTTAACGACACCCTATCGATGGCCTGGACATGCGGGTTATGGCAGGAAGTGCACTCAATGTTCCCGTCGATCAGTTTCACTCTACCCAACGGATCGCCCGTCTTACCCTGGGCAACCAGCGACGCTATGATGTCGATCGTATCTTTGATAGGCAACTGCAAGCTGAATGGGTGCGACGACTGTAGATTAGTCCCAAACACATCCTGGCTGTTCATGGACCCGATCATGGTGATTTGCCCAGCGGTAATCGTGTTTCCGACCGCAACGGTACCATCATGGCAGCTCAAACACAGGTTGCTGTCGGACCCCAGTATCGGCTGTTGGCCCTTCTGATGATAAGTAGTGCTCGTGTAAACCTGGTAGGTCGCCTTGGTTTGCGTCTGGTTCCACAGCGACTGGCCAGTCGCCAGTCCCGAGTGAGGAGCATGGCAGTAAGAACACGATCCCGGACGCGCGCCGGTTATCGGCGACTTGCTGCCCGGCGTGAGGTCATGCGTACCGATGACATCTCCCGTGATCTGGGCCCGCGCGGCACTTGTTGCCATCAACAGCATTAAGGAGGCAAGCAGCAGCTTGAACTTCACTGCACGCCTCCCTTGGCCGGCTTTCCCTGGGCATAGAAGTGAAAAATCTGGATGCGACGATTGAAGGAATCGATCACATAGATTCGGTCGTTGTGGTCGATAAAGAGTCCGGCAGGCAACTGGAACTCACCTAGCGCAGTGCCGCGTTCGCCGAACGTGTACAGCAGTTGTCCCTGGCGGTTAAAGGCCTGCACTACGCCCCACAGTCCATCGACCACATATAGATCGTCTTCCGAATCGAACCCAATCCCTTTGGGCCGGAACATGGTTCCCGACTCGTCACCCAGCTTGCCGACCGCATATTGAAACTGTCCGGAGCGGTCCAGCACTTGCACGCGGAAATTCATCGCATCCACTACCACTAGGTTCTGGCCATCGAGCCGCAACTCGGTGGGGAAGTTGAACTCGCCCGGTCCTTCGCCGTTGCTCCCGATGGTCTGCACCACGTTGCCCTGCATATCCATCACGAAGATCTTGTCGCGCAGGGTGTCGGTGACATAAATCCGCTGAGCCGCAGAGTCGACGGCAATTCCGGTAGGACGCTTGAAGAAACCTTCGCCGCCTTTCAGGCTTCCGATGGTGCGCTGAAACTTGCCGTCGGCGTTGAAGACGAACACCTTGCCTGACTCTGAATCGGTCACGTAGATGTTGTCCTGCGCATCGATGGCGACGCATTGCGGAGTCAGCATGGGTTCTTTTCGTTTATCGAGGCGCGAGAGAAACTTATATTTCTGCTGTTGAAAATCGAAGACGTGTACTCCGAAGGCTCCGGGGTCGGTCACAATGATGCGCCCGCGGGAGTCGACCACGATGCTGTAAGGACGGACCAGGCTGCGGAAGTCCGGCTCGCCGGCAACGAAGTCGAGCACCTTGTTCCAGAAGCCGCGTTTCGGCTTGACCTCACGCTGCGAACTGAAGCTGCGTTCGTAGCTGAGCTTGCGCCCGCCCTCCAGCACCATATCCGGAGGCGCGGGCTCAACGGGCTTCTCTTTCGTCTTCGACGCCAGCACAGGGGTCAGCAAGAGCAGAACGGCGCAAGCGACGTGGGATAAGAAGTAAGATCTCGTGCGCGCTCCCGTTAGAAGAAATTGAACCACCTGGACACCCCGAAGTAATACGACGATACATTAGATGGCGCAATTCCCGAAACGCTGAAGCCCTGTGAAAGCTGGGCGTATCCCGCCGTGAAGTACATCTTGCGGAACTGGTATTGCAGCAGTACACTCTTCGACTCAAATTGGTTCGCCGATGCGACACCTGCGGTCGACGTGTTGCTGGATGACTTGGCGTAACTTGCCGCGATCGTGAACTTGCGCACGGGCATACTCGATAGTGAAGCACCGTAGCCGGTGCCGCCATAAAGCGTAACCAGATTTTGTGGCAGAATCGGCGATAGGTTCACCGGTAGGATTCCGTTCCCGGTAATCAGGCCGATGCCATTTGATTTGCCGTAATTCCCGGTGACATTGATCCAGCGTCCGTATCCGAAGCTGCTGGTATAGCTCTGACTGCTGCTGTCCGTGCCGGGTTCATCGGTCAAACCACTATGGCCGAAGTTTGCCCCAGCGTTAAAATTGAAATTTCCCCAGCGGCGACGTACGTTCCCTGAGTAGCTATAGTACGAAGTCATGTAGGTGATCAGCAGGGTCGAAACATTTTGTGCATAACTGGCAGACACATTCGTAATCCACCGGCCGATTCTGCGCCCATAGTTGGCGTTGACCGAGAAGCCGAGCCCGTTCTGACTGCTGTTGTCAATCATGCTGTCAATTACGCTAACCGCACTATTCAACGTGCCGCCGAATAAACCACGGGCGTAGGCGACACCTGCGCTGTACGAGGTCGCTCCAAAGTCCTCTCCCAGATAAGCTTGCTCGCGACGATCAACCTGGCCCTGCAGGGACAGGTTGGCTGCCAGGGAGTAACTGGCAGAACCGTTTAAGTCCCAGGCGTGGGATGAATCGAGGTTGTTGTTCGGCAGAAGCGTACCACCCGACGCGCTCGTACTGCCGGACGTGGCCGCGCTGCTGGAGCTGGCTGCACCAACCGGCGTGATCACCGACTGAAAGAGTTCGCCGGCCAGATTGTCGGTGTAACTGGCCGTCGCAGAAACACGAAGTTTATTGGTAGGTTGCATAGAAGCAGAGGCGACCTCAGTATCGAAGTTCCCCTTATAGGTGTAGCCAAGATAGTCGGTGTCGATATCGGACCGGTAAAAGCTGGTAGAAAAAGTTCCATTCAAGGGAAGCTTGTGCGAAACGTTGAAGCCGAAGCCGCTGTTATCCGTATTGATGTTTCCGGATTGCTCGCCCTGGAAAACCTGCGGTATAAGCGAGTTCGAAGCTCCATTATTGTAGGAGCCTCCCATGTTGAATCCTGCAATGGAGTAGTTGGAGCTAAGGGTCAGGGAATGAAAATCTGAATTGCCATTGTCGGTGGCCCCATAAACCGAGTACTGATTGCTGCCCCGCTGAAAGCTTGCCGTCAGTGTGGGCAGGCCGGGAAGAAACTCGCTCCAGTTAATACCGAATGTGTCGCTATTGCCGTGGGTGGTGTAGTTAGGTAATCCGGGAACGGCAAATTGTTCTTCACTGTTATAGGCCGCTGCATAGCTGATCTGTCCCGGAAAATGGCTGCCGCTGAAGATGGCGCTCGATAAATTGACACCGCTGCTATCGCTGATTGATTGGTAGTCGGAGTTTGCGCGCGATTGGCCATAATAAGGCGAGAGATTGTAGGAGATGAAATTAGGACTGTAGTAATATCCAGCGGCGGTAGCGCTGCCGTTCAGATTCAACCCGTGGGATGAGTCGATTTCGTTTCCATAATCTGCGGCGTAGCCCGCGCCAACCACTCCGCTCAGATTGGTACTCGATTCGCCGAGCTGTAGCTGGGCAACCGCCGGCAGTGCCCACAGAAGAACTCCGGCTAGCCCGGAAAACGCAACTCGGAAGATTCGGCGCACGGCATCAACCTCGTCCTTACAGGACCTCGACCTTGGCGCCCTGCTGCAGTTGCTTATCGAAGCTCGCGCGAACTGCGTTCGTCTTCTTTTGCTGCAGCTCCTTTTGCAACGTGTCTTTCACTTGGGCGAACGTCCCTTTGCCGGCTGGGACGTGTTTCACCAGCCGCAGGATGGTATAAGCCTGCTCAACCTGGATAACGTCGCTGACCTGCCCGGGCTGCATTTTTAGTAGAGCCTGCACAACGTACGGCGGTAGCTTGGCGCGATCCACCGGTTTGTGATAGCCCATCATCACCCGGTAATCGTCTTCCGAGATTTTTTCCGCCAGCATGCCGAAGTCTTCATCATTCTTCGTGGCTTTCGCCTGCTTGAGCGCATCATCGGCCCGCTTGCGCCCTTCCTGCAACTGGGCCGGAGTCGCATTGGCCGGAGGCAGAATGGTAATCGTCTGGAAGGAGAAAGCTTCCGGATAATCGAATCGGGACTGGTTCTGATCGTAGTAAGCCTTTAGCTCGGCAGGACTCACGGTCGATTTCTTGTCTACCTCGGCCTTAAGCAGTTGATCAATCAGCAGCGAGCGCTTGATCCTTTCCCGCAATAACTGTTGCGAGCCTTGAAACTCCGTGTTGAGAAACTGCTGGTACTCAGCAGGTGTGGCAAATTGCTTGCGAAAATCGGCTTCTGCGCTGTTCAGACGCTCCGGCGAGACTGTCATCTTCCGCCGCAGCGCTTCCTGGTACACCAGTTCTTCGAAAACGATCATCTTCAGGGCACCGCTGCGGATTCCCGGCGCCAGCTCTGGAGGAATGTTGCCGTTATGCTGCTGCGCATACGGAAACATGGCGAACATCTCACGCTGCAAGTCGCGGTCGGTAAGCACCGTGCCATTCACACGTGCCACTGGCTTGCCGATCGGTTGGCTGGTTGTTTTCTGCGGAGCGGAGAACTGAGTGGGGGCGTGGGAGGCGACTTGAGCAGATGCGGCGGAGACTGTAAGCAGAACTACGGCGATTGCGTTCCGGTACTTCATGACTTTCTCCTCACCCCTGAGGTTAAAGATGGAGGGGAGGGAGTTCCTCCCCTCGGTTAAAGCCGACAGACTAGAAGGTTGTCGGGATGGAGTAGCTGCCGTTCGACTCGTTGGCCTCGCCACCGTGGCACTGGCGGCAGAACTGCGCCGTCTGGTTGGAGCCGCCAGTCCCGCTGGCCGGGTTATAAGGCGCGCGAATGAAGAACATCGTCGCGTAGTTGCCGGTCGGCAAACCTGACTTCGGACCGTTGGTTACGCTCACCACGTTCATCAGGTGCTGGTTGTGGCAGGTGGTGCACATAACGGTGGCATTGTTGTTCCAGGCGCTGAGGCTAACGAAGAACCCATAGTTCCTCACGAACGCAGAAGAATTAGCGCCGTTCATGGTGATGACGCCGTTGGTTTCGGTGCAATCCCAGTTGTACTGTCCGCCGCAGGTAACATAAGCGTTGACGCCTACCGGGTGATCGTTGAGGTAGTCGCCGGCGCCGTCGCCGTCATTGCCGAGCAGGGTCGGAATCTTGTTATAGGTTCCGTAAGTCGGCGGCAGAGTCTCATAGACCTGGTTCCTCATCATGGCGCCCTGCGCCCAGTTGCCGTCATGGCAGCTCAGGCAGGTGAGCAGGTTGTTAACATCAGGCGTTCCAGCCGACATGCTTGCCGGCAAGGTCTCGACGTAATTGGAAGTCGTGCCGTTGGTGCTGCCGGTGCTGATGGTCTTGCCGAACAGGTTACCTACGTCCTGGCCCCACAGAATGCTGTTACCGGAAGTGGGGTCGCCGGACTTGTTGGCGCCGTTGCCCCATGCGCCGCTGTGCGGGGCGTGGCAGGCCGCGCAACCGCGACCGTAATTTAAGTGAGCTCCCAGGACGTCAGAGGTCGGCGCCTGGATCTGTGCCGCTGCGAACATCCCGACGGCCAGAATCATGAGCGTGATTAACATTGCTTTCTTCATGAGATCGATCTCCTGATTTAAGACTGCGAAACTTGGATGCCAGGCCCCTTGGCTTCCGCTGGTGTAAGTGCAACTACCTCGCCGAAATTGGGGGGCTTGAACTGGCTGCTGCCCTCGGGTGCAAGTTATTGAAGTCAGGCAGGTTGCTAGATCATTCCCACATTGGCACGGGGTTGTGATTGGAGTCACATTTGGGTGAAAAGCACCAAACCGCTGAGGAATTCGGTGAAATGCCGCAGTGGAGGCTAACTCGCGGGTCGGAAGAGACTTGCAGTGGAATAACCGGAAGGGCGACTAAAAGGGCACGGCTCTTAACCGTGCCCGTTACAAGGAGGACTGCTTCGCCAAAACAGGGGTCCGCTCATTTCTTCAAGTCGGCGGCAGCTGGCGCTGCAGCTGCGGGCGCAGGCTGGGTGTTGGCTGCTGCTGCGGTTTGCGGCGTGTCCGATACTTTTACGTGCTTCCCAGCCGCGTTTTCCTTTTCCTTCTTCAACACATCAGCCTCGGCATCGGTGATATAGCGGTACTGCTGCACCCGGCCGGGATACTGCTCCGAGGTGAAGACGCGATTATTCTTATCGATGGCAACCCCGACCAGCGATTCAAACTGGCCAGGATAGTGGCCGTATCCGCCAATGTAGGTCAGTAGTTGTCCCTCGCGGTTGAACACCTGCAAACGGTTCTGGACTGTATCCGCTACCCAGATGTGACCGTCGCCATCGACCGCAATTCCCTTGGGCCGCGCAAAATAGCCGGGACCGTCGCCGTTCTTGCCGAAGGTGCTGATGAACTTGCCGTCGGCGTCGAAGATCTCTACCCGGTTGTTCATGGTGTCGGTGACGTATACGTTGCCGTCCTTGTCCACCGCAACATTCGAGGGTCCGCCGAAATCTCCGGGGGTAGTAAGGTAGTGGTTCTTTCCCGCTGTGCCGATGCGGCGCAGTTCCTTCAAGGTGTCGGGGTCGTAGACCACGACCTGATCCGCCTGGGTATCGACCACGTAGAGCAGGCGGTTCTCGGTATCAATCGCTAGTCCCACAGGATCGATCAACTTTTCGCTAATCTGGTTGATCACCTCGTGCTTGGCATTGAAGACCATTACGCGATGCATTTTGCCGTCGGAGACAAACACACGATCGTCATCGTCTATGGCCACGCCATTGATTAAGCCAAAGTGTGCCTGCTGACCGTTGGCGATCAGCTCGACGTCGCGGGTCTCGGTGTTGAAAATGAAGACCGCTCCCACCCTTTGGTCCGCCACATAGAGACGGCCCTTGGAGTCGACGGCCATGCCGTAGGGCCCGAGAAGCTGAAAGGGGAAATCTTTAGGATTGAACTTCTCTTGCTGCGACTGAGCGCCCGCCAGCCGATCCATCCAGGTTTGCTTGGGCTTCGCTTTTGTCGCAGCTGGGGTTCGGTCAATCTTCATCCCTGCGAAGTAGGCGGTGTAGCGTACTCGCGGAATGGAAGGCGGCTGCGGCCAGACCAATTTGGAAATGTCGATCTTGGAAAGATCTACGATTTCTGCTGGCTGCTGTTCCGTTGTGGCAGGGGTGGTGGACTTCTTCTTATCCCCGGCACAAACCGAATGCGGTGAGGCCAACGCCGAGGCCAGCAGCGACAGCCAGCGCTACCGTAGTTTTGCTGAGAAGCGAATGGGTGCGAAAGGCTGACATCGTTACTTACTCCCTGTTCCTGTTGTTTGCCGCATGTCGATTCGGTTCTTGTGGCAGGTGTCGCAAAATGCCATGTTGTTGGCCTGGTCCTTCACCAGCAGATCGGGCTGCGCCGAAGAATGCGGCTGGTGGCAGGTCAGGCAGCTAATCTGAGTCTTGACCTTGGTTACGTTGGTCGGGTCCATCACGTCGGTGACCGGATGACCTTCCACTGGATGCCCAAGTCCGTACTTGATGGGCAGAATCGCCACCTTGTTCTTCACGTAATAGTCGTCGGGCAGCTTCACGCTGCCGTTGAAGATAGTGATCAGGTGCTCGGATTCCAGCTTCTGCGGTTGCGAGTCCGGGCCATGACACTCCAGGCACAGCGCATTGCCCTTAGCGCGCAGCAGATGCTCGTTGTTGCCGCCATGCGGCTCGTGGCAGGTGGCACAGCCTTGGCCGAATGCCGGCTGATGCAGATGCGCTTTCTTGAATTGGTCAGCCTGCTCACTATGGCAAGCCAGGCAGGCATTGACGGGATCTGGCTGGATGAAGCCCGGAGTCTTGCCGGCATGCGGATTGTGGCAAGCGACGCAATCTCCCTGCGCCCCGGGATGCTGCACCTTTGCCTTCTCGATCTTCTCAGCCTGCTCGGCGTGGCAAGTGACGCAGATCGCCTTGGAATCGGTTTGCGTCAGGACGACCTTGCCATCTTTCGCCGGCTGGTGGCAGACTTCGCAGGTCTTGTCGGCAAACGGCGGATGCGTGAACTTCTGCATCAGCTTCGCTTGCGCGGACTGGTGCGGATCGTGACACTGAATGCAATTGGCGGTGGCGAACGGCTGCCCCTGGTGCGCCTTGATCAGGCTGGCGTCTTTCACGTCGTGGCAATCGATGCACAGCGCCGGAGTAGTTTTCGTCAGGTGGTAATCGAACTCCAACTTGCCCGGCTCGCCCGTCTTGTGGACGGTGTGGCAAGTTTCGCAGCCCATGTCCAACGCTGCGTGCCGGCTGCCTTTCTCTGGAACATTGAGCCCTTGCGTATGGCAGGTAAGACAAAGGTTCTGACCCTTGTCGCCGGAGGTCGGCTGCAACAACTGGAACTTGTTGTCGGACTGGTGCGGGTCGTGACATTTAAGACAGTCGCGAACCCCCGGAGGATGAACCTTGCCCTTGAGGTCGGCCGCATTCTTGTCTGCGTGGCAGGTGATACACAGCGCCTGCGGGGTAGTAGTGATCAGCTTTACGCGGGTGACGTCTTTGTTGACCCGTATTTCGTGACAGCTGGTGCAGCCCATGGCGATCGCCGAGTGAACATTCTTGCCTTTAGCCTTATCTTCATGACACTCGATACACTTCGCGGAATCGGTATTCTTGTCGAGCGGGACAGGATGGGTGGCCGCGAGCAGCCAACTTGGGCACGCGATCAGGACCAGACCCACGATCAACCGTACTGCCTTCACAACAACCTCCACCCCAACCAATCTGTACTGAGCACGTCACGTACCGCAGTGAGGTACGTCGCAATCGTTGAGACAAGCGATTGATCCGGAATGACTTGCCGTTACTCTGACCGTCGTTTCGCCGGATTGTACAGGCTATGAAGATGGGTTTTACGCCGCATTTAAAGGTGAAATCCCCCACTAACCTGCCTAACTACTGTGCGCCTGCTATAACTCACTTGAAAAGAGCGTCATCCTTCACGGGATCGGGCTATTTCTCGCAATCCTACTCTGTAACAAGGTCGCGGTAGTCGCAATCCCCGCTTTTTCTGCAAGTTAATTTGAAAACGATGGTGGAAGGAGAAGTGCTCTGGTTGACCGTATGTCAATGCCCTTCGCGAATGCCAGTGGTATTTCGCGTCTGGTCGATATGAAGCGGACTGCTCGCAGAATTCTTGGGCGTTGCAGTTCTGGCTAGCTTCGCGTTCTCAGCCTCTGCGCAAACACCCAGACCCGAGTTCATGCCACTCGAATCGGCGAAGTCCGTGCTTCAGAAGTTGGGCTCCACAAATGGCCCAGGCCCAAGCGCGAGTATAAGTTCCGAGGACTGGATCGCTTGGCTCCAAAAGTCGGATGCGCAGGTTCGGCAACGCCTGGACACCGGCGAGGAAGACAGCTTAACCAACCTGCTGCGCTTTGGCGTGACTTACACCAAAGAATATCGCATTGACGATGAGTACCTGGTGCTCTACGGGCAAAGTAGCCTGGTAAACGCTTTTGCTGAAAACCGTGCCAATGATCTCATCCAAGCGCTAGCTACACCCAACGGAAATCAAGGCTTCATCGAGATGCGGGCCTTCCTGGAGAAGAAAGGCTTTTCGCTCAACTCAACCGCCGACCGCAAGAAGCTCAAAGCCTATCTGCTGGCGAATCTAGCACGAATGCAGAAAGAGTTTCTGCAAGCGCGGGAGCAAGCCAAAGTCAACCGCGATCAGATGTTCGAGCATCGCGGCATCTCCCTGGATAGCAACCTGTGGCCGGATTATGATCTCGATCTTGAGCTTGCAGAGCCTGTTGAAGTCAGGAAAGCTGAAGCCGGGCAGCATCCAGCGCGTTGCCATCGTGGGTCCGGGCCTCGACTTCGTCAACAAACAGCAGGGCGTAGATTACTATCCGCCGCAAACGACGCAGCCCTTCGCCGTGCTGGACTCTCTCCTGCGTCTAGGCTTGTCGAACCCGCAGACCGTCGAGGTCTACACGCTCGACATCAGCCCAAGGGTCAACGTCCACATCGAGGCAGCCAGAAAGAACGCCGCCGCCGGGCGGGAGTATACAGTGCAACTTGCCGTGGTTCACGGAGGGACGCTGGACCGACGACTTCCGCGCCAAGTTTACGAGCTACTGGCAGAATCTCGGGGCGCAGATCGGACAGCCAGTTGCTGCGATCCCAGTGCCGCACGGATCTCCGGGCTTTGCTACAAGAGCCGTCAAGATTCGCGCCGCGGTGTGTCAGCCGCGATTAAGCCAGTCGATATGAACATCGTGTACCAACGGTTGCCTGCTCGCGCCTGACAACCGATTTGACTTGATCATCGGAACCAACATCTTCCTCTATTACGGCCCTTTTGAGCAGTCGCTGGCGCGGGTGAACATCGCCGCCATGTTAAAGCCGGGCGGCTTTCTCCTATCCAACGACAAACTACAAGACAGCGTGCCTTCGGGACTGGAGCAGGTAATGGTGACTGACATTCCAATGACGGGCGCACCCGTTATCACAGACTACATTTACTGCTATCGTCGCGTGGAATAACCGGGGCAGCGCCGCTCAACTCAAAAACAGAAATGCGCGCTTTCATCACCGCGATGGGTGATAAGCCTCACCCGACGAACATTCTCACAACCTAAAAGCTCGCGCAAGTTACCTTCGCGGCAACAACTTAGGCTTCCGTGACCTTCTGGCTTGCCACTTGCACTTATCAAACGCTCACGGGAAGGAGCGCACATGGCCTATCAGCCTTCTATCCATACCAAAACGCATTCATAAAACCCTGTCGAATCTGCGCACCGGGGTTGTTCTATTGATTCTGGTCGGTGCTGCGTCTGCGCTGGGCACTTTCATATCTGCAACGTCCCGCCACCGATCCCGACAAACTCGCGCGCGCGTATTCCCCCGCGACCCTGCTCTGGCTCGATCGCTTTGGGTTTACCGACATATTTCATGCCTGGTGGTTTATGACCCTGCTCGGGCTGGTGAGCTTGAGCATCATTTTGGTTTCGATTGATCGCTTCCCCAACGCCTGGCGCTTTTATGCACGCCCTTATCGCAAGACGGATTCACACTTTCGCTCAGCAGTCCAGAACAAGATTGAGCTGCCTATCACCAACGCCGAAGATGGCTTGAATGCCGCGGAACGGGCCCTTAAGAAATCAGGCTGGCCGGTCGAACGCATCGCCGACAGGAACGAACCCTCCTTGTTCTCAGAACGTCATCGTTTCTCCGTTATGGCGGTGTACATCGTCCACGCCAGCCTGCTTCTTATCTTCGCCGGAGGCAATCATCGATGGAGTCTTCGGTTTCAGTGGCTTCATGGCGCTGCAAAAGGGACAGACCAGCAATGTGATCGAACTGCGTGCCGGTGGGACCAGGCAGCTTCCTTTCAGCTTGAAGTGCTACGGCGCCGGACAAGAAAACTATGCTGATGGCTCACCCAAGAAGTGGTGGTCGAAGCTCGCAGTAGTACAGAACGGCCAGGAAGCCGAATCCAAGGAAATCGTAGTCAACGACCCTCTCATCCATCAGGGACTGCGCTTCTATCAAGCCAGCTTCGGCACTACAGGCAAGTTGGATGGATTAAAAGTTGTGGCTACTCCGGAAGGCGGCGCTTCGCGCGAGATCACGTTGGCGATGAATGAGCCGCTGGATCTTGATGCAGCCACCAGCGTCACCTTGGCTGAATATATTCCCGACTTCTTTGTTCGCGACAACGAGGTCTTCAAGCGGTCCGACGACCCAGTTAACCCCGCGTTCCGCCTGCAAGTGAAGAACAGAGCCACCGGCGAAGATGCCAAGCTGTGGCTTTTCCCAGCCTACAACCAGAGCGCGCAAGGCGAAAAGACGAACTACAACTTCGAATATCGCGACATGCAGATGGGCTACTTCACCGGCCTGGAAGTTTCGCACGAGCCAGGCCAGTGGCTGGTATGGGCTGGCGTCCTGCTCATGGGGGCGGGCCTGTTCGTGGCTTTCTACCTGGTACACATGCGGGTTTGGGTTACCGCCGTACCGGATGCGCGAGGCAAGCTGGTGCTCTGGATTGGCGGACAGTCCAACAAGAACCGCGATCGCTTCGAGCAGAAATTCAACGAGCTGGTCGACAACATTCGCACCGAACTGGAAGGCGCCTCCGTGATCCCGCATTCGGCAAAGAGGGAACAAGCCGGAACTGACGCTGGCCGGCATGAAGTAAGAATTGGGCTCTCGAGGCGCTGCTGCGCAGATCGGAGCGAAAGACGGAGGAAAGAAAGATGGCAACTCGAGCACGAATCGTACGAATGGAGGAACCCGCCGCGACCGGCGGAAATGCGCTGCTCGTCCTGGTGGGACTTTCAGTAACGTTCCTGTTGATTGTGGCGCTGCTGGGCGCAGCCAAGGCGGGCGGAAGCCTGTTCAGCGAAAGCAATCTTCTGTACGTAGCGCTCATCTTCTACGCCGCCGCGGGCGCGCTCTACATGGGATTCGGAGTAACCGGCATGACCCGTTACGTGAAATTCGCTTCCACGGCCACTGCGATTGGGCTGGTCGCCAACACCCTGGCGGTAGCGCATCGCTGGTATCTTTCCGGACGCCCTCCCTTCGCCAGCATCTATGAAATGCTGCTGAGCTTCGTCTGGACCGTCGCTCTGCTCACTCTGATCGCCGAAAAGAAATTTGGCGTGAAGATCATCGGCAGCATCACCATGCCGCTGGCCGTAGTCTGCGTCATCCTGATGCAACTGTTGCCCTCCGAAGTCCGGCCGCTGGTTCCGGCGCTGCAATCCACCTGGCTGCACGTTCACGTCACGCTGGCCATGTTGGCCTACGCTGCCTGCGCGGTCAGCTTCGCCCTGGCCATGATGTTTCTTATCAAAGACAACTTTAAGACTGAAACATTCCTGGCTTTGACCAGTGCGACAGTTAGCGCGATCTACATCGCCATCCTTGCCACTCGCTTCGAGAAGTGGGGCGGCCTGTCGGTCACCGCCTGGGACGCGCGCGACAAAAGTCGACATGTTCCTCGGCCGAGGTATGCGGCTGTTCGTCACCGTACCCGATCTGGGTTGGCTATTTGTGATTGCGGCTTTGGCTGCTATCGCTCCCCTGGCGCTCTATTTGGTCAGCCGGGCGAAGAAAGACGATTCGTTCTACGGAATTGCCAACAAGGCTCGTGTTCATCAGCATCTTGTTGCAGATTGTTGTCCTGGCTGCGTTCGCCTTGCGCGTGCGCGATGCCAGTTACCCGTCACCCGACCAGGATGGGCTCTTCCCGACCAGCCTGGCCGCCAGCCCCTTTTTATTAGGCGGCATGGTGACGGGTATTTTCGCTTCGCTGCTGTACCTGATGCTGCTGTGGAGGCGCAGCGACCTGCAAGGTCTGCTGCCCTCGGCCGACACTCTTGATCGCGTCACTTACAAGACCATCTGCATTGCTTTCCCGCTACTGACCTTCATGATTGCGACCGGCGCCTACTGGGCCAATCGGACCTGGGGCTCGTATTGGAGCTGGGACCCGAAGGAAACCTGGGCAGCGATTACCTGGCTGGTTTATGCGGGCTACTTGCATATGCGGATCACGCGCGGATGGCGCGGACGTAGGGCCGCGTACTTCGCCATCCTGGGATTTGGCGTCGTGATCTTCACCTTCCTCGGCGTCACGTATCTGCTTCCCGGCTTACACGCGTACGCCTGAGGAATCAGGGCTGGACGGTATGGGCTGAGGAAAGAAGGCCCCAAAGAATCAGCTCCGTTTCTCCAGCCCTGGATCGAAAAGTGAGAAACCCGGGGCCAGTGTTGCGAAAGACAGTAGACAAATGAGCGCTTCAGCAACCATAGCGGCCGGCGATGTACTCGATGAAGCAACTTCGCCTGCGATCGAGCGAAACGTCACTCGCAAGCGGCACATTAACTGGGCCCTGAAGGCGGCGCTCCCGGTGGCCGCCGTTCTGCTGAATGGGCTGCTTCTATTCGTGTTGGTGTCGTTGTCACTGGCAGCGGGCGAGCGCCACGTGGTCATCACTGTCGCTACCGCGGGAGCGTTTCTGATTTGTGCCGCGGTCATTATGGTATTCGCCGTTTCCGTGCGACGTCCCATGCTCGAACTGCAGGACAAGATTGCGCGTGTCCGCCTAGGCGACATGGACGCCTCCGTCAGCTTCTGCGGACGCAATGATGAAATCGGCGACTTGGGTTGCGACTTTAACGATATGGTGGCCCAGTTGAAGGCCAGCCGGGAAGAAATCCAACGCCTCCATCAGACCCAGATGTCGCGCGCCGAACACTTCGCCACGCTGGGAGAACTGGCTGCAGGACTTGCGCACGAAATTCGCAATCCGCTGGCCGGGATCGCCGGCGTCATCGAAATCGTCAGCCGCGATCTGCCGCCCAACAGCCCGGCTCGCGCTGTTATCAAAGACGCAAAAGAAGAAGCGGTGCAGATCAATCGCATTCTCACCGAACTGCTCGAGATCGCGCAGGCCCAAGCCGCCGCAATTCCGGGTGAGCGATATCTGCGCTACGGCCGAACACGCTGTGATGTTCGCGCGTCAGCAGGCGATCACCAAGCGCATCATGGTCGAGATGGAAAAAATCGACGCCATACCTGCGGTTGACCACGATCCCAACCAGATCAACCAAGTTCTGTTAAACCTGCTGCTCAACGCTATTCAATCGATGGACAAGCCCGGCACGATTCGCGTATCGCTCGAATGCGACGAACGACGACGTGTTAATTACCGTGGCCGACGAAGGCAAAGGCATCCCACCTGAAGTTCTGCCCAACATCTTTCGCCCGTTCTTCACCACAAAAGGACACGGCACCGGATTGGGCCTGTCACTGGCGCGTCGCATTGTGGATTCCCATGGTGGACAGATCGATGCCACCAGCGCGGTAGGTAAAGGAACCCAATTCATGGTCCGACTACCCATTAGGTCCAGCCCGGATCAGGTACAACGCTGAAGTCAGCGGCATCTTTCCTATAGACTGAAAACCTGCTAGTCCGCGCCGATGCGGATCACCGACGACGTATCCCTAGCAATCGCGCCCTGCCAGCCGGGTCGTGGGCCGGGAGAACTGGGCAACCGAGTGGAGCTATCGGCAGAGGAAGTGTGACCGCGAGCAGCGACCACATGCCTCACCCAATTTAAAGTCCTCGGCGGGATGAATGTACTCTCTCGTTAAGCAACTCCGGCCTCTCTTTTCCGAATCGAAAAAAACAAAGCAGGTTTTGGAACTGCGCGCACTTCGGAGGCTGGCCGATGTTTTCTTTACGGAAAGTTCTTTTCGTCACAAGTTTGCTTGGGGCGACGTCCCTGGCTTTCGGTGTAGTTTCGGGGATTTCTGGTTCAATCAGCGCCGTGGGGGAATCCGGTGAGGATTCCGCGCCAACGGTAGCGAACTTCTCGGTCTCTCCCGCGATTGCGGCGACCGGACAGTTTATTCAGTTCGACTGGACGACCAATCATGCGAGCTCGTTCCTGGTGAGTCCCCGCCTGTTTGGCGAGGAGGAAGAACAACTTCCTCTACCGCTTAGTGCGGCCGGATATGTGCAAGTCGCACCTGTATCGAGCACGACCTACCTTGCGACTGCCATTGGTTCTGGAGGAGGCCAATCTCCGATCACAACTGCCTCGGTGACGATCGTCCCCGTCACCATAGCCGCATCGCGAAAAACAATCCTAGCCGGGGAATCCCTAACGTTGACCTATTCGGGGCCTAACAATGGCAGCTCGTATAGTCTGATCACGCTGCCTGCCAACATAAGCACTGCGCTCCATCCGGAATCGTGCAGCGGCGCCGAGTGCAAGGGCACCTACCAAATAGACCGGCTCGGCCGCAATACGACATATCAAGTGAGCGCGACTGGTCCAAATCAGGGTCAGGCCTACTCGCAACAGGTGAGTATTACGGTTGTGGGCGGATCCACGTCAGCTTTAACTGCCACGCCTTTGAACTCTTCAGGCGAAGCTACACTAGCATGGCAGAGTTCGAATATTGTGGCGCTGGCGATTGATCAGGGAATCGGCCCGGTCGCCCCTACCCGGGGCAGCTACGTGGTTCATCCGTCGCGCACTACTACCTACACTGCGACCGGAACCGACCGCTTTGGCAACCAAGTCATCATGCCCGCCACGGTCAACGTGAGCACTGGAGATGTGAGTAGTCTGAACCACATCGTTTACATGCTTCAGGAAAACCGTGCCTTCGATAATTACTTTGGTAACTTAGCCTATTACCGGGTGTATATCGACCACATTCAGGGCGCGCAGATGAGCGATGTAAACGATCTTCACAACCTGCCACCCGGCTATACCATTCAAAATCCGCAAGGCCAGAGTTTTCCCCCATTCCATCAAAGAACGGAATGCACCGAAGGACTAAACCCCAGCTGGAATGAATCGCACACTGATATGGACCTGGTGGGCGGCAACTGGCTGGATCTCACCAATAATTCGCAGTACCTGATGGACAAATTCCTGTTCACCACACCCGCCAGTCAATATGACCCAACAGAAACGCGCGGGCTGGGCTATTACGATTGGACCGATTTACCCTTCTATTACGAACTGGCCACGCAGTTTGACACCGATGATAATTGGTACTCGCCGCTTCCTGCTTCCACCGTGGACAACCGGATGTACTTGTTTGCCGCCACTTCGTACGGAAATATTTTTACCCCTGCGTCCAATGATTTAGAGTGGCTCCGGCCGACCATCTTTCGCGTTCTGACCAATGCCGGTATCACTTGGCGCTACTACTATCAGGACAACAGTGTCTTCCTCGCGCAATGGGCCGATTGGAACAATCCCCAAATTCAAGCGAATGTCCGCAACATCCAGGAGTGGTACAACATTCTGGGAAGTCCGCAAGCCGACCAACAACTGCCTCAGGTGGTCTTCATCGAACGGGCCAGCGCTACCGCTCACGACGAGCACCCAGGCAACAATATCCAGCTTGGGGCGGCGACGGTGCAACAAATCTTAAGTGCTCTGCTGACCAGCAATGCCTGGCCGGACTCAGCATTCATCCTAAGCTACGATGAAGGTGGCGGCACGTTCGATCATGTGGGGCCAATTCTGGTGACTCAGCCCGATGATTGGCCACCCCGGTCGCTGCAGAATCAGATTTACATCCATGGGCTATTCAATGTGACCGGCTTCCGCGTACCGGTTATTACGGTGTCGCCCTATTCGAAGCCGCACTTTGTTTCGCATCTTGCTACGGATTTCACCAGTATCTTGAGGCTGATCGAGACCCGATTCAATCTGCCACCGATCACGCAGCGAGACAGAACCACCGGAGACCTGACCGATCCGACCAATGGCCCCTTTGATTTCAGTTCTCCGCAGATGCTGGTGGTTCCGCCCTTGCCGACGCAGCCTACAAACGGGACTTGCAATTATCAGTTGGAAAGTTATCCGCAATAAGGTTGCGGTATAGCGGTTGATTCAAAGCGTACATGAGCCAAAGCGCTCCCAGCCTTTTTCGGCGACGGGAGCGCTTTCATTCTCACGTCGACTCCGACTCATTGAATTCCTGATCCGCCCGCGAAGAACTCCGACATTCCCGGCGACGTGGCACCGTCACCTGGACAGCTGGTGAGTCCGAGTAAATCGCAGAACATACGGAGTTGGCTCCCTTGCATATAGTGTGTAGTCGACAAATAGGCAGGTTTTACCTGAGGACCGATCAGCACGTGCCAGATATGCCCTCCGCAGTCGTCTGGATCGGGATTGCCTCCACATTCATTGTCGTCGTTGCCGCCCTGGATCTCACCTTCATCGAAGGTCACCAGCAGCACCCCATCTCCTCCGCGCTGAAATGGCGGACTCGCCAGCAATTGCGGCAAGAAGGTCTGCAGGTAAGCATCGGCCGCCGCTAGTGCCTCCTGATCGTTGAGACCGTCGTGCGCGTCATGGTTCAAGTCGGGCGTGATCCAGGTGAAGTTCGCCAGACGATTATTCTCGATGTCCTGCAGCATGTACGGGTCAGCGGGCAACATATTGAACTGCTCAGACAGCTGGTAGACTACGTCGCTGTAGAAAGGGAAT
The DNA here is from genome assembly GCA_963833305.1 of uncultured Acidobacteriaceae bacterium. Classification (GTDB taxonomy): domain Bacteria; phylum Acidobacteriota; class Terriglobia; order Terriglobales; family Acidobacteriaceae; genus Bog-257. Next base: position 123,139 of record CAWHXN010000004.1, on the reverse strand, counting down.
GGGTTATGGCGCCGAACGTAGAGGCCATAGTCGTAACCAAGAAAGCCAATTGACGGCATGGATTGGAAATAGCCCCGCCACGTCTTATGCTGGGCTGCGAAGTGCCTTACCAGGTTATCGATGGTGATGGTCTGCGTGCACCCGTCGCCGTTGCAGAGTCCGCCGTCGCCTTCCCCTCCAAACGGAGCTAATCCGGAAGTCAACTCTCCGTAGGCAAGCCACGAGCCATGGGAATCAGAGTACACCTGCAAGCCTTGAGCATATTGCTCGGCCAACGATTTTAGATAGGGCATGTACTCCAGGGCATAGTTGATGCTTCGGTTCTCTTCCATAATGACAACCACATGGTTGGACCGTACCGCCCCCGGCGCGCTGGTGGTGCTATGTTCGCCCGAGACTGACTCAGTTTGCGCATGAGCAGAAGCAAGTCCGACGAGACACCACGTGGTAAGGATTATCAGCAAAGCTCTACAGCGGGACATAGGGACTCCTCATTCATCAACTTATTTCACAGGTTAGAAATTTCGCCTTGTCTCAGCTTGCGCAAAAGACGCACTCAATGCCGCATCTGCCGGGGAGTGAGGACGCGCTTCGCAGCACGAGGGCCCTCCAATGTCGTCAAAGTGAGGGGTTGACCTCACTGCGGTGTATCGCACTCCATTGCGGCAACGCTTCGTCCCCTTGAAAAGAATTTCTGGCTGCTGTTCCACCGGGTAAGCAATGATTGAATCAGCGCGGCAATATGCGTTGGGTAGAGGATATTCAGCACCGGTTCGTTTGCCTAGCCACAAATAACCCTATTCTGCGTGCTGAATGTCACTTAGTTCTGGACTGCCGATTATCGCGGCATCCGCCGCAGCAGGTACTATCTCCGCCGCGTGGTCTGTTTTGACCAGACTGGCAGGCGATTGCCTGACATCATTTGAGAAGTGCAATTTGTCTATCTATCAATTTGACCGCCCTAAGTGACAGCACGCTCACAATCTGTCGAAACGAATCTGTCCTGACCTAACTGGCCGCAGACACAAAGCCACGCAAACCGGCAAAAAGGAGACATTTATGCTTTGGACCATTTTCATCATTCTGCTGATTTTGTGGCTTCTAGGTTTCAGTTTCCATGTAGGAGGCGCTCTGATCCACCTGTTGCTGGTCATCGCCGTAGTCGTTTTGGTCTTCAACCTAATCAGCGGCCGTCGCACCGCCTGATTCTCGGCGAATTTTGCCCTCACAAGTTTTATCCACAAATAGCGTGGAATGAAAAGGAAGTGTTATGAAATACGCAATTGCTCTATTGACCTTGTCTTTGTCCACTCTTGCCTTTGCTGGCTCCAGCGAGCAAGACACCACAGCGCGCTTACAAGCAGCCGGCACAGTCATGAACGAGATCATGGCTGCCCCCGATAAGGGCATCCCCGAGGAAGTGCTAAATGGCGCTAAGTGCATCGCAGTGGTGCCGAGCATGGGGAAGGGCGGATTTATTGTAGGCGGCGAGCATGGACGTGGTGTGGTTACCTGCCGCACTGCCCATGGGTGGAGTGCGCCGGCATTCATCTCGATCGGCGGCGGTAATTTTGGTTTCCAGGCAGGTGCCCAGTCAGTGGATCTTGTTATGTTGTTCATGAATGACAAGGGTGTACAGGGACTGCTATCGAGCAAATTTGAACTCACGGGTGAGGCATCAGCCACGGCCGGTCCGGTTGGCAGGCATGCCTCGGCAGGCACCGACTGGAAGATGGACACGGAAGCCTTGAGCTACTCGCGCACGAAAGGCCTGTTTGTTGGAGTGGCTGTGGACGGCGCCAAGATCCAACAGGACAAAGATTCGACAATTGCCATGTACGGCAAGGATGTTTCCTTCCGCGAAACCCTGTCCGGCAATGTGCACATCCCAGCCAACGCTGACCCGTTTCTCGCGGCTGTAAAGGCAGCCGAAAAACAGACGCGTCAGCACGAAACTGCCGAAAGCAAGTAGTTGAAGTTAGACGGGGGCGTTGCCAAAACTGCGGCACGCCCCTAATGGAAAGCCTCAGTGCTGACCGGTGCGTTTCTGACAGACACACTGGTCAGCAGTGACATTCATCGACCCGCTGCCAGCGCATTAGAGCTCGCTCAAACATTCAGAATACGAGCGCAGCGTCTTCAGCCAATTTAAGACCTATCGGATTGGCCGCGAACCTGTGATGAGAATGTCCACCAGCCTCTTGGCGCTTTGCTGCCAGTCGGGACCTGACGCCACGTAGGAGACGCCGATCAGCGCCCGAAGTAGATCGAATGGCTCCAGATCTCGACGGATGTGGCCGCTCTTGATTGCGCGCTTCACCAACGAATCAATCGCTCCCTGGATTTGACTGCGTGAACCTTCAAACAGCTTCGAGGGACCTCCGACAATCGAGTTCAAAGCAGGGGCGATGATCTGCTTCGTTCCGATGTAATCCACGAACAACAGCATCCAGGCCCGCAAGGCTTCGACCGGAGGCATGGCGTCGGAGAATTTCCGCTCTGAGGCGGCTAGCTTCTCCACCTCGGTCCGATAGACCGCTTCGATCAGTGCGTCCCGCGTAGGAAAGTGGCGATATAGAGTTCCCGGTCCAACTTTTGCCTCTTTTGCGATGTCATCCAAGCTGGCGTTTGCGCCAAACCGGGTAAACGCATCCTTCGCGACCTCCAGAATGCGCTCGCGGTTCTGTAGCGCATCGGTACGCGGTTTTCGCGGAGCGCTTTTTCGGATCTTTGTTGGCATCGAAAAAAAGTTGCAACCGGAGATAGCCTCCGGTTATCTTATCTACAGATTCGGAGGCACCCTCCGTTTTAGCCGGAACCCGGCGGCCTGTCAATAGCGCTTCCCTGTCCCGGCTTAGAGAGGTGAGGAACATGAATCTACCCGGTCGTTACAAACCATCAACAAGTTCCAGCTCTCTTTGCGCCGAACTCGTGACGATGGCGGAGCGCGAGTTGTCGGCATTTTTCAACGCTGTCAGTCAGTTATTCGGCTCAGAGCAGGCGGAGATCTCCGCAGAAGACTGGTTACAGGAGCTGACCGAGATCGATGACCTGCCCACATCAGCCCGCGAATGGCGATCGATCACGGCGAAGGTTTTGACTCGGCTCGCAAGTCGAATGAGCGTTTCGTCCTTATCCACTGAACCACAAATTGCCTAGGAGAAAAATATGCGTGTTTTTGTTACCGGCGCCACAGGCTTCATTGGTACGGCAGTCGTCCGAGAGCTGATCGACGCGGGCCATCAGGTGCTCGGTCTGGCGCGCTCAGATGCGGGCCGAAAATCGCTTATCGATGCTGGTGCGCAAGTGCAGCGAGGTGATCTGCAAGATCTGGAGAGCCTGCGCAGTGGAGCAGCAACGTCAGATGGCGTAATTCACCTTGCCTTTAACCACGACTTCTCGAAATTCGCGGATAACTGTGAGATGGACAGGCGAGCTATCGAGGTTCTCGGCACGGCGCTGGCGGGTTCTGATCGGCCGTTCATCGTCACTGCCGGGACCGCGCTTATTGCTCCGGGACGGATCGCGACCGAAGACGACGTGCCCCCTGCCAACCCTTTGTTTCCCCGAGTTTCGGAGGAAACAGCAGTTTCGGTGGCAAAGCATGGCGTGCGGGCGTCAGTGATGCGCCTTCCGCAGGTTCACGACCCAGTCAAGCAAGGACTCATCACTTACATGATCGCTGTGGCCCGCGAAAAGGGTGTTTCGGCGTATGTGGGCGACGGACTCAATCGCTGGCCGGCGGTGCACGTGCTGGATGCTGCACGTCTCTACAGGCTCGCGCTGGAGAAAGGTTCAGCCGTAGCCAAGTATCACGCGGTCGCCGAAGAGGGCGTGCCGTTGCGAGAGATTGCTGAGGCAATCGGTCGCGGTTTGAAGATACCGGTGGTCTCGAAGTCCCCGGAGCAGGCGGGCGAGCACTTCGGTTGGCTCGGGTTCTTCGTGGGAGTCGACGCGCCGGCGTCAAGCGCGCTGACGCAGCAACGGCTAGGGTGGCGACCAACAGGTCCGAATCTGCTTGCCGATCTGAGGGCGATGAAATTCGAACCCACTGCGGACACCATCCCTTCGCGCGGCTAACGCGTGCGAGGCTCTATAAACCGTCACATCGAACGCGTCAGTAAAACGAGGTAATAAATGACGAACATACTTGAGACAACTTCATTTGGAGCAACTTCGACTACAGACGATGTTTTGTCTGGCGTGAATCTGAAGGGCAAACGAATCCTGGTAACAGGCGTTTCGGCCGGCCTGGGCGTGGAAACGGCGCGCTCACTGGCCGCCCATGGCGCTCAGGTTGTAGGCGCGGCGCGGGATTTGAAGAAGGCCAAGACCGCAACCGCGGAAGTGCAAAAGGACGCAGCAGCCAATGGCGGAAGCTTCGAATTGGTAGAACTCGATCTTGGCAATCTGAAGAGTGTGCGTGCCTGTGCCGACGAGCTTCTGGCAAAGGGAGAAAAGTTCGACGTGGTGATTGCTAATGCGGGAGTCATGGCCACTCCGTTCGGCCAAACAGCCGATGGCTTCGAAACACAGTTCGGCACGAATCACCTCGGACACTTTGTCCTGGTCAACCGGATTGCTTCGCTCATTCGTTCTGGCGGGCGGCTGATTAATCTTTCCTCATTGGGTCACCGCTATTCGAATGTCGATCTCGAGGATCCGAACTTCGAGCGGACTCCGTATGAGCCCTTCGTCGCCTACGGAAGATCCAAAACCGCGAACATACTCTTCGCCGTTGCCTTCGACAGACGACACCGGGACCGCGGCGTACGTGCTGCTGCTGTGCATCCGGGAGTGATCCAAACGGAACTGGCTCGCCACGTGGATTTCAGCGAGGTAGAAAAGATCATCGAGCAACGGAATCAGCAACTGGCGGCTGAAGGCAAAGCGCCGTTCCAGTGGAAGACTATCCCTCAAGGGGCGGCAACTTCTGTATGGGCTGGTGTGGTTGCTCCTGCCGAACAGATCGGCGGCCAATACTGTGAGGACTGCCACGTGGCCCAACTCGTGCCGGACAACGTGCCGATCAATACCATGAGTGAAGGAGTCCTTGGATATGCGCTCGATCCATACAACGCCGAGGCACTCTGGAAGAAAAGCGAAGAACTGGTGGGAGAGTCTTTTTAGCTTTTCTCGTTACAGATGATGAATAGTTTCAGGAGGAACGGAATGATCGAACAGACTGATCTGGCCGGCAGCTTCACTTTGCCAGGCACGTCGATGACGGTAAACCGCATGGGATACGGTGCGATGCAATTGGCCGGGCGGGATGGTGACAAGTTGGTATGGGGACCTCCCCGCGATGTCGATGCGGCGATCGCTCTTCTGCGAGAGGCCGTCGCGAATGGCGTGAACCACATCGATACATCCGATTTTTATGGTCCCCATGTCACGAACCAGATCATACGAAAGGCGCTGTCTCCGTATCCTGACGATCTCGTGATCGTCACCAAAGTCAGCGCCCGGCGCGGTGAGGATGGATCATGGATTCCGGCCTACTCACGCGAAGAACTGACGGAGGCGATTCACGACAACCTTCGCAATCTGGAATTGGATGTGCTTGATGTGGTCAACCTGCGCAGTATATTTAGCGTCCATGAACCTGCCGAGGGGTCGATCGAAGCACCGCTCACAGTTCTGGCCGAACTCCAGCAAAAGGGTTTGGTGCGTCACATCGGGCTGAGCAATGTCACGCCCGCGCAGATCAACGAAGCCCGGAGGATCGCCCCGATCGTTTGCATACAGAACCACTACAACCTCGCGCATCGCGCCGACGATGCGCTCATAGCCGATCTCGCCCGCGACGGCATCGCCTACGTGCCATTCTTTCCACTCGGCGGATTCACTCCACTCCAATCGTCCACGTTGTCTGACGTGGCCGCGCGACTGGATGCCACGCCCATACAGGTCGCGCTGGCTTGGCTTCTTCAGCGGTCGCACAACATCCTGGTGATCCCGGGAACATCTTCGGTCGAGCACCTTCGCGAGAACCTGCAGGCCTCGATGCTTCAAATTCCCCCTGAATTGATTGCCGATCTTGATGCAATCGGCGCTCCATGATGTCGCCGATCCGTAGGTGATCTTGAAAACCGTTTTGACATTTACCGTTGGCCAGAAACCGGCCAATTCGTCGGCACCTCGTTCTATTCTTTGACCACCGACATGCGGACCGTGAACTTTCCGGCTTCCTGGGGAAGCATCACCCAGACGTCCGGAGCCGGCGCCCTGGTGATCTACAACCTGGCCGCCTACACCTCTTCGGTGGCTGACCGTTTCAGCCCCACACTGCCTCCTTCGTTCGGCCAGCGATTGGCGGCGTGATCTCACCCCTGGGGCGGCTGACTCCCCGCCTCGTTCCATCAGCAATCCCGCCCGAAACAGATATCTGGAATCGGGCCCGATGCTCGGAGAGCAGCTGCGGTTCCTGCTGGGCGGCAGCCTCGAGCAGGCTGGCCAGCAGCGGGAAATCTTGGCGCTGAAACGGGATGCCGGATTTCGCCCGCGTTTTCCACAGCCATTTCTCGGCCCGCCCTGCGACGCCTCAGCCTATAATGAGCAAGTTCTCTCCAAGGCTCCCGGCTGATCACCGGCTGCTCGATTGCGCAGAACTCCCCATGACCACCACCGACAAACGCAAAGTTCTCGGCCGCGGATTGGAGACGCTGCTTCCCGCGCGACACGTTCCGCACGCTCCCGTCTCTGCGCCTGCCGCTCCCCGGCCCACTGCCGACGAGGTCCATCATATCCCGCTCAACCAGCTGGACCGCAATCCTTATCAAACGCGCACCTCGTCGCTCGATCCTACCGCGCTCAGCGAACTGGCTGCGTCCATCAAGGCCATGGGCGTGGTCCAGCCCATCGTGGTCCGCCCCGTTGCCGGCGGCCGCTACCAGGTCATCGCCGGCGAGCGCCGTTGGGAAGCCTGCCGCCTGTCCCACCTGCCCACGGTTCCCGCCATCGTGCGCCAGGTCTCCAACGAGCAGGCTATGGAGATGACCATCGTCGAAAACCTGCAGCGCGAAGACCTCAACGCCATGGAGCAGGCCCGCGCCTTCGAGCGCCTCAGCCGCGAGTTCGGACTCACCCAGGAGCAGATGGCGCTGCGCACTGGCAAAGACCGCTCATCCATTGCGAATTTTCTGCGTCTGCTCAAGCTGCCGCCCGCGGTGCAGACCATGGTGGAAAAAAATCAGCTCAGCTTCGGCCACGGTAAGGTTCTGATGACCCTCGACTCGCCTGACGAGATTGAGCGACTGGCCCGCCGTGTCGTCGAGCAGTCGCTCTCCGTCCGCCAGACCGAGGAGGCAGTCGCCCACCTCATCCAGCCCCGTCCTCCGGCCGAAGAAAAAGTGCGCGTCGTCGATCCCAACGTCAAAGAAGCCGAAGGCCTGCTGCAACGCGCCCTCGGCGTGCGCGTCACCATCAACGATCGCAAGGGTAAGGGCAAAATCCTGCTCGAATATTCCTCACTCGAAGACTTCGACCGCATCCTCGAGGTTCTGGGCAGCAAGTAGCACGAGCTATTGTTCCTTTTCTTCTGTGGCGCGAACCTGTGGCTCTCTCTCTTCTGCCGATAACTCTTTCCGGCGTGCGTCGTCGCCGATGCGATTTGTCATCACGAGCGGAGCGAGGGATCTGCTTTTGCTTTTCTGACAACCGATAACTAGCTACCGGCAACTTTTCCTGGGTGTCATCCTGAGTGAGCGCAGCGAGTCGAAGGGCCTGCTTTTCTGACAATCGGCGAACAACTGCTTGTTGTCATCCCGAGCGCAGCCACGCATATGCTCCGCTTTCCTTGATTTGTCATCGCGAGCGGAGCGAGGGATCTGCTTTTGCTTTTACTGACCACCGATAACTGGCAACTGCCTTCTGGCTTGCGGTATGCTCTACACGTATCTGTGGGGAGAGAATCATGAAACCGACCGCCATCGCTCTACTGCTGCTCGCCTGCGCACCTGTCGCAATCGCTCAAGATAAAGATAAGGCAGACTCAGCCACCGCCAACCCCATCGTCGTCACCGTGCGCCAGATGGAACAGCGTTTCTCCAAGAATCTGACCGGCGCCGCCGAAGAAATGCCTGCCGCCAAGTACAGCTACAAGCCCACGCCGGACCAGATCACGTTTGGACACCTCATGGTCCACATTGCATCGACGAATAATGGGCTGTGCTCGGCCATCGCCGGCACCGCGGCGCCTGACAGCAAGCTGAGCGAGACCGATTCCAAGGACGTGCTGACCAAGGCGCTGCAAGATTCCTTCACCTACTGCGAGCAGGTGTTGGCTAAAGCCGACGACAGCACCCTGGGCCAGTCTGTGACCCTCTCCGGAGGCCGCACCAGTACGCGCGGTGGGGCGCTGGTCATTCTCGCTGCCAGTTGGTCCGACCATTACAGCGCCGCTGCTATGTATCTGCGGCTGAACGATCTGCTGCCGCCCAGCGCCAAAAAACCGGCCGGCAAGTAAGCAAGCAGCTTTTACGTGTCATCCTGAGCGAGCGCAGCGAGCCGAAGGACCTGCGGTTTCTCGATTTGTCATCCCGCGCGCAGCGAGAGACCGGCTCTACTGGCAACCGACAACTGATCACTGGCAACTGTTTCTTGGGTGTCATCCTGAGCGAGCGCAGCGAGTCGAAGGACCTGCTGTCTCTCGATTTGCATCACGAGCGCGCGCGTCAACGGGCTCCTTGTTCTTGGGTTGTCATCACGAGCGTAGCGAGGGATCTGCTTTTTGCCGGCACCGGCAAAGCGGTGCCGACAACTGACAACTGCTTCTTGTCGTCACGAGCGCAGCGAGGGACCAGCTCTTACGGACAACGGACAACTGACCACCGACAACTGATTCACTTCACAACAATCAGCTCAAAGCTTCCCGGCACCATTGCTGGTCGCTGTCCGGCGGCGGGGGGCGTAGCTTCGCGCTGGGCCGTCACCAGATAAACCACATCATTCTCTTGATCCAGCGCCATGGTCCGCGCGCCTTTTACCGTTGCCAGGTTCTGTTGCACCGTGTATTTGTCTGGGCTGTCTTCATGAATCACGGTCAGCACACCTTCGCCGCACGACATGAAAACTTCCTGCGTCTCGGGATTGAATCCGCCGGCATCGACTCCCTCACCGATGGGCACCGTGGTCACGACCTTGCCCGAGTCAGAGTCCACCACCGCCATCATTTTGTTGCCGCATCCCGCAAACAGCCGATGGTGCTCCACATCGAAAGCCAGCGCGCTCGGCTCCTGGCAAGGTGCGATCGGCCATGTGTTCAGCACGGTCTGCTTGCTCACGTCCACTTGCGAAATCTGGCCCTTGTCTTCTATGTTCACGTAAAGCTTGCCCTTGCCGTCGCTGGCCGGAAACTCCGGCTTGCCGCCTAACGGAATCGTCCCCACCACCTTGCCGCTGGCCGGATCAACCACGCTCGAATTCTGACCGCGCGCGTTGAAAGTGAAAACGTGTTTCGAAAATGGGTCGTACAAAATGGCGTCGGGGCGATCGCCTACTTTCACGCTGTCCAGCTTTTTCAGCGTCTTCAGGTCGAAGACCGTGACGGTATTGTCGCCGCCGTTGCTGACGAAGCCGCGGCCCAAATCCTGGGCCAGCGCCACGCCGTGGATACCGGACAATTCCGGAATGTCGCCGGCAACCTTTAGGCTGCCTGTGTCGACAACCATGACGTGGCTGCCCCGCGTGATGAACAACCGATGTCCCACATTGTCGTATATAAGATAGTCCCAGCCGCCTTCTCCGCCAAGTTTGACGCGATCCGCCATCTTGAACTGCTTCTGGGCGAATGCAGGTACAGCACTAAGAATTACTGCTGCGACGATGATGGTAAGAAACTGCTTCATAATAAGCTCCCATCTTAATAAGTTTGTTTTGCAGAGGAACTGCGCGCCCCTCTCACTTCATGCTGTTGCGAACATCCACCAGGACATGATCGGCTGCGTCCACCCGGATCAGGCCGATGCGCGGATATTCCATATCCAGAATGACGTACAGGGTCGACGCCGTAATCAAGGCATAGGCCATCATGTGCATCCAGCTTCTTTTCTTCGCGCCGGCCATGCCGTAGCCCGCCAGCAATGAGGTCGCTATCACCAGCAGGCCAAGTCCATAGAAGATAATTTTCGGCGGATGAGTTTCGGCAGCCACCGTGCGCGTCGTGGTGATATCGATCATTTCGTTCAGCGACGACAGCACCAGCGTCGGCACCGCCGGCGAAGGCACGTCTTTGCAGGCAGCCACCGCCTCATTCCATATCTTGCCTTGCAGTTCTCCCGAAAGCGCCAGCTCCTGCCTGGCCCTGTTCGCGTCAATTCTCAGCAGCTCAAAGACCGCCAGGCGTGCGTCCACGTAATTGCGAAAGTCTTCCCGCAGCGCCGGCTGCGCCGCCGCCGGCAGCAGATCGATCCGCAGATACGCTGTGCCAATCGCGTTAGCCTCTTCCCCAACCAATTGCCGGCGTCCATCAAAACGGGTGGCCGCTCCTGAAAACGTGAATGCAATCAGCAACCCCATCAGGCCGAAGACCGCGCCTTCAATCGCTCCCAGGCCGACGCCTGCACCTTCCGGATCGATCTCTCTGCGGCGGATCCCAATCCTCCGTCCCGCCTCCAGAGAAGCCAGAATGAACACCAGCAGGCCGCCTGCCAGCATCCAGAAGTCCAGCAAGTGCATGATCGGGACATTCATAAGGTTCGACGCAACCGTTGGCTAGTCTTGCCAAGGCGCCCGGAATATTTTTCCCCAGCGCCCTCGGGTTGTAAGCCCACTCTGAGTCTAGCTGATGGCTGCTCGTGCAGACCGCCAAATAATTTGTCGCAGCTTTCCTGCAACACCGGCTGCGATCCCTCGCCAGCGAAAATTACTTTCCGCCGCCTCGCCAATCGCACTCTTCTCGTACAGCAAGATTCTCGTCCACCCGGGAAAATAGACTGCTTCTTCTCCTAGCTTCTCCGTACCCGCGATAAATGTAGTGATAATCAACCTCGCGAATCAGCCCAGAAACATGCGGCTCAGCATGAACTCCATCTGCAATCGATTAAGCCTGGCTACTATGCGCGCTAGTAATTGGAGGCTAGATGCAACTCTTGCGAAAAGCTGCAACTATTCAGTTTGATTTTGAATAATTCGGCCGCAACATAGCTTGAATAGTGAGGTCTTTCGAGATACCATGCCCTCCAGCCTTTGTCCCCCCTTCCCAGAGGAATCAAAAGACATGAGCTTCCGTTTTAGATTGTTTCTAACCGCCATGATGCTGGCTTCCGTGGTCGCCAATAGTGCGGCCAAGGATCCATCGCATACTCCCTCGCAGTCAACCTATGTAATCACCGATGATGATGGCTTACTGCACAGCTATATAAGCTTCTTTCTGGCGGGAACCTCCGGCAGCGGTCCCACGTTGACCTTTCAGACCAATGTCAATACGGGTGGCAAAGGAATCGGCGGCGGGTTTTTCGGGACGCCGCGCGTGAACTTGCTGCACGATAGCTCTGCCCAATGCGCCTATGTTTCCAATGCCGGCACTGGCGATGTGGCTTCCATCAATATTGCCACCCAGACGCGCGTGGGAAATTTCCTCGGGTCTGCCAATGACAACGGCAACACCAATGGCATCGGAATCGTTCTCAACGATAACTACCTCTACGCCGGCTACAGCGCCTCCAACACGATCGGGACTTTCGCTATCGGAGCGGGATGCCAGCTTACCTTCCTCGGCGACGTTTCTGCGGCCGGCCTGAACGGCGGCTGGGTTGGCGGCATGGCCATCCACGGAAATATCCTGGTCGTTGCCTATGGAGACGGTTCGATTCAGTCCTTCAACATCGCTAACGGCATTCCCATGTCGAACAATGACGAGCAGAACTCAACCGGCTTTGCCGCTGCTTATTTCCCGGAGGGCATCGATATTACCCAGGATGGCCATTTCGCCATCTTCGGCGATGCTTCGATACCCACAACCATCGAGGTCTCTGACATTTCTTCCGGCAAGCTGGCTCCTACCGTGCAGTACACGGTTCCCACTCCCCACACTGCCGTCGCCGAAGGCTTTAATTCCGCCAGCGTGTGGCTCAGTCCCGATGAAAGCCTCCTCTATATCGGAAATAGTCAGGGCGATACCGTCACGGCCGCTTTCTTCAATAAGAACACGGGCAAAATTTCCGCCGGATGCAGTTCCCCGCCGCTGAACAATTTCTACAATCCTTGGACGTATGTGGGATCGCTGGTAACCAGGGATACCACGGGCACCGGCGGAGTACTGTACCTGGCGGAGTTCGCTCCCCTGGGCTCCTCGATCGGGATTCTTCAAGTGACTTCGAACGGCACGACGTGCACCCTCACCGAGGCGGCTACGTCTCCCGCTATGGACTCGTTCAGCAACGGACTATTGTCGATTCAAGCTTTCCCGCCACGTACGTTTTGAGTAGCGTGGCGAGCGGCCGGCCAGCTTGAAATAAGCTGGGAAAGCCGGGAAACAAGCAGCAAGGTTGACTTACTTCGATCCTGACGGATGGGTTGGAGTACCAAAAAGATTTTCAGGGAGTCAGAATGCGTTCATCGTTTCGAGCTGTTCTACTTGCTTCGTTGTGTGGAGTTTCCCTGCTGGCTGCTTCGGCTCAGGGGCCAACTTGCCCGCAACGCCCGCTACCCGGCAGTCCCGTTCTCAATCCTCTGGATTTGTACAGTCAGAACGGCGTGTTGAACCTCAGTATGACTTTGCAAAATGCCCAGGGCTCTGACGGCTTCATGCATTATTGCTATGTCTACATGTATCAGGGACAGCCGGTCGAGGCGCCTACGCTACGCCTCAATCCGGGCGATACCCTGAACCTGTCCTTCACCGACAATATCCAGGCGCCCTACGATAAATCTGGTCCCGGCCCGAAAAAAGCCTACATGGAAAAGATGATGCACATGACCGTGCCTGAGCAGCACCAGCACGGCGGCCCGCCCGATGACTGCAACGGCACCATGGTATTGCCCGGGTCCACCAACATCCACTGGCATGGCCTGAACATCACCCCCATCTGCCACCAGGACGATGTAATCAACACCATCATTCAGTCCGGCGATCCCGCCTTCACCTATAACTTCCAGGTGCCGGCCAACGATTCGCCCGGAATGTACTGGTACCATCCGCACGTTCACGGCAATACCACCACGCAGGTCGACGGCGGCGCGGCTGGCGCATTCATCATCGAAGGCAACATTCAGGGCACGCAGGGCCTGCCCGAGCGCGTCCTCGTCATCCGCCAGCAGTTCAACAATCCCAATTCCTGGCTGCCCGGACCGAACCAGCTGACCATCAACTACCAGCCGGCCATCTACCCCTTCGCGCCTTCGCCCATCATCAACACAACCTATGGACAGGCGGAATTCTGGAGAGTGGTCAACGCTTCCACCCAGGCATTTCTCACGCTGCAGGTACAGTTCGGAACCACGCCGCAGCCGCTCGAAGTGCTGGCGTTCGACGGCATTCCCTTGACGACCCCCATCTACGAAACCACCGTGAATCTTCCACCGGCGGGCCGCGCCGAATTCATTACGCCCGGTCTTCCCGTGGGCCAGACCGGTACGTTCGTCACTGAAGGATTCAACACCGGCCCGGTCGGCAATCCGAATCCGGAGCAGCCGCTAGCCAACATCGTCGGCAGTGGTGACGGGAAAGTTCCGCATCCCGCAAATCATCCGCTCAAGCCGCCTGTAGATCCCCAGCGGTTCGCCGGACTCGCGGCCCAGTTACCCACCACCACGCGTCTGCTTTATTTCTCCGAGCAGACCATCGGTAGCAATGGGCCAACCCAGTACTTCATCACCGTCAATGGCCAAAGGCCGAAGGTCTTCCACATGGACGATCCACCCGCGATCGTGACCAACGTCGGAGCGGTGGAAGATTGGACCATCGAGAATCATGCCGGCGAGGCCCACGCCTTCCACATCCATCAGCTCCATTTCCTGGTGACCGCGATTAATGGAGTGCCGGTGACGAACCCTGAGCTCCAGGACACATTCACCATTCCCAACTGGTCAGGCACCGGCCCCTATCCCAGCATCACCGTGCGCATGGATTTCCGCGATCCGAATATCGCCGGAACGTTCGTGTATCACTGCCACATTCTCGACCACGAGGATGGCGGCATGATGGCAAAGATCCAGGTAAATCCGTCGAACTAGCTCCTGCCATCGCAAGTTGTGGGATGGAGTCTCAGCCGCCAAGGGCCACCTCGGCGGCTTTTTGCTGCAGGAGTGAACAGGTCGCGTGCATTCGAGGAGTGCAGCGATTAGGCGCCGGCAATAGCCATGCCTCGTATACCACATTGTGAGACATTAAATCCGGCAGCTGTGATTCCCAGGTCCCAGTAAAGCTTCCCCCACGTAGGGTAGTATCTCAGTTTGATTTGTCATCACGAGCGCAGCGAGGGATCTGCTCTCGCCGGCAGCGGAGTCATCCTTTGCGCCGCGAGCGATCTGCTTTTGCATTTAACCGACAACTCACAACCGACACTGACAACTGTTTTGATGTCGTCCTGAGCGTAGGCGGGCACTTCGCCGCCGGAGTCGAAGGACCTGTTGTTTTCTCGAGTTGTCATCACCAGCGGCCCAAGAACCAGCCGCCCCTTGATTTGTCATCATGAGCACAGCGAGGGATCTGCTCTCGCCCTTACCGACAACTGACAACTGTTTGTCATCCTGAACGTAGGCGGCGCTTCCCCTGGCACTCCGGACACCAGAAGGTTGTGCGGGCGTCTGCTCCTTGTTTGTGCGATTGAATCAGCGTGCCACATTGCCGGCAAGGCTGGTTTCGCCGCCCGTAAACCCACAACCGCTCTTCCGTGTTGGCGCGCCCTGTGGTTCGCCGCGGTCCGGTATAGGTCACCATCTGGTCGCCGGAAGTCTCGGTGACATTGGCCAGCAGAAACTTCCTCGCCGTCTGCACCAGGCACGACAGTTCTTCATCCCGCAACTCGCTCACGCGGCGAAACGGATTCACTCCGCAAGCGAAACATACCTCAGACTTAAACACGTTGCCCAGTCCGGCGATGATCGACTGTCTCAGCAACGCCACGCCGACCTCCAGATCGCCGGCAGCGCGCAGGCTGGCAACCGATTGCGCGGCATCAAAACTTATTGCCAGCACATCCTGGCCTAAACTCCTGAACCCATCGCGACGCCGCAGCGTATCGGCATCATGAAATTCTGCGATCGGCACATTAAACGCTACTGCCCAGATTTTTTCTGTCTTCACCACGATTCGCATGTCGATGGCGCGCCTCTGCCACGCTTCTCCCGGCCGATAGATGTGCCAGCTGCCGCTCATCAGCATGTGCGTCAGCAGGATCAGGTCGCCGGAAAAATGCATCAGCATCCACTTCCCGTTCGCCTCCACTTTTTCAACGATTCGTCCCGCGACCCCGCAGTCAAACTCGACGCGCGAAAGTTTTGGCAGCTGGGTCTCGAATCCCGTAACCACCGCTCCCGCCAGCGCCCGGTTCAGCGTCCGCGCTGCTCTGTAGATGGTGTCGCCCTCTGGCATCAGGCGGTCTCGGGCACATCAGAATCGACTTCGTCGCCATCAAGATCGGGATCTTTATCGCCCAGAGCGTCTGCATTGGCGGGCATAGCTAACGGCGCGATCCTTCGCATCTGGAATCCCGCTGCCGTGCTCACGAAGCCAGATTCTTCCAGGAAGCGCGCAAGAAAATGTTGCCGTGCCGGCTCGCCGTTAATGGTGCCGATTAGCAATCCGGTTTTCCGCCCTTGTCGCCGAATCGCCAGCTCGGCCAGCTTCTTTCCCAGCTCGCGAGCAAACCACGTGCGCTCGGGTTCAGCTTCCGGCAAGAAGACTTGAATCTCTTGATTTCTGCGTCGAAGAAACGCGGCCAAATGTCCATTGACTAAAATGACACCCGCGCCGCTGGTGCGCGACATCCCATGAGACCCCGCCGGGATGTTTCCACTCGCGGCAGTTTGCCCGTCAGTCGACTCTGCGCCTTCAGTCGCCGGTTGCGACTCAATGCTCTCGTCATTATTATTTGCTGAGCCGTTGCCGTCCCGTCGCGGCCACGGCAGCAAAGCGCCATAGGGATTCGCGGGATCGGTCGCTGCCAGAAACAGCGCTTCGAACGTTTCCTGCTCCGGGCGCAGGCTCCGCAGCATGTCGACGGCAGCGGGCATCGCAAATTGCGCCGCGCCCAGTCCGGCAACAAACATTCCCCGCCGCACCCATCCGCCGTCCTCCATAATTTTCAGTGCCGGATAAATCATCGGATATCCGCGCGGAACATTCTCGGCAATTGCCGTCTCCCGCAGCACGATGCCGTGCCGCACCAGCAATTGCTGCGCAATGTTGGCACTCCATTCCGTCACGCTGATGGCAGCCGCGACCCGCTCGCCGATCAGCGACCAGCGCCCCTGTGCCTGTCCTCCACTGTGCGAGCGGAAGCGCCGCACAAAATCCGGCGACCCCGGAGGCGCTCCGGCGAAGGTTTCGCTCCGCTGACGCTGCGACTCGCTGGAGCGCAACAGATCGCGCAGCGGATGAAACGTGTCATTGGTGATTTGTCCCGCCCACACCAGCTCCCACAGCGCGTCGCGCGTCTCTCCCGGATATCCGCCGCCCAACCCGGCATGAATCGCCGCAAAAAACGACGCGCCTTTCTGCGTCAGAAAGTCCAGAACCTGCCTCGCACGTTCAGAGAGTTCGGCCACACCGCTTCGCAGCTCTTGCGGAGGCAGCAGCGCCGGCAGCGACTCGCTCAGATACAGCGCCACTCTCCCATCACGATTTCCGACTTGCTCCACTCCCACCCACACCACCTGACCCGACGCCATCACCATGTCGAGATCGGCCGGGCGGTAGTCGGCAATGCGCGCTGGCAGAATCTCGCGCTCCAGTTCGGAAATCAGCAGAGTTGCGCCCTGCAGATTCTCCACAGTGTCCAGCAGCGACTCTAGGCCGCGACGCCGCACCGAGACTCCCTGCCAGCGTGCAGTAAATCGTGCAAACGTGCTTTGCTCCACCGGTTCAATCTCGCGACGCAACCGCGCCAGGCTCTTGCGCCGGATCTGCTGCATCACCTCCGGATCACACCACTCGTGATGCGTGCCGCCCGGCCGGAATTCTCCCTCCAGCAACTTGCCCAGCCCATGCAACATCCGCAACCCAGCTTCAACCGTGGCCGCCGGCAAGCCATAACGGTTGGCAACGTCGGCCACCGTGAATGGCCCGTGCGTCCGCGCGTAACGCCGCAGGATTTCTCGCAAGGGATCTTCACTGTGCTCCAGAAAAACTTCGGCCAGCCCCGGCGGCAGCGGCGTGCCCAGGGCATCGCGATAGCGCGATGCATACTCTACGGGAATAAAACGTGCCTCGCCCGCGATGCGAACCCGCACCGCTCGCCGCGAATTCATCAGCCCGGTAATGGTCGACGCAACTTCGGCGCTCTCACAACGCGCCGCCAGCTCCGTTTCCGACAAGTCTCCCAGCTTCAGCAGCAAATCATGAACGCCGTCTTCATGCCGCGCCCGATATTCCGGCTCGAGCGATTGCAAGCGGGCTTCCACTTCGTCGAGCGCGGCCGCATCCAGAAGCTCGCGCAGATCGGTGTCGCCCAGCAGTTCTTCCAGTTGCGACTGATCGATGGAGAGGGCCTGCGCTCGGCGCTCGGCCAGCGGCGCATCGCCGTCATAGATATAATTCGCCACATACGAGAACAGCAAAGACGCCGCAAACGGTGACGGCCGGTCCGACTCCACACTGGTAACCCGTATCTCGCCGCGTTGCACTCCGGCGAGAATCGCGGCCACTGCGGGCAAGTCGAAAACATCGCGAATGCATTCCCGATAGGCTTCCAGCAGAATGGGAAAAGTCGAAAACCGCGACGCCACTGCCAGCAGATCGGCCGATCGCTTGCGCTGTTGCCAAAGCGGTGCTCGCAGCCCAGGCCGCCGTTTCGGCAGCAACAGTGCGCGGCTCGCGGCCTCGCGAAACTTTGCGGCAAACAGCGAGGTACTGCCCAGTTGGCGAATCACCAGGTCTTTCACCTCCGCCGGCGAAGGCAGCAGATCTCCCTCACGCAACCCCTCGTCGCTATCGGGAATTCGCAGCACAAAGCCGTCGTTCGACCACATCGACTCCACTTCCAGCCCGCGCTCGGCTCGCAGCCTCGAAGCCACCGCCATGCACCATGGCGCGTGGACCGCACTGCCAAACGGCGTCAGCACGCAAACTCGCCGGTCGCCCAATTCGTCGCGGCAGGTTTCAATCACAATATCTTCATCGCTCGGGATGCGTCCGGTGGCCGCAACCTGGTCTTCCAGATATCGCAACAAATTCTCCGCCGCGCTGGCATCCAGGCTGTGCTCCTCCACCAACTTAGTGAACGCCACCGGCCGCGGCAGGCGTAACAGCTCGCGGCTCATAGCTCCAATCTGTCTGCCGAATTCCACCGGACGCGCAGCCGAATCGCCGTGCCAGAAAGGCATCTTGCCGGGTTCACCGGGCGCCGGAGAAACCGCCACCTTATTGTGCGAGATCTCTTCGATGCGCCAGGTCGAAGCGCCCAGAACAATGGTGTCGCCGTTGCGGCTCTCGAACACCATCTCCTCATCTAGCTCGCCCACCCGCGCTCCCTTGGTCGCACCCGCCAGGAAAACACCATAGAGTCCGCGATCCGGAATAGTGCCGCCATTAATGATCGCCACCCGCTGCGAACCCTGCCGGCTGGTGAGTTTGTTGGCCACGCGGTCCCAGGTAATGCGCGGACGCAGTTCGGCAAACTCGTCCGACGGATAGCGCCCTGCCAACATGTCCAGCACACTTTCAAAGATCGCTCGCGTCAACGCCGCATATGGAGCCGCCGAGCGCACCAGATCGAGCAACGCATCCACCGTCCAATCGTCCAGTGCGACTGCGGCGACAATTTGCTGCGCCAGCACATCTAGAGGATTCCGCGGGTAATGGACCGATTCCACCTGCCCCTGATACATGGCGCGCGTGATGGCCGCACACGCCACCAGGTCGGCGCGATACTTTGGAAAAATGACGGCGTTGCTGACCGCGCCAACATGATGACTGGCCCGGCCAACGCGCTGCATCCCGCTGGCCACCGACGGCGGAGACTCGATCTCGATCACCAGATCGATCGCACCCATATCGATGCCCAACTCCAGCGAAGACGTGGCGACGATCCCGCGCAGCACGCCCAATTTCAGTTTGTCCTCGATGTCCTTGCGTTGCGCGACCGCGACGCTGCCGTGGTGAGCCCGAACCAGATCCTCGCCGGCCAGTTCGTTGATTGCCCCGGAAATGCGCTCGGCGAGCCGACGGCTATTTACGAAAATGAGGGTCGAGCGATGCGCCCGAATCAGTTCAAGCAGCTTGGGATGAATCGCGCTCCAGATCGAGCGACGCTTGGGGCCTTGAGAAGCCGGACCGCTCGGCAAAGTGTCGAGCTCATCCAGGCTGGCCATGTCTTCAACCGGAACCTCAACCCGCAAGTCCAGCCGCTTGGGGGTGCTGGCATCGACGATGGTCACCGGCCGATAAACAGGAGCAAACGCTGTCGCTCTCGAATTCTGAAATCGCCTCATCCGCTGCGGTCTCGGCTAGGAATGGCTTCGCTAGTCGCAGCTTCCGTCGAGTCTCGCTTCGAGCCCTTGTGCTTCGCTTTCTCTTTAGGCGCCTCAACCTTGCGCGAAGTCTCAGCCCCACCCAGATACCTCGCAACCTCTTCCAGCGGGCGCTGCGTGGCTGAAAGACCGATGCGCTGAATCGGGCGTCCTACCAGGTGCTGCAACCGCTCGAGCGACAGCGCTAGATGCGAACCACGTTTGCCCGGAACCAAGCGCATGAATTTCGTCGATCACCACCACTTCAATCGACCGCAGCACCTCGCGCGCATTCGAGGTCAGCAAAAGATAAAGCGATTCGGGAGTAGTGATCAGGATGTCCGAAGGATGTCGCGCAAACCGGGCTCGTTCGGCTTGCGGCGTATCGCCGGTACGAATCGCCACCGACGGTTCATGGTATGAATGGCCCAGCCGCTGCGCCGCCTGCGCAATTCCAACCAGCGGTGCCCGTAAATTGCGCTCGACGTCGACGGCTAAAGCTTTGATCGGTGAGATGTACAGAACGCGGCATCGCTCCGCATTCGCCGGGACGGGCGTGAACATGATGCGATTGATGCACCACAAGAATGCCGCCAGCGTCTTGCCGGTTCCGGTAGGAGCCAGGATCAGCGTCGATTCGCCGCGCGCAATCGCCGGCCATCCCTCCAGTTGCGGGCTGGTAGGCGCAGGAAATACCGCTTCAAACCAGTCGCGAACTGCCGGATGAAAGATCTCGAGAGCGCTTCTGTCAGCCACTGCGGGCGCGTGTTTGTTCGTTTTCGCCAAGATCGATGTCGGTATCCTTTTGACTAATTAGATGCCATGGATTGCATGATCGACCTTGCACCAGCGCGCCTAAATACCAATGGCTTGCCCGCGCCTGAACCGCCAACCCACCCATGCCATGAATGAGCAAAAGCAAATGACAAAGCCCCACTCTGCCGAAGCAAAATGGGGCTTTTTTACGTCTATCGATGATGGTTTACTGGCAGCCGTTGAACTTGAACGACACCAGGCGTGTTTGCCAGTTGTCGCCGCCGGCCGGAACGATGTAGTACTCCTGGGCATACCAGAACGTACATTGGTCGGACGGATCGACGAAGATGCTGGAGTAGTCTCCCCAGCGATCGCCGCTGCTCTGCGAGCCGGTGCCGGCCGTCAGCGTAGTTTCGGTTTCCATCTGTCCCATAGGATCGGTCACCACCCGGCCCGTCGCGGCCACCGAGTCATACACTGTGGTACTTGCCAGGCTGTAGCCGAGTGCGATGTCGCCCATCTTGTCTTGCGCGATCGACGCCATCCAGCGATTGTTCGAGTCGGGAGCGAAGGTGCCTGACTGGAACAGTCTCACACCGCCGATGCCCACGGTCTGTACGTTGGCCCGGAACTCGTACCAGCGGACGCCCGCCTGCCCGCCCGACGCGGTGGTCACGTGATTCACATACCAGTGCTGCTGGTGCAGCGGACCGGCGTTGGGTTTCACGTTAACCAGCGGACCGTCATCCCAGTAAGAGAAGCGATACATTACGCGATCGCCCAGCGCGTCTACTTTGGTTGAGGTGCCCTGCTGCGGAACGCAAAATTCGCTGTTGTCGCAGAACGGAGTGTAGGTCGGCACGGTGACTGGGTTGGCCAGGCCGCTGCCCACGAACGTCGACTGGGTCGGATTCGAGAATACCGGGTGCATGGAATAAAGATAGAGATGGTCGTTCTGGCCATCCGAATCGTACGCCCCGATGAAGAATTCGTCCTGGTTCACCGGAGGAGGCGTACTGGAATCGATGTCGCCGGGCAGCAGGCTGGAGTCTCCGGGCGTGAGCTGGAAGCAAATCTGTTCGGCCGTATGGTCACCGACCACCAGCTTCGCGCTGTTATAACCGCAGACATAAGCGCCGTCGAAGTTCACGTTGCCAAAGTTATTGTTGGTCTGGAAATATCCGCTAGGCCAGATACCCCACTTGGGATAATCGGGAAAATCCTGGGCCAGGGGGAATTGATACTCGTAGTAGGAGCCCGTAGCGTCGGCGCTGGTCGACACCGCAACGCAGGCATAATACGGCGGTCCGTTGAACACGTTCTGCGCCAGCAGCCAGCGATGGTTAGTTCTGTCCCACTGCACAATGATGTCGCCATCGTTGTTGTCGAAACAGGCTCCGCCCAGGCTCTGCCAAAGCTGATTGCCAAAGATGGGGCCCGCCTCGACCGCGCCGGTCGTTTTGTTGAAGATTTCATAGGCCACGTTAACCCACTCTACGACCTGGGTATCGCCGACCGCCGCGTTGGTGTCGGGCGGCTGGCAGCCGCAGGCCTGATTATTGTCCAGCCCCAGCAAGCTGAGTCCAGGAGTGATGCTTGCGGGCGCGCCCGGAGAGCTCTGCTCAACCGGATCGAATTCGTACGGATGATCGGTATGGGCACTGGTGCGCCGCACCGAGTGCGCCTGATGAAAACTGTAGTAAGGACGCGGGGGCAGCTTTGCCAGATCGCGCAACGGCGGCGACACAGCAAAGTTGATAGCCTGACTCGATGACATTTGGGGTGAAGACTCATCGGCCGCCCACAGCGGCAGGCTGCTCAGCAGCAAACACCCTATGGCGAGGGCAAGAATGCACAGTATTACTTTGCGAGATTCCACGATAGTTTGCCTCCTCAAGTACTCCATGGCGCGGCCAAATCATATTCCAAAATATCTACTATCACCAGCGTAATAGCGAGAATCGCGCGCCTTTCGAGTAGCCACCTGAGGTATTGCTGGCCATTTCGACGGAAAGTAAGTCGCGCCGCCTGCAACCCTTGTCATATACTCTTGCGGCGAAGAGTCCTGGCAAGCTTAGCGGACACTCGCGCAATGAAGAGAGCTGACAGTGCAAAGCGAACTCGAACTCTGACCCGGCGCGGGCTCGACATCGAGGAGATGAGGCTGGTGGCCGACCTGCGAATCATGCACTCCAAGGTCGACGAGCTTTATCAGATTGTCGCTAACCTGAAGCGTCGTCACAGCGGAGCCGACATCCACAGATACGCCGACCAGCCCTTGCTAAACGAAGATATTGCCCGGGTTGACGATATGTATGGTTGGTTCGTTACCTTGAAAGAGGAAGGCAAGACCCGCAAAGCTACCAATATCCGCTAGTGGTTTGCTGAAAGACTACACGCGAAGTGATTTTGAAGGGCGTAGCTTTAACCGCGCCGTAATAGGTCTTTATTTTGTCATCCCGAACCAGACTTCACGGTTTGCTGAAAAACTCGGCTTGATCCATCGATCGGGTAGTTCGGCACTTCAGCGCCGTGTCCAAGCCCTTAATTCTTGTCATCACAAGCTGGCTTCAGCCGGCGAGGGACCTGCTTTTCGAATTTTTCAGCAACCCGCTAGTGGTCCATCTTCTGCTGTATCAGTTGCTGCCGTTCCTCGGTTTGCATCTGCAGCAACTTCTGGTACTGCCCCGGATTAAGAATAGGCTGCAACTTGGCGTCCGTCGCCTCTGTGATTTGATGCATCTTCATGGCCTTCTGCAGCGGCGGCAGCGAGGTGTCGCTCTTCAAAGCTTTCAACTTGGGCGCTTCCTCCACCAAAATCGGCCGGATCTGCTGCTTCTGCGCCGGAGTCAGTTGCAGCGCCGCCGCCATCTTCTCCAGCTTGGCCGCTGCCTCACTCATGTTGTCTTGACCACCCATGTTGTTTTGGGCCGAAAGTACGGGAGTGCAGAAGGCGACCGCAATCAGGAGTGCAAAGGATGCCACGTTAAGTCTTAGCGATTTGTCAGGCATGTTTCCCTCTCGATAATTTTTTCTTCAGGCGTTTGCCGGCGTACCCAAAGATGTTGCTGCGAGTGAACTCTGGCGATTGACCCGCGTCCTACCTCGCCAGTTACCGGCGGCGAAAGTCCGTGCGGTTCTGCGGCGAGGGCTTGAGATATACGTCAGGCGACAACCGGCGGTCAAGCAGAATTTTCCCCGGCCCTCGGACAGCTTCAGGCTATATCCTACAATGTAGGACGCTTGCGGGGCCTTAACGATCGATGGCGTGACCTAGCCGCCACCACTCATCGGTGAGCCCCAAGTTAGGGTTGCCAGATGAAATCTGGTTGCAACTGCCGTAGCAAAAGAAGCTGCGCCCGCCCTCCCAAACTTTGGAAATCTTCTTTTTGCGTCGCTCTTTTTGCGACTCTCGGCCCGAAGTTGGGTTACAGTGTCCTATATTTCGCGCAGCCACCCGCCCTGCCAGGGTGAACAGCGGCAAGACAGCAAGCCTGTTCCCCCGAAGACGTACTTTTAACGCCGCCTCTCGTCAGCCAGGAGGACTCATGTCTCTGAGGGCGAAGCCCGCTCTTAGCGTCAAGACGAGTGGTGCCCGCGGGGCGGGCTATTCCCCAGTGCCGCCCGACGGCCGCATCCGCATCATTCTGCAAGCTGTCGAATCGAACCCGGGCCACAGTATCCACGACCTTGCGGAGATGGTGAATCTCAGTATCTCCCGGCTCTCCCATCTCTTCAAGGCAACGACCGGCCTTAGCCTGCAAAACTTTCTCACCACTTGCCGGTTGCGGGCCGCACTGGATCTACTGCACTCGACCCGGATGCCGATCAAGGAAATCTCTTACCGCGCCGGCTATCGCCATCCGCCAAGTTTCGTGCGCGCCTTCCGCAACCAGTTTGGCGCCAGCCCTAGCGACTATCGCGCGGTCCAGCAATATCCGCTACGAAAATAGCGGATTGGACTAACCGGTTTTGGTTGACGCACGCGGCGTGCGTGGTGCATCGTGTGTCCAACGTTACAGCAAGAACGAAACAGCGGAGCTTTCGCTGCCCCCGGGCCAGCTTTCGCCTGAGGCGCGAAGTATCTTCGCGCGCCTCTTAGTCTGCGCCCTTCCCAGCCCGCGCCACTGCTCGTTCGTCTGACCACTTTCTCGTCTGCGTCATTCTTGACTTCGTCGGATCGCACGCGTTCACCGCAATCAACAGCACGTCATTCGGGTTAACCTGCGCCGAATATCGGCGCCGAAACGACTCCGCGCGAGTCCCAGGAGAAACTCATGTCTCGGAATCCTCAAGCCGTGCCAGCCGCAAGCCAATCGCGCTCGTCCCGATGCAAGAGATTTGCCAGGCCGGTCCTTCTTGCCGCCATGACGTTCACCACGGTGTTGGCCTTACAAGCTGCCCCAGGGCTGCCGGGTGGAAGCGGCGCAACTGATCCCGGCGTGCGTGGCGGATCCCCCGGCGCCGGATCTCCGATTGCCGGTCTCACACAAAATCAGCTGGCTTTCTTTAGCGCCGGGCAGACGAACTTCCTGCAAATCGATTCGGTCGCCGGTTCCATCCAGAACACGGGCAACGGTCTGGGACCCCGATTCAATGCCGAGAGCTGCGCTCAATGCCACGCCCAGCCTGCCACGGGCGGCACCAGCCCGTCGGTTAATCCGCAGGTGGCCGACGCCACCGATCAGGGCGCGTCCAACCGGGTGCCCAATTTCATTACGATCAACGGCCCAGTGCGCGAAGCGCGCTTCCCCTACACCCTGAATCTGCAACACGTGGACGGAGGCGTCCATGACCTGTTCACCATCACCGGGCGTACCGACGCTCCAGGTTGCAATATCAGCCAGGACAACTTCGCGGAGGCGGCGCAGGAAAATGATCTGATCTTCCGTATTCCCACTCCACTATTCGGTGGCGGACTGATCGAGACTATTTCCGATGCCGCCATCCTGGCCAACATGAATGCCAACCTTAGTCAAAAGCGTCAGCTGGGAATTGCCGGCCGCCCTAATACCAGCGCTAACGACGGCACCATCACGCGATTCGGCTGGAAGGCGCAGAACAAGTCGCTGGAAGTATTTTCCGGTGAAGCCTACAACGTCGAAATGGGAGTCACTAACGAACTGTTCACCACTGAACGCGACCAGACTCCCGGCTGCCAGTTCAACGCCACTCCCGAGGACACAACGAATTTCGATCTCTCGGGGACGGCGCTCCCCAGCGACATCATCCGCTTCACCACCTTCATGCGCATGCTTGATCAACCGCAGCCCGGACCCAGTTCGCCCTCGACTCAGCATGGCAGCACGTTGTTCTCACAGATTGGCTGCGCCCTCTGCCACACGCCGTCGCTCACCAGTGGGCAATCGACGGTGGCGGCCCTCAGCAACATCCAGGCAAATCTCTATTCCGACATCCTGCTGCACCACATGGGACCTAACTTGGCCGACAATGTGGGACAAGGCATAGCCGGAGGAGACGAGTTCCGCACCGCACCCTTGTGGGGATTAGGACAACGCATCTTCTTCCTGCACGACGGCCGCACCGCCGACCTGGTGCAGACCATTCAGCAGCACTCCAGCAATGGCAACCATACCTATCAAAGTTCCGAGGCCAACGGAGCCGTGAACAACTACAACCACCTGTCGTCTTCCGATCAGCAGGACCTGCTGAATTTCCTGCGATCACTGTAAGGCAAGAGGATAAAGAACAATGGGAAAACTCTGAGGCGGTTTGCAAGCCCCCGCCTCAGACTGTTTTTATGAAAGATCACCCGCGCGCCGGCATTGGGTAGAGCGGACCTTGAGGTCCGCGTCACGCCAGCCTACCATGGACAGGGCTTTAGCCCCGGAAGGTTTTCCCGGCAAGCCATAATCGAAACGTGCGAAAACCGGTTCGAGCATTTTGGTTCGTTTGATGAGTATAAGGCGCAGCAGGTCGTGGGTCAGCGCCGAAGGCGCGAAAGAGCATAGCCCAGCGCTTCAGCGCTGGGTAGCCAAAGTTAAGAAACCGAGTCCCGTAGGGACGGCAGAAACGGTTTTCTTCCCGGCGACAGCCGAAGCTGCGAGAATCGACAAACGAGAGTCCTATGAATGGCATTCAGTTCGTCACCGACAAGGGCCGCAAGGTCGCGGTACAAATCGATTTGAAGAAACACGGAGCGATTTGGGAGGATTTCTGGGATGGCCTGATTTCTGAGTCGCCGCGCAAAGAAAAGGGCATTCCGTACCAGGAGTAACGAACGAATCGACTGAAGCGGCCTCGCTCACGTGGCTAAATATTCGCTCGAAATCAAGTCTTCTGCACAGAAAGAGCTAGACGCATTAGACGACGCGCTGTTTGCTCGTATCGACCGCAAGATTATGTCGTTGGCGGACAATCCCCGCAGGATGCAAGAAGCTCAAGGGGTATCGTAACCATTGGCGAATCCGCGTAGGCGATTGGCGCATTATCTACTTCATTGATGACGCAAGATCTTTGGTGAGTATCGCCCGCGTTGCCCATCGCCGAGATGTTTACGAGTGAAAAAACCAACCTCGCGATCTACCGAATTCCAGAACCCGCCAATTACCTGACAATCTCACTTGCCAAATCCTTCCCGCCCGACGCCCAACGTGCGAAAATAGAGCTTCCACCCCTTCGCCATGAACCCAGTTGAAAGCGCTCCCAGCCCCGCTCAAAGAACCCACCATCACTCCAGAAGTGCTTCGCGACCACGGCATCTCGCCGGAGGAATACGACCGCCTGCTGAAATCGCTTGGCCGCGAACCCACCTTAACCGAGCTGGGCATTTTCAGCGTGATGTGGAGCGAGCACTGCTCCTACAAATCGTCGCGCGTGCATCTGAAGCGTCTGCCCACCCACAGCCGCCGCGTGGTGCAAGGGCCGGGCGAGAACGCCGGCATCATCGACATCGGCGACGGCTGGGCTTGCGCCTTCAAGATCGAATCGCACAACCACCCCTCGTTCATCGAGCCATTCCAGGGCGCGGCCACCGGCGTCGGCGGCATCCTGCGCGACATCTTCACCATGGGCGCGCGTCCGGTCGCCATCATGGATTCGCTGCGCTTCGGGCCGATCACCGCGCCCACCCTGTCTCAACAGCAGGGAAAGGACGGGCCGCCCGCAATCGATCAGGCTACCCTGCACAAGAATCATTCCGTGATGGAGGGCGTGGTCAGCGGCGTTGCGTCGTACGGCAACTGCTTCGGCGTGCCCAACGTCGGCGGCGAGGTGAAGTTCGAGAGCTGCTACTCGGGCAATCCGCTGGTCAATGCTTTCGCGCTGGGACTGGTCCGGCGCGATCAGATCTTCTACGCCAAGGCTGCGGGCGAAGGCAATCCCGTGATCTACGTCGGCTCCAAGACTGGCCGCGACGGCATTCACGGCGCAACCATGGCCAGCGAAGAGTTCAGCGAAGGCTCCGAAGCCAAGCGTCCCAATGTGCAGGTCGGCGACCCGTTTCTGGAGAAGCTGTTGCTCGAAGCCTGTCTGGAAGCGATGCAGACCGGCGCAGTGGTCGGCATTCAGGACATGGGCGCGGCCGGCTTGACCTGCTCGACCTGCGAGATGGGCGGTCGCGGCGGCGTTGGTCTGGAGATCGAACTCGATCTGGTGCCGCAACGCGAGACCGGCATGACTCCTTACGAGATCATGCTGAGCGAGTCGCAGGAGCGCATGCTGCTGGTCGCCGAGAAAGGCCGCGAGGACGAGGTCTTCCGCGTCTTCCAGAAGTGGGGACTGGACGCGGTCACCATCGGCCGCGTGATCGGCCAGCCTGCCATGCGAGTGCTGGAACACGGCAAGGTCGTCGCCGAGATTCCCAACGCCGCGCTGACCGACGATGCGCCGCTCTATCACCGGCCGCTGGAGCGCTGGGAGCCGCCGGTTCCGCGCGAAGTTCCAGACAACGTTGCGCTCGGCGAACAAGACCGAATTCACGGAAGAATTGAAGCGCCTGCTGGCCAGCCCGAACATCTGCTCGAAGCGCTGGGTCTTCCAGCAATACGACTCCATGGTGCAGACCAACACGGTCGAGGGTCCAGGCGGCGAAGGCGGTGTGATTCGGGTGAAGGGAACGCCGCGCGGCCTGGCGATGGCGCTCGACGGCAACGCGCGCTGGTGCTACCTCGATCCCAAGCTCGGAGCCATGCACGCCGTCGCCGAGTCGGCCCGCAACGTGGCCTGCACAGGCGCAACGCCCATCGCGGCCACCAACTGCCTGAACTTCGGCAATCCCGAGAAGCCGCACATCATGTGGCAGTTCTCGCAAACCATCGACGGCATCACCAAAGCCTGCGAGGAACTGGAGACGCCGATTACCGGCGGCAACGTCAGCTTCTATAACGAGACGCTGGGCGAGGGCATTTATCCCACCCCCGTGATGGGAGTCGTCGGCATTCTGGAGGACGTGCACAAGGCGGTCGGACCGCATTTCCATGAGCCGGGGCGCGCGATTGATGGTCGTTCGCGGCTCGGAGCCAGGCGATGCGGCGGATGTCGAGGCCGAGTTCGGCTCGTCCGAGTATGCCAAGGAGATTCTGGGCCAGGTCTGGGGCTTTCCGCCGTCGCTGGAACTGGAGCAGGAAGCCGCGCTGCAGAAGGCAATTGTGCAGATCATTACCGCGGGCCTGGTGGATTCGGCCAAAGATTGCTCGGAAGGCGGCCTGGCCGTGACCGTTGGCCGAGTGCGGCTTCGCTCGCGGCGTCGGCGCCAAAGTCGATCTTAGCTCCTACGGGTTAGTCCCGGAATTCGTGCTTTTTGGCGAGGATGCCAGTCGCATCCTTATTTCCTGCGACCCGCGAAAACGTCGGGCGAATCCAACAAATAGCGGTACAATTTGGGCTCTCGGCAGATCGCATCGGTAATACGGTCGCCGATCAAGTTGGAAATTCAGGTCGACGGAGTGACCGTTGCCGCGGCAGGCGTTTCCGAATTGCGGGAAGCTTGGGCAGAGCGCTCTGGAACGGGCGTTGCATGTGGAGACCGAAGAGCGGCTGGTGCCGGCGGCGTTGCAGAAGAGCTAGCGGGAAGAGTTGCTGCCGTGCTCTTAAAGAATTGTCATTACGAGCGAAGCGAGGAATCTGCTTTCCTTTGTGTCGTGATAGACGAAAGGTAGGAGCAGATCCCTCACCGACTGAAGTCGATTCGTGATGACAACACGGGCCAGAATTGACGAGCAATTGAAATCGGGTAGAGCTACCCTTTAGGCTAGCGTCCCAGCAGTTTTTATTTCTCCAGCCGGCTTTAGCCGGCCGCATTTCAATCAGGTGAGCGATGCTGATTCCATCCGATAAGCTGCGCGAAGAATGTGGCGTGGTGGCCATCTACGGCCATCCCGAAGCCTCCAAGCTCGCCTACCTGAGCCTCTATGCCTTGCAACATCGCGGGCAGGAATCGGCCGGCATCGCGGCCTCCAACGGCGAGCAGCTTCAGCTCGCACAAAGCCATGGGGCTGGTCTCCGACATCTTCAATGCCGACGCGCTGGCGCGCGTTCCCGGCTCGCTGGCCATCGGCCACACGCGCTACTCCACCACCGGCGATTCCGCGCTGCTCAATGCGCAGCCCATCATGGTGGAGTGCAACAAGGGCAAGATCGCGCTGGCGCACAACGGAAACCTCACCAATGCGCTGGAAGTACGCGCCGGCCTGGAGCAGGCAGGGTTCCATCTTCCAGACCACCAGCGACACCGAAGTCATCGTGCATCTCATCGCCCGTTCGCGCGAGCAGACGCTTGGCGCGACGCCATGGCCGATTCGTTGCGCCGTCTGGAAGGCGCTTATTCGCTGGTGATGCTGACGCCCGACCGGATTTTTGCAGCGCGCGATCCTCGCGGATTCCGTCCGCTGGTCATGGGCCGCATTTCCGGGCAGGCAGCGCATCGGGCCGACACCATCGTGTTTGCCTCCGAGACCTGCGCTTTCGACCTGATCGGCGCTATTTACGAGCGCGAGGTCAAGCCGGGTGAGCTGGTCATCGTCGGTCCCGAGGGCGTGCATTCGCGCTTCTACTGCGGCGCAACAGCCGCAGTCCAGCTGCATCTTCGAGCATGTTTATTTTTCCCGGCCCGATAGCATGGTCTTCGGTCGCGCCAGTGCAGGCATCGCGCGACGCCATGGGCCGGCAGCTGGCGCTGGAATCGCCGGTCGATGCCGACATTGTGGTGCCGGTGCCCGACTCCGGCGTGACTGCGGCCATGGGCTTTTCGCACGAGAGCGGCATTCCGCTTGCAGTTCGGATTGATCCGCAATCACTACGTCGGCCGCACCTTCATCGAGCCGGAACAGCGGGTGCGCGACTTCGGCGTGAAGCTCAAGCTGAATCCGGTGCGCCACGTACTGGAGGGCAAGCGCGTCGTGCTGATCGACGATTCCATCGTGCGCGGCACCACCAGCAAGAAGATTGTTCGCATGGTGCGCGACGCCGGCGCCAAGGAAGTGCACATGCGCATCTCCTGCCCGCCCACCATCTCGCCGTGCTACTACGGCGTCGACACGCCTTCCAAGAACCAGCTGATCGCGAGCCAACAAGTCGGTCGACGAGATCCGCGAATACATCGGCGCCGATTCGCTGGCCTACCTGTCGCTGGAGGGCCTGCGCAAGGCCGCCGGAGAAGGCGAAGAGCGCATCTATTGCACCGGTTGCTATACCGGCAAGTATCCGACGAACATTGTGGACGTGGAGGACATCGCACCTGCGATGGCCACCGGCGACTAGCCGCCGACCCTGACCTGACGAAACTCGCTGGCGCTGCTACACTGCGCCTATGCTCGCCCCTTACGCCGTCCACGCAGAAGATTCTCGCGGACGCCGCTATCCCGAGCCGCCGCACCCCTACCGCAACCCGTTCCAGAGGGACCGCGATCGCGTTATCCACGCCCGCGCCTTTCGCCGCCTGGAGAATAAGACCCAAGTCTTTACCCGCCGCTACTCCGATCACTTCCGTACCCGTTTGACCCACACCATGGAGGTCGCGCAGATCTCGCGCACCATCGCCGCAGAATTGAACTTGAATGTCGACTTGGTCGAAGCGCTGGCGCTGGTGCACGATATTGGGCATCCGCCGTTTGGCCACGCCGGCGAACGCGTCCTCGACCTGCTGATGCGAGAGCGCGGCGAGTTCTTCGACCACAACCTGCAAGCCCTGCGTACGGTGGAGGATCTGGAGCTGCGCTATGCCAAGTTTCGCGGACTGAATCTTACCTTCGAAGTCCGCGAGGGCATCATCAAACACTCCCACGACTACAGTGAGGCCCAGCACCCGGAGCTGGCTGAGTACCTTCTCGACCTGCGCCCGCCGCTGGAAGCGCAGTTGATCGACCTCGCCGATGAGATTGCCTACAGTACCGCCGATATGGACGATGGTTTCGAAGCACGACTGCTGCGGCTGCCACAAATTCGCAAACGGGTGCGCGTGTTCGAGCGATATTACCTGGAGGCGGAAGCGAAATATCCGGACGCTGCCGATAAGTTGAAGTTCAATGAAGCCCTGAAGCGAGTGCTAAATCGCTTCGTGACCGACCTGATCGAGAATACAGGTCGCCGCATTCAAGCAGCCGGAGTCACGACTCTGGAAGAGTTGCGCCATTACCCCGAGCGGTTGGCAGGTTTCAGTCCGGAGGTGGAAGAGGAACGTCGCGAAGCCAAAAGCTTTCTGTACGAAGCACTCTATAACTCCAAACCATTGGAGCCGGAAAAGCGGAAGGCTGAAAATGTGGTAACCGAAGTCTTCAACTATTTTCTCTCTCATCCCGAGGCTTTACCCCACGGCTTTCAGGACAGAATGGAGAACGGCAAGTTGGAACGGGTGGTGTGCGATTATATCGCGGGCATGACCGACCACTACGCCGAGGACCTCCGAAAAAAGCTCACGACCGGGAAAAAGACGAAATCGTGATAGGCGATGGAGTCTTGTCACGCCCGCACGCCGCTGTTAACCCCCTCTTCGGCGGCGCAGGGTCAGAATCAGCGTAAGAAATGGGCCTAGCGCGATTGCGTTGTGGTGAGCTTCAGGCGATTCCTCGCTACCGTCCGCCCCGGCATCGGCAAATTCGACCGGGGCGGTTTTCTCTGGGCTGAGCTGGTGGCGCGAAGCATGGGTCTGGCGCGAGCTGGTTAATATCAGCAGACTCAAGAACGGTCCCAAGGTCGTCGCGCGGGTGCAAGTGATGGCAGTCGTCATCGGAACCTCCTTCGTCTTCTCGACAGATTGCCTGATATTCGCATCCCGGAGGCGGGCTTACAGCCCCGCCTTCGGGAGCGCCCCTGCGAGAATCGGTGAGTGGCCCATTCGGGTTCCTCCCGCTCTCAGGCGGCACAATGAAGCATTCCCGACATCAGTTCAATGGTTGACGCCTGATTTAGGGGTGAGTTCGAAATGATCATCCAAGCTGCTAAAAAATGGACGGGTTATCTTCCGACATGATGAGCGGAGGCCGAGGCTCCAGAGACTCCGCCAATGTATAATCCGGCGCAACTGTCGAAGGTGGGAGGACACTGTTGAGCGGCACGCAAGAGCTTTTGCGCTTCGGGGTCTTTGAGTTAAATCTCACCACCGAGGAGCTGCGCAAGACAGGAACGCTCATCAAGTTGTCGCCTCAGCCTTTCAAACTGCTGACTCTGTTGGCCAGCCGTTCCGGCCAGGTCGTAACCCGCGAGGACATTCAGCAGCAGATCTGGGGAGAAGAAACCTACGTCGATTTTGAACAGGGGATGAATCACTGCATCAAGCAGATCAGAAACGCCCTGAGCGACAGCGCCGATAGCCCTCTCTACATTGAAACCATTCCCCGCCGGGGATACCGCTTTCTTGCTCCGGTTGTCTCCAAGACCATACTCGCACCCGCTCCCCGGGTAGTCGAATCGCAATCCGGGATTCAGACCAAAGTCACCATGCCGGCGCCCAAGGCGGATGGCGAAGTAGCGGCCACGACTTCAACAAAAGTGCCAAATCAGCCGACGCTCGTGTTGAACGCTAAGAAAGCCGTGCCCCTCGAAGTGGCCGCACCTTTGCCTGCGCCCATCGCACCTCCGGGGCCAACGCCCAGTCCCGCTCCCGGCCGGCGAGCTCGCTGGATCGCTATTACGATAGCGGCCGTTGTGCTGATTGCCGCCGTTGCAGGCTTTCTGTACTGGCGATCGCAAAAAAGCCCTGTTCTTTCGGAGCGAGACACCATCGTGCTGGCGGACTTTGACAACACCACGGGCGAGGCGGTCTTCGACAGCTCTCTGAAGCAGGCGTTGAGTATAGATCTGGAGCAGTCGCCTTTCCTCAACGTGCTTTCCGACGAGAAGGTAGAGGAACAACTGCGCTTTATGGGCCTGCCCGCCGACGCCCACCTGAGTGAAGACGTCGCGCGGCAGATCTGCCAGCGTGCGGGAAGCAAAGCGGTCCTGCTGGGATCGATCTCCGGGGTTGGCGGCCGGTATCAGATCGGTCTGAATGCGGTTGATTGCAGCAACGGAGATTCTTTGGGCAGCGAGCAGGCTGACGCCTCCAGCAAAGGGAAGGTGCTGGGTGCGTTGGGCAAGGCCACAACAAAAATGCGCGCCAAACTTGGCGAGTCGCTGGCATCCGTGCAGAAGTACGACACCCCGGTCGAGCAGGCAACCACTCCCTCGTTGGATGCGCTCAAGGCTTACAGTCTGGGCATGAAAATGGGAAGCACGCAGGGATATGCCGCCGCTGTTCCCTATTTCAAGAGTGCTATCGATCTCGATCCGAATTTTGCCATGGCTTATGCGCGCCTGGCGGTCGAGTACTTCAATCTCAACCAGCCCAGCCTGGCTGCCGACTACGCCAGCAAGGCGTTCCAACTTCGCGACCGAACCAGCGAGCGCGAGAAGCTGTACATCACTTCTCACTATCACGATCTGGTCACCGGCGACGCCGACCAGACCATCGCAGCCTATCAACTGTTGCAGCAGGACTATCCCCACGAACTGTCGTCATACATGAATTTAAATTCCTGGTACAACGCCATCGGCAAATATGAGCAGGCCCTGATCGAAGCGCAGAACGGATTGCAACTGGATCCCGCCAACGTCACCAACTACCACAACCTCATCGTGACGTACATCGACTTGAATCGGATCGACGATGCCCAAGCCGTACTGCAACAAGCTCAGGCTCGTAAGATCGCTGATCCGGCTCTGCTAACGGACTTCTATGAACTGGCCTTTCTGCGGGGAGATACGGCTGGGATGGCGCAGCAGGTGGCAGCCGCTACTGGCAAGTCCGGAGTTGAGGATCAATTGCTCGCATTGCAGTCCGACACGGAAGCTTATTTCGGACAGTTGGCGAAAGCACGCGAGCTCTCGCAACAGGCCCAGGCTTCCGCTTTGCACGCGGGCTCGAATGAGGCGGCAGCCTTGTGGCAGTTGGCCGGCGCGTTACACGAGGCTGAACTGGGCGATGCGCAGCGTGCCCATCAGCAGGCCACAGCCGCGCTGGCCGCCAGTCCGGGCAAGAATGTCCGCATTCTTGCAGCTCTTGCTCTGGCGCGAAGCGGCGATCCAAAGCGAGCCAACGCGCTCGCCGGCGACCTGGTGAAGCAATATCC
The DNA here is from genome assembly GCA_963833305.1 of uncultured Acidobacteriaceae bacterium. Lineage (GTDB taxonomy): Bacteria > Acidobacteriota > Terriglobia > Terriglobales > Acidobacteriaceae > Bog-257. Next base: position 88,208 of record CAWHXN010000004.1, on the reverse strand, counting down.
CTCCGACACCATGGTCAATGATTATTGGGTGCCTACCATACGAGCGGCGGTTGCGCTCGACCAGAAAAATCCCAAGGCGGCCCTTGAGGCCTTGCGCGTTACGGTGCCCTATGAGACCGGTTCACCTTCTCCCGGGATCGTGTTCTATCCGGTGTATCTGCGAGGGCTGGCTTATCTGCAGCAAGGGCAGGGCGAACAGGCAGCGGCGGAATTCCAGAAGATGCTTACCCATCGCGGCGTCATACTGAACCTTCCCACCGCGGCGCTGGCGCACCTGCAGTTGGCCCGAGCCGAGGCCATGAGCGGCAACCGTGCAGCCGCCCGGAAGTCGTACGAAGATTTCCTGGCATTGTGGAAAGAGGCCGACCCCGATCTTCCCCTGCTCAAACAAGCGCAAAGTGAATACGCCAAGATGCAGTAAGACCGAATCGTAAGTGGCTCAAAAGCTGCTAAGCGTTTTATTGGCCTCGCTCTTAACTTCTTGTGATCACGAGCGAAGCGAGGGATCTGCTTTCTCGACTCTTCACCAAAACTGCATTAGCGCGACGGATGTTACGCTCGCGAAAGGTATGCGCCTTCCGAGGTGTCGACGCGAATCTTTTCGCCCTCGTTGATGAAGGGTGGGACCTGCACCACCAGCCCCGTTTCCGTCTTGGCCGGCTTAGTCACGCTGCTCGCGGTAGCCGACTTCAAACCCGGCTCAGTCTCAACTACGGTGAGTTCAACTGTCTGGGGCAGTTCGATGCCGACAGCCTTTCCGTCGAAGAACTCTACCTGGATGGCCAGGTTCGCGATGAGGTAATCGACCGCATCGCCCAGTATGTCTCTGCCCAGATGCAGCTGCTCGTAGTTCTCCGTGTTCATGAAGTAATAGTCGTCGCCGTCGGCGTAAAGGAATTCCATCTCCACCTGATCGACGATGATTTTTTCAATGGGATCGCCGGAGCGGAACCGGTGCTCGAACATGGCGCCGGTGCGCAGATTGCGCAGCTTGGCTTGAATGAAGGCCCGCAAGTTGCCCGGGGTGCGGTGCTCCACGCTGAACACCGAATGAAGATCGTTGTTGTGCTTAATGACCATGCCCGGACGTAATTGTGTGGCTGGAATCGCCATTCGTCTAAAACTCCTTGGTTAGCAGCATTTCTTGGGAGAACCGTCGGTCCCGAAAATTGGCCGAGCCGCGATTTCCGGGCCGCGCCACTGGGAGAACATTTGCGCGCTCTTTGCGTTGCATGTTCCACGTAGAACGTGCGGCTCGAAGGCTAAACACCTGATTTTACACGCGGAGATAGGGGATTGGGAAATCCGGGATAGGCGCCTATCGCAGGCAACAGCCCAAATTCGGGCGTCTTCTAACCACTTGAGAGCATCATTCAAAGAAAACAGGTTAGCCTCGATTAAGGTGCTTGGTATCTGATGTCGCGGCCAATATCACGTTACTATCTCCAACAGGAAGGACGGACCTCATGAACGATCAAACCGATGATTTCGCAAACCAGGGAGATTACCGCTCCTCAGAATCGAATGTCAGTGTAGGGTTGACGTTGCTGTTTGTTGGACTCGCCCTCGGGGCGCTGACGGCGCTGTTGCTGGCGCCCAAGACCGGCAAGCGCATGCGGCGCACTCTTCGTCGCAAGTACGAAGACGCGCGCGATGCCGTCGAAGAGTTCAGCGATCATGCGGGCGACTGGATCGACAAGAGCTCAGAGTGGGCCGAGAAAGCAAAGACCCGCGTGGCGCCGCTGGGAAAGCCGTTCCGGCGCTAAAATCGTTCGCTGCTTATGCCGAGTGGTGGAGCGCGCAGCCCCCGGCGAGCTCCGCCTGGCAGTCTTGTAGTCAGGCTCTTGCGTAAGACGTAATCCGCGTGGCCGGCCTTGCGCATCACGCCCTTCGCGTTCTTAGCCACGGACGCAATGCTTCTTTAAGCCGCCTCTTGATATAGAATTCCTGCGACCCCCAAAGCTTTTGTCGCGGCCCGGTCTCCCGTAACCAAATCGTGCGACCCCGAATCAAACTCGCCGTCCTGGTATTCCTGGTTGTTTCGTTTAACTGCGCGCGCGCGGAAAAAATTCCAGACATCCGCCCGCAGGGCTATGTTACCGATCTGGCCCAGGTCATCGACCCGGCGACTAAAGCGAAGATCGAGACTCTCTGCGCCGAGGTCCAGCAAAAGACGGACGCGCAGATCGCAGTCGTAACCGTGCGCTCGCTCGAGGGCGAAACCAAGGAAGACTATGCAGTCGATCTCTACAAGCATCTGGGCGTAGGCTCGAAGAAAGAAAATCGTGGCGTCCTGCTGCTGATCGCGCCCTCCGAGCGCCAGTATCGCATCGAGGTTGGTTACGGGTTGGAGCCGGTCATCAACGACGCGCGCGCCGGCGACATCGGACGCGCCATGGTGCCCAGCCTGCGCAGCGGCGACTACAGTGCTGCTGCTCTGGTGGGTGTCACCAGTCTGGCGCAGTTGATCGCCGCCGATAAAGGTGTGACGTTAAATGGAGTGCCGGCGCGGCAGCAGCAAGCCGCGAAAAGCCCGTGGCCGTGGTGGCTCAAGCTGCTGGCCATTATCGGCGTTCTCTGGTTCATTCGTACGGTAGCCCAAAGCGTCCGTAGGGGCGGAGGTGGACCTCGCTCCGGCCTGCGTGGCGGCGGCTTTGGTCCCGGCATGATCTTTATGCCTCCGATGGGAGGTGGCTGGGGCAGTGGTGGAGGATTCGGCGGCAGTTCCGGCGGGTTTTCTGGCGGCGGAGGTTTTGGCGGCTTTGGAGGATTCGGGGGCGGCCTGAGCGGCGGCGGTGGCGCAGGAGGCAGTTGGTGAGTGTTGGGAGGAGGTCGCGATGAAGAAGCCCGAAGGCAAACTCGAGGAACTCGTCAGCCGGCTGCAGCAAGCTTGCGGCGATAATCTCGTTTCCGTGGTCCTGTATGGCTCGGCCGCTCGCGAAGACTTCCACGAGCAATACTCCGACGTCAATCTGCTAGCCGTATTCAAGGATCTCGGGCAGCATTCCCTGGATGCGATCATGCCGGTGGTCCGCTGGTGGACTCACGAAGAACACTTCTCGCCGCCGTTAACCATGAGCGTCCAGGAGCTGCGCGAATCGGCAGACGTCTTCGCCATCGAATTGCTCGATATCCAGCGTACCCACCGCACATTATTTGGCGAAGACATTATTAGCAAGGTCGAAGTTCCCTTGAACCTGCACCGTGTGGAGGTCGAGCACGAGCTCCGTACGACCTTGATGCGGCTGCGTCAGCATTTGCTGCTGCGTCCCGATGATCCGGGTGAACTGCATGGGGTGCTGGCGAAATCGAGCAGCAGCGTGCTGACCCTTTTCCGCCATGCGCTGATCGCTCTGGGGGATGATCCTCCGCATCCCAAGGCCGAGTTGCTGAACTACGCGGGACAGGTCTTCGGCTTTGATGCTGCTCCGCTGCAAGGAATCCTGACGCTGCGGACCGATCCCCAGCATCCCCTGGACGGGGTCGCGGTTTATCACAGTTACATGAGCGCCATTGCTCGCGTTGCCCATGAGTTGGACGTGCGAGCACCGAAGAAACATTGGCGCAAGATGTCTCAGCCGGGCTAGAAGGGTAGTGCGGCGCTTCAGCGCCGTGTTTGAGGGGCCCGTCATAATTGAGCCGGCTTGAGCCGGCGGCACTGGTTAGATAGTCATACGGAAAGCGAGACAGCGATGAAAACAGGACTAATCGTTATTGTTGTGATTGTGTTGCTGATCGTGTGGGTCGGCGGCACCTTTGTAGGCCATCGTAACGAGATGGTACGCAAGCGGGAAGCAGTAAACGCAGAGTGGTCGCAAGTCGACGTCGTGCTCCAACGCCGTGCGGACCTGATTCCCAACCTGGTGGAGACAGTGAAAGGCTATGCCGCACAGGAAGTGAAAGTGTTTGGCGATATCGCTGCCGCCCGCGCCGCCTTGATTGGAGCTAAGACTCCGCAGGATAAAATCGCCGCCAACGGACAACTGGATTCGGCGCTCGGCCGACTGCTGGTCGTCGTGGAAAACTACCCTCAACTGCGGTCGAATGAGAACTTCCTGCGCTTGCAGGATGAGTTGGCTGGCACCGAAAATCGCATCGCAGTCGAGCGGCGCCGCTACAACGAGACCGTGCAGGACTACAACACTTACATCAGCCTGTTCCCCAACAACATTATTGCCAGCATGTCGGGCTTCACTCGCAACGATGCTTACTTCAAGACCGATGAGGGCGCGCGGCAAGCTCCCAAAGTGAACTTCGGAACGCCGCAAACCCAGCAACCGGCGCCCGCCCCGGCACGGTAGAAAAAGAAAAACGCGGCAAGCTGAGTTAGCCTTGCCGCGTTCACGATCTCTCGCGATGGTTAACTTAGTAGAGCCGGAAGTTCACTTCCACGTTGATCATGACTGGTACCGGGTGTCCGTCTTTCTTGGCGGGCTCGAAGCGCCACTGCCGCACCGCCTCTATGGCCTTCTCGTCCAGACCCATACCTAAAGCGCGCTGCACCACGATCTGCTGTGGCTTGCCTTCGGGGCTGACCACCAGCCATAAAATAACCGTGCCCTGATACTTAGCTTTGCGCGCCTCTTCGGAATATTCCGGATCGGGGTCATACACAACTTTGGGCGCGCTGACACCGCCGCCTACGCGATAAGCGCCGCCACCGTAACCGCCGCCATGTCCCGGACCAACGCCCGGCCCAGTTCCCGAGCCCACGCCGCCTCCGCTGCCGCTCCCAATGCCGGCGCCTGAGCCGGTACCGTTCGACGGGGGTCCAATCACCTTCGACAGGGGATCGCCTAAAGCGCCAACCGTCGGTAGCTTGATTGTCGGAGGAACCACGACCGAGGGATCGACCACCAGTTTGGGGTTGTCATTGCGAATGACGATCGCGGGAGGCACGATCTGATCTTTAGACAGCTTAGGCAAAGCGCCCTTGGGAGCCGCCAACTTGTCGCGGTCGCCGCCGCCGCCGCCGCCACCTGCACGCTTCTTGGAAATCTCCATCGGCATGTAGGGACTGATGTCCGTAACCACGCCGATCACCTGTTGCTTAATCTCGTCTTTATGCTCGAAGACCCAGTGTCCCGACCAGATCAGCACCCCCACGGCCACCATGTGGAGGATGAACGAGTAGACAAACGTATCCTTGCGCTGCGGATAGAGACCTTCACCTTCGCCGAATAGCGCGGGGATTACCTGGTCCTGTGGCGCAACGATCGGAATCTCTTCTTTCGCCGGTTTTGAGGCTACGGGCGTGGACATCGGCTTTGTACAACAGTATAGACCCAGTAACTTACCAGAAGTTCCACAAAAATTGCAGCGGAACCCCGCGTTTCGTCCCAAACGGCCGGGCTAATCAGGAGCTTACGCAGAAAGTGTCGTGTTTCCAGCCGTTTCAGGACGGCAGAATCACTCGCAGCGCGTTATGCCGCACGCCTATTTCTACTGGCGTTGTACAAATATATTCCCCGTCGGCAAAGACCTCGCAAACCGGGTCGGTCGCGATCCGAAGACGGCTGGCCCTCAGGTAGCGCACTTCTTTCATGCCGATATGACCACCGCGATACACCACGCGAAACAGCCTCAGCAGCCGCAGCTTGCTCAGCCTGCGGACGAAGCAGACATCGAGCAATCCATCGTCCATGCTGGCTTCGTGCGTCAGCCGCATGCCATCGCCATATTGCGGACCGTTACCGGCGGCAATCAGAAATCCCGGCTCGTCCAGACGAGTTTGCCATGTGCCGCCATCATCGACCGACACCGTAATGCGAGGCGGTTGAAAGCTCCCCAATACCTGTAGCAGCGCCACTACGTATCCGCCGTGAGCGCGAAGCCAACTCGATTGCTTCAAGGTCAGGCGGTTCACCGCAGCGTCAAGCCCGGTTCCGGCGATGCAGCCGAAGAACGTAGTGGCCGCGATCTCGCGCTCCGCATCGGTCAGGCGCCGCAGCTGCGATTCCATAATCCGCTTGGCCAACTTAGGCTGGTCGGAACGCGGACCGTCGGGGACGAAATGCAGCGATTCCAGCGAATCGTTCTGCCACGGTACGATACCGGGAGATGCCGGGGCGTTCTCGTCCAGCGGCTGGATCGTTCCCAGGTCGATATTCCGGGTGTTGTCGCCCACGGTGCAGAAGCGCCGCCAAGCAGCCAGCGCCTGCTCGGCATTCGGGATACCAATGGATTGCGCGAAGTCGTTGGCGCTGCCAACCGGCACAACCAGTGCCGGGATCTGCTTCAGCGCTAACCCGCCCAGATGCCGATGCACCGTTCCGTCCCCACCAAGAATGAGGGCCGCGTCTGGTTGATCGGTAGCGTCAAGTTCGTTACCTGAAAACAGGTTGATGCCCGGCAACTCGAAGGGCCGGAGGTGATGCGGTTTCGCGTGAGGTCCGAGCAGGGCGACGGCGCGCACCGCGCTACTTTCGCACAGCAGCGAAGAAAATCAAAATTGGCGTTTTCAAGCCACGAAGGCAGCAGATCGAAGGGGCGTGCCTTCAGGTACGCCGTCATAAGCACTTTATGTTTGTCATCACGAGCGCAGCGAGGGATCTGCTCTTCGCCGCTTTTGCGCTGCTGCCTGGCAGTGCTGGGGCGTTCGGCTATAGTATGACTTCGAGAATGATTGGTGAAGTCACTCGCGCTGCCGGTGCGGTTAGTGGTCCCAGCACCACGTTGATCTACGACGACTGGTATCCGGCGATTCGTGCGTCGGAAATTGCTGGCAATCAGACTGGCCAAAGCCATGTTGCTGGGCATCCCGCTCGCTCTGGGCCGCACAACGAACGGGAGCTATTTCGCCATGCGCGATTCCTGCCCGCATCGCGGAATCCCGCTTTCCTATGGATGGTTCGACGGTCAGCAGGTCACCTGCAAATATCACGGATGGGGATTCGAGCCAGTCTCCGGACAATGCCGCGAAATCCCTTCGCTTACCCAAAGCGATTCCCTCGACCCCTGCCGCATCTACGCCACTGCATTTCCCTGCGAAGAGCGCGATGGCAACGTCTGGGTCTATGTCCCACAAAGTGGGAGAGGAAGATTGCGGGCCGAAGATCTGTCGCAACTGCCCGCTGTCCCTGAGGTTCCCAAATTCAGCCAGCGATTCCGTTCGGCGCATCTGAAGGCCGATCTGCCCTGCAACATCGACCACGGCATCATCGGATTGATGGATCCGGCGCACGGGCCTTTTGTTCATCAGGCCTGGTGGTGGCGATCGCGCGCCAGTATCCACGAAAAGGAAAAACACTTCGAGCCGATCGAGAACGGCTTTCGCATGACCGCGCACCAGCCGTCAGCCAACAGCGCGCCCTACAAGCTGCTGGGGGTTTACGGCGAGCCGGTCACCACCACCATCGATTTCGTTCTCCCGAATCGGCGCTACGAAATCATTCGAGCGAGCGAGAAATGGTTCGCCAGCCTGACCACGGTTACGCCGACCATCGAGAACCATTGCCGCATCGACGTGTGCGCGGCTTGGAACGTTTTCCTGAATGTGCCGTTTCTTACTCCTATCGCGAAATTTTTTGGCAACCGCTTCGTGCGCCAGGACCAGCTCACCATGATCCAGCAGGCCGAAGGGCTGAAGTACAATCCCAGCCTAATGCTGATCGACGATGCCGACCGTCCCGCAAAGTGGTACTTCGAGTTGAAGCAGGCGCGCCTGGAATCGCAAGCCACCGGCAAGCCGATGCGGCATCCCATGGACGGACCGGTGACCCTGCATTGGAGAAGCTAGCGGCCGTGAGCAATCCGATGCAGATTTCGTGGAAGTTGCGAACTGGGCTGCGCATGTTCGGAATCGCATTACTCCTGGGCGCCGCTGTCGGAATCTTCGTACTCTATCCCACCAACGAATTCGTTTATTACTACGAATACCGGCCGGGAAATTCCACCGCCGCCAACTTCGCGCTCGCCCAGATGCATCGGTCCATAAGAGGTCAAACTCCCGAGAAGACTACGTTTTATGCCATCGTCGGCATGGTTTTGAGCGTCTCCGGCGCGCTACTGTACTCCGGCATGCAACGCCGTTCGCAGCAAATCGAACAGCTGAGCGCGGCGCTGCAAAACGACCTGCGAACGTTGATCGCCCAAGGCGAAAGCGCCAATCTCGAATTCAAATCGTCATTCCGCTGGGACCTGCGCGAGAACAAGGTCAATCGTGCACTGGAGGGCGTGATCCTCAAGACGCTTGCTGGTTACATGAATGGCAGTGGCGGAACGCTGTTAATCGGCGTCGCCGATGATGGCTCCATTGTCGGCCTCGACAACGACTACAAAACCTTGAAGAAGCAGGACCGGGACGGATTTGAGCAAGCGCTGATGACCGCTATCGCAAGTAAGATTGGCACGGATGCTTGCCGCTCGGTGCAAATGGTGTTTCACTCCCTGGACAACAAGGAAGTTTGCCGCGTCATGGTGGCTCCCGCCAGCCGGCCGATGTACGTGAAGGAAGGCGACGCTCCCAGGCTCTACGTGCGCACTGGCGTAAGTACGCGCGAGCTTAATGTTCAGGAGGCGATCAACTACACGTCCGATCGCTGGCCCAAATAACGCTCCCAACTTTTTCGGAACAAAAGCTCGCGGCTCCGGTGTCTGTGTATGCAACAGAACGGAGCACGCGTCATGTTTGAAGACAGCCTGGTTGAGTCGAGTGGAAAACTCTCTGGCGGCAATCCCTGGACGGCGGCGACTTCTTTCGCCGTGCAGGTCTTACTGAGTGGGACAGCAATACTAATCTCGCTGATTTACACCGAAGCTCTACCGCAGAGACAGCTCATAAGCATGTTGGAGGCTCCCACCCGGCCGGCAGCTGCGCCCGCATCGCGAGCCGTTATCAGTTCAGGAACGCAGACGAGTGAATACGACCACAATGTTCTGCAGCTTCCACGAGAGATCCCCAAATCCATTGCAATCGTGCGTGACGAAGCGCCGCCACCGGGAAATGCCTTTGGAATCGCCGGCGACGTACCAGGCGGCGTTCCCGACGGAGCCAGGGGCGGAGTAGCCGAAATCCTGACCAGCGCATCGCCCAACCTGCCGAAAGCGGCGGTGCAGAAGGTGCGCGTCTCGTCGGGCGTAGCGCAAGGTCTGCTGATTCGCGAAGTCAGGCCGGAGTATCCGCCGTTAGCGCGGCAGGCATGGATTCAAGGAGTCGTGATACTGCAGGCGGTGATCGGGAAAGACGGTTCAGTGCAGAACCTGCGGATCATCAGCGGTCATCCCATGCTCGTCCAGGCCGCAATGGAAGCCGTGAAACAGTGGCGTTACAAGCCCTACTACCTGAGTGGAGAGCCAGTCGAGGTCGAGACTCAAATCAATGTGAACTTCAAGCTCTCAGGCGGCTAGTTCTTACTGCGCGCTGGCCGGCATTTCTGCGTCGCCGCATTTGGGCCCGGAGGGCTGGTAGCTATCTTTGTTTTCGGCGAAGCACCAGTCCACTTGCTCGCGCGAAAACTCGTTCACCACGCTCGCCGGGACATCGGATTCCTTGATGTCCCTGAAGTCGAACGTTATGGTCCCGTCGGCAGCGACGGTCCCCAGCAGATAGCCATAAATGTCGGTGCGGGCGATGCGCGATATTCCAGAATCCGGTGGCAGGCGATAGCGCACCGCACCGGCGCTGCCCATGATCCATCCCGGCAAGATGTCGTCTTTGTGGCACGCCGTGTCATAGATGTTGTTCATGACGAAGTGCGAATGGCTGGCCAGCACGTAAACGTTCTTCCGGGTGCTTTTGCGGAATGCCGACAGCTGGTTGTAAACCTTGCGTCCGCTGGACTGCTCCTGGGCCGAGTCGTTCATGCTGTGTCCGGCAGAAGAGCTGTCGGGCAACGCGGCATGCATACCAAGCACGAGGGTGCGGACGGCTGGATTCTTGGCATCGTTCGCCAGCACCATCGCGAACCACTTCATCTGCGGCGAATCGAACATGTCGCTGGAAGCGTTGTCCATGCTGATGAAATCGATGCCGCGATCGATCCAGTGGTAGTAAGTCTTCAGCATGTAGTCTGCCGGATTGTCGGCCAGCCGCTGGTTCTGTATTACGGGCTTGTTCAGCCAGTCAGCAAACTGCGCGAGGTATTGCTGGCGATTCATGGGAGGAACTAACTCGTGATTCCCGATTTCCAGAAATATGGGCAGATCGCCGAAAGGCAGCAGTTGATGCTGGATGAAGTCGGGCCAGGCAGCAGCGAAATATTGGCTGATCGTCGCCTGGGGATGGGTGCGGCGATAGTCCTCGTCAAATGTGTAAATGGCTCGATAGTCGCCGAGATGCCAGTAGAACGCGGCGCCGTCGCTGCGCACTCCTTGCGCGATGGCGGGCATCACGATGTCGCCACAATTGCGCGAGTCGCCCGAAACCGCAAACTTCCAGGTTCCGCTGCCCTTGCTTTCCTGCGCGCACGTTGCTGTTGACATTGACAGGATCAGGAGCGTTACCAGGGCGCAGAGCAATCGCCGACCTGCCGCCGCCGGCTTTGCCATCACCATTTCGTCGCTAATACCAAGCATTTTTGCCTCGAAGCGCACGATCATACTCTGCTCCGGCCACGGTCACAAATCAATCGGAGTTTAATCGATCCGCACGATTGCCGGCTGCGTTGCTATTCCCCAGCCAAATCGATAAGCTGCTTCCGTCGTGGTTGCTGCAGGAGGAACGTAATGCTCTCCGCTTCCCGCCGGATTTTCTGGTGCTTACTTACGATCTGTTCGCTGGTGGGTTTCGCGACCGTGGCCTTCGCCAAACAAGACGCGGCGAAGCCGGACGAGGCGCGTCTCAAGCCGGCCTATCGCTTCGCACGCGGCGGTTGGATTTACGTTCATCTCGAAGGCTCTCCCGCCGACATTGGCTACCAGCACGGCTATCTGCTGGCGCCCGAGATCGAGGACGGTTTCAAAACCGTGCAGCTGAAGGACACGCACCGCACCCGGCGCGACTGGGATTTCTATCGCGCGACCGCGCAAAACATCCTGTGGCCGCACATTGATGCGGAATATCAGCAGGAACTGCAAGGCATTGCCGACGGCCTGAAGGCGCACGGCTCGACCCTGGATCTGTGGGACATCGTCGCGCTGAACGCGATGGAAGAAGTCCCCGACTATTACGTACCATGGCTGAACAAGCAGGAGAAACAGGCGCACGCTCCCGACCTGAAAGCTCCCGGGCAATTGCAGCGCCTTCGTTGCGACTGGTTCATGGACGAAAGATCACAAGCCGGTAATCGCGCATAGCAACTGGACCGATATCGCCACCGGCACTCGCTGGACCATCATCTTCGACATCGTTCCCAGCAACGGCTATCACATGCTGATGGACGGCTTCCCGGGAATCATCGTCAGCGACGACGATTTTGGCATCAACTCTGCGGGACTGATGGTGACGGAAACCACCATTGCCGGCTTCGCGCTCTTCGACCCCAACGGCAAGCCGGAGTTCGTTCGCGCCCGCAAGGCGCTGCAGTACTCAAAGTCGATCGACGAATATGTGCAGATCATGCTCGACGGCAACAATGGCGGCTACGCCAACGACTGGCTGCTGGCCGACAACAACACCGGCGAGGTCGCGCGCTTCGAAATTGGATTGAAGATGCACCGCGTGTGGCGCACCAAGGACGGCTACTTCGAAGGCGCGAACTTCCCCAGCGATCCGGCCTTCATCAAGGCTGAAACCGACTTCGATCCCACCAATATGTCCAGCTCGCCCAATGCACGTCATAAGCGCTGGGAAGAAATCATGCCGGCCAACAAAGGACAGATCGACGTCGAGCTGGGAGAAAAGTTCCTGGCCGATCACTTTGACACTTACGAAGGCAAGGAAGACCGCAACTTCCGCGGCTTGTGCGGGCACGGAGACACGGCGCCAGCGCCCGAGTCCGCGTGGGGAGATCCTGCTTTTAGTCCTATGGGTGCGGTCACTGCGCAGGCGGCGGACAGCAGCATGACCCGCAACATGACACTGCAGGCGCGGGCGGGACGGCCTTGCGGCGAAGATTTTATCTCCGATACGTTTCTGAAAGAGCATCCCGAGTACGACTGGCAGCGGCCCATCCTGAAGGACATGAAGGGCAATCCCTGGACCCAGTTCAAGGCGAGCGATAAGCAGTAAGACGGGCTTCAGATGCCCCGGCAATAATTCTGAAACTTGCGTGTTGCAACAAGCATCTTTTCCAGGCGTAGGTTTCTTATGCCGCCCAAACTTAATTCGGGTGAGAACGTCACAGCGCCGGCCGTCTTTATCTCGCACGGCTCGCCGATGGTTGCGCTGGAGCGTGGACCGTTCCAGGATGCGCTGGCCGCATTCGGCCGCCGGGTGCATCCCAAGGCTATCGTGGCCGTCTCGGCTCACTGGGGCAGTTCAACTTCAATTTCGATCAGCGCCGCCGAGCGCTATGAGACGATTCACGATTTTGGCGGTTTCCCGCCTGCTTTGTATCAGCTAAGCTATTCGCCCGCCGGATCGCCGGAGCTGGCGCAACGCATCGCCTCACTTTTCAAGTCAGACGGCTGGCCGGAAATTTCTACGAACCGCGGCTTGGATCACGGTGTGTGGATTCCGCTGCGATTGATGTATCCCGAAGCGGACATCCCGGTAGTGCAGCTCTCGGTGCCGCTGGATTTGACTCCGCAGCAACTTTACGATCTGGGCAAGACTTTGCAGCCTCTTCGGGCTGAGAACATCATGATCTTTGGCAGCGGAGGCATTGTTCACAATCTGCAGCTGTTCCGCGGTGGCCCTGTCGATCAGCCCGTGGAACCATGGGTCAAAGAGTTCGATGACTGGTTCGAGGCGAAGCTGAAGGCGCACAAGATAGACGATCTTATTCGCTATCAAGAGCTGGCGCCGCATGCGGAGCTGGCCGTACCCACGTTCGAGCACTTTGCTCCGGTATTTATCGTTCTGGGAGCGGCCTCGGACTCGGACAAAATCGAATCGATCTTTGAAGGTTTTCAGTATGGGGCACTGTCCATGCGGAGTTTCGCCATTGCCTGAGGGCGGGCGATTTTCGAGGAGGATATCTTGCGTAAGCTTCTTTCTACATCTAACGATCTGACGCTGACGCTGCTGCGTCTAGTGCTTGGCGTCGTATTTTTCGCGCACGGCGCGCAGAAGATGCTGGGCTGGTTTGGCGGTTTCGGCTTCCAGGGCACCATGGGCTTCTTCACCCAGCGGATGGGCATCCCTGCTCCACTGGCTTTTCTGGCTATTTGCGCCGAATTTTTCGGCGGTCTGGGATTGATCTTCGGCCTGCTCAGCCGCATCGCAGCCTTCGGCATCATGGTGAACATGCTGGTTGCTATCTTTACAGTTCATCGCTTCAACGGGTTGTTCATGAACTGGATGGGCAACCAGAAAGGCGAAGGCTACGAGTACCACCTGCTGGTGATCGCACTTTGCCTGGTCGTGATGATTAAAGGTGCAGGGGCGTTATCGATTGATCGCGCGCTTGCGGGAGCCGAGAAGTAAACCGTCGCCAGTCTGAAGCAAAAGGAAAGCCCCCGCCCTTGCGAGGGCTTCGGAGATTTTGCGGACGAAGCTTATTGCTTCGCGGTTTCAGCTTTCGCCGTTTCAGCGGCCTTGGCGGCATCTGCCTTGCCCGCATCGGACTTGGCGTACTTGCGGCGGAAGCGCTCGACGCGACCCGCGGTGTCGACCAGCTTTTGCTTGCCGGTGAAGAACGGGTGGCAGGCGGAGCAAATTTCAACGTTGATGTCGCCCTTGTGGGTCGAACGGGTCATGAAAGTGTTGCCGCATGCACAATGCACGCGCACTTGATCATAAACCGGATGGATGGCAGCCTTCATAGGGACTCCTGACTCGCTTGTCGCAAAGTATTGATTTTACCGGAATGGCGCGGCCACGGCAAACGCGCGACAGGCGAAAATGACCGCTTACCTTTGATTCCACTCCGGGTCAAAAGGACTCAGGAGCGGTATTCAGGCCCCATCCTACTGTTAGAAACCCGTGTTGGAGGTCAGCATGCAACCTGCTCGCCGCGGAATCTTTGTCCTTCTTCTGCTGGTGCTTTCCGGGGCTGCTCTTTCTGCCTCCGACCTTACCGCCTCCTCTGGTCAATCAGCGAAGCCCGGAGCGGTGGCGCCCACCGGCAAGCTCAACGTGCGCCGCTTCTCCCAGACGGCGACTCTGCTGCCAAACGGCAAAGTGCTGGTCACCGGCGGCATGGAAGCGAATGGCAAGTATGACGCGTCGGCTGAACTCTACGATCCGCGAACCGGATCGTTCACAACCATCGCCAGCATGACGACGGCGCGATCCTGTCACACCGCGACGCTGCTGACCACCGGCAAGGTTTTGATCGCCGGCGGGTCCGATGGTTCGGGCTCGAATCTCGCCACCGCCGAGCTTTACGATCCCGCAACCAACACTTTTCGCCCTACGGGCAATTTGATTGGGCCGCGATGTGGAGCAGTTGCGATGCTCCTGAAGGGCGGTAAGGTCCTGCTGGTGGGGGGCGACGGACTGCACGAAGACGAACGGTTAACAACTGCCGAGCTATACGATCCGGCCACTGGCCGCTTCGCGGCAACAGGCAGCATGCACGTGCCGCGCAATACCCACTCCGCCGTGCTGCTTCAGGATGGCCGTGTATTGGTGATGGGAGGATCCAGCGCCGGACGATATCCCAGCGCGCACATTGAAGCGAGTGCCGAGATCTATGATCCGGCGACCGGCCGTTTCTCGATGACGGGCAGCATGAATACCGCGCGCCACAAACAGGCTGCGGTGCTGTTGTCCGACGGGCGAGTGTTGGTGGTTGGAGGTTCCGACAATCGCGATTGGCGCGGTAAGTATGCCAGCGCCGAGATGTTCAATCCGGCGACCGGCCGATTCTCCCCGGCAGGGGAGATGGAGTGGCAGCGGTTCAAGCTAATGCATGCAGTCGTGCGGCTGGCCGACGGCCGCGTGCTCGTCGCTGGGGGAGCGGAACGCCCAGAGATTTACAACCCGGCAACGCAGACCTTCCAGCCTGCAGGCGGCACGGTCGGCAACGGACGTTATTTCTCTTCGGCGACTCTGCTGGCCGACGGCCGGGTGCTCATCGCCGGCGGCTACGGTGACGACGCCATGGCCGGCGCCGTCGCAAACGCCTGGATTTATCAGCCGTGAGCGGCTCAAGTTCCAGAAGCGGCAGAAGGTTTCATCCTGCCGCCGATTTGCAACGCTGCTCGACCGTTCTCTTACTTCCGGTTGACAGCTTTCTTCAGCTCGATGCCCGGCGTGAATTTGGCGACCTTCCGGGCTGCAATCTTGATAACCCCCCCGGTTTGCGGATTGCGTCCGTTACGCGCTTTCCGCTGTGAAACCGAAAAGGTGCCGAAGCCGACGAGAGTCACACGGTCGCCTTTCTTCAGTGCGCTGGTGACCGCATCAATAATGGTGTCGATGGCGCCCCCGGAGGCAGTTTTACTAATCCCGTGGGCGGCCGCAATCTTCTCAACCAGATCCCCTTTGTTCATGCTCGCTCCTCGCCAGGTGGCTACCTGTAGCGCGAGTATTTACTTGCGAATCCGTCCGGATGTCAAGCAAGAAAGTGACAAGCCATCGCGATTTCCCGTTTCAGCACGTCACAGCGAAACGCCTCAAAGGCTCAGACGGCGGGCTCGAGAGTTACGAGTTACTATGGAAATCACACCGGAGGCGCCGATGATCCGCGAAGATATCCTGCAGCAATTCCCTGAGTTATTCGGAACCAAAAAGGTGAATGGCCGAGACGTCAACGTCGAAGAGACGATTACGACGTTGACCCGGGAATTGCGCCCTGCCTTTGCCGAGGTGCTGAACGCCCGCCACGCACTGCTCGACAGCTCCGAGCCGGTGCGCAGGAAATACGCTTGGCCGAAGTGGGACGAGTCATTCGAGGACCCGGTTGCCGGAGGCTCCTGGACATTTCGGAACATCGTTCAGGGCATGATCGACAATTTTCTGGATCGCGAAAGTGAATGGCGCTGGCGTCTTAACGACGAAGTCCCTATCCCTGCCGACGTCCATCCGTTGCAAAATCCCGGGCTGGAGCTTACCGGCCCCTGGCATCCGCTGGACATGGCGTTCAATGCGCTGAACAGCACCGCGCCCATGAATATGCCAGATTTCGAAGATGCCTCACCCTCGCATTTCCAACCGCTCGGCACACCCGGAAATCAGCCTGTCGCCATCTTTGCAGCCTTGCGGAACGCAAAGCAGATCTTAGAGGGAAACTGGGCCGGCAAGTCTTACGATGTGGTGAAGAAGGGCAAGACCCGGTCCTACAAGATCGAGAGACAACCGGGCAAGTGGCCTACGCGCCTGGTTCGGCCGCCGAGTATTCACATCGTTTACGAGCACATCACGGTTGATGACGAGCCCGTCCCTGGGCTGATTGCCGTGGTCGTCCTCTGGGTGCTCAATAACTACGACGCGCTGAAGCGCGCCGGCACCGGTGTCTATTTTTACATTCCCAAAATGCAGACGGCCGGTGAAGCGCTGGTCGTGGAGAAATTGCTGGCACGGGTAGAAGGCATCATCGGAGTTCCGGCCGGCACGTTCAAGATCAAGATTCTGTATGAGGAAGGCAATGGAGGCCGCTACCTGCCGGCCATCGCCTGGGTTTTCCGCCGGCGGCTGCTGGGCACGAATGTAGGCCGCTGGGACTATCTCGGCAGCCTCATCGAGATGTGGAAAGACGACCCGCACGGCGTTTTTCCCGATCCCCAAACCATTGGCATGGCTTCCCCGAACATGATCGCCTACCAGCGTTACAACGCGCTCATGATGCTGATGGCAGGCATGAAGCATGGAGAGCTCACGCAGGGAGCGCCCATCGGTGGAATGGCCGCGGTCATGATCTATCAGCGCAGCGATACTTATGGACGCTCGCGATATAACCCGGTCGCGATGCGCGCGATCGTAGTGGATAAGCTGCGCGAGCGCCTGCTGGGATTGATGTTCGTACCCGACCATCCCAGCGCGGCCGGAACGCAAGTCACGCTCGACGACATTCTCACAGGTCGCGCCAAAGGACGGCTCTACGATGCGTACCGCCAGAGCTGGGTCGCAAGTCCGGAGCCCGCGTACGTGGCTGCCGGAAATCGGCCGCTACAGGCACCCTTGGCGGAATTGCAGGCCATGCTGGATGCGCCGCGCGAGATGGTGGATGCGAACGGCCAACCTGTGCCCACCGTCGCCAGTGGCCTATCCGAGCCGGAGCGGGCGCTGCTGGAATCACGCGGTTTGCTGAACGCACAGGGCAAGATAACGCCGGCTATTATCAGCAAACAAACGCTGGATACGCCAGAGAAGCTCCTCAGCCAGCCGCTCTGGGATGCCATTTACGGCGTGCCCAAGGGCGACATTACGATCGAGCATATCCAGCATGCGTTCTACATGGCCGCGAACTACGGTTTCCAGATCCTAAATGGTAACTTCGCCGCGGCCATCGACGACTACGAACTCAAGCAGCGTTTCATGAACGATCTGGCTACGTATCGTATCGATGTTTCGTGGCTGTGGACGCTGGTCCGGCATCAAGCGATCATCACGAAGGATGGGTATTTCCAGCGAACTGCGCTGACGGAAGACGGGGTCGTACTGGCGCCAAGCGCCGAGAAGGTGAAGGCGGGGACGCGTTTCACAAATGAGCTGTTCCAGAAGATGTGGGATTTTCACAACGAGTGGACCGCGGAATTCTTCGCAGAGCTGGACCGCCGGGGCGATCCGGGAAGATTTGATCGGGGCAAAGCACCGGTCATAATGGACCTGCTGAAGCGGCAACTGCTTTCCCCGAAATACATTCAGCATAGCGCGCGCGTGCTGTTCGTAATGGCACAGGCCGGCGACGAGGAGCGCGAGCAAGTCCAACAGGCCATCTTCGATCTTTCGCGCGAGGAGATCGTGAAGCGGCTCCGGGCTGGCACCATCAAGGCCTCTGCGTTAGCTACTCACGATTATGTTTATGACATTCTCCCCGTGGGAAAGGAGCGGCTCGCCGCCGTGCATCGCGAGTAAAAGAGACTCCGAGAGAAGGGGTAGAGCGGCGCTTTAGCGCGGCATTACGCTGATCGTCTTGCTGAAAGAGCCCACTTCAGCGGACGACACTCCCTCGTCGGCCGAAGTCGACTCACAAGCAGTGACGCCAGCGACGACGCGAGCGTGAAGGCCCGGTCTACCCGGGGCCAGCGTTTCCCCACGGATTTCCACAGTCAATCACCGGTTCTTGCCTTGTTTCGGAGAATCGGTGCAAATCTGCCCTTTAGCTCCATTGCATCTCCCGTGGACTCGGCATTACAGTTCAATTTGTGACCACGATACCCGACACATGTCCCATCTGCGGCGGCACCGGATGGCAGACCGTCAAGCGCGGCACGGAGCGCGAAGTAGTGCGCTGCGAGTGCCGCGTCCAGAGCCGCGGCGAGCGCCTGCTGACGGCAGCGCACATCCCGGCGCGGTATGAGCACTGCGAGCTCAGCAACTTCCAATACGACACGGACGCCGGAAACCAGAAGAGCATCCGCGACGCCCGCTTCCTGGCAGGCCGATTTGTCGAAGAATATCCGACCGACAAGACCGGGCTGCTGTTCGTGGGAACGGTGGGGGTGGGCAAGACGCATCTTTCCGTGGGGATCATCAAAGATCTCATTCGCGAGAAGGGCATTCATTGCCTGTTTTGCGATTATCGCGAGCTACTGAAATCGATCCAGAATTCCTACAACCCGTCGGTGCAGGCCACGGAGATGGAGATTCTGCGTCCGGTCTTCGAGACCGAAGTTTTGGTCCTGGACGAACTGGGCGCGGTGCGCAGCACCGAGTGGGTCTTCGATACCGTCAACTACGTTCTGAACAGCCGCTACAACGACAACAAGGCGACCATCATCACCACCAACTTTCCCGATGGAGAAGAGAGTAACGCCGAGATGGACAACCTGCGCAGCCCCTCGGCGGCGGAGCGGGCGGCGCGGCGCGAGACCCTGGGCGATCGCATTGGCGAACGCATGCGTTCCCGGCTGCATGAGATGTGCAAGAAGGTCGAAATCGAAGGCCGCGACTTTCGCCAGCATTCCAAGCAAGCGCAGTTTCAGCGGATGTCGGCGCCAAGCCGGTTGTCGCTCCGCAGCAGCAAACGCAGCCAGCCGTGACCGCTAATTGTTTGCTGCCCGGCGAATGAAAAAATGTACTGGTTGATAATTATTACCGTCTAACCATACGACCAAATCCATCGAGCGGAGGCCAATGCAATGTCAGACAACGGCCCGGCCAATTCTCCCACGGCAGCGGGGCAAGCCCGCTGGAATGTTGCTCCTTTCTTCCTGGTTGACGATGTGGTGACAACCGCGAACTTCTACCGCGACCAGTTAGGCTTCCTATATGACCGATTCTGGGGCGATCCGCCATGCTTCTGCATGGTCCATCGCGCCGGCATCACCATCATGCTGAGCCAGACTGGCAAGGTCGGCGGGATGCGTCCGAATCACGTGGTCGACCCGAGCGGCGAGGCCTGGGACGCCTATGTCTGGGTTGACGACGCCGACGCCCTCTATGAAGAGTTCAAGGGCAAAGGCGTGAAGATCGCGCGGAACATTTGCGATAAGCCCTATGGCTGTCGCGACTTCGACATCGAGGATTGCAACGGCTACCGGCTCTGCTTCGGACACGTTGTTGAGAGTGCGTAGAGAAGCAAAGTGGAATCCCTTGCCGTCTCAAATAATCGAACTTCCTAAAGGCAAGAAGTCCTGGATCATCCTGGAGGCCTACCATGCCCGATTCCGTCGCAGATTATCCCTACGAAACTCGCCTGAACATTCTGCATCAACCGCTCGAAGTCATTGACGAGAAGGCGCTGGCGGATGCGTGCGAATACAAGTGGTTCAATCAGACACTTTGCAAGGTCAATGACTCGGTGGTGCGCGTGGGAATTATCGAAGGCGAATATCACTGGCACAAGCACGACAACGATGACGAATTTTTCTATGTGGTCGAAGGCAAATTGCTCATCGACCTGGAAGATCGCACCGTGGAACTGGCTCCGCGGCAGGGCATGGTTGTGCCCAAGGGAGTGGTGCACCGCACTCGGGCTCCGCAACGGACCGTGATATTGATGGTCGAAAATGCGGGGATTATTCCGACGGGTAACTAGGTGTTCTATCTGTGGAGTGCGAGCCTTATGTCTCCCACACATTCCCAAACGACGGGAATGTATGGGGCACCCGCGCAGGGGTTGAAATAGAATCTTCTGGTGCCTGCGCAGCGCATCGAATTCTTCCCCGACCGCGACAGTGAGTTGTTCGCCGCCGCCCCGGCGAGCGCCGCGGTTTTTGTGCTGCGTGGCGACCAGGGCAGCGAGCCCTATGTGGGCAAGAGCTCGAACCTGCGACGCCGCCTGCAGCGCTTGCTGGGAGCAGTCGACGGACAATCACGCAAGCTGAACCTTCGCGACCGCGTGCGCTCGGTCGAGTGGACTACCATCGGCTCTGACTTTGAAGCCGGATTCCTGCTGTACCAGACACTGCGTCGCGAGTTTCCCAAGACCTACGACAAGCGCCTGCGGTTGCGTTTTGCGCCGCTGGTCAAGCTGATCCTCGACAATCCGTATCCCCGGGCGACCGTCACTACGCGCATCAGCGGAGCCAAGAGTAACGCGCAGTATTTTGGACCGTTCGCCACACGCGTGGCTGCCGAGAAGTTTGCCAACGACTCACTCGATCTTTTCAAGATGCGGCGCTGTGTTGACGATCTGCATCCCGATCCCGCCTTCCCAGGCTGCATTTATTCCGAGATGAAGATGTGCCTGGCGCCCTGCTTCAAAGGCTGCAGCGATGAAGAATATGCGGCAGAAGTCGGTCGCGTGCAGCAATATTTCGAGAGCGGTGGGCAGTCGCTGGTGCGCGAGATTGAGCGGCAACGCGATGACGCCTCGGCCAACCTTGACTTTGAAGGCGCCGCGGCGCTGCACGCCCGCCTGGAAAAAGTGAAGGCTGCAACGGCTCAGTTGCCAGAGATCGTGCGGCGACTCGACGAGCTGAACGGGTTGATGGTGCAACCCTCGGCCGAGCGCGAATCGGTAACGCTGTTCAAGATTGCCGCGGGACGCATCAGCGATCCGGTGACCTTGAATGTTGGCAAGCAGGCCGAAGCTTCGCATCTGGCCACTCGGCCGCAATCGATGGAGGCGCGTATCACCGACGTGCTGGCGACGGCGGAGCCTCACAAGCTACGCAGTGCGCTGGAGTGGATGGAACATCTGGCATTGCTCAAACGGTGGTATTACCGCACCTCGAAGGTCGGAGAGTTGTTCCTGGCCGACAGCAGCGGCGAGCTGCCGATGCGGCGCGTGGTGCGGGGAGTGTCGCGGGTGTTTCGTGGGGAGAAGCCGTCTGGCGACCTCAGCGAGACTGCGGGCGACTACTGGAAATTCCGCGCTCGCGAAGCTGGGATCACAGAAAACTGATGCGGTGCCTGATTACAATCGCGCCATGAGCTCCAAACCTGATTCCTGGAATTCCGATCTCTACCAATCGAGCCACTCGTTCGTGTGGCAGTACGGACGCGATTTGCTGGTGCTGCTGAATGCCAAGCCCGGCGAGCGCATTCTCGACGTGGGTTGCGGTACCGGTCAGCTCACCGCCGAGATCGCGCAGTTCGGGGCCGAGGTGGTGGGCATCGACTTTTCGCCCGAGATGATTCGGACGGCTCGAGAGAATTTTCCGCAGGTGCGCTTTGAGGTGGCCGATGCAGCTGCGTTGCCATATTCGCAGGAGTTCGATGTCGTGATCTCGAATGCCGCGCTGCACTGGGTGCGGGACCAGCGAGGCGCGATTGCCTCCATTGCCCGCGCGCTGAAACATGGCGGACGGCTCGTCCTGGAAATGGGCGGCCGCGGAAATCTTCGGCACTTGCTGGAGGCAATGTACGAGGCATTGCGATCGCTTGGCGTTACACATCCAGAACAGCTGTCGCCGTGGTCGTTTCCGTCGATTGGTGAATACGCGCCGCTGGTCGAGTCGCAGGGACTGGAAGTTGATTTCGCGGTGCTGTTCGATCGAGCTACGATTTTGGAAGGCGGAGAGCGTGGACTGAAGCGCTGGCTGGAAATGTTTGGCAGGTTTGCCGTGGACGCGGTTGCGCCGGAGCAGCGCAAAGAGTTCTTCAGCCTGACGGACAAGTTTGCCGCACCGGCGCTGCTTCACAATGGGACGTGGACTATCGATTACAAACGCCTGCGCATGGTTGCGGTGAAATTGTGAGCGTGGCTCGCGCATCGAACCGGATCACGGCGGCGATGTTGCGCCAGGCGCCGATTCTTTCGCGCGAGTTCTTCGGTCGCGATCCGGTGACCGTGGGCCGCGCGTTGCTGGGCAAGCTGCTGATCCGGCGCGAAGGCCGCAAATTGCTGGCCGGGCGCATCGTGGAAGACGAAGCTTATCTTGGAAAGCAGGATCCGGCGGCGCACGCCTTTGCCGGAAAGACTCCTCGCAACGCTGTGCTGTTTGGACAGCCGGGTCACGCGTACGTGTACTTCATCTATGGCAATCATTATTGCCTGAATGTTTCGTGCATGCCCGAGGGCGAAGGCGTGCTGTTTCGCGCGATGGAACCGGTGTTCGGCCTAGAGGCCATGGCGCTGGCGCGGGACATCGAGTTGGAACCGTCTCCGCGTCCCTCGCAATTGCGTCTGATATCGAGCGGTCCCGGACGCATGTCGGAAGCGCTGGGCATCACGCGCCTGCGGGACAACGACAAAGATTTCACCTCGCGCGATTCGGACTTGTGGTTCGCCGATGACGGCTTCCGTCCGGAACGCATCGTGGCTACGCCGCGCATCGGCATTACCAAGGCAGTCGATCAGCCGTTGCGATTCGTGATCGCGGGAAATCCCTACGTCTCGGCGAAGCGAGTGGTTTAAAGTCAGAACCCTCGTACCTCAATTGTGAAAATCGTTTCTGGACCCCGAATCTGCCTCAGCGGTAAATCGCACGGCCTGAATTCCGCAGAATCGTCGACCTCGCACGCATCTGGGTCAGGGCGCCTTTTGCAGTTCCGCATCAATGTGGACAGTGCTTCCGGCAGTGATCTTGAGCCTGCGCTCCCAGGGCGTGAATCCTGCCTTCTTGATCTGAATGGTGTGATCGCCCTCGGTGATGGAAAGGTCCGATGGAGTATTACCCATAAAGTTACCGTCCAACTCGATGTCGGCACCCGTGGGAGTAGAAGAAACTGCCAACTTGCCGGATACGGCTGCGGGGGTTGCGGGCGTGGCCGGTTTGATCGTGCTTTGAATTCGGGCCGCACCTTCGGCGGCACGATGCCGCGACTCCGGCTCCCACTGATTATCGGTGGCATACGCCTGCTCCATCTGCATAGCCTTGGTTTTCACTGCTTCATCCTTGCTCGCTACCCCGATCTTCTCCACTTCGACCACGGCCATGGTCCGCACCTCCATGCCACCGATCATGGCGTTCGACTGAAGCGGCGCCTGCAGCAAGTCGAGCACGGCGTTGTAAGCGCGAGGGTCATTGGCAGCAAGGGCAATATGGGCTACGGCGTTAATCGCCGGTATCCGCACCCCGTTGTTGCCGCTACGTATCGGTTCGCCGAGCAGCCCGACCGACTGCAATGCCAGCTCAGGCGAAGGTGCCGGACGCAAGATGCTGTTGACCGCGTCGAGGGTGGCCAGACGGATGGGCAGCTGGCCTGAAACCATCGGCGCGCTCAGATCGGCCAAAGCTTTGGACTTTACTTTGGGGTCGGCCGTGCTGTTCGCAATCTCCGCAATGGCGTAGACCGCGGGCAGGCGGATTTGGTCCGAGGAACTTCCGACTGGTTCCCGCAACAGATCGAGAGCGAGCATCTTCACCTCGGAGTTATCGCTGGCCAAGGCAATGGTCCACACCTCGTGAAAGGCGGCCACGCGAACACGGGTGTCTGCGTCCTTGACCTTTTCTGTAAGGCTGCTCAGCTCTGCCAGCGCAGCACTGGGTGTGCTCTGCGCCGCGATTGCCGATCCGGCGCTGAAAAGTGCCAAGGCGAAGGCTGTTGCCCTCATGATTCGATTCATCTGTCCGACTCCTTGTGAAAACCGAAAATGACCTACGGTATATGCTGTGCCTTCTTGATGAGAGGGTTTGGCTGACTCACCCCGAACGATCACTCCGACCCAAGGCGTTGAGGGCCAGCCGAGTCCTACACCGGATCGTGCCAGCCACCGATGTCTGCTGCCAACTCGCGCGCGTCCGGCGGACCCCATGTTCCCGGCTCATACGACTCTGTGGGACAACAGTCGCCGAGAATCGGATCGACGATGGCCCAGGCCGCTTCCACCGCATCCTGTCGCACGAAGAGCAACTGATCGCCCTTCATCGCATCAGTGAGCAGGCGCTCGTAAGCGTCCATCTCGTCGTTGGCGGTGTACTTGACCGCCGACAGCTCGACCGGCATGGGCACCAGCAGCGGGCCCGGCCGTTTTACGCGGGCACCCAGGCTCAGCTCGATGTCGGGCCCCAAGCGGAAGCGGAAATAATTTCGACCATCGCCGCCCATCTTGCTGAGCGGAGGCTTACGCAGCTTCACATAAACCTCTGTCGCCGTAACCGGCAAACATTTTCCCGCGCGGATGAGGAACGGGACGCCTGCCCAGCGCCAGGAGTCGATCTCCAGCCGCAAGGCGGCAAAGGTCTCAACGTCGGAATTGGGCGAAACGCCGGGCTCCTTGCGATACCCCTCGAACTGTCCACGCACGATGTTCGCCGGATTGAGCGGTGGAATGGTGCGAAAAATCTTCACCTGCTCGTCGCGCACCGAATCCACATACATTCGGGTTGGCGGCTCCATCGCCAGAAACGCGACCACCTGGAGCATATGGTTCTGCACCACATCGCGAATGGCGCCAGCCTCTTCGTAAAACTTGCCGCGACCCTTGACTCCGAAGGCTTCGGCCATGGTGATTTGCACGCTGTGAACGTAGTTGCGATTCCAGATGGGCTCCAGAAAACTGTTGGCGAAGCGGAAGATCAGCAGGTTTTCGACTGCTTCCTTGCCCAAATAGTGGTCGATACGAAAAATGTTTTCCTCGGGAAATGCCTGGTGCAGAGTGTCATTCAGCTTACGCGCCGAAAGCAGGTCGCGGCCAAAAGGCTTTTCCAGGATGACGCGCGCACCTTTTGCGCAATTGGATTTCGCCAGCCCTTGCACCACCACCGGGAAGGTGCTGGGGGGGATGGCGAGATAATGCGTGGGACATTGCGAATCGCCCAGCTTGGCGCGCAAGGTGGAATAGGTTACGTCGTCGTTGTAATCGCCGTCCAGGTAGCTGAGTTGCTCGCACAGCTTGGAGAACGCTTCCTCGTCAACTCCTCCGCCGAACTTGATCAGGCTGTCGCGAGCGCGTTCGCGCAACTGCTCGACAGTCCAGCCCGACTTTGCCACTCCGATAACCGGCACGTTCAGAGTGCCGTGTTTCACCATGCTCTGCAGAGCGGGAAAGATTTTCTTGTAGGCCAGATCGCCAGTGGCGCCAAAAAAAACGAATGCATCCGAATGCTGTAGCATGAACCCTCTTTAGGCAAGAATCGTCCGCAACAGTCTATCTGCGGAGAGGCGAGGAGCGATAGTCGCACGCGGCGGCGGGGAGTGAATAGAGTGTGAGTAGGGCGTTACGCGATCAAATACATTTCATCGTTTCAGGAGTCGAGTTGATAGTCTGATGAAAAGTCTCAACAGCAGATCCCTCACCGGCTGAAGCCGGTTCGTGATGACAAGAACAAAGCTCATCGGCACGAGTAAACTCGTGCCCTGGCACAAACCTCTGCAAACTCGACTTTGTCGGCGGGATGGGCAGCCGGAGGCATTCGATCCTTTCGGGCGCTGCTGTAACATACAAACACAGCGATGAGTTCTCCCGGCTCCATACAAAACTCCAGCGAGCGCGTCCTTGAGTTCGATCAGCTGCGCCAGTTGCTGGCCATTTACACCGCTTCGCCGCTGGGACACGAGCAGGTGATGCAGCTGACGCCTTCGGGCGACCGGCAATGGATCGAACGCCAGCAGCAGCTAACTGAAGAGTTGCGAGGATATCTGCGCGCCGGCGGGCACTTTGATTTTCATGGACTGCTTGACCCCACGATTCTGGTGAACAAGTCACGGATCGGCGGGGCGGCGCTGGAGATCATCGAGATTCGCGATCTGCTGCTGGTTGCGGACCGGGCCGCGGAGTGGCGTGAGATTGCGCTGCATCCCGCCCGTCGCCATCCAGGACAAATGGGAGGCAGTGAGCGAGCTTTCGCGAGAACCTAGCCGATTTCACTTTGCTGCTGCGCCATTTCCGCAACAAAATTTTGCCCGACGGCACGCTCGACGACCGGGCGTCGCCGGAGCTGGCGCGCATCCGCCGTGACATTGAAAAGCAGAAGCGCTCCATCCAGGAATCGCTACGCTCGTACTTGCGGAGGCTGTCTGAAGGAGGCGCGGTACAGGAAGAGCTGGTCACGATTCGGGGTGAGCGCTTTGTGATTCCGGTGAAAGTGGAGCAGCGGCGCCGGGTGCAGGGCGTGGCCCACGGAGCCTCGTCCAGCGGGCAGACGGTTTTTATCGAGCCGCTGGAGACCATCGAACAAAACAACGATCTGGTCCGGCTGCTGGAAGACGAACAGGCCGAAGTTCATCGCATTCTTCTGGACATGACGGCGCGGCTGGGCGAACACGCCGACGCGCTGATTCATGCGGTCGCAGTGTTGGCGGAACTGGAACTGCAATTCGCCAAGGCGCGGTTTGCCCAGGAATACGATTGCGTCCGGGTGAAGCTCCTGGCGGATGGAGAACCGGCGGCTAGTGAGCAGCCGCAACAGGAGACGCCGGCTTCTGCGGAATCAGCGGCTGGTGATTCAGCCGAGGCGGGACACTCATTCGAGGCGGGAGCAGGCGACGCGATGGTGCTGCGAAACGCACGGCATCCGTTGCTGGAGCGGACGCTCAAGCCTCGGGCCATTGCCGTGATTCCGCTCACCGTCGAGCTGGATGAGCAGCATCGTCAGCTCATCATCAGCGGTCCGAATACGGGCGGCAAGACGGTGGCGCTGAAGACCGTGGGCTTGCTGGCACTGATGGCGCAGTCGGGTATTCCGATACCGGCCGAACGCGCTGAGTTGCCGATCTTCGACTCCGTCTTCGCCGATATTGGCGATTACCAGTCGATCGAGCAGAGCCTGTCGACGTTTTCGGCGCACGTCACCAATATCGATTTCATCTCGCACCGTACCACGCCGCATTCGCTGGTGCTGCTCGACGAGTTGGGTTCGGCCACCGATCCGGAAGAAGGCGCGGCCCTGGCCGTCGCGATTGCTGACTTCTTTCGGCGGACCGACTGCATCAGCATTATTTCCACGCATCACACGGCGCTGAAAGTTTACGCGGCGAATACTTCGGGCGTGATGAACGCGGCCGTCGGATTTGACGAGAACACTTTCGCACCGACGTATGAGCTGCGCATTGGCGTGCCGGGCGCGTCCGCGGGAATTAATATCGCGCAGAAGCTGGGGCTGAATCCTGAAATCGTTGGAGATGCGCGCCAGCACATGACCTCGCAGGCACAGGATATTGCGCGCTTCCTGGATCGTCTGCACGGCGATTTGCGGCAGGTCGACTCAGAGCGGGCAGCCTTGCAGGCGCGGGCGCAGGAAGTATCGCGCGAGCGTGATCGGCTGAATCAGGAAGGCCGCAAGGAGCAGCGCGAGAAAATTCGCGAGCTGGAAAAGAAGCTGGAGAGCGTACTGCGCGATTTCGAATACCGCATCCGCGAAACCGTGAATGCGGTGCAGGATCGCGCGCAGGCGCTGAAGCTGACTAAAGATGCGGAGCGCCGCATTGCCAAAATGCGCCGCGAATTTCGCGAGCAGTTCGACTCTACCGTGGTGGCGCACAGCACCGGAGCCGACACTGGCGATCCTCATGCGCAGCAACATGTGGTGAAGCAGGTGTCGGTGGGCGATACTGTGCGGCTGAAGTCGCTGGGCCGCGATGGCCGTGTGCTTCGTCATTTTGACGACGACACTTTTGAAGTCGGCGTCGGTCCCATGAAGATGAAAGTAGTGCGCGACGATTTTGCAAGTGTGGTTGCCAGCGCGGGAAACAATCCTGTCGAAGCGGCGCGTTCCCGGGGAATAAACGTGTCGCTGGCCCATGAGGACGAAAGCGTATCCACGGAAATCAACGTCATCGGACAAACTGTAGACGAAGCTACGCGCGCAGTGGAGAAGTTTGTGGACCGGGCGTTTCTGGCGGGCGCGGTTCGGCTTCGGGTGGTGCACGGGAGCGGGATGGGTATTTTGCGCAAGGCCCTCCGGCAATACTTGCAGGGCCATCCGCACGTGGCCAAGGTCACGGAGCCGCCGCAGAACGAAGGCGGAGGCGGAGCCACAGTGGTGGAGTTGCGGAGTTAGTGGATCGTGAATCGTGGATCGCTAACGGTTAAGCGAAAGGCCAAGAGCGGTCCAGCGGCATCCTTGCACTTCGCCGTGCGCCTCTCTAGACTTAATAGCAATGAGTAAGTTTGGACAGACCGTCAAGGGCTATTTCTGGTGGACCTATCCCCGGGGCAGTGTTCACTATGACGTGATGGTCAGCGTAATTCTCGCCTTCATCTTTCTGACTCCGATCTGGGTCAACTTCCGAGACAAACCGCAGGAACGCCCTCCGCATCAAACCGAAGTCATCGTGCAACCTGAAGGCGATGGGTTTGTATACAAGGTTGACGCGTCGGCGGTCAAAGTCGGGAGTGACGCTGAGATTCGAGAGTCGCTGCTACGCATTATCGACCCTGTAGCTGGCGAAGTTACGATTGATCGCTACGAGCAGGTGCGCGACGGTAAGCACAACCTGATCGCCTACAAAGTTTGGGGACATCGATAACGCCGGCCAGACTTTAGCGCGAATGGCTGCAAACTTCGGCAAGAAAAATCATGAAAAACGCAATCTTAGCGGTAGCGGGGTGGATTCTTTCTTGCGGCGTCGTGGTCGCACACGCTCAGAACCTGCAGGCTGTGCTGGATTCCATGGACCGGGCAGCGGCCAACTTCCACAGCGCGCAGTGCGACTTTGTTTCGGACCAGTACCAGAAAGTGGTTGACGATCACGACATTCAGAAAGGCACCATGTATTTTCGCCGCCAGGGTGCCGACGTGGAGATGGCCGCCGATTTCGCCTCTCCCGACAAGCGATATGTCTTATTTACCGGCAACCTGCTTAGCGTCTATCAACCATCCATCGACCAGGTCACGGAATACAATCCGGGCAAGAATAAGTCGGACTTTGAGAGCTTCCTGGTGTTGGGATTCGGCGGAGCCGGCCGCGACCTGGCAAAATCGTTTGACGTGAAGTATGCCGGCAGCGAACAGGTGCAAGGCGTGAACGCCGCCAAGCTGGAGCTGACACCCAAGTCGCAGCGGGTGCGCAACATGTTTTCCACGATCACGTTGTGGATCGATCCCGCGCGCGGCGTCAGCGTGCAGCAGAGGTACGATGAGCCCTCGGGCGACTACAAACTTACGAAGTTCAGTAACATTGAAATCAATCGCAAGATTTCCAATGACGTCTTCAAGCTGAAAACAACGGGGCATACCAAGGTAGTGAAGCCCAACGGATGAATTCGGACACAGGGCCTAAGTGCAAGCGCGCGCCTTCAAGCCTGCGAAAATGCGTTCGAAGAGCAGGAGGCTACCCTGGCCACGTAATTAGCTCCCGCTACTTCGACGGTTTGGAATTGTCCATGTGCTGCAGGTTCTGCGGAGTCGTCTGCTGAGAATTGTCTTTCATCTGCGCCGAATTCTTCAGAAACACCACGGTCTTCCAGATGTCATCGTCGCTCAGCACGCCTTCCCAGCCGGGCATTCCGGTAAAGCGGATTCCGTACTTGATCACGTAAAAAAGATTGCCGTCAGGATCGTCCGGCGTTCGGTTCATCAGCTGTGGCACGGACGGATAAAAGTTCTTGCGCATCGGCGAACTCGGCTGTTTCAGGCTGCCATGACAGAAGGCGCAGTTCTTGTCGTAGGTCATGGAGCCGTCCATTACGTTGTCCATGGTCGGCTGAAAAGGATTGGCCTGCTTCGGAGCATGATCGTCGACCCAGGCGTCGACGGACCTGTTGGCTGTGCGGCGCTCAAACGTACTTGGACTGTTGCCGACGGCTCGCGTATCGAAGTGCCCCGTGGTTGCGTAATAATAGGCCCCGCCAAAAACCAGCAACAGGGCAATAATTAATCCCAGGATAAAACCGCGCATCTGTCTCCTCTAAAGGCTGATGGTTTGCAGGACCGGCGGATGCATCATCCTACTACGAGCAGTGAATCTGGTCGGGGACCTTTACAAATCGTAACCTGCTCGTAATCGGAGCGCGCGCGTTCAGTACTGTTTTAGTCGGCGAGCCTCGCGTACGACGTCTTCCACCTGAGGCAGGAAAGCTTCCTCCAGCGGCGGCGAGAACGGCACCGGACTGTCGGCCGAGGCGATCCGCGTGATCGGTGCGTCCAGCGAATCGAAGCATTCTTCGTTAATGATAGCTGCGACCTCGCCCGCAATGCCGCCGGTCTTAGTATCTTCATGCAGCACAACTACGCGATTTGTTTTCTCGACTGTTTGGCGGATGGCATCGCGGTCGAGCGGAAGCACGGTACGCAGATCCACTACTTCAAGATCGATACCTTCCTTCGCCAGGATGTCGGCCGCCTCCAGTGCTACGTAAACCATCGCAGCATAAGTGATGACGCTGACGTCGGCTCCTTCGCGCACCACGCGTGCCTTGCCGATCGGCACGGTGAAATCCTCGTCGGGCAGTTCTTCCTTGATGCGGCGATAGAGGAACTTATGTTCAAAGAATAATACGGGGTTATTGTCGCGGATCGCCGACTTGATGAGCCCTTTGGCGTCGTACGCGCTTGCCGGGCAGATCACCTTCAGGCCCGGCGTATGGGCAAAATAAGTCTCGGGATTCTGCGAGTGGAATGGTCCACCGTGCACCCCTCCCCCAGACGGCCCGCGCACAACCACCGGCACGGGCGCTCCCCAGCGATAGTGCGCTTTCGCCAGCATGTTATTGATCTGGTTGAACGCGCAACTGATGAAGTCCATAAATTGAAATTCAGCAACCGGCCTCATGCCTGTGAGCGCTGCGCCAAAGCTGGCGTTGATGATAGCCATCTCCGAGATAGGTGTGTCTACCACGCGCTCCGGTCCGAAGCGATCGATCAGCCCGTCGGTAACTTTAAACGCGCCGCCATAAATGCCGATGTCTTCGCCGATGCAGAAAACCGCAGGATCGCGTTCCATCTCTTCCCAGATCCCCTGACGAATTGCTTCCAGATAAGTGACTGCTGCCATGGTAGGAAATTCTAAACTAATCGCAGACTTCACCTTAGGGATTCACGCAAATGCGATTCGGAAGCCCACCCAACAGCCTGCTGCTTCCAGGACCGCTAGCAGCGCGGCGCTGATCTGAAAGGGGAATCTCCACTCACTTGCCGCCATGCGCAGGACATTGTCTGAGCCGGCGCTCAAAAAGTGGTTGTAGCCACCGATGGCCAAGGCTATCCCGAGTGGGATGATGATGAGGCTCGCGGCCAATTTGGGGAATCCTTTGGCAAAGACAAGCGGCCCGGCGATGGGAAACAGATTAATCAGGAGCAACAGCAGAATCGCCAGTCGGGGAAAGCCTGGCTGAACTTTAACCAGCAACGCCACGTGCCAGATCACGACGGCGTAATGTGCAAACACAATCGGCGTGCCCCACAGCAGCAGGTTGCGTCGCAGATCGGATGTCCTCGCTGGCTTCGCGGGCATCAACGCCTCCTTTAGCCGGCGCTGTTCTGCGGAATGCCCGGCTGCGTGCCGACCGCCTTCCCGCAATACGGGCAGCATACAAAATCTGGGCGGATGGCGCGGCCGCAATGGCTGCAACTTGGGGACAAGGCATAGCCGCATTTCGGACAATAGGCGAAATCGGAACCAATGGGAATGCTGCAGTTGGGGCAGGGCGCCGACAGCGGTTTGCGCAGCAGGAAGTAGGCGATAAAGCCGATGGGCTTGGGGATCAGCAAGACCAGCAGCGTCCACAGAATCGCATTCATCTCGCGCCGCTTGGCGTCGGCATAGACATAGCCGGTCAGCAGAATAGTTGCGGCCAGCAGCAGCCCGCCCACCGCTCCCAGCAAGTCCATCCAAGGTTTGGCCGGCATATCGCCATGCGCCCAGCGCGGGATGAAAAACTGGAACAGTACTTCGACCAAAACCAGGCCGATGAAGGCGGCCACGGTCCAGCCCATCGGGATAATGCTCAGCTCCTGCTGAAGTCTTGATTTGCGCTGGCTCACTGGCCGACTCCTTCCTGATCTTTGCCCAGCCACGCCATGGTCACCGTACGATCGATGACGGGATGCGACGTGGCCAGTATGGCCAACACGACGATGAATGCCGGAACCATCCAGGCCACAAAAATTCCGGGCGTAACCACGGAAGCCGGCAACGCCAGCTTTTGCGCCACCCAGCCTCCGAATTTCCACCACATCCAGGCCGAAAAGACCGACGTCAGCGTGCCGATGCAGAAGGAGACGGCGATCAGGAGCGTGCGCGAGCGCTGCTCGTCCAGCTCCGCCGCTCTCGCGCGGATCCGCGCCTGCGTCGCAGCCACCAGGGCCGGACTGGCGGTGACGGCGACCGCTCGCAGCAATTCTTCGGTACTCTCGCAGGCTTCCGCGTAGCCACTACATTCGGTACAGAGCGCCAGATGCGACTCCAGCCAGGCTGCGTCAAAGGCGGGAACATCTTCCACTCCGCGGGTGATCAGGTCGATAGCGCGCTCATGATCACGGTTGGTCATTGCGCACCTCCCTTGAGCGCGGGCCGCAATGCCTGCACGCCTCGATAGATTCGGGTCTTAACGGTGGATACGGGAATGCAAATCAACTGTGCGATCTCCTCAAGCTTCATCTGTTCCTGGAAGCGCAGCACCAGCACTTCACGAAAGATGGGAGCTACCTGAGCCAAGGCTTGGTGAAACTTCTCTTGTTCTTGCTGGGCAGCCGCCAGGTCGAAGGGCGACGGTCCCGACGCTTGGGGCTCGAATGGCGTGCCGTCCTCGGGATCTTTCATCTCATCCAGGCTGCTGAGACTGCGTTTTCGCAGGTGGTCGATGGCAACGTTGTGGGCGATCGACATAAGCCAGGTTACGAAACGGTTGCGCCCATCATAAAGATGACCTTTTTCCAGCACGCGCAGCCAGGTCTCCTGAAAGAGATCTTCGGCGACGGCGCGATTGCCGGTCAGGTGCAGCAGGTAGCGCAGCAACCGGTGCTGATACTGCGCGATGAGGGCATCGAGCAGGTCAGGATCGCGGCGCCGGAGCCCCTGTGCGATTTGGGCCTCTTCGGTTTCCATCGGAACCAGCAAGCTGAAAGCGGTGGCGACCATACTAACGGGATATACGAGGCAGGGCGAGAAAAAGACTCATGGCCGGCACTTAGCAGTTAGCATTGGCATTGGCCTTTTCCTCCATCACAATCGGCATTGTCGAAGGTACGGTCAAAGCGGAATGATTCTGCGCAACCCTGCTTCTTCGCAGCATTGGCTGGCGTCTAATGCGGGGTAAGCTAAATGGCAAGTGCTAAGTGCCTCTTTATGATTCACGTCCTCAATCTCGGCCGGGTTCCATACGAAACTGCGCTGCATCTGCAGCAAACGCTATTACAGTTGCGTAAGGCAGACCGCATTGGGAACACGCTTCTGCTGCTGGAGCATCCGCCGGTTATTACCCTGGGCCGCAACGCTCAGCTTGATAACGTGCTGGCATCGCCCGAACTCCTGGCCCAGCGCGGTGTCGAACTGTTTGAAATCGATCGTGGCGGCGACGTCACCTTTCACGGTCCGGGACAACTGGTCGCCTATCCTATTTTTGACTTGCGCAGCTTTGAGCCGAAAGTGGGCGCAGTGGAGTTCGTCCGCCGGCTGGAAGAAGTTTTGATCCGCACGTGCGGCGACTTCGGCATCGGCACGCAACGCATCAAAGGCCTGACTGGCGTATGGACGTACGCTCTGCGCAACAAACCTGAGGCTAAGATTGCGGCCATTGGGGTACACATCTCGCGCGGCGTCACCACCCACGGCTTTGCCCTGAATACGAATACGGATCTGGACTATTTCGATCTGATTGTGCCCTGCGGTCTTACCGGCAAGGCGGTGACATCGATGGAGCGAGAGTTGCAGAAACCCTTAAATGTTGACGAGGTGGCGACGGCGGCCTCGCGCAATTTCGGACGCGTCTTTCAGTCTCAGATGCTGTGGTTGGAGTCGCTGGACGATCTGCTGGCAGAAGCGGCTGAGCCGGAAAAATCTTCCGTGGCCACCCGCCCTGAAGCGCCAGAATCCGCCGAGAACCAGGACACTCCCGCTCGAGCTCCGAAGGAATTACGGGAGCTACATGGCGATGGCAGCGAGCTGGCGTGAAGCCGTTTTTTTTTGTGTTTCGTGGAGCTGTCAACTGTATCGATTGACTTGCATGGATCGATACCCCTAAGATACGCCGAGAATGGAGGACCCACGGACGCCACTCACAGCCAGACGACGATATCGCGATACCGCATTGTCGACAAGCTTGGCGCTGGAGGAAATGGGGTGGTGTATAAGGCCGAGGACACCCGGCTGGGACGTTTCGTGGCCCTCAAGTTTCTCCCACCTGAAGCACGGCGTGATACCCATGCGCAAGCGCGTTTTGAGCGCGAGGCGCAGGCTGCATCCGCACTAAATCACCACAATATTTGTACGGTCTACGACATCGGCGAGCAGGACGGCCAGACGTTCATCGCCATGGAGTTGCTCGAAGGTCTGACGCTGCGGGAGAAGATCGGATCGCGTCCCCTGCCTCTCGAGACTTTGCTGGACTATGCGATGCAGATCGCCGCAGCGCTGGAAATCGCTCACAGAAACGGGATCGTCCACCGGGACGTGAAGCCATCCAACATTTTTGTGACCAGCCAAGGTGAGGTGAAGCTGGCCGACTTCGGTTTAGCGAAACGCTTGATGTTTAATAGCACGCCGCACGGCGAGGCGGCAACCATTTCAGCTGCGATCACAGAACGAGGCGCAATCGTCGGAACCGTGGCGTACATGTCCCCGGAACAGGCGCAGAACAAAGACATCGACGCGCGGAGCGACATTTTTTCCTTCGGGATTGTGCTCTACGAGATGGCGACCGGGAAGCAGGCATTCCGAGGAGAATCTCCTATAACCATCATTGGGGAGATTCTGCACAAAGAGCCGAAGCCCATTCTCGAGTTGAATACTCGGATACCTCAAGAACTCCAACGAATCGTCGTGAAGGCTCTGGAGAAAGATCGGGAAGACCGTTATCAGACGGCGCATGAATTGATTGTGGATTTGCGCCGGCTGATGAAGAAGGAGACGGAACAATCGCAGGCGGGATTGCCGCCACAGCGAGAGAAATGGAAGAAGTTGATTTGGATTGGGGCTGCAGCGTTAGTCTGCGCCGCCGCGTGGTTTGTGCTTACCGGCCGCGGCAAGCCTGCCGATACCGGCCCACTGCCGATGGAGCAGCTCACCTTCTCGAGCGAAACCAAAAGCCCCTCGATCTTCACGGACGGATCGCGTATTTATTTCGTCAGCGGACGCGACCCGGTCGAAATGTCCGTGAACGGCGGCGAGGCGGTACCGCTGCGCGCCGCGATCGGCACTATGAGCATTCTCGATATTTCACCCGACGGCTCTGAGTTCCTGCTATCGCAGAGTGACCTGAACGATGAAACGCAGCGGGGAACGATCTGGACTATGCCGGTGTTGGGAGGCGCAGCGAAGCGGTTGGGAAATGTTACGGCGCGCGGAGCGAGCTACTCCCCGGACGGTAAGTTGATTGCGTTCAACGAAAAGGAATCGGTCTACGTTTGCGATGCCGACGGGAAAAACGTAAAGAAGATTTGGGACACGCACCACATGGTGCCAGGGAATCCTTCCTTTTCTCCCGACTCTAAGAGAATTCGTGTAACCATCTCGCGAAGCACTCTGGAGGACGATATTACGAGGATCTGGGAGCTCGATGTAGATGGGAGCAATCCTCATGTACTCGCGCTGCCTGAGCATTGGCCACCGGACTCCGACGCATACGACGGAATGTGGACAATGGGCGGGAAGCATTTTGTTTTTGACTCATCCAAAGATGGGTCTAACAATCTTTACGAATATATCGAGCCATGGCCGCACCTCTGGCGCAAGCCTTATGCAGTGCGGCTGACGCCGGAGCAACCCGAAGCGATCGCGATGACCCCGAGCCGGGACGGTGACGGATTGTTCGTCGTCGGACGCACCGCTCAGGGAGCCATGCATTTCTACGACGAAACGGAAAAGCGATTTGTACCCTATCTGGCAGGACTACCCGCGTCGCAGGTCGTGATCTCACCGGACCGGAAATGGATGGTTTACTCGGATTATCCGAGAGGATATCTGTGGCGATGCAAAGTCGATGGTAGCGAGAAGCTGCAACTCACCAACACTCTCGCGCAAATGCCCACGTGGTCCCCTGACAGCCGATGGGTCGCCTATAGTGACTGGCGTGAGCTTTATCGAGTCGGCGTAGATGGCGGCACTCCGGAGAAGCTGACGTCTGAGGGCTTCCAGGAAGTGCTGCCGAGCTGGTCGCCGGACGGGAAGTCTATCTACTTTAACGATTACCCTATCGCGGGACATTTTCGCATCCGCATTCTGGATCTGGCGACGGGGAAAGTGTCGGCTATGCCAGGATCGGATGGGTACTATGCGCCGTCGTGGGCGCCGGACGGGCAGTACCTGGCAGCAACTCAGAACCCACCGAAGAGTCTGGCGGTCTATTCCGTGAAGACCAAGCAATGGACGCGCTTAAAAGTCTTCGAACACGATTGGGGATTCTTTGTGTGGGCGCCGGATTCCAAGTCAGTTTACGTAATGCGCGGCCCTGTCGAAGTAGCCACCGGGGAGCCAACCGGAATCTACCGGCTAACAGTGCCGGAGGGCAAGTGGGAGCTATTCGCAAAATTCGCGGGCTTGAACCCGTCAGTGAATGGAGCGGAGGACTTCCTGTCGGTCACGCAGGATGGCCACGTCGCGGCGATGAGCGATACCAGCGTGACTCAGATTTATCGGATGAAACGGAAGAACGCGCAGTAATGCTCCCAGGGTTTCCTGGTTGCTTAAGCTGACGACATGGACTAGGACCATTTGTGACGTACTAGGCTCACTCTGCTGATTGCACCGCTACCGCCCTTCCCGCAACTTGCCTCAGCCGCACCATCCATTTATCGTTGCTTTTGTACCTATGGCTGACAAGAAGCGCCCAACTGCCCACCCTCCGCAAAAGAAGTCGAGCCACGTTCCGCTGGCTCCTGCGAAGCCATCGAAATCGCCCGCGCCGTCCGAACAAGCCGACGGCTCGCCCAAACCGACGGACACGAGGGTCGCGCGTCGGGCTGATGAGGCGAAAGCCGGCGCGAAGGGCAACCAGACCGCCGGCAACCACGACGGTCCTGCGTCTTCCACACTGCGCTCGTACAACATTCCCGACTACCGCTTGGAGCATCCGGAATTTCGCATCTTCATGTCGGGCGAGGGTTCCAGCGTTGAATATCGCGTCGAAGGCGACCTCAGCGCGGCCGCCCCGCCCATCCGTGAGTCGAAATATCTGTCGCGCGAGCAATGCATCGCCATCTATCGCTGGATGCTGCTGAACCGCCGCATGGAAGTAGCGCTGGAGAATCTCTACAAGCAGGGAAAAGTTGTCGGGGGCGTTTACTTCGGGCTCGGGCAGGAAGGCTGTTCATGCGCCTCGGCTTATGCGTTGGGAACTGACGACTGGCTGGGACCGATGATACGCAATCAGGGTGCGATGCTGGTGCGGGGTTTCAGTGCACGCGACATCATGCGACAGTACATGGCTAAGGGCGACTCGCCCACTTGGGGCCGCGACGCTTCGTCGCATTTTGGAGACTTCCAGAAACGCAATGTATGCGCGCCAATTTCCATGCTGGGCGAGCTTATCGGCGTGATGGCGGGCGTTTGCCTAGGCGCGCGGCTGCAAGGAAAGAATGTCGCCGGGCTAACCTATGTTGGCGATGGTGGCCAGTCCACCGGCGTCACCTATGAGAGCTTGAATTTTGCCGCCGTGCAGAAGCTGGGCCTCGTGTTGGTGGTCGAGAACAACTTATGGGGATACTCCACTCCCGCCGACATGCAGTTCCTGGTGAAGGACCTTGCTGAACGGGCTATCGCGTACGGAATTCCCGGCGTGATCGTGGACGGCACCGACCCTTGCCAGGTGTACGACGCAACCTATGAGGCTTGCGAACGCGCCCATCGTGGCGAAGGTCCAACGCATCATCGAAGCCAAGATGATGCGCATGAAGGGCCACGCCATTCACGATGCTGCCCAATACGTCCCAGCGGAGCTGTTCGAGTACTGGCGGCAGCGCGATCCCATCGCGCGCTTCGAGCACTACCTGATCAATCAAAAGCATTGGCTGACGGCCGAGGACAATCAGAAGCTGATCGACGACGTGGAGCGCGAGCTGGAAGCAGATCGCGACGCGGCGGTCGCCTCGCCGATGCCCGATCCCGAAACCGACAAGACACATCAAGGCGTTTACTGCGATCCGTCGTGCCATGAAATCAGGCCGAAGTATGGACCAGTCGTCGCAAAGCCTCGTAGCACGGAATCGGCGGGCGCGAAATCAGCAGAGGCCGCAGTGCACTTAAAGTGAGCCGCTCCCATAGACCTCTTACTAAGTTATTCTCTTTCGTAGCGCATGGGCTCGGGGTGATCCCCGTGCTTCATCACTAACGTAGTTCCGTCGATGGTCAGGGGCTCATTCTTGAACAGGACTTGCTGGATTGCATCGCCGTTGATTTCGAAGTAGTAGTCTTTGTGGGAGGGGTCAATCTTAAACGGTCCCGCTTGTACCGAGTACACTTCCACCTCAAAGAAAATCTCGCTCGCATCGGGCAGGTCGGGAAACACGGCAGAACCATCGCGGGTTGTGTTCGCCTGCAGATGCTTGTCCCCAGCGCGCAGGTACGCCTTTATGTCCTCTACCCCTTGGCCATTCTGGCCCTTCACCCACACGCGAATCTTGCCAGGAGTACCAGCCTCGCTGCGAACAAGGCGAAAGGGAGCTTCTTCTTTGCCCGAACTCTGCAAGATGACAGTATTGCCCTCGTGTCGCCAGGTACCTTTGGCCCAGTAATCAGCCGCACCATAAGCCAGCATGTACTCGAAGGTGCCGTCGGGCTTCAGCTCAAGCTCTGAGCCCACCTCCATCACTCCGCGTAGAACATAGCGGCCGGCAAGGTTTTCTCCCCACGCGGTTACCGCAGCCAAAGCCATTACCAACCAAATCAGTGCCGTTCGCATTGTTGTCCCCTGCCGCCAGAACCGTCGGCGCTGCCATCCTACACCATGCGCGAGCGGCTAAAATTGTCGGAAGGTTACGAAATTTTGTCTCTCGTGGGCTCGGTTGCATGTGCGCGAGCCGGGATCAATCAGAGCTGCGGAAGGCTGACTGGTTCACCGCGATCCACCCGCCCGATAAAGGCAATGGCCTGGCGCTCGGCCCAACGACCGTCGTAGCCGTTAGGTTCGGCGAGGAAAGCGCAGTGTCCGCCGTGCGCGGTTTCAACATAAGTGATGTGTGGATTGTGCAACAGCTTCTCGCGCGTCTCGGGCGTCACCCGAATGAAAGGATCATCTTGAGCGTGCAAGATAAGCGTAGGCACGGCGATGCGATCCACGACACGGGCAGCGGCGGCTTGGGTGTAGTAATCCTGAGCATCGCGAAAGCCTGAGTAGCGTGCCGTGATCTGATCGTCGAAGTCGCGCATACTGCGCATGCCGCGGAGGTAACGCACATCGTAGCGCCCTGGATAGAGGGCGGCTTTGCGCAATATACGGCGGCGAAGTCCCAGAAGGAAGCGCCATTCGTATAAGCGATTGGCGCGGTCGTGAAGCGCATCGGCCGAGGGTGCAAGATCCATTGCCGGTGAGACGCCGACGCCGGCTTTTACCTGTGGCGGAGTATCCTCGCCCCACTCGCCCAGCAACTTGAGGACGAGATTTCCGCCCATGGAATATCCCACAAGCGCCATTTTCTGCAGTCCATCCTCCGCAATCAGCGTCTGGGCAACGCTCCCTACGTCGGCTGACATGCTGGAGTTGTACAGCGTGGGTCCAAGCTGCTCGGTGCCGCCGCAGTTGCGCATGTTCATGCGGACAACGTTCATGCCCGCCAACCACGCTTTGCTGCCAGTCCCGATCACGTATTGCGAGTCGCTGGAACCCTCCAGGCCATGCACCACCACCAGCGTCATCGCGCTCGCGCGGTCCGCCTGCCAGTGACAATGGCAAAGCACCTGGACTTCTGGCTCAACCCGAAACAACCGCTCTTCCGCCGGAGGAAGCTGGTTCTGGCGAGGCAGGTAGTTGCCTGCGATGGTCTGCACGTGTCCTCCGACAAACGGTCGACGCGGACGGAACGGCTCGCCAAAGAAATCGTGCGCGCCAGACGTCTCGGCTGCGCGAACGGCAGGCGGCTGGCTCGGAAAAGATTCACGAGCGGCGGACGGGATGGGATCGCACTGCTGCATCTATAATTAAGTTTGTATCATCAGGGCATCTTTAGAGGTGTCTGAAATCAGACAATGCCGATGGTTTCTTCCGAGTCGAAGCCATACTATTAATTGATGCGCCAGGAGTTGGAGTAATCCATGCCGATTTTTGAATACCGTTGCGAAGCTTGTGGACATAAGTTTGAGGCTATCCTTTTTGGATCGCAGACACCGGAATGTCCTCAATGTCATACCGATAAGCTGGAAAAGCAGCTCTCAACATTCGCCGTCAGCAAGAGCAGCGCATCTTCTCCTGCCGCAGGTTGCGGACAAAGCAATTGCTGCATGATGAACGGCGGCGGTTGCGAAGTAAACTAACGCGCCGGATAAACCCTAGTTCGAATTTCTACGCGGTGCCGGCAACGATCGAATGTACGATTAGACTCGCACCACTCCGTTGGCCGCGAATTTGGCGGTGCCGCCGAATGCTATAATTTTCTCTTAGTTACGGTGGGTGTAGTTCAGTGGTAGAACTCCGGACTGTGGCTCCGGCTGTCGAGGGTTCGAATCCCTCCACCCACCCCAATCCCTCCTCATTCGACCAGGTTTGTACTTCTCCGTTTCATAACGTTGTGATTCTGTGCCGAAGTTACGCGCAGTTCACCTTTCTCTCGCGTTATAATTCACCTCCGCTCCCAAACTCCTTCTCACGGAGATCGTAAATGGGCGCTCAAGGTACTCAACTCCAGACGGAACCAGTCCAACTCAATCCGCAGATTCAGCAGTGGAGCCTGCCAACTCGCGTCGCCTTTCGATTCTGCTTCGTGTACTTCGGACTGTATTGCCTTTTAACACAAATCTCCACTGGCCTGGTGCCGCTCCCGAATGTCGATATCCCAGACCCTTCCACGCTATGGCCGATACGTCAAATCGTCACTTGGATAGCGGTCCATATTTTTCGCCTCACCAAGCCCCTGGTTTACTTTAGCGGCAGTGGAGACAAAACCTTCGACTGGGTCTTGCTGTGTTGCATGTTCGCGCTTGCCGTCGTGGCGGCGGCGGTCTGGTCGATCCTTGATCGAAAGCGCGAGAATTATCTAACGCTCTATAAGTGGTTCCGGCTCTGCATCCGCTTCTGTCTAGCGGGACAGATGTTTGGCTATGGCTGGGCCAAAGCGGTTCCCCTGCAAATGCCCTTTCCCTATCTCGGGACATTAGTCGAGCCTTTCGGCAACTTTTCTCATATGGGAGTGCTGTGGTCGTCCATTGGTTCTTCACCGGCGTATGAAATTTTCGCCGGATGCGCGGAAATGCTGGGCGGAATCCTGCTCGTTATTCCGCGTACTACGACA
This sequence comes from uncultured Acidobacteriaceae bacterium, assembly GCA_963833305.1. Classification (GTDB taxonomy): domain Bacteria; phylum Acidobacteriota; class Terriglobia; order Terriglobales; family Acidobacteriaceae; genus Bog-257. The sequence continues at coordinate 46,250 of CAWHXN010000004.1, read as the reverse complement.
TTAGGAGCTTTGGTCTGCCTGGCCGATATGGTCCAGGTGTTCATGCTCAATATGACCTACGACGTGCCGGTAAAACTGCTTTCATTCCACCTCATCCTCATATCTTTGTTTCTACTCGCGCCCGACCTTCAGCGTCTCACCAACCTGTTTTTCCTGAATCGTGCCGCCGGTCCATCTACGCAACCTCCGCTTTTCGCGACCACCCGTGCCAACCGAATCGCGCTCGCCGCGCAAGTAATCTTCGGTATCTGGCTAATGGGAATGAATGCCTACGGCAGTTGGAGCGCTTGGCATCTCTACGGAGGTGGTAGCCCCAAGTCGGCACTGTATGGTATCTGGGATGTAAACCAACTCACGATCGACGGGCAGACTCGCTCGCCGCTCCTTACCGACTACGGCCGCTGGCGCCGCGTCATTTTTGACATTCCCACCCGGATGGCTTTTCAGCGTATGGACGACACTACTGCCCGCTATGGCTGCGCCATAGACATCAACAAGAAGAGTCTCGCACTCACCAAGGACGACGACAAGAAATGGAAAGCAAACTTCACCATTCAGCGCCCGACCTCGGATCAACTGATCTTCGATGGCGACATGGACAATCACAAAGTTCACATGCAGCTCCAACTCTTTGACCGCAAGAAATTCCTGCTCGTCAGCAGAGGCTTCCACTGGGTCCAGGAGTATCAATTTATCCGTTAGCCTAATTTCTCGCGGCCATACTGAAAAGAAGCTTGACTCAGATTCAAGACTTGGCTAGAGTAGTCGAACTCTCATGTCGGCATTCCGCTTGAAACTCGAGAACGCTTCCGCGACAACAACATCGGGTACAAGTGTGCGAACAAGCACACCGGATTCTTCATCGGGCGGGAGACAGATCGGCAATAGTTCCTAGAGCAACTTTCCAGGACAAGATCAAAGAACCCACCGCCCGAAAGGCTGGTGGGTTTTGTATTTGTGGGCAGTCGCAAGCAAGGAGCGCACATGATCGTAATGAAATTTGGCGGGACGTCGGTAGAGGACAGCGCAGCGATCCAACGCGCGGCGAACATCGTGCTTGGCCGCCTGGAACAGCGGCCAGTCGTGGTAGTCAGCGCTTTGGCTGGGGTTACCGACTCGCTGCTGGCGATGTCGCAGCATGCAGCCTCGGGCTTACTGCCCCAGGCCTTGGAGTTGCTCGGGCAAGTCCGCCGACGGCACTTGAACGTCTTGTCGGCACTGGTGAGCGAGGCAGACGAACTCGCGGTTCGCGAGCAGATTTGCGAACTGACCGATGCTTTGCAAGACGTGCTGCGGGGAGTCGCGACTCTGGGTGAGCTTTCGGGCCGCACCACAGACATGATTCTCTGCACCGGCGAGTTGCTTTCAAGCGCAATTGTTAATGCTGCTTTGCAAGTGCGCGGCATTCGTTCTGTGCTGGTCGACTCGCGGCAGTGCATCGTGACGGACTCCACCCACACCCGCGCCGTTCCAATGTTCGATGAGACCGCCGACCGTTTGCGACGAGAGGTCGAGCCGCTACTGCATGCAAATCAGGTTGTGGTGATGGGCGGGTTCATTGCGGCGAACGCGGCCGGCGTTACTACCACGCTCGGTCGAGGCGGGTCTGACTTTTCGGCGGCCATCATCGGCGCCGCACTCGACGCCCGTCGGATCGAAATCTGGACCGATGTCGAAGGCATGATGACGACCGATCCCCGGCTGTGCTCGCGAGCGCAAAGAATCGATGCCATCGGATTCGACGAAGCCTCTGAGTTGGCCTACTTCGGCGCCAAGGTTCTACACCCCGCCACGCTGATTCCTGCGATGGAGAAGAACATACCTGTCCATGTACTGAATTCCCGCAAGCCGAATAACCAGGGGACCCGCATCTGCTCAGAGGCTCCGCGCAGCCGGACGGTATTCCGTGCGATTGCGGCGAAGAAGGGCATGCAAGTGATCAATGTGAAATCTCCGCGGATGCTGATGGCGCATGGCTTTCTACGCGCCCTGTTCGAGGTATTCGAACGGCACCATTGCACCGCCGATCTGGTTTCGACTTCGGAGGTCAGCGTTTCTGTCGCACTCGATTCATCGCGTGAAGTCGGAGCGCTGCTGAACGATTTGAAGAAGCTGGGTGAGGTTGAAGCTCAGGATGGGAAAGCCATCATCTGCCTGGTGGGAAAGCATATCCGCGGCCGGGCCGGGATTGCGGCCAAGGTGTTCCAGACGGTTGCGGAAGGCGGAATTAGTGTCCATATGATTTCGCAAGGAGCTTCGGAGATCAATATCAGCTTCGTGGTGGAAGACAGCGACGTTGGCGAGGCTGTCCGGCGGTTGCACCGGTGCTTCTTCGAGGCCGGATGGGTAGGTGAACCTGCGGAGGTGGGCGACGTGCCACGAGCGCAGCCTCTCGCGAGCCAAGTGGCCGTTCAGCCGGAGGTCGGTTAATCATGACGACGACGCTAGTGCGGGTTGAATCTTCCGAGTACGCTGCCGGGAAATGCTGCAAGATTGCGCTGCTGGGCTTTGGAACGGTGGGCAGTTGCGTGGCTCGACTGCTTGGTTCGCGCAGTGCGGAAGATCGATTGCGACTCACGCATGTCTACAACCGGGAACGTAGCTCGCAAGAGAGTGGATTGGACCCGCCCCGATGTCACTTGGACCGAGGACATCGATCAGGTCCTGTCCTCCGACGCGGACGTGATCGTGGAGCTGCTTGGTGGCTTACATCCGGCGTACGACTGGGTACGCTGCGCACTGCAAGCCGGCAAGGGAGTGGTAACCGCGAACAAACAACTCGTGGCGCACTTTGGATCGGAGTTATTACATCTGGCGGAGACGGAGCAGCAATTTCTGGGATTTGGGGCTTGCGTGGCCGGTGGTGTTCCTGTGCTCATGGGCCTGCAGGATGGACTTGCGGGCGACCGGCTCATCCAGGTTCGTGGCATCCTCAACGGAACTTGCAATTACATCCTCACCAGGATCGAACAGGCCGGGGCTTCATTTGCCCAAGCGCTCAGCGAAGCACAACAGGCAGGATTCGCAGAAAGCGATCCTAGCGACGACGTTGACGGACTGGACGCAGGCGCCAAGCTAGCTATCCTGGCGCGAGTTGGATTAAACGCCGAACTGCGGCCGCAGCAGGTGTTGTGCAGTTCGATTCGCGGCGTCGCTGCCGTCGACTTCGAGTACGCCGCCGAACTGGGTTGCACGATCCGCCAGATTTCCACGGCAAGACTTATTCAACGACAAATCTACGCGGAGGTTGGACCCGCGATTGTCAGGAAGGATTCGCCGCTGGCCCGCATCTCTGGAAGCCAGAACGTTGTAGTCAGCACGGGCGAATTCGGAGGAGACACTGTGTTTTCTGGTCACGGGGCCGGAGGAAATCCTACGGCCGTGGCCGTAGTTTCAGACCTGCTACAAGCAGCACGGCACCGGGCGAGCGGAGTTGAACGACAGTACTATCCAGCGGCCAATTCCTACGACGTTATGGACGATTCCGAGTCGCCGCGGTACGTACGTTTTATAGTCCGCGACAGGCCCGGGATTCTGGCATCGCTAGCCGGCGCGTTTTCGCGTCACCACATCAACGTAGACGCGGTGCTGCAAAGGCCGGGATACAGCAAATCGAAGCTCGCTTTCGTTATGACCTTGGAGTCGTGCCGGAAGAGCCGGCTCACGGCGGCGCTCGCCGAGATCGGCGAATCTGATTTCCTGGCAGAACCTCCGCTGAATCTACCGATTCTGAAAGAAGGACCCTGTGATGCATTTGCGCTGTAGCAATCCGGCCTGTGCCGCAACCTTGGACTTGCACGATCGCGCTCTGCATTGTCCTGCCTGTGCTGACTTGTTGGAGGTTGTGGTGGGCACTGTGAAAATGGCGCCCGACGACCTTAAACGCGCGTGGCTGCAAAGGCGCAGCTCGTACACGCCACTCGATGCCAGCGGTGTCTGGCGCTTTCGAGAGTTTCTCCCTGACGGATATTCCGAGATCGTCACCATGGCGGAAGGTAACAACCCATTGGTGCAGGGCAGGAAAACGGCTGAATGGGCCGGCGTGCGGAATCTCCGCTTCAAGCATCTGGGCTGGAACCCGACGGGATGCTTCAAGGATCTGGGGATGACTGTGGGCGTCACCGAAGCGCAATTTGTTGGTGCGAACGCGGTAGGCTGCGCTTCAACGGGCAATACAGCTGCGTCGCTCGCCGCATATGCTGCGCGCGCTGGGTTGTCGGCAAGGGTCTACCTTCCCGCGGGACAAGTCTCGCAAAACAAACTGGCGCAGGCGCTGGACTTCGGAGCGGAGATCGTGCACATAGACGGCAGCTTCGATGTCGCGCTAGACCGCCTGCTGCACACCCTCGACAATCTGTATTTCCTGAACTCCATCAATCCATTTCGCCTGGAGGGGCAGAAGATGGCGATGTTTGAAATGCTGGAGCAGTTGGGCTGGCAATCACCCGATTACTTAATTGTCCCCGGCGGCAATCTCGGCAACACCGCGGCCTTCGGCAAGGCATTTGTCGAGTTGCAAGCCGCTGGCTTGATCGAAAAAATTCCTCGGTTTGTCGTGGTCCAGGCTGAAGGCGCCAACCCATTTGCGCAAATGTGGCGATCCGGATCTTCCGATCTTGAACCGGTTGAAGCTCCTGAGACCGTTGCCACCGCAATTCGAATTGGCAATCCGCGCTCGTGGAAGAAGGCCTTGCGCGCCGTGCAAAACAGCAACGGAATGGTCATGGATGTGAGCGACGAGGAGATTGCCGAAGCCAAAGCCATGATCGGGCGCGACGGCATCGGGTGTGAGCCGGCGTCAGCCACCACGCTGGCGGCTTTGCGCAAGCTTTCCGCACAGGGCCAGATCGATCGCGACGCCAGTATCGTCGCCATTCTTACCGGTCACGCTCTCAAAGACACCGACTTCATTCTCAAGTCACAGCCGCGGCGTGAGGTCTGCGCCAGCGAGGTGAATGCATGATCGCAGATCCGGAAAAGAACATTCCAGCAATCTCCGGCCGGGAACCTTTCGAGATCAAAGTGCCGGCGTCGATTGCGAATTTGGGTCCCGGTTTCGACACGCTGGCGGTAGCGGTTCAGCTCTACCTCCGCTTGAGAGTGTGGAGCATCGGCGGTCATGGCCGGCTGGAGTTTCGTTTGGTCGACCACGAGCTCTCGGGCGAAAATCACATCGAGCGTGCTTTCCGCTTTCTGGCCCGCCAGAACCACGGTTCGTTTCCTTCGTTGTACGTCGAAGTTCGCAGCGATATTCCCATGCGCGCCGGACTTGGCAGCAGCGCCGCCGCCACGGTGGCTGGATTGCGCATGTATGAAGCATTCACCGATCCACTACCCATCTCCACAATCTTGAATGCCGCTTGCGCGCTGGAAAGTCACACTGACAACGCCTCTGCTGCGGCCCTGGGCGGACTTACGACTAGCTGTCAGCTTCCCGATGGATCGGTTTTAGCCACATCTTTTCGATGGCCGGAAGCGATTTCGTTTGTGGTTCTGACTCCAGATGTCCCGTTGTCCACGGCGGAGTCGCGGAAGGTTCTACCCAGTTTCGTGCAGCGACAGGATGTTGTCTTCAACCTGCAGCGGCTTTCGCTGTTACTACACGGGCTGCAGAGCGGCAACTTCGGTTTGCTGAAACAGGCACTGAGCGATCGGCTGCACCAGCCCTTTCGCGAGAAGATCGTTCCCGGCCTGGCGCAAGCGCTGGCGCTGGAACATGAAGACCTGCTGGGAGTTTGTCTTAGCGGCTCGGGACCTTCCCTTGTTGCCCTGGCGCAGACCAATCTGCCCACTATCGCAGAATTGCTGGCCTCGACTTACAAATCGCTTGGAATCGGCTACCAGTTGCGAACGCTTACCGCTCATCAGGAGGCCGTCGCGAACGACAGAAAATTTTCGCCGGAATCCGGTGCCGTCGTTCTTCCATTTCATTACTTGCCAGGCTGCATTAGTGACCGCCTCGGCTGAACCATCTCTCAGGTTGTTTCGCCAAGAGGTATGACAGCTAAGTCAATCCAGCGTTCCCCTGTTCCTTTGACGAAAGTCAGGGAGTCGATTCGCACGTCGCGTGGGCCTTTGAACTCCTGCCAGCGTTGACGCGCCGGACCAAGCACTCTGAGAGCTTCGTCTGCCTGGTCCATTTTCGCGATCGTAAGGTGCGGCATGTAGGGCCAAGGCTCCTCAAAGGGCAGCGCCTCGCGATTCAGTTTGTCATGCAACTCACGCATGCGATAAGCCCCGCGCGCCACCCGGAGGAAAACGGTAGGCGTCAGCGGAATGAACGTCTCCACGTCCCCCATCCTGACTTCAAAAGGGCTGGCTGACCGGCAAGCTTGCTTGAGCGCGTCGATTGCCTGTTGTTCTGTACCGGGCAATGGACGGGGAGGCAGGATTGTCAAGTGGGCATCCGCGTGAGTGTGCGCGGGGTGCAGGTCGCGACGCAGTTCTTCAACGAAGATCCCAACCGGGCTGCGGACGTAAGCAACCGCGGCGTAAACGAGGCCAAGCATGAACTTTTCATTATAACGGTCGCTCGACGAAACGACGGTTCGCGCAGATTTCGTTCGGCGGGCTAAGCGCCAGCATTGCTATAATCGAGCTAGTCGGGGCGTAGCGCAGCCTGGTAGCGCACCTGCCTTGGGCGCAGGGGGTCGCTGGTTCAAATCCAGTCGCCCCGACCAATCCCTTCCGAAGTTTGCCCCACAGCCTGTTGTCGGTCTTACCAGTACGAAGCAAACACAGGTTTAGCGAATTGATGCCGTCTTACAGGCTGTTAAGAAATCGCCTGTGCGCCCCTCCACTTGAGAAATGGTATGGCGAGAACGCGCAGAACTGCGCCGCCTTTTGAGTTCCCCTGCGCGAAGAAAAACCGGGCTGCATACTTAAGACCGCGCCGCTTCAGAGGCTTGGAATAACACGACTCGCCACCGGCCGCCCTGCCGGGCATAGACTTTGACAAAGCGCCAGTCGTCGGCCACCTGTTTCTCCTCGATCGTGCGGACTCGTTGGAGCCGTCCAGTCACCACCGCCGCGTCGCCATATACGCGGATTGTGATATCCGAGGTGTCGTACCTCTGAAAATGCATCCGGCCGGACTTGGCAAAGGCAAGTGACTGTGCCTTGGACATCGGCTTCATCTTGGGTACAACAACTTCGAGATCATCTGCCCAGAGACTGTCAAGGGTTGCTGTATCGGCATTCAGATGAGCATCGTTCCAGGTTGTTTCCAATTGGGTAAGGGTCTGTGTGTCGGAGATTGGCTGCGCCTGCTGCAACAGGGCACATAAGCAAAGTACGGATAGGCTAAAGAGGTACATAGCTTTACGGTAGGCGAACTATAACATAAGGGATTAGCGATTCCTTGTCTTGCGGGAGCGTCGAAAACTTGGGTCAAACCGCTGACAAACACCGTATAAACATGCTTACGACGCAGAGAAAAGCTAGACGGGTCAATCAGAGTACTTCTGTTCACTGCCTTGGGCGAAAGGGTCGCTGGTTCAAATCCAGTCGCCCCGACCAATCCTTTCAGGTGATGACCACCGAACGTCAGCCGGCAGAACCCTCAAGAAACCTGGACGTTTTCGCGAAGGCGACGATCTATGCCTCCGCTGGTGCCCCTTGGTATCGACTCCAATTTAGCGGGATGACGTCAGGGTGTTCTGGAAAGCCTGTGCCGGAACTGCGTTCGGCAGCGCAATTACCCGAATGCCTGCCGAGGATGGACTAGGTTCAGCAGCCTTTGCCACAGTGACTTCATGGATATTCAATAATAGAATTCTGCTGTCGGAGTGATAGGCTTCCCCGGATGAGGTCTGCGCCTGGAAAACTGGATCCACACCTTGCACGTATTCCTGGCCACTGACCGAAGAAGTTTCCGTCAGGTTAGCTCCGATAAAGTCGCGCTCCGCATCGACTGCCGGATCGATCCGGTGATTGATCAGGTGCCCGCGCTTGGCAATTTCAATCGCGACGTCGTGCGTGGCCGCGCCCGCCCAGATGGGGGTGCCATCCTCCGTGTATCCGGTTTTCCAGATGCGAAGATGATGGCGACGCGAAACAATTGCATCCGGGTCTGGCAGGGCATACGAGTAATCCTGCACCCTTCCGAACAGGTAAAACCTCGCCATCGGCACCCGGGTGTCGTTGGTTCCATGCCGTAACAGGTGCCACGCGAACAACGGGTTCCATTTGTCCGTCTTGACCCAACCCGCGCGCCGGAAAGCCTCCTGCAAGTCTTCCTGTTGGGCCACGAAAACCAGGTTCAGCATATCGCCCTCGCGACCTTCGCCATCAAAGACGCGCGGAGGCAGATAATCCATCATTTCGTCCAATTGCGAAGACTCTGCCCGCGACTGCGCCAATCCTGCGGAAAGAACGGAGGTGGTTCCCTCCGTTTGAGCAACGATTTCCGTGCTCTTCAGCACCGTGATGTCATGGCCTCGGGTGAGCAGGAAAATTGGCGCGGCAGGCAGGAAGACCAGCCCGGTCGCGACCATTGCGGCGACCATGAGTTTTGTGCGCGAGTGTCCCTTCGCCGCAAGCCCAGCGCGTAAGTTGACCTGTTCCCCGTCGGCCAGTTCCAGCGAATTCAGTTTCAGCGTTACATTTCCGCCAATTCCAAGGAAACGCTTATGCTTAACCTCGCTTACGGAACCCAGGGCCGGGGTGCCGGCCGGAATAACCGTGAATCCTCCATAGCTCACATCCTTCACCACCATAAAGGGCAGACGGTCTCCCACATGGGCGTGGGCAGAAGATATATTTTTCGAAAGTCGGAGTTCTACTGGCGTGCCGTCCGGAATACTCAACCGAGCGGGAATTGCGGCGCTTTGCTGGGCTGAAACACAGGGTACTAGAAACGTTGCCAGTAGGAGGTACGCAAGTGTGGTACGAAGGTGTGCGCTGAACATGATGCCGCCTTTGCCCGTAGGCTGATGTCATTTACCCGCGACGGCCAAAGACGTCTAGCGCAAGGGACGCGGTACGTTGAAAAATCTTAACCCATCGGAAAATGTCTTGTATGTTCAAAATTGCACATTCGGGCCTTTGATTTTCAGGTAGCTGTTTTCCAGGACCAAGTTTTGGCACAATTGACCGCAACCGATCAGGAAAAATAGAATCAATAACTTAGAAGGATTGGGGGAAAGCGAGTTGCCTCTTTACGAATATCAGTGCAAGAAATGTCATAGCCTGACGGAGCGAATCCAGAAGTTTTCCGATCCACCCATGACGGTCTGTCCGCATTGCGGAGGAGAAATGGAGCAGCTGATTTCTGCTCCGGCGGTCCGGTTCAAGGGCTCAGGTTGGTACGTGACAGACTACGCGAAGAAGTCGTCCCCGGATTCGTCCAAGGGCAGTTCCTCCAACGGTAACGGAGCCAGCTCTTCGTCCTCTGCTGAGGGCAAAGCGGAGACCAAGAAGAGCGAAGGCTCGTCCACCTCAGAAAAAACGAGTTCGGAAAAAAGCGGTTCCGCTTCCGACAAATCTGCCGACAAAAAGTAGTGCCTTCAGGGTTACGCTGAACATCACAGACCTATGTGATATCCGTCGCTCACTCGTGTGTTAAGCGCAAAAATTTCGGCATTCAAGGATTAGAATAAGTCTCGGACGAACACTCGTTCGCAGCACCGCGCTCTAATCTAACAGGTTCTGCTTTCTAACAGGAGGTACGGTCATGTCGAAAGACACTTTGACCATTACGGACAATCGCACCGATAAAACTTATGAGTCGCCGGTCGAGCTCGGAACTATCCGCGCCATGGATCTGCGGAAAATTAAAACCGGTCCTGAAGACTTCGGTCTCATGACCTACGATCCAGCATTTACCAACACGGTTTCATGCAAGAGCGCGATCACCTTTATCGACGGCGACAAGGGCATCCTGCGCTATCGTGGCTACGACATCGAGACCTTGGCAGAGCATTGTACCTATCTGCAGGTAGCTTACCTGCTGTTGTTCGGCGAGTTGCCGACTCCCCAACAGGACAAGGACTGGATCTGGGAGATTACGCATCACACTATGCTCCATGAAACCACCAAGCACTTTATTGATGGTTTCCGCTACGATGCCCATCCCATGGGCATACTGGTGAGCACGCTGGCGGGCCTCTCCACCGTCTATCCCGAGGCGAAGGACATTCACGACCCCGCGAACCGGCAGAAGCAGATCGTCCGCCTGGTCGCGAAGATGGCGACCCTGGCCGCGTATTCTTATCGCCATCGCCGCGGCCATCCGTACGTGTATCCCGACAATGACCTGAGCTACACCGAAAACTTCATGAACATGTTGTGGAGGATGACGGAGCCAAAGTATGTGGCCAGCCCGGTCATTGCGCGCGCTCTCGACGTGCTCTTCATTCTGCACGCCGACCACGAGCAGAATTGCAGTTCTACCACCATGCGGGTAATCGGCAGCGCGCAAACTGATCCCTACCTTTCCATGGCAGGGGCGGCGGCGGCGCTGGCTGGTCCACTACATGGGGGCGCCAATGAAGAAGTGCTGCGTATGCTGGATGAAATCGGTTCGGTGAAGAACATTCCTGCCTACATCAAGCGGGTGAAGGAAGGCGAGCTGAAGCTGATGGGATTCGGCCACCGGGTTTACAAGAATTACGACCCGCGCGCCCGCATCATCAAGCAGGTTGCCGACGAGGTATTCGAGGTGACAGGCCGTAACGCACGCCTCGATATAGCGCTGGAGTTGGAGCGCATTGCGCTGCAGGACGACTACTTTGTGACGCGTAAGCTCTATCCCAATGTCGATTTCTATTCCGGAATCATCTACCAGGCCATGGGCTTCCAGCCGGAAATGTTTACCGTGCTGTTTGCCATTCCGCGTGCAGCCGGCTGGCTGGCGCAATGGAACGAGATGGTGCAGGATCCGGAACAGAAGATCGCGCGACCACGGCAGATCTACACCGGCGTCGAGCACCGCAAATTTCCCGTCTCGCAAGACGAGAAAGTGGCCGTCAAGGTCGGGTAGTCCGAACTGTTAGAAAGCGGTCCGGCTTTGTGGCCGAGGAATGCCTACTCTCCTCGGCCGCGAAGCCGGATTTTTGTTTGATCCTTCTTTACCAGGCCCGGCGCGGCCCGCGCAGGATTCGTGCGGGCAAGAAGATGATGGCCTTCACCAGCTCCAGCACTCCCTCTACCGCAATTCCCAACAGACGGAACGGCAACAGGATCAGCCACACGATGGGATAGAGGAAAAGGAAGAAAAGCGCCAACGGCCAGCAGAAAATCAGCAGTATGCACCACAAGAGGAACGTCAGCATAATTCCACCTGATGAATGCTACGACGAAGAGCAGTCAAAAGTTCCGTTGTCAGGAGCCAGTCGAAAAAACCACATTGTCGCCTGCCTACCCGTGTCCTCCGCCCGAGCCGGTCAGTTCGCGCACAATCGAGTTCACGAACGCCTTGGCGTCACCAAACAGCATCAGCGTGTTGTCGAGGTAGTAGAGCGGGTTATCGATTCCCGCGAAACCGGGACTCATGCTCCGCTTGATCACCATTACCGTGCGGGCCTTGTCGACATCGAGAATCGGCATGCCGTAGATGGGACTGCTGGCGTCAGTGCGGGCCGCCGGATTGGTGACATCATTAGCGCCGATCACCAGCGCTACATCCGTTTGCGGTAAGTCGCCATTGATCTCATCCATATCCAGAAGCTTGTCGTAAGGAATGTCGGCCTCGGCCAGCAGAACATTCATGTGCCCGGGCATGCGGCCTGCGACCGGATGAATCCCGAACTTCACGTCGACGCCGCGCTTGGTAAGCGCGTCATACAGTTCGCGCACCTTGTGCTGGGCCTGCGCTACCGCCATGCCATAGCCGGGAACGATCACCACCTTGTTGGCGGCGGCGAGAATTGCTGCGGCTTCTTCCGCAGAGGCGCTACGCGCCGTCCGCGTCTCCACCGCACCCGCCGCTGCCGCCTGTACCTGTCCAAAGGCGCCGAACAACACGTTGCTGAACGAGCGGTTCATCGCCTTCGACATATTGACCGACAGAATGAAGCCGGAAGCTCCATCCAGCGACCCGGCTACGATCAGTAGTTTGCTGTTGAGCACAAAGCCCATGGCCGCGGCCGACAGGCCAGCGTAAGAGTTCAACAGCGAGATGACGGTTGGCATGTCGGCCCCGCCAATGGGGACGATCATCATCACGCCGAATATCAGCGCGATTCCCACCATGACGGGATAGAGGTGCGTCGCCTCGGGGTGGAGGACCAGGTAGACTGCGATGCCGATTGCGATCAGCAGCATGCCCAGGTTGACGAAGTTCTGTCCCTTATAGGTGATGGGCCGCTGTGGCAGTATCTCTTGCAGCTTGCCAGCGGCCATCAGGCTTCCGGTAATGGTCAGCCCTCCCAGGATCACCTCGAGCGAGAGCACCGCCATCATGAACGGTTGCACATGGGGCGCTCGCAGATAAAACTCGGCTGTGCCGACCAGCGTTACGCACAGGGCGCCAAAGGCGTGGCTAAGGGCAGTCCGCTGCGGCACAGCTGTCATCTGGACGTTGCCCAGCGGCACGCCGATGATCGCTCCCAGCACCAGCGCGATCGCGATCCACTTGTAGTCCACGATGCCGTGATAGAGCAGCGTGCCGGCAATGGCCAGCACCATGCCCACTTCTCCGGCCCAGACGCCATGCCGCGCGGTTGACGGCGAACTCAGCCACTTGAGCGAAAGGATGAAGAGGACGACTGCGATGATGTAGGTGATCTCAATCGTCAGCGTGCCAGGAATCATGGTTTCGGTGTCCGGCTGGATTTGAACATCTTGAGCATACGGTCGGTGATGATGAAGCCGCCGACAATATTGCTGGTGGCCGCGACGATAGCGATCGTCCCCAGGATGGCCGCCAGGTTCGACTTGTGCTCGCCGGCCAGAATGATGGCACCGACCACGGCAATGGCGTCGAGCGCGTTGGTCAGCGACATCAACGGGGTGTGCAGCAAGGGCGAAACACGGCGGATCACCTCAAAGCCGATGAAGGCCGCGAGAATGAAAACGTAGAGGCTGTTAATCAGGTCAGTCGTAACCACTAGCTTTTCTCCTGCGTTTGCGAAACCAGAGCCGGCAATGCAAAGAACTCCCGCACCCGCGGATTCACGATCTCCCCGCCCTGTGTAACCAACGTACTGCGGGTGATCTCGTCCTCAAGATTGAGTTGAAGTTTGCCGTCCTTCACCAGGTACACCAGGAAATTTGCCAGGTTCTTGGCATACATTTGGCTGGCGTGGTACGGAACCGTGCTGGCCAGATTGATCGCTCCAACGATGGTGACGCCGTGTACGGCGATGGTCTCGCCGGTTCGCGTCAGTTCGCAGTTGCCACCACGTTCGGCGGCGAGGTCCACGATCACCGAACCGGGCGCCATACCGGTCACCATCTCCTTGGTCACCAGTACCGGCGACTTCTTGCCCGGAACGACCGCAGTGGTAATCACCACGTCGCTCTCGGCGACAACCTTACCCAGCAACTCGCGCTGCTTTTGATAGAAGGCTTCATCCTGGGCCTTAGCATAGCCGCCCGCGTCTTGCGCGTCCGCCGCCTCAATAGGAAGTTCGACAAAACGCCCACCCAGGCTTTGCACCTGCTCTTTCACCGCGGGCCTCAGATCATAGGCAGACACGACTGCGCCCAATCTGCGCGCGGTCGCGATCGCTTGCAGTCCAGCGACCCCGACGCCGATGATCAAAACTCGCGAAGGTGTAATGGTGCCTGCCGCGGTGGTCAACATTGGAAAGATGCGGGGCAGCTTGTCTGCCGCGATCAGGACGGCCTTATAGCCGCAGATGGTCCCCATGGAGGAGAGCGCGTCCATGCTTTGAGCACGGGTAATGCGCGGCATCAGCTCGACGGAGAAGGACGTCGCCCCGGTGGCGGCAATATCCTGAAGAGTCTGAACCTCGCCCAGAGGCCGCAAGAATCCGATCAACACCTGACCGCGGCGCAACAGCGGAAGGTCTGCTTTGCCCGTCTGATCATTCGAGCCGTAAGAGAGCACCTGAACGACTACATCCGCTGTGCCGAAGACCTCTCCACGGCTGGCGAGAATTTTTGCTCCCTTGTTGACATACTCCGCGTCGGGATAGCCGGCCTCAACCCCAGCTCCCGCCTCAATTACGACCTCGACACCTACCTTCGCCAGGTTTGGGACCACACCTGGAACCAGGGCTACGCGCCGCTCCCCCGGGAAAGTTTCCCGAGGAACACCGACAATCATGGGGCCTCCCGCTGAATTATCCTTCGCACCGGAGCCAATTCCACGGAGAAACGAAGAAGCAACCGGAAATGAGCATTTTACGCAGAGTGCACGGAAAGTCCAGTGGTCTCATGCGGTTGAGCCTGGCTGAACAACGGGATAGCTCGTACCGGCGAAAACATCGCCGACAGGCGACGCATGCCAGTGTCGACGAATCCTGTCGAAATGCTTTCTTCGCCTTGGCAGGGTGGGTGCCTCCGGCTCGCCCTACTTGCGGGCGGGAAAGCAATCTTGTCTCGGGACGGGATTAATTTGCGGGGTAATGAATCAGTAAACAGGGCCTCCTAACTTGTTCCGACTTGGTAACAGCGCGGCTAAGGCCCTGGCTGCAAAGATGTTAAAGGGACCAGGGATTAAAATCGTGCGGCCGGAGACGACGGTTTGGCACTAATTGTGGTCAAAATACAACATTCTGGGAGTATTGCAACCATGTAATCTATTGTATGTATTACCGTTAGCTGCAAATTATTGATTTACGAACGAACAATTCGGAAGCCTGTCGAATGTAGCGGAGTGGGTCTGCACAGCGGAGCCCCTGTTCAGCTTCGCATGCTGCCCGCGGCCCCGGGCACGGGCATCGTGTTCCGCCGCACCGACCTTGACGGGTTTGAAGTCGAGGCCGTAAGCCGGAACGTGGCCCGTGTCAGCTACGCCACCAGTTTGATGAAGAAAGGCGTGCTCATCTCCACCACCGAGCACCTGCTGTCAGCCTTCATCGGCATGGGCGTCGACAACGCCATCGTGGAGCTCGACAATCTCGAAGTCCCCATTCTCGACGGCAGCGCCATGCCGTTCATTGAAATGCTGACCAGCGCGGGTCTGCGGCAGCAGCGCCGGAAACGCGTTTATCTCAAAATCCTTCGTCCCTACGAACTGCAGGAAGGCGACAAGTTTATCGGCGTTTATCCCGCGGAACGTTACTCGGTCAGTTATGCCATCGATTTCCCGCATCCTCTGATCGGAAGCGAACGTTTCCAGGTCGAGCTTTCTAATGGCAGCTATGTCACCGACATTGCGTCGGCCCGCACTTTTGGCTTTATCGAACAGCAGCAGGCCATGCTGAACATGGGACTGATTCGCGGCGCCTCGCGTGAAAACTGTGTGGTACTTACGCGCGACGGAATCGATAACCCTCCCTTGCGTTACCCTGACGAATTCGTTCGTCACAAGGTACTCGATCTTATCGGCGACCTGGCTCTTTTCGGCAGGCGGATACTGGGCTACGTGAAAGCCGACCGCGCAGGACATGCCCTGCACACAGCTATCGTCTCCCGCATTCTGCGCGATCAAAGCTACGCTGAGGAAATCACCTTAGACGAGGCTGCGGTTGCCGATTGGCCGATGGAACACCTCGCCGTCGCGGACTAGTCCAATCTTTCCATGCGGTCCTGTGCCGCGAACCCTGAGCGACATTATCCGCCAGCTTCTCTCGCGCTAACATGAAGTTGTGGAGAAAACCGTCTACCTGTCGCTGGGATCGAACGTCGGCGACCGCGAGGCCAATCTCCGTGCGGCAATCGAGAAGCTTGCCGAGCTAGGCAAGGTCGCGGCGGTGTCGTCCTTTTACGAGACCGAGCCAGTCGAGTTTACGGCTCAACCGTGGTTCCTGAACTGTGCGGTGGCTGTGCGCACGCATCTTATGCCCAAGCTTTTCCTGGCCAAGGTGCTGGCCATCGAACAGCAAATGGGCCGCCGGCGTCTGCAGCCCAAGGGACCGCGCTCTATCGATATCGATATTCTGATGTTTGGGAATTCGGTGATCTGTACCCCGCAACTGGACGTGCCTCATCCGGCAATGCATCAACGGCGATTTGTCCTGGAGCCATTGGCTGAGATCGCCCCCGACGTGCGACATCCTGTTTTCAAGCGTATGGTGCGCGAGATGTTGCAAGCGCTGCCTCACAATGGGGGACACGTCAAGAAGCTAGTACAGCGTTAAGCATGTGTGCCGATAATTAATAAAGGGGAGCTGGCAATTGAACCGGACACGTAAACGATGGCTGATTCTTGCGATAGGCTGGGGATTCGCCCTGCTCGGAATTGCGGGTTTCGCCGTGCCGGTCTTGCCGGGTCTGTTGTTCCTTGCGATAGGACTGGTTGTTCTCTCCGGCGAGTACATCTGGGCACGCAATCTTCTGTCTAAGCTAACCGTGCGCTTCCCCAGTGTCGCGGCCCGCCTGAATTATGCCACGACGAAGGCACAGTCTTGGGTAAGCCGCGCGCGCTGACTGACCGTGGCGATTGCTATCTGAGTCATCCCGACCACAGCGGAGGGATCTGCGGCTCTTCATTTTCCTCGCAGCAATGCTCAGTGTGCCGAAGCCGGCTTCACCACATTAGATCCCCTGGCAACTCGTCGACGATGCTGTCGTTGCCCACGTTTCGCGCGTCGAGTGTGGTCCTTGGTTCCGTCAAGATGACATCTCGGTTCTTCCCTGGCAGACGCGATTGAGCCTGCTCTGACTTTAGGGTAGAGTGTAGGTCATTTCAGGTTTCTCCAGCGAAGTTCCGACTCCAGCAATGTCCAAGAATTCCGCCAATCTCGATGTTCTGCGCGCCATCGCTGTACTGATGGTGTTCTGTCACCACATCTTCGAGTTTGGCTATTACTCGGCGCGCCACGTCAGCGGACTAGGACAATTCGGTGTGCTCATCTTTTTCGTTCACACCAGCCTGGTTCTGATGATGTCGATGGAGCGCAACAGTGGCGCACTCAATTTCTATATTCGCCGGTTTTTCCGCATCTATCCCTTGTCCATTTTGGTAGTCGGGCTAGTTGTGGTCTTGCATATCCCGCACGATCCGGCACGGGAGTACGCATCCATCGGAACATTCAATCTGCTCTCGAATTTCGCTCTTACCATGAATCTGACCCACTCGCCGGTGGTCTTGGCCCCACTGTGGAGCCTGCCGCTCGAGGTTCAGATGTACGTCGTGTTGCCTTTATTATTCCTGGTGACTAAGACGGCACATGCATTCCGCAATCTTCTGCTGATCTGGCTGGCTCTCATTCCCTTAGCATATTTCGGAGGCGCGGCAACTGGACCGCACAGCCTGGTGCGCTTTGCGCCGTGCTTCCTGGGTGGCGTAATTGGATACGTGGTGCTGAGCAGGTACAAGCCGAAGGTTCCATGGTTCTGGTGGCCGCCGTTCATTCTGGGTTCCTATGTTGCCTACCAGCTTCTGGATCAACGCGGACTCGGCTGGGTGGAGTGTCTCGTCCTTGGAATGGCTATCCCCTTCTTCCGCGAAGTGCAGGTGCCTCTAATTCGTGGGGCGGCCGCCGCGATCGCCAAGTATTCGTACGGCATCTACCTGTTTCACTTGATCGCGATGTACTACTGCTTCGACCTCCTGACTGGCCCGACTTGGATAAAGATAGCTGGCAGCGTGGTGTTTACGGCTGTCGCCTCCGTCGCCAGCTACCATTTGCTGGAAGACCCGCTCATCAACTACGGCCGGCGCCTGGGACACGCCCTTGCGCCTCCGCCCGTGAAGGCATTGCCGAACGCGGTTGGCCTGTCCCATTAGGGCTGTTTGTCCCTCTTAGCCGCCGCTAAATTGAGTTCGGACTTTCGCTTTATCTTCGTGGTATGCTAGCTCAATTGTCGCTACTGCGGCAGGAGTTTTCCATGGCTATTCGTGACATGTTGCTGCCAGAGTTTGACTCGGAAATGGCCAATACCCGCAAACTGCTGGAACGTCTTCCCGAGAAACTTTCCGACTACAAACCGCATGAAAAATCGATGCCCCTCAACCGGCTGGCCGGACATGTAGCCGAGCTGCCGGGCTGGGCCAAAGAGACTTTCACCAAAGAGGTGCTGGAGCTTGATATGGAGCACTTCGTTCCCTTCGAGCCAAAGACGCGCCAAGAGGTGCTCGATGACTTCGACAAGAATTCCAAGGCCGGACGCGAGGCGCTCGCAGCAGCAGACGACGCAGCCTTCGCTGTGATCTGGAGTCTGAAGAACACCAAGGGTGACACCCTTTTCTCGATGCCCCGGGCGGTGTGCTATCGCAGCATGGTGATGAGTCACATGATTCACCATCGCGCCCAGCTGGGCGTTTACCTGCGGCTCAACGAAATCGAAATCCCCGGCATGTATGGTCCGTCCGCCGACGAGATGAAGGCGTGGCAGGCGCAAAGCGCGTAGAAGCTTGAGTCGGATTCCTACGGTCGGTGCCCCAGGTTAGCCTCGCTGCAGACTAAAGGGCGAACCTGGGTCACCCGGCGTCTAAAACAAACCCCACCCAAACTATTGAAGTCTGGATGGGGTAGGCTCAGAAATTCCAGTCCTTGCCAGTTTTACTGCACCAGCATGCCGCTCTCGCCGTTGCCGTTCTCGACGGCCTCTTCCGGCGGGATGATCGATGCCGCTGCCAGCCGGTCGCCTTCTTCCAGATGCAACAGGCGCACGCCTTGCGCGGAGCGTCCGGATTCACGAACGGTCTTGGTGTCGATGCGGATGATCTTGCCGAACTGGCTGATCACCATCACCTCCGACTTCTCATTCACCAGCATGATGGACACGACCTTGCCGTTGCGGGCCGTGGTCTTCACGTTGATCACGCCCTTACCGCCGCGCGATTGCAGGCGGTATTCGTCAACGTCGGTGCGCTTGCCGTAGCCCTGTTCGGTAACGGAGAGAATCAGGCTCGCTTGGTCGGCTTCGCCGTCCTTCGCCTTCTTGCGTTCCTTCGGCGTGACCGCCATGCCGACGATGTAGTCGCCCCGTTCCAGGTTCATGCCGCGGACGCCGTAGGCCTGCCGGCCCATGGGCCGCACGTCGTCTTCTTCGAAGCGGATGGCCTTGCCGTCATGGGTGGCCAGGAAGATGATCTGATTGCCGTCGGTGCAACTGGCAGCCACCAGTTCGTCTTCCTTCTCAATGCCGATGGCGTTGATGCCGATGGACCGAACGTTGCTGAAGTCCTTCAGCGGCGTCTTCTTGACCGTGCCGTTGCGGGTGGCGAAGAAAACGTATCGGTTCTCCTCTTCCAGATCGCGAATGGTCAGCCAGGCGCGAACGCTCTCGCCCGGCTGCAGCGAGACCAGATTGGCGATGGCCTTGCCTTTGCCGGCGGCGCTCAGCTCCGGAATTTCGTACACCTTGAGCCAGTACACGCGCCCGGTGTTGGTGAAGACCAGGATGTAATCGTGGGTGGAGGCAACGAACAGTTGCTCGACGAAATCCTCTTCGCGCGTGCTCATGCCCTTTGCGGCCAGTTCCGCCGCGGCGCTGCTGGCGATAGGTCGAAATCGGCGTGCGCTTCAGGTAGCCGGAGTGGCTGACCGTGACGGCAACCTGCTCGTCGGCGATCAGGTCTTCCAGGCTGATCTCGGCAGCTTCGTCCTGAATGATCGGTGCGGCGCTCGTCGCCGTACTTCTTCTTGATCTCTTCCAGTTCCTTGATGATGACGCCGCGCAGCTTCTTCTCGCTGCCCAGAATAGTTTCGTACTCGGCAATGCGCCCGCGAACCTCCGCCAACTCTTTCAGGATCTCGTCGATCGACAGGCGAGTCAGGCGGTGCAGTTGCAGTTCCAGGATGGCGTCGGCTTGCACGGCATCGAAAGGGCGCGTAAGCGTCGTCGGCACCACGCCTTTCAGCGTAGCCTGCTTGTTCTGCGTTCCCTTTCCTTCCGAGACGCTGACCGTCTTGCCGGAGAAATATTCGACCAGGTTAGTCCGGGCTTCGGCGCGGTTCTCGCTGCCGCGAATAATGCGGATGACGTCGTCAACCCGATCGAGCGCAACCTGGTAGCCTTCCAGCACATGCTCGCGCTCGCGCGCCTTCATCAGCAGGTAGGCGGTGCGCCGGCGCACCACGTCGATGCGATGATCGACGAAATGCTGGATAGCCTGCACCAGACCCATTTCTTTCGGCTGGCCGTTGACCACCGCCAGAAAGATCATGCTGAAGCTTTCCTGCATCGAGGTGTGCTTGAAGAGCTGGTTGAGCACGATCTGCGGCTCGCATCCGCGCTTCAGCTCGATGACGATGCGCATGCCGTCGCGGTCGCTCTCGTCGCGCACGTCGCTGATCTCGTCGATGACCTTGTTGTTCACCAGCTCGGCAATATGCTTGATCAGGTTCGACTTGTTGACCTGGTAGGGAATTTCGGTGACGACGATTGCGTCTTTGTCCTTGGTGACGTGCTCGATGGCAGCCTTGGCGCGCATCATAAAGCGGCCGCGGCCGGTGCGATACGCCTCAGTGATGCCGCTGCGGCCGTGAATGAAACCGCCGGTGGGAAAGTCCGGTCCCTGCACGAACTTCAGCATGTCGGCCAGCGTGGCGTGGGGATTGTTCACCAAAGTGATGCAGGCGTCGACGATCTCGGTGAGATTGTGCGGCGGGATGTTTGTGGCCATGCCGACCGCAATGCCGTTTGAGCCATTCACCAGCAGGTTGGGGATTCGCGTCGGAAACACGACGGGCTCAACCGTGGTGTCGTCGAAATTAGCGACGAAGTCGACTGTGTCTTTGTCGATGTCGGCCAGCAGCTCTTCGGCAATTTCGGTAAGACGCGACTCGGTGTACCGGTAGGCCGCGGGCGGATCGCCATCGACCGAGCCAAAATTACCCTGCCCATCGATCAAGCGGATAGCGCAAGCTCCAGGGCTGCGCCAGGCGCACCATCGCGTCATACACGGCGCTGTCGCCGTGCGGATGGTACTTCTTCAAACATTCGCCGACGACGCCGGCGCACTTCATGTGCTTGCGATTGTGCAGCACGCCCATGTCGTGCATGGCGTAAAGAATGCGGCGATGCACGGGCTTCAGTCCGTCGCGGATGTCGGGCAGCGCGCGGCCGATGATGACCGACATCGAATAGTCGAGATACGAGCGCCGCATCTCGTCTTCAATGTTGACGGGCTGCACGTTGGCGGCGCCGGGGCCGATGTTGTCGAGTGGTAGTTGCTGGTTTGGATCGTCTGCCATGTTTAGCCATCAGCCGTTAGCCCTTAGCCTTCAGCTGCTGATTCCTTCCTACAAACTTCGGGGCGGTCTAGGGGGTGATAAGGACCGCTATGTGCTCTATTTCGGGTGAGGACTTCAATCCGAACGACGGCCTCCCGCAGGCCCGCCACATTGCATGCAAGTCATTGCAAATTAAGTAGATTATCCCACTGAGAAGCACATATGATTATAGCATGAGGAAGCCCAAGAAAGACCCCATTTTCGGGCTCGATTTCGGCCTTCCTGATGGGTCACGAACGCCGCGAACGAAGCTCAGCAGGCAGCAAGATATTCCTTGATAGGAAGTAACTTACGGCATTGCTGAAGCCACGCTTGCGGGAGTGGTGGTGTGTTCATCCGGCAGGCTGGTTTGCGGAAGGGTTGAGTTCTTCTTTTGGGGCGGTGAAGCAGGAACCTTGAATTCCAAACCCCGGTCGTCGTTTGCCTTGACAGTCTCAGGAACGTCCAGGTCGGTAAGCGCGATCTTCTTATGCACTTTGTCGAAGACGTAGACGTTGTCGTCCATGATGGCGTAGTTGGTCACTTCCTGCCGATGGCCGTCGCGAAAAACCAATACGCTCGGCTCGCCTGGCTTGGCATCCACTACAGCATCAGGCGCGGGGGGCGGAGGCGGAGCCGCATAAGCTTCGCGCCCAGGCGTATCGTACATCCCGTTGTACGGTCTGGACGGCGGCTGCTCGACCACGATATGGGGATTCTGATCGGGACCAAGTGGAGGTCCGGAGTACATATCAGGACCGTTGCCTCCGCCTACATAGTCGTAGCCGTAGGCGCCGGCGTCATCCATGGGGTAGTAATAATACGGAACAGCGTAGGCCCAACCTCCGTTCCTGTAGCCTCGGTTGCCGTAATGCCCGTTGAAATTGCCGTTGTGATACCGGTAGCCGTAGTTGGGAATCGAGGTCACACTCGGAAGAGGCGGCGGCAGGTGTCGTGGTCCGCCGATTGAGGTAACACTGGGAGCTGGTGCCAGGAAATGACCACCAACCTGGTTGGTGGAAGGCGGCGCGCCCGGGACTTGTGCCGACGACGACAACGCGATCGACGTCAGGAATGCGAGAGCAACCCCAGACAGTCGCAATACTTTCCTGCTTTGCCGTGCCCTTACGAATTGGCTGGCACTCCGCATGGCCCCTACAGTTTAGTCCAACCCATTGGATGCCGCAAAGTTTTCATCGGCTTCGCGAAGACAGATTGAAGAGCCAGTAAACCTCGATCATCGAACTGGCGATGAGTACGCCAAAGACTACGGCATTGGCAGCCAGCGCGTATTGGCTCTCCAGCAGGTCGGCCGACACTCCAGCCATAAACAGCAGCAGAAACGGCAACGCGAGGAAGAGGAACGTGAAGGCGGAGAAGTGCATGCGCACAGCGAAGGTGAGCACCAGAATCCCGACGAGCAGGGGCGCTGCCGTCCCAAAAAAGCGGGTTCGCTTCCAGACAACAAATGTGACTAAGCTGACGGCCATCAGGAGCACCAAACCCAAGCCATTTTGCAGGAAGAAGTCCCTTAGCAGCGACGACGTACCGGGCTGAAAGAAGTTGGGCGAAGCCGCCTCCAGCCACTCTGCCTGGGCGAGAGCCCTGGCAAACACCACGGGACGAAACCCATAGAGTCCCAAGAGCAAAACCAGGCCCGTCGCGCAGGCGGCGGCAAAAATCGCCAGCGCGGCCCACGGTCGCACATGTCCCACCCAGAGCATGAAGAGCAACGCGGGCAACAGCAATACCCAGAAGGAAAATTGCGCGCCGACACAGATCGCGATAGACAGTCCTAGCAGCAGGATGCGGCGCCAGTTCCACAGCACGACTTCGCGCGGGGCATAAAGCGTGTGGGCTACGGCGATGCTAGTGAAAATCAGGCCAAAGCCTCCCCAGGCGCCGACGATGGCAGGTCCAATCTGGCTGGCCGAGCCCACGGCCACCGGCGAAAAACAGTAAAGCCCGAGAGCCACGTAGCCGCCGATATTGCCATAGAGACGGCGAGCGACGTACCAGAGCGACGCGCCTAGCAGCAACCCCACCAGCAGGAAGGGCAGCCGCAAGATAACGCGATAGTCGTTAAATTGTGAGACGTGGCGCTCTGCTCCGCTCAGTCGCGCGGCGACTCCAGCGAGCAAGGGCACTAATGCCGTGTATTGCCGCGAATCGGCATGGCCATAGCCTTCCAGATGCAGTAGTCCGCCTTCGATGAACACGCCCTCCAGCGCCGTCAGCGACTGATGGGAACTGAACCAGACACATTGCAACGCGAAAGCAAGAAGCAAAAGCAGCGCGACCAACTGGGGGGTGCCAATACGAGATCGGATAGCGGCGAATGGACATGAATCTTTTGTTGTAACACGAGGAGTAGGCAGAAGCGAACGTTGGGCCACGACAAGAAAAGGACGCATGTCGCGTCCCTTTCCGAAGAAGAATTCATCGCACGCTAGATGTCCAGGTTCTTCACTTCCAGCGCGTTGTCTTCGATGAACTTGCGGCGCGCCTCGACGTCTTCGCCCATCAGCGTGGTGAAGATGGTTTCCGTCTCGGTCAGGTCTTCCAGCTTCACCGACAGCAGCGTGCGCCGCTCGGGATCCATGGTGGTCTCCCACAGCTGCTGCGAACTCATCTCTCCCAGGCCTTTGTAGCGCTGGATGGTGTAGTCCTTGCGGCCTTCGTTGAGCACGTAGTCGAAGAGTTCGCGTGGCGAGCCCTTCTCCACGTGTCTCTTCAGTCTTGCGCTTCGACGCCTTGGGGCTCTTCTGCTCCACTTTCTCCTGATCGGCACGCTCGGCGTCGCTCAGCTCTTCCTTGCCGGAGCCGCTGTCTTTCTTCACCGTTTCGATGAAGTACGGCGGCTGCATGTACTGCTCGATCTGCTTGTACTTCGACATCATCTGGCGATACTCAGGCGTCGAAGCCAGCTCCCAGTTGATGACGTGCTCAGCGCCCTGCGAGTTGACGAATCGCAGCTCCCACAGGCTGTGCTCTTCCTCGAAGCGAGGCTCGCCGACTTCCTTGATCCCGCGTTCCTTGGCAATCGCCTTTCAGCGCCTTTTCCAGCGCTGTCAATCTTCTTCGGCGGCAGTCTTGCTGTCGCCTTCGAAATCGGCGCGCTTGGTCAGGTCGGCTCTTGGCAGCAGTTCGGTGATCTTCTCATCGCGAATGCGCTTGTCGACCTTGTCGAAGAAGCCGATGTAATCGTTCAGCGTGGTCATGAACTTGGTGAGCGGAGCGCCTTCCAGCGCGGCCGCGCCTTCGCCGTAGCGCACCACGATGCCGTCGGCTGCGCGTTTCACCATGACCTTCACGAACTCGGCGTCGTTCTTGATGTACTGCTCGAACTTGCCCTTCTTGATGCGATAGAGCGGCGGCTGCGCGATGTAGACGTTGCCGCGCTTGATCAGCTCCTGCATGTGGCGGAAGAAGAACGTGAGCAGCAGCGTGCGGATGTGCGAGCCGTCGACGTCGGCGTCGGTCATCAGGATGATTTTGCCGTAGCGCAGCTTCGAAGCGTCGAAATCGTCTTTGCCGATGCCGGTGCCCAGCGCCGTGATCATGGCGCGAATTTCTTCGTGGCCCAGCATCTTGTCGTAGCGCGCCTTCTCCACGTTCAGGATCTTGCCCTTCAGCGGCAGAATGGCCTGGAAGCGGCGATCGCGTCCCTGCTTGGCGGTGCCACCTGCGCTCTCGCCCTCGACCAGGTACACCTCGCAGCGCTCAGGCTGGCGCTCGGAGCAGTCCGCCAGCTTGCCCGGCAGGCCGCCGCCGTCGAGCGCTCCCTTGCGACGCGTCAGATCGCGCGCCTTGCGAGCGGCTTCGCGAGCACGAGACGCCTCAATCGCTTTGTTGATGATCTTCTTGGCGACCGGAGGATTCTGATCGAAGAACGCTCCCAGTCGCTCGTTGACGAAGGCCTGCACGGTTCCGGCGATATCGGAGTTGAGCTTGCCCTTGGTCTGACCTTCGAACTGCGGCTGCGGCAACTTCACGCTGACTACAGCGACCAACCCTTCGCGAACATCGTCGCCACTCAGGTTCTCTTTCACGTCCTTGAACAGCCCGAGCTGCTGGCCGGCGTAATTGATGGTGCGGGTGAGCGAGGTGCGAAAGCCCGACAGATGCGAGCCGCCGTCAACCGTGTTGATGTTGTTGGCGAAGCTGAACACCGTCTCCGAGTAGCCGTCGTTATACTGCAGCGCGATCTCCATGGCCACGCCGTCGCGCTCCGCTTCCATGTAAATCGGCTTGTCGTGCAACACGCTCTTGCCGCGGTTCAGGTGCTTGATGAACTCGCGCGATGCCGCCGTTGTACTTGAACTCGGCCTTCTTGGGCTCGCCTGTCTTCTGATCGGTGGTGCGTTCGTCCGTCAAGGTGATCAGCAATCCCTTGTTGAGGAATGCCATTTCGCGCAGACGCTGCGCCAGCGTGTCGTAGTTGTACTCGGTAACCGTAAAGATTTCCTGGTCAGGCAGGAAATGGACCTTGGTGCCGCGCTTCTTAGTCGTGCCCGTTTTCTTCAGCTTGGAGGTAGGCTCGCCCTTGGAATATGTCTGCTCCCACACCGAACCGTCACGCCAGATCTCCAGCTCCAGCAGATGGCTGAGCGCATTCACGCAGGAGACGCCGACGCCGTGCAGTCCGCCGGAAACTTTGTAGGTCGAGGTGTCGAATTTTCCGCCCGCGTGCAGCACGGTCATTACGACCTGCGCCGCCGGCAGCCGCTCGCCATCCACATCCATCTCGTCGGTAGGAATGCCGCGACCGTTATCGACTACGGTGATGGAGTTGTCGATGTGAATGGTGACATCGACGCGATCGGCAAATCCAGCCAGCGCTTCGTCGACCGAGTTGTCCACCACTTCGTAGACCAGGTGATGCAGGCCCATCTCGCCGGTCGATCCGATGTACATGGCGGGACGCTTGCGTACGGCTTCCATGCCGCCAAGCACCTTGATGGAATCGGCGGTGTAATCTCCATCCGAGGTGCCGTTGCCGTTCCTTCCACGGTTTCCGGGAAGACTTTCGTTCTCAATTTCGAGTGGCTTAGTTTGAGAAGCCGCCGTAGCGGCGGTCTGGGAATCTTTCGCGGCCATCCTGCTCCATTCGTTTGGCAACCTCGATAGCGAGTGGGTTGCCGGTTCCTTGCGGAGGTCGCGGCACGAGCCTGGACTACGCTTCTCGGCAGTCCATATCTACTAGAGATTTCAATGGCTTAAGTGCGCAACGATCTACGTTGATTCTATCACAGAACCGCCCTATTTTCGATCCCCTCCAGAGGGCTTAAGCGCTTTATAAACAATGGGTTGAGCAAGGGATTCGTAATATCCACAGGACGCCCGCACAACTCCGCATGGAAGAGGCTGAATCCTAATGGGGATAGTGACATTTTCGTAGCCCTCCACGCCATGGCGCAGCTTAAAGACAAGATTGAAAACGTGCTGAATGAGACCCGCATTCTGGTACTTGGAATCCAGATTCTGATCGGGTTCGACTTCCGCTCTTTCTTCGAACCGGGCTTCGAGAAGATGGCGCCGTTCACCCAACACATACAACTGGCTTCCCTGGCACTCATGCTGGTCGGCTTGGGCGTACTGATGATTCCCGCACCGTATCACCAGTTGGTACTGCATGGACGCAACACCGCGAGATTGCATCGCTTAGCTACCGCGACGGTCACCACGGGTCTGCTGCCGTTTGCGCTAGCTATGGGTCTGAGTTTCTTTCTCGGCGCTCGCTGGGTTTTGGACAAGACGGCCTCAGGAGTTCTGGCCGGACTGGTTTTGGCAGTGACACTGTTGTGCTGGTACGGAATGGAACTGATGGCGCGACGTCGAAAACTCGGCAGCCTTCACATTTATGCCATCACGGATCCGCTGAGAGAAATCGATATGAACCAGGAACAGGAAACTGACCTATCGACACGCGTGAAACAAGTCCTCATCGAGTGCCGCGTCGTTCTGCCGGGCGCTCAAGCGCTGTTGGGCTTCCAGTTGATCATCATGTGGATGACGGCGTTCTACAAGATTCCACAAGCCTGGAAGATGTTGCATCTGGCTAGCCTGACGTCAGTCGCTATCTGCACCATCTTGCTGATCATGCCGGCAGCTTACCACCGGATTGTCGAACAGGGCGAAGACAGCGAAATGCTGCACCACATTACGGCTCAAGCGTTGCTGTGGTCGATGGTATTTCTGGCGCTGGGGGTATCTGGCGATTTCTATATCGTGTCGCGAGTAACGGGAATCAGTAGATGGCCGAGCATAATCATGGCAGCAAGTTTACTGACGTTGTTCCTCGGAGCGTGGTTCGGCTACGCCTTTTGGCAGAAGCAGCACCTGCGAGACCGACGGCTTGCCGCTTCCCACCTGAAGCACACTGCCGCATAGTTTCGTCGGCTAGGCGACAACCTGGGTGCAGAAGCCGCAGCGCCGGGCTGCGATGGGAATGTCACTCTGGCATTCGGGGCACTTCTTCTTGTCGGGCAGCGCCTGCTTCTCGAATTTTTTCATCAGGTGATTCACCGGCAGTACCACGAAGTAGTACACCGCGGCGGCGATCAAAACGAACGAGATGATCGCATTAACGAAGTCGCCATAGAGGAACTTTGAGCCATGCAATTCGAAGGCAAATCCTGAAAAGTCCGGCTTCTTCACCAAAGCGGCGATAAGCGGGGTAAGCAAGTCCTTAACGAACGCCGAGACCACCGTGCCGAAGGCGGCGCCAATGACCACGCCGACCGCCAAATCGACTACGTTGCCACGTAGAACAAAATCGCGAAAGCCTTTGAACATGTGATCCTCCTCGACGCCTATATCAGCCTAACTGAGCGAAGGACGAACGTCTACCGCACCGTAAGCCGCCGTGTTTGAGTGGTGTCGCGGTGCAAGCGGATCGATAGCAGGTTGAATTCAGCGCTGCGCGAACCATTCCTTCACCGGCTCCTGGCTAAGATAGTAGATCGCAACCACACGCAGCATGATCTGCAATCCCTCGCGTGCAATTGCGAAGCCGCGCTGGTCCACAACAGCAGAGGAAACGGCAGGAACGGCTAGGGCGATTCCCGCAGCGGCCAACAAGATCACTGCGCGCCGCGTACCTTTCCATCGCCACCATAACCCGCAGCTCAGCAGGGTCAGAATCAAGGCATAGGCAAGGAACGCGACCGGACCCAGTTGCTCGATGCCCCCGCCCAACAGAAAAGCTCCGGCTGAGAGCGGAATGCGTCCGGCGAGCAATAGTCCCGCATATACCAGAGACACTGCGGCTACCAAACCGCAAATGGCGACGATGGCGCTAACCCCGGCAGGGCGCTCCAACGGTTGCTCGTTCCGCTGCAATGAAAGCATGATTCAAAATGGTATCGCGAACTTACAAGCAGGTAGAGCGGCCAGTCGGTCCGGCGTGAACGCTCATGTTCAATACTGGTTCAGCCATTGCGATCCAGCGATCACAATGGCTGAGCTGGTTCTTGATCGGGGAGATGGCGGAGACCTCAGGCCTTCGCCGCTGCTGGTTTGATCATCAGCTGGCGCAGCACGTACTGCAGAATTCCACCGTGCTTGTAGTACTGCACCTCCTGCGGCGTATCGATGCGCACCGTGGCATGAAACTCCAGAACCACTCCATCGGGCTTCTTGGCTCGGACCTTCACCGTCTTCCCCGGCGCGAAGTTCTCCAGCACATCCGTGAGGCCGGCGATGTCGAACACTTCTTCGCCGGTCAGGCCGCTGGTTTCGGCGCTTTCTTCCGCCAGGAACTGCAGTGGAAGAATACCCATACCGACCAGATTTGAGCGATGAATACGTTCAAAGCTTTCGGCGATAACGGCGCGTACGCCGAGCAGCCTGGGACCCTTGGCCGCCCAATCACGCGAGGAACCTGAACCGTACTCTTTTCCGGCCAGTACCAGCAGCGAAGTTCCCGCCGCGCGATATTTTTCCGATGCGTCGAAGATGCTCATCTCTTCGCCGTCCGGCAAGTGTCGCGTGTAAGCGCCTTCGCGATGTGGCGTGAGTTTGTTGCGCAGGCGCACATTGGCGAACGTGCCCCGCATCATGATTTCGTGATTGCCCCGGCGGGATCCATAGGAATTGAAATCCACTGGCTGGACGCCGTGCCCGATCAAGTATTGTCCAGCCGGGCTATTTGGCTTAATGGAGCCGGCGGGCGAGATGTGATCCGTGGTCACGCTATTTCCTAAGTAGCAAAGCACGCGGGCGCCGGAGATGTCTTTCACCGGAGCAGGCTTGGCCGGCATGTTCTCGAAATATGGCGGGTTCTTCACGTAGGTCGAGCCGCCGTCCCAGGCAAAGGTCTCGCCTTCGGGCACGTTGAGGCTGCGCCAGCGCTCATCGCCCTTGAAGACGTCGTTGTAGCTTGTCTGGAACAGGTCGGCGGTCACGTACTTCTGGACAACGTCGTGTACCTCTTTCGCAGTCGGCCAGATATCTTTCAGAAACACCGGCACACGTTTGCCGTTCTTGCTATAGCCGAGAGGCTCCTTATACATGTCGAGATCGATGCGCCCGGCGAGTGCGTAGGCGACGACCAGCGGCGGCGACATCAGATAGTTCGCGCGCACTTCGGAATTGATTCGGCCCTCAAAATTGCGATTACCGCTGAGCACCGACGCAACCACGAGGTCTTTGTCCACGATGACGCCCGACACTTCCTGCGGCAGGGGTCCCGAATTGCCGATGCATGTCGTACACCCATAACCAACGAGGTGGAACTTCAGCTTCTCCAGGTAGGGCATCAGGCCGGAACGAGTGAGATATTCGGTAACTACCATCGAGCCGGGAGCCAGCGATGTCTTTACCCAGGCCGGAACCGTCAATCCTTTTTCGACGGCCTTCTTCGCGAGCAATCCCGCCGCAACCAACACTGAGGGGTTGGATGTATTCGTGCAACTCGTAATGGCCGCGATCACGACGCTGCCGTGCTTCAGCGCCTCATCCAGCTTGACGTGCTCTTCCACGACGTCATGCTGCGAATCCATGCCGGCGGGATGACCGCCCTCACCTTCCCAACGTGCTTCCTGTTTGGGTGGAACCTGCTGGCCCGGTTTCAACAGGCCGGGTAGCGCCTGCTCGAACGATTGAGCAGCGGCGGAGAGCATCACGCGATCCTGAGGACGCTTCGGCCCGGCAATACACGGCTCGACCGTCGAGAGGTCGAGTTCCAGGGTGTCAGAGTATTCCGCTTCAGGGGTGCCGGCTGTGTGGAACAGACCTTGTTCCTTGTAGTAAGCCTCGACCAGGCGGATCAGTTCTTCGCTGCGGCCGCTGAGGCGCAGGTAGCGCAATGTCTCTTCGTCCACGGGAAAGATGCCGCAGGTAGCGCCGTATTCCGGCGCCATGTTGCTGATCGTAGCGCGATCGGCCAACGGCAGGTCTTTCAGCCCGGCGCCAAAGAACTCCACAAACTTGCCGACGACGCCCTTCTTGCGCAGCATCTCGGTTACGGTGAGTACCAGGTCGGTTGCGGTCGACCCTTCGCGCAAATGGTTCTTCAGGCGGAAGCCCACGACTTGCGGGATCAGCATGGAGACTGGCTGGCCCAGCATGGCAGCTTCGGCTTCGATTCCGCCGACGCCCCAACCCAGCACGCCGAGACCGTTGATCATCGTGGTGTGGGAATCGGTGCCAACCAATGTATCGGGATAGGCAAGCGGCTTACCCGACTCTCCGTTCGATCCGACGAAGACGACGCGCGCCAAATACTCAAGATTGATCTGATGGACGATGCCGGTATCGGGCGGAACGATCGCGAAGTTCTTGAACGCGGTCTGTCCCCAGCGCAGGAAGGCATAACGCTCTTTGTTGCGCTGAGAACTCGAGTTCGGCATTGAGCTGAAAGGCTTGCGGCGTGCCGAACTCATCGACCTGCACGGAGTGGTCGATCACCAGCTCGGCCGGTTGCAGCGGATTAATCAGCCTAGGATCGCCGCCCAGCGCCTTCATGGCATCGCGCATCGCCGCCAGGTCGACTACCGCCGGGACGCCGGTGAAGTCCTGCAGCAGCACCCGGCTGGGCATGAACGCGATCTCCTGCACGGGAACCGTCTTGCCGGTCCATGATGTCAGCACCCGAACGTCATCCGCCTTTACCGACTTGCCGTCTTCCCGGCGCAGCAGGTTCTCCAACAAAATACGGAGCGAGTAAGGCAGGCGCTGGGTGGCGCAACCCTGTTTTTCCAATGCGTCCAGACGATAAATCTCGAACTCGCGCTTGTCGACGCGAAGGACAGAACGACTGCCAAAACTGTTCATGGATGAGTCCCTTCTTATGTGTGTTTTGAGGAGCTGGGTGAGGGCGCAGATCCAGCACTGCAGAACTAACCATTTTATAGTCGCGCTGGCATGAATGGATAGGGGAATTAAATTAAGGTGCTGCAGGCGAGAGCAACTCGGCGTTGTGGGCTTGAAGCGCAGATTCCGGTCTGCTCCCGGAGTGAGTGGTGGCTGAAGGAAACAGCTGTGCGTTGGCCAATCTGGTACCAATGCGGAAATAGCGCTTCACGGTGCCGACGGATACTCTGGGACGCGGCACCGTTATTCGCTTGACCTTTCGGACTCGCCGCAGATCACTTCGTTTTTTTCTTGGGCTTCTTAGCTTCGCGTTTTGGTGCGTTCTTGTTTGCCATGGTCACAGTTTACTCCGGCCGGAAATGAGCGCAATAGCCGCGACTGCCGATGAAAATGAAAACTGGCTCGAGATCCGCCTCCGGCATTTGTTCGCTCGGACGGCGAATGATCACGAGTTACCTCACTTTGCCCGGAGAAGCAGTACCGGCACGCTGATGCTGTGCTGAACTTGAGAGGCCGTAGTGCCTAGGAACAAATCGGCAAGGAAGCGATGCCCGTGCGTACTCATCGCTACCAAATCACAGCCCTTCTGTTCGACCCATCGGATGATTTCTTTGACCGGCTCGCCGTACGCTAGCTCGGCTTCGACGGGAATACCGAGCGATTGAAACTCTGCTCGGATTTTCTCCAGGTACGCCGTGTCTTCAGCGATTTCCGGGCTGACCGCATCCCGGCCATAGGTCCGGGCAGCCCATCCATCGGCCACGTGCAGCAATACCAATCGGCTGTGGGCGAGTTTCGCCAATTGTTTGACGTGTTCAATAATCGCGCGATCGGTCGGCGTGCCGTCCAACGTCAGGAGAATAGTGTCGTACATTGTGGGGTCCACTTCTCTGTTTCCCGTCATCTGCCGAGGATGACTTGCCATGCGGCTTTAAGGGAATCCGGCAGCCCGAAAACGTCCATCGCGGTGATCAGCATAGCACTGCCCCAACCGGCGATCAGCAGGAACCAGCCATTCTTCCACGTCCCCATTCGCTTGCGGGAACTGGTGAAGTGCAGCAGCGGGAACATGGCGAAAGGAAGCTGCAAGGCCAGCACCACCTGACTTAGGATCAGCAGGTCGGTAACGCTGCTGTCGCCGCGTACGCCGATCACGAATACTGCCGGCAGAATCGCCATGGTGCGGGTAATAAGCCTGCGAACCCACGGCTGGATTCGCCAGCGCATGAAGCCTTCCATCACAACTTGCCCGGCGAGGGTGCCGGTGATGGTGCTGCTCTGGCCGCTGGCCAACAGCGCCACCGCAAAAAGAGTGCTGGCAGCCGTGGCTCCCAACAAAGGCGCCAATGTCAGATAAGCAACACGAATCCAGTCGCTGTCGGCGCTGAACTTGATCAACTGGCCCCCGGCTAGAGTCGCGCTGTCTTTGCCGAAAAACACCATCGCCGCGAGCACGAGAATTGCCGCATTGACGAAGAAGGCGATGGTCAGCGCCACCACGGAGTCGATGTTGTTGAAGCGGATCGCGCTCCGAATCGAGGGTTCGTCCTTCTGCAACTGGCGGCTCTGCACCAAAGCGGAGTGCAGATACAGGTTGTGCGGCATCACGGTCGCGCCGATGATTCCGACAGCAATGTACAACATCCCAGCCTGGCGAAGGTGTGGCGAGACCAGCGCTTGTCCCATTTCGAAAAAGCTGGGCCGGGTCTGCGGGAGAACGAAAATCTCGATGAAGTAGCACACACCGATGGTGGCGATCAGTAACACCACTACCGCCTCGATGGTGCGCATCCCGAAGCGTTGCAGCGCCAGGAGCAACAGTACGTCCAAGCCGGTAATGATGACGGCCCATAGTAGCGGGATGTGGAAGAGCAAGTTCAGAGCCACAGCGCTGCCCAGTACCTCAGCCAGGTCGCACGCGCCGATGGCTACCTCGCTCATCAGCCAGTTGGGCCACCGGGTCCATCGCGGATACCAGTCGCGGCAGCATTGGGCGAGGTCTTTCCCGGTTACCACCCCCAAGCGGGCGGAAATTACCTGCATGAAAATCGCCATCAGGCTGGCCAGTCCCACCACCCACAACAGCCCGTATTTGAATTGGGCGCCCCCTTGCAAGTCTGTTCCCCAGTTACCGGGGTCCATGTAGCCGACGCTGACTAGAATTGCCGGCCCGACAAACGCCCGCCACTGGCGCCAGAACCCGGCCTGGTGATGCGGCACGGCAACGGAGCCGTGCATGCCCTCCAAAGAGGGATGACCGATGTCGGCACTGCCATCGGCTGGTGTCGGACGATCCGGGTTACGCCAAGGCTGAGGTTTTGTGTTCAAAGAGGTACCAGGAAAATGGACGGCGCAATAATCCGCCGTCACCGTCCACATCATTAGCCTAAGTATACCTTACAAGCTAAACTGTAGTTAATTTCTTTTTGGCTCGCGCGGATTGATTTCCGCTGGCGGGAGCCACCCAAACTCTCTCGGCAGCGGTCTGACCCAACGACACCTTGCCGGCAGACGTTGCCAGGCTCAGCGTGTCGTCGTAATTGCGGCGGCGGACAGCGATGTCGGCTCCGGGGCGGATGCCCAGCTTTTCCAGAAACTCTCCCAGCTTGCGATCGCGCTCATAGACGCTTTGCACCTGATAGCGGAGTCCCGGCTGCGTCTCGGAGAGCAACACTAATCCCCGTTTGCGCTTGAGGACGGGAGGTTCAGGAGTCGGTGGATTGCCGTGCGGGCAAGGCCCTCCGCGCCCCAACGTCCGGCAAAGCAAGGCTTCGAACTCGCTGGAGACGGCGTGTTCCAGGCGTTCGGCTTCATCGTGCACCTTGTACCATGGCATGCCGAAGACTTCATGCAACATTCGTTCAATCAGATGATGGCGAATGGCCAGGCGCTGGGCGATCTTCCTGCCCTCGGCTGTCAGTTGCACCCGCCCCGCCTGGCGGACAGCGACCAGACCATCTCGCTTCAGTCGCCGCAGCGCCATGGTCACGGCCGGCGCCGAGACTGAGAGCCATTGCGCCAGGCGCGCTGCAATGACCTGCTCACCCTCGCTCTCTGCTTCGAATATGGCTTTGAGGTAATCTTCTTTGGAAATCGTAATCATAACGATGTTATAGGAACAAGTTAACGCCAGTTAACAGCGAAATGCAAGGTGGGTTCGCAGCGTTCGCGGCCTGTGATTGCGCGAGAAGAATTCACCTCAGAGACAGAGGCACAGCAAGAACAATAGATTTTTCTGACTTATCTCGGCGTCTTCCGTGCTCTTCGTGGTGCATGCGAACCCGCTCCGCCGGCGGTTGTTTGACATCCACCGCTTCGCACCCCTACTCTTTTCTTTCGCTTCCCGCCGGATCCGTGATGGGCTGAGAACCGGTGCGAAGCTTGATCTTATGAAGGTCCTTGTCCTCGGCAGCGGCGGTCGCGAGCACGCCATCGTATGGAAACTGCGGCAGTCGCCGCGGATAAAGAAGCTGTATTGCGCGCCGGGCAACGGCGGCATCGCGGCGGATGCCGAGTGCATGGCTGCCGACCTGAATAGTGTCGACTCGCTGGTACAGCTAGCTAACAAGTTAAATCCGGATTTGACGGTGGTGGGTCCTGAGCTGCCATTGACGCTGGGGGTAGTAGACGAATTCCAGAGGCGCGGCTGGCCCATCTTTGGTCCCACCCGCGCTGCGGCGCGCCTGGAGTCGAGCAAGAGCTTCGCTAAGGAGTTCATGCAGCGGCACCGCATCCCGACCGCCAAGTATTCGGTCTGCACCACAAAAGCAGAAGTGCAGGAGGCGCTCAGGCTTTTCCACGCGCCCATCGTGGTGAAGGCGGACGGTCTGGCCGGCGGCAAGGGCGTCGTCATCGCGGCTTCCAAGGAGGAGGCGCAGCGCACCGCCGAGGAGATGCTCGCCGGAAAAATGGTGGGCGAAGCCGGGTCGCGGGTGGTATTGGAAGAATGCCTCGCCGGCGAGGAACTGTCGTTCCTGGTGATAAGCGACGGCGAGCGTGTGGTGCCCTTGGTCGCGGCCCAGGACCATAAGCGGGTATTTGATGACGATCAGGGCCCGAACACGGGCGGCATGGGTGCCTACTCGACTGACCAGATCGTTGATGCGCAAATGCGCGATTGGCTGATAACCCACATCGCGCGCCCCGTGATTACCGGTATGCGCGCCGAGGGCGCAGAGTACAAAGGCATCCTGTATTGCGGCATCATGATGACTGCGCGCGGGCCGATGGTGCTGGAGTTCAACTGCCGTTTCGGAGATCCCGAGACCCAGCCGATCATGATGCGCATGGAGAGCGATCTGCTGGAAGCGATCGAGGCCTCCATTCAGGGCCGGGTGAGCGATGGCGATTTTCGCTGGTCGCCTGAACCCGCAGTATGTGTCGTGATGGCATCAGGCGGATATCCCGGCGGGTTCGAAGCGGGCAAGCCCATTGCCGGCATCGAAGACGCCGACCGCATGTATGGGGTGAAGGTGTTTCACGCCGGGACGAGCCGCCGCGATAGTACGTATTACACATCTGGCGGCAGGGTGCTGGGCGTGACCGCACGCGGGAAAGATCTGCCCGACGCCGTAGAGCGCGCCTACGACGCAGTCATGAAGATCCGCTTCGACGGCATGCACTATCGCAAAGACATCGCCGCGCGGGGATTGAAACATTTGCGAACGGGAAAATAACACTTATACCTATAACCCAAGGAACAACATCATCGTATGAACGACCATCCTCTTGTTTCTATCGTCATGGGCAGCGACTCCGACCTCGACATCATGAACGAGGCCGCGAAGGCGCTGGCCGAGTTTGGCATTCCTTATGAAATCGACATCACTTCGGCGCATCGCTCGCCGGCTCGCACCAGTGAATATTCGCGCGGGCTGAAGGCGCGCGGCGTGAAGGTCGTAATAGCAGGCGCCGGCGGAGCCGCGCATCTGGCCGGCGTCATTGCCGCTGAAACCACGCTGCCGGTGATCGCCGTGCCCATTCCTTCCACGGCGTTGCTGGGACTCGATTCGCTGCTGGCGATGGTGCAGATGCCGGCCGGAATTCCAGTCGCGACGGTCGCTATCGGCAAGCCGGGCGCAACCAACGCCGGCATTCTCGCCGCGCAGATGATTGGCTTGTACGACGACGCCGTAGCCAAGAAGCTGGAAGGTCATAAGGAGAAGCTGGCCAAAGGCGTAGAGGCGAAGTCGCGCAAATTGAAAGAGAGCCACAAGGCGTAAGCAACTGTCACGAACGCGAAACGATCCGCTATTCGACTAGCAGCAGGATTTGTCATCACGAGCGGAGCGAGGGATCTGCTTTTTAGTCGGTCCGAGGAAAGCGGATTTTTCGCGGGCTGAAGCCGCTCGTAATGACAAGCAAGAAAGGGGTTCGAGTCGTGTTGTTCCGTGGACCAGCGCCTTTACACTTTCAGCGTCTTCAAGTACGCGCGAAAATCGCCGCCTAGGTCCTCGCGCTTCAGCGCAAACTCCACCGTGGCTTTCAGGAATCCCAGCTTGTCGCCGGTGTCGTGTCGCTTGCCTTCGAAGGTGTAGCCGTAAATTTTCTCTTTCTTGAGCAAATTCTTGAGACCGTCGGTCAGTTGCAATTCGCCCCCGGCGCCGAGTTGTGTTGAAGCCAGCATCTCAAAAATCGCGGGAGTCAGAATGTACCGACCGATGATGGCCAGGTTTGAAGGAGCATCCTCAGGCTTCGGCTTCTCAACCAGATTCTGCACTTCGAAAAGTCTGCCATTCCACTTGCCCGGCACCGGCGTGGC
Source organism: uncultured Acidobacteriaceae bacterium (assembly GCA_963833305.1). GTDB lineage: Bacteria > Acidobacteriota > Terriglobia > Terriglobales > Acidobacteriaceae > Bog-257. The sequence continues at coordinate 8,936 of CAWHXN010000004.1, read as the reverse complement.
GTCGAGCACTCCGTAGGATGAAATTGCTGGGCCCTCGACCACTTGCGTCGCCAGCACCGAGCAGCCCGTTTCTTTGTAGACGTCGATCATCTGCTTCAGGCAGGGAACCTCAGCATCGATTATGTCGTCGGCGAGAATGACGGCGAAGGGCTCATCGCCCACCAGTTCGCGCGACATCAACACCGCATGTCCGAGGCCCATCGCCTCTTTCTGGCGGACGTAGGCGATGTGGGTCATATCCGAGATCTGCCGCACCACCGCCAGCAGATCGGTCTTGCCGCGTTCCTCCAACATCTTTTCCAGTTCATAGCTGACGTCAAAGTGGTCTTCGATGGCGGCTTTGCCGCGTCCGGTAATGATGATGATCTGGTCGCAGCCCGACGCCATGGCTTCCTCCACGCCGTATTGAATGATGGGCTTGTCGACCAGCGGCATCATCTCTTTGGGCTGCGCCTTGGTGGCGGGCAGAAAACGCGTACCCAGTCCGGCGGCGGGAAACACCGCCTTGCAAACTTCTTTCCTTGCCATGAGTGCCTCAGCTGAAAGTTGACCTTAAGAATGCGAACAACGTTTACAAAACGCGGCTATCATCGCCGAGAATCAGTATCCTTTGTACTTTGATGCAATCCAACGAGGTGGCAGAGGACCGGTCAAACCACCGCTTGCTGCTCTCCCGCCAACTGTTCGAGCAACGACTTTAATCGCACCAGCATTTGCTCGGGCTGCTTCTCTTTCAGTGAAAACTTAAGAACCCCGCGGGGGTGAACTGGCTGCCGGGTGCGCTGGCCACAAATTGCGCCAGGCGTTCGGGATCGACAGTAGCCTTTTCACGTGAAGCGAATACTGACGGCGTCGCGCCGCCGCTCGATCTGCGCCACGCCGATGCGTTGCGACAACAACTTCAGCGCCGCGTATTCCAGCAGATTGCGCACCGGCTGCAGGAGGCGTACCGTAGCGGTCGCCCAACTCGCCAGCAACATCTTCGAGTTGCGACTCCGATTCCACGCCGGCCACACGCTTGTACATTCGCAGTCGCTGATTCTCTTCCGCGAATGTAATCGGAGGGGATGCGAATGTTCAGCCCCAGATTTAACTGGGCTTCGGGTACTTCCTGCGGCATCTCGCCCTTTAGCTCGCGGACGGTGCGCTCCAGCATGGTGGTGTAGAGCTCGAATCCGACCGCCTCGATGTGCCCGCTCTGCTCGCCGCCTAGCAGATTCCCAGCGCCACGCAGCTCCAGATCGAGCGCGGCAATCTTGAAGCCCGCGCCCAGATCGCTGAACTCTTTGAGTGCCGCCAGCCGTCGCCGAGCCAGCTCGCTCAGGTCGCGATCGGGAGGAATCAACAGATACGCATAAGCGCGACGATCGGAGCGCCCGACGCGGCCGCGCAACTGGTACAGCTCCGACAATCCATGGCGGTCGGCCCGATTGATGATGATGGTATTACAGAGTGGGATGTCGAGTCCGTTCTCGATGATCGTAGTCGCGACCAGGATATCGGCCTCGTGCCGCATGAAGGCCGAGCATGACGCGTTCCAGCTCGCTCTCCGGCATCTGACCATGGCCGACCAGAATGCGCGCTTGCGGAGCCATCTCGCGCAGCTTGCTGGCGATGTCGTAGATGCTCTCCACCCGGTTGTGTACGAAGTAAACCTGCCCGCCACGCTCCAGTTCTTTCTCGATCGCCGAGCGCAGCAGTTTCTCGTCCCACGCCGCAACCACGGTTTGGATCGCCATGCGATCTTTGGGCGGCGTCTCGATCACGCTCATGTCGCGCAGCCCGAGCAGCGACATGTGCAGCGTTCGCGGAATAGGCGTGGCCGACATCGTCAGCACGTCCACTTCTCGGCGCAGTTGCTTCAGCCGTTCCTTGTGGCGGACTCCGAAGCGCTGCTCTTCGTCGACGATCACCAGACCGAGATCGGTGAACTTCACATCCTTCGAAAGCACGCGATGTGTGCCGATGACGAATATCCACCTGCCCGGCTTCGACTTTCGCAATGGTTTCCTTCTGCTGCTTGGAGGTGCGAAAGCGGCTGAGCATCTCGATCTTGATGGGAAACGCCGCGAAGCGCTGACGGAAAGTGTTGTAGTGCTGGAACGCGAGCACGGTCGTCGGCGCCAGCACCGCAACCTGGCGATTGTCGCTGACCGCCTTGAACGCCGCGCGCATGGCGACTTCGGTCTTGCCATAACCCACATCGCCGCACAGCAAGCGGTCCATCGGCGTGGGCGACTCCATGTCATGCTTCACGTCAATGATGGCGTTCATCTGGTCTTCGGTCTCGTTGAACTCGAAGCTGTCTTCAAACTCGTGCTGCCATTCGGTGTCGGGAGCAAAGGCGTGGCCTTCGGCGGTCTTGCGCGCGGCATAAAGCTTCAGTAGTTCCTCGGCCATGTCCTTCATGGCCTTCTTCACGCGCGCCTTGGTCTTCTGCCACTGCTGCGTGCCCAGCCGATTCAAGACCGGCTTCACGCCCTCGGACGAGCGGTACTTCTGCACCAGATCAAGACGGGTGAGCGGTACGTACAGCCGCGCGCCTTCGGCATACTCCAGGATCATGAACTCGGCAGCGCCGCCATCTTCCTGCGGAATCTCCTTCAGCCCCTGGTACTGTCCGATGCCGTGCTCCACGTGGACTACGTAATCGCCAACGGCGAGATCGCGGAAGTCGGAGAGGAAAGCCGAAACCTTCGACTTCTGCCGCTGCGGACGGCCCGGCGAAAGCTCCGCCTCGTCGAACAGATCACGCGCGCCGAAGAGAACCAGGTTCGCTTCGGGCAACACTACGCCCTCGGGCACGTATGCTTTCACGATGGTCGGTCGCCGCCATCTCTTCGGCGAAGTATGTTGACTCGTCTACATAGACTTCGCTACCCGGCCTGGGGGTACGGCTGCCGATGCGAAACGACAGGTTGTACTCGTTGAAGACGTCGGCCAGACGCTCGACTTCGCCCGTGCTCGAAACCGCAAACATCACGCGCTTGCCTTCGCGCGTTAGCCGGGCGACCTCTTCCGTCATCGCGGCCACAGAACCGTGAAAACGAGTAGTCGGCTGAGTTTGCAGAGTGAGGTGTTCTTCGTCGGCAGCAGTCCTCGATCCCGAGTTGCTCGACAGCAATCGTAGTCGATCTGTTGCAGGCGCTCGCGCCACTGGTCGGGTGAAAGATACAGATCTTCCGGCCGAACCAGCTTGCCGATCAGGCTGCGCTCGTGCGAGTCTCGAGCATCTTCGTCCACCAGGCGTCCTGAGCTTCAGTCAAGGCATCAGGTTCGTCGAGAACGACGGTGGCGCCGGGCATCAGATCGAAGAAGTCCTCTTTCGCACCAGCCACGGGCGCATAAAGCTCCCATCCGGGAAATACGGCAATGCCTGCCGCACGCACTGACTCGCGAATCATCTCTTCGCTACCCGCCACCCGCTCGCCAGTCAGGCGGCGCATTGATCGCCGCCAGCGTTTCTTCTTCCACCGGAGTTTCGGTCAACGGAAGCAGCACAATCTCGTCGGTCACGGCCGCAGAGCGCTGAGTATCCGGGATCGAACTTGCGAATGGACTCCACTTCGTCGCCAAAGAACTCGATGCGCACGGGCCGGTCGGTTTCCGGCGGATAGACGTCGAGCAGTCCGCCACGATGAGCGAACTCGCCCGGCATCTCGACTACGTCCACCTGGCTGTAACCCACAATGCGCAGATGCTCCACCAGTCGATCAGGATCGAGCATGTCGCCGCGGCGGACGACCTTCGCCAAGTCGGCGTAGAAGCCGGCCTCGCGCAGTCGCATCGCCGTCGCCGCCAGAGGAGTGATAACGATTTCCGCCGATCCTGTCGCAATCTTCCAGAGCGCGGTGGCGCGCGCTTCCTGAATTTCGGGATGGGGAGAAAGGTTCTCGAAGGGAAGGACGTCATAGGCAGGCAGGCCGATAACGGCGTCCGGCGAAACCGCGCCAGTCAGGTCGGCCAGCGCGCGGACCAGCGGCAGCAACTCATCCACGGCGCGATTGTCGCTGACTATCACCACCAGCGGGCGCGATAGTGCACGCGACAGAAGTGAATAAAAGAGCGCTTTGCCGGTGGGGGTAAGTCCGGAGACACGTATCCGCCCCGCGCCACCCTTCAGCTGGGCTATAGCACGCGCAAAAGCAGGCACCTTGTCCACGTCCGCGAAGAATTCGCGAACGAATGGGAGGATCATCGCTTTCTTAGTTTAACAGCCAAACAGGGTCAATGTTCTTCAGCGAAACCTAGGAAGGCCGACCACTTACTTGAGGCTATTCAGGGCTTGGAACTGGCGAATGGCGATCTCGCGGGGGAGCGGCGCATAACCCAGCGCCGAACATTCCTTTTGGCCCGAGGTCAAGATCCACTGGAGCAGCCGAACCAGGGCGGCCTTTCTTGCGGGGTCCTTTACTTGTTGTGGCAAAAGCAGAAAGGTAAATGTCGCGATTGGATACGCATTCTTGCCCGGAGCATTTGTGATGGAGGAGAGAGAAGCAGCGTTTCCTGTCGCGGCAGAACCAGCGGCAGCGGCTACGCTTTCCAGATCAGCCCGAATGTATTCACCAGCTGCGTTTCGTACGGTCCCGAAACTCAACTGGTGCTGGATGGCATAGACCAGTTCGACATAGCCAATCGAATTAGGAATTCGTTGTACCGTCGCCGCCACCCCTTCACTGTGTTCCACGCCCATGCCTACGGGCCAGTTGAGCTCGATCCCGGCGCCTATGCTGTTTCTCCACTCAACACTCACCTTAGCGAGGTAATCGGACCAAGCATAGGTCGTGCCGCTCCCGTCAGAACGATGAACCACGACGATGTCTGAGTTCGGCAACGCCACACCTTTGTTTGATCCTTTGATCATCGGATCGTTCCATTTCGTGATCTTTCCGAGATATATGCCGGCCAGAATTTCGGGAGTGAATTTGAGATCCTGAGTGGGTCCTTTCAAGTTATAAATCGGAACCACCCCGCCGAGTACTGAGGCGACCCGCTGAAAACCCCCAACCGGTTGCGATGAGGCTGGGTCCGAGGTAGGGACATCGGATGCCGCAAAGTCGACCTTGCCCTCCATGAGAAGTTGAGTGCCTAATCCTGAGCCGACGGCATCGTAGTTGATGAGGACATCGGGATGTTGCTGTCGAAAAGATTCGAACCACCTCCGATAAAGCGGTGCCGCAAACGTTGAGCCTGCACCGTGCAGACTGGTTTCCACCACGCCCGGGCCAGGGGACAGGTCCCTCTTCTCATATGCCGCGAGCATCTCTCTGACGACATTGGCCGCGAGGTCATCGGAGATACTGCCCCACGTAAACTTGCTGGGAGTTGACAGATAAGACCACAAAACCGCATTTTCCGCGCCGACTATTTCAACCGACAGAAAGCCTCCGTAGACGGCCTGGCGATTCGTTGAGGGTGAACGAGGATTAGTAGCGATATGGCCCTTGACCCAGATATCGCCGCTGCCTTCAATAACCGCATCTGCGTGACTCGGCGTGGCAACGATCTCGAATTTTCCGCTCTTCTGAAGCTGTTTGACCAGGCTCTGGCGCAATTCGGCCGTGCCATTTCCGCGGGTCCAGGAAGAAACGCATACCTTCTTTACTTGCGACAATTCGTGTGCCGTTTGTGCATTGCAGCAACTAACGGTGAGGGCTAAAACGATCCAGCAAGCGGCCTTCAACGCGAAGCGCAGGTGACGACAATTTTGCATGACTACCAGACCGGACTCATTTCAGGCGTGCGTAGCTCAAAACTCCACATGCAATCGGAAGCCCGCAACCGTGACTGGGCCGCGAGCTTCGTTATATCCAGGATTGACAATGTACTGTAAATCCGGCCCGACATAGATGCCGCGCCAGGTGTGGGCAGTATAGTAGGCTTCAAAAATATTCTCGCGCCCGTAGGTCAGCCCTCCATCTCCCAAGATGAACCCAAGCCCGCCATAGGCGAGATATTGAGCGTGCTCTTTCGAGATTCCATTGGAGTCAAAAGCTATGCCGGCGCGATCATACTTTCTCTTCCACAGGCGGCCTGCAAACCCGGCTCCCCCCTGAAACGTCTGGTCATCTTCGGTGTAGGCCCAGGATTCTGTCTTGCCGTTGTTCCATCCAAACCGCCCGTAAACCACGATGTCGTTGGTGATCGTCTGCTCGAAATTGATCCCAAAGCCGTACTTCGTCGTGACCTGCAAGGGATGGTTGGTGATTTCCGGAGTCGGAACCTTTCCGTCCAGGTATTGGTCGATGGCCACCCGATAGATGCCCATGTTGGCATTGTTCACATAGGACAAGAGGCGGATGATTCCATCCTTCTTCGGTAAGAATCCTCGATGCAGTTCGAATTCGACATTTTCGGCGTTGGCATTGCGCAAGTTCCAGACCAGGTTCGGCCCATTCGCCACCGTGGGCATCAATGCCTCGGCAAAACGCAATCCCCACGTTGGACTCTGATATTCGAGCATTGCCCCCCAGGTGTAACCACGGGTGTCTGCCGCATAGTCGTATGCGCCGTTCTGGTCGATGGTCCAATTCATAAACTGCAGATGGCTATCGCTGCCGACAGAGTTGACATCGAAGAAGTCGGCCATACCAAACTTTCCAAAGCGGAATTCAAGCCGCCGGGTGGGCAGCTCCGCAAAGGTCGACAGTGGGCTGCGGGCATTCTCAATCTTGGTATCGCTCAGCGCGATTACTTGGTGGTATATCAGCCGAGCCAGGTAGGGAGCCTTACTCAACTCCGGATTCCTAACCACATCAAGATTGGTAAAGCCGGCCAGTCCCAGCGCCTGGCTCAAGCCCGCGCCCCCGGCTTCCTCCACGTCAGCCAAGACTTCTATTGACTTCGTGATCTCGAACCCGCTGTAAAGCGTCAGCACCCTGGAAGTGGCTTTCTCATAGTAGGGTTGAAAACTGTTGGGGCCGGAATATCTGGCATAAAACGGCGGATTAGTCTGAAAAATGAAATTAGCCTGGCCCGAGATCCAGAAGCGGCCTTCCTTGAAGTGGGGGAACATGGTCTGCACAGACTCGTCGGCGGCTGGAGCCTCGACCGCCGGGGGATCGGGCGGAGGAACATCCTGCGCCCGGCTGGTGATGGCCAGGCTTGCCATCAGCAGGAGGAAACCAGACAGAGCGGAGAAGAGGTATCGGGTCATGCGCGAATTCGGTCGTTTCGTGATGTTGAAATTGAAATTCAATTTCAAGTAGACAGGAGCGATGTTGCATGTGCCGTGACCTTCGTCACAGTCCAAAGTGAGCGGAGTCTGCCGGAGGACGCGCCGCAGCGAGAAAGGGCGAAATTCCACCGGGAAGGAATGCTCACGGCTCTCGTCCGGGACGCGGTCGAAAGAGGTATCCGTCTTCCGCCTCCGAAAACAGGGAGTATGGCACGCCTTGATTACAATACGGTTAACGGGCCACAATCCGAGCGAATCCCGTTATAGCATACCGGGGTAGGGTATGCCAAGATGGCGCTCGAAGGGCCGCCTGAGGGCCTATTTCAGGTAAGCCCGCACCAATCCGATCAGGTCTTCGCCTAGTTCCTCCGGCGAATCCAGTTTCTGGTCCGGATTCATCATGTGCAGGCGGATGTGGTCCTCGAGTATCTCGGCCATGAGACCGTTGACGCCGCCCCGAATGGCGGCCAACAACATCAGGATATCGGCGCACTCGTCGCCGGCGGTCAAGGCACGCTCTACGGCCGCGAACTGTCCGCGCAGGCGCCGAACCCGGAAAAGCAACTTCTGTTTTTCGCGCGAGGTTTCGGGAAATTTGTCGTTCATATAAGCGTTGGCGGGTAGGCTATTGCATTCTCGGCAAAAAATCCACTCGCGAATCTACGGCAGAGCTCAGGTAAAGGGGTGAGCCTGGCGCTTGGTAAGGTTGATGGCGGTGACGCGCCTCATCAGCAATACAGGTTTGACAGGCCGCGAAGCCAACTCTAGAATCGATACTGGGCTGGACGAGGTCACGTCCGGCCCTTCGTTTCGTGGAGCGCTTGCCTCGCTCTGGGGCAATAGCTTCATGCTCGCATCCTGGCGGTGGAACAGGCGCCGCGACGACCGTTGGCGGTGTAGCTCAGGTGGTTAGAGCGACGGTCTCATAATCCGTAGGTCGTAGGTTCGAGTCCTACCGCCGCCACCAATTAAATCAACAAGTTCCGGAGGAATCTCCTCTTGACCGTCAAAGTCAGGTTGCGCGGGGGTTGCGGATTGTTGCGTACTTGTTTTCGGATTTTCAGCCGGAATCGCGTCCAACCGGTCCACGAAGGCCACGTCGGAACCGGGAATCAGGTGCCCATAAATATCGACAATATATCGACCGTCACCTGAATGCTGCTGTGCCCCATCTGCTCCTTCACCTAGGTTAGAGAGGCTCCGGCCTGGATGAGGAGCGATCCGAACGTATGGCGAAGATCATGCAGGCGGATTTTGCGGATACCAGCCTTGGCCAGTCCCACCAAGTTTGTGCTGAGCCCAGCGGAAATCAACTAGCCATGGGCTAGTCTGACTGATTACAAGGGCCGCGGATTTGTCGGCGTCCTCGTCTCTCAAGGGACGGGCATCGCCCCGCGAAGAATTGCCTTTCGCCCGCCTTCCTTATTTTGCTTACCTACTTTGCCGCTCGCGTGCCCGGAACCTTATAGCCGTCCGTTAAGGTCTTCAGAAAAGCAACCAGATCTTCCTCTTCCTGGTCTGTCAGCTTAAGGTTGCCGAGTTGTCTCCTGTTGAGATTGGTGGGATCTTCGGGCGCCGGCCAGCACGTCACCTTTTCGCCGGTATCTCCTTCCTTGCACCTCGGCAGAACGTCACGCGTGTTGTAGAAATGCACCACCTCTTTGAGGCTCTTAAAGTAGCCATTGTGCATGTAAGCCTTCACGAAGTCAGGTGTCGGACGCATGTCGACATTGCGCAACGTCGGTACCTGGAACTTGGC
>CAWHXN010000003.1:0-35255 GCA_963833305.1 uncultured Acidobacteriaceae bacterium | reverse complement strand
CTGTCAGGAATATTTCGCGCAAGGGCTCGTCTGGCGCAAACGAATCGGCAATCGAGCGAACCGCCGCTTCTGCGTTGCGCCGTTGTTGCTCTGCTTTGTCCGCTTGCTTCAATTCGCGATAGAGCTTCCAGCCGGTCTCGTGCACCTGCCACGCTGCCATGGGTACATCGAACCGCAGCAAAATCTGCAATGCTTGGGAGAGAAACTCTTCTGCTTGTGCCCAGGCTTCGCCTGTCATTGCAATCCTTGCCTGCATGTCCCAGGCGCGCGCTTGCAGATTCGGATCTTCCGTCGAGAGCGCACCCCGCAGGAGGTTGTCAGCCTCGCGATGAGCCTCCGCCAGTTCGCCGGCGCCGAGCCACGCAACGGCTGAGCCATGTTGCGCCTGCATCCGCCAGAACCAGGAGAGATAGAACTTCTCTTCGGTCATGTCCTGAAGCGCCGAGAAATGCCGCAGGGCATCGCTGTATCTTCCCAGCCCAGATTCAGCGCGCCCCAAGAACAGGAGCGCCAGCGATTTGGGAGTTCGCGCGATCAAGTCCAGGTCGGACTTCAAGATGCCCTCGCAAAGCCGGCGGGCACCCTCGAAGTCCAAGACCAGCGTGCGCAGTCCTGCTTCCACCCCGGTATACGCCGGAAGCCAAAGCGCATTTCCGTTCCGGTGCGCCATTGCCGTCGCTGCGCGCACAGCCTCCAGCACCTTGCCAAACTGGCCCATGTGCAAACGGGATAGCATTGCTCCCCACGCGCCCAGGTACTGTGTCAAGCTGGAATTCGCGGTGGCGAGGATGGTTTCTGTCTTGCGTAGCGCTTCCTTGCACTCGCCGCGAGAGATTGGCACCTGCGAGGCATACAGCATTGCCGTCTGCAGGCCCGCATCGGCTCCTGCTGGGCGCAATTCCGCCAGAGGCTCGGCGGCAGCACAGATGGCCGCATCCTCCTTTTCGCCAACCATGGAGCACAATACCAAAGCCAGCCGCGAGCACCTCCGCCCGCGCCAGCAGCGCAGGGTTTCCAGCTCCCACGCACTTCCACTGCCAACTCGCTGGCGGCGATGCCCCGTTTGGCATCCGAAATCGCGGCCACATACGCCAATCGGCTCAGGGCGGCAAGCTGGGCTTCTTTGTTGCCGGCCTGGGCTGCCTGGGACGCCTCCAATTCGGTACGCTTCCGCCGCCTCTACTACTTCTCCTAGCGCGTAGTGAGCATCTGCCGATCAGGCCTGACGCTACAATCTCCTGCTTGGCAGCGATCTCCGGGTTGAGCTTGGGGAAGAACTCTTGTGCATGACGCACAATCGCGAGCGCATCCCGCTCAGCACTTCTTCCGGGTGGCGTTTTGCGCGCTCAGCAACATATAGTGCACCGCGCGCTGATAATCCCCACCCTCCTCGAAGTGCAACGCCAACTCTGAGGCCAATTCCGGCCGGTCGGGACTGTACACGCTGCGAGCCGCTCTCCCAGGCTGCGATGCAATCTCGACCGTTCACCGACGAAAGCTTGCGATAAACCGCCTGGCGGTACAGCGAGTGTTTGAAGTCGTAGCAGGCCGTTGTCTCGCCGTTACCAGGCTCCTGGAAAGGCGCGGCCTTTAGGAACTGGTCGCGCCCAACCAGCCCTTCGCAGATGTCCTCACCGCTTCTGCTTCTTTCTCCAGCAACGGGGCGATCGCCCAAACCGAAAAGCGCTCCCCAGCCACACTCCCCGTTCGCAAAAGCTGTTGTTCCTCTGCGCTCAATTGTTCAAATTGCAAGTCCAGAAGATGTTGCAGGGTTTCGGGGACGTCAAGCGCAATCCTGGGAACCGGAGTGGTCAGCGACCACCCTCCGTGGGCTTGCGCCAACAGGCCTCGCTTTCTTAACTCCTGCACAATGGCCACCATGAACAGAGCATTGCCACCGGAGTGCCGGTAGACGAGGTCTGCCAATGAAGATGGATCCACCATTCCAAATTCGGCAGTCAGATATTGCGCGATTTGCTTATCTTCCAGACCTTCTAGCGCGATTTCGAGCAGAGCCCATGGACCAATAGGTCTTGCTTCATGTCTTTGAGAGGACTTTTCGCCAGCACGACATCTACGACGGTAGGTGCCGAGCACTAGCAGCCTGGCCGGCCTTCGTCGGCGAGCGAAAGCCGAGATCAGATCGAGCGTGGACGGATCGCTCCAGTGCAGATCCTCAAGCACCAGGCAGAGGTAGTTTCGGGAGGTGAGAGCTTCCACCGCCTCGCACAACTCTCGCAGCATCCTTTCGCGCGTACCTCCCATGATGTCGCGCTGGAGCCTGTCTTTTTGCTCTGGCTTAATGAGCGAAGGGAATTGAATCATCCAGGTGGGCGCCTGCTTCGTCAAGACATCAAATACGGGCCCTTCGTCGTCGGCGCGCAGCAGCTCCCCGAGCGCTTCCAGCACGGGGTAGTACGCCTCCTTGCCGCCAAATCCTTCGACGCATTGGCCGCGCGCGATGCGCATCTCAGGCTTCGGGTAATCTGCTGCAGAAAACATCGACCAAGGTCGTTTTTCCGATGCCTGCTTCCCCGGTCACGAAGATTACCTGGCGCTGCCCCCGGCCGGCTTTTTCCAGCAGGCTGTCGAGATCACTGAGCGCACGTTCACGTCCCACGATGTTCGTCTGTTCACCCCTGCAAGCGCAGGAATCGTGGAATCCTCATTTATAACCGGGGCGATGAATTCGTAGCCTCGCTTCGGATAAGTCCTAATGAACAGCGACTCCTGTGGCCTATCGCCCAGCACCTTGCGTATCTCGGTGATGTACTTCTTGATCAACTCCGGGTTGACGTAGATTCCCGGCCAGAGCTTGTCGAGCAGCTCGTCCGGCGTCACCAGCATTCCGGTATGCTCCACCATATACCGCAGCACATCGAAGGCCTTCGGCGTAATGCGTACACGCTCCTGCCCCTGCCATAAGGACTGGTGCAGTGTGTCCAGCCGGAAAGAGTGAAACGCCTTCATCCCGAAAACTCACTGATCGGCTCTCCATACGGACTTCCTTGGCAACCGAACAATGTCCCCGAGTGTACGCCAACAGATGTCACAAGTTGGAGACAATTTGGCGGAAGCGCGGCTACCCCTTCCGGGCTCTACCGCATTACTCCAAACCCACAGCAGAAAGCCATGCAAGTTATTGATTGGCAATAGGTTGTTCGGGTTCGTTGCAGCGAGATAAGTACTTAATCGCTGGCGGATCGACTTGAGGCTCCTGGGCCCTGAGTCAGACAGATTTCACGAAAATGGTACCGCACCTTCACGCCTTCCCCCTTCCCTGTTTTGTAATCTGGCCACGTTATGAGTGGAGCCTTCGTCATACGCTTGGGACCAGGAACCAACCCTCTCGGCGGCTTATTTGTGGGTTGGGTTGAGATCGTCGATTCGGGGGAGGAGTTGAAGTTTCACTCTGCAAACGAGCTCTTACAGATCCTGGGAAGTCGCTTCTTTCAATCTCCTGGCGATGCTTTGACCGGCAGGACCATAAAGGAAAGCCAGCCATGACTGGAGGCTTCGTGCGGAGGTGGATGTGTACAAGAGGCTAGGACTGACGATAACGGTCCTGTTTATAGCGACCGCTGCTTTAGCGAAAGATGAACTTGTCGTTTCAGCTAGGGTGAACCCGCAGGTGCGGGAGGAGGCGTGGAAGATCTACATCGCCGCCTGCACAACTGTAGAGCGCGAATTCGGTGCAACTCGCCTGCTCAGGCCCAGGATCGTTCTTGTACTCGGTGCGGGAAAGGACCGTTTGGATTGGGAACAGGGCGAGATCAGGCTGCGGGCGTGGGATCCCTATTTGTTTACTCAGGGAGTAATGGCTCTAGCCTACCGACAACTGATGCCGTTGCACGTGGGCCTCAGCGCAAAGAGAGCGTTGCCTGAAGTGATGCCGCCGAACGGCGGAAGGAGTAGTTGATGTATTGGTTCGAAGAGGAAGAGGGACTCGGGATGCAAATCGTTTGGCGAAATCCATTACCTCTCCGGAGAAGTAGGAGCAGGCCTCGCCTGCTTGAGCTGGACATGGATACGACCATTTACGTCGCTGGCAGTCCCGATGTCGAAGCCGTCTTTGAGTTAATCCCCGGCGGAAATATCGCTGCCGTTGCGGACCGCAGCGCAGAGGTGTGCCCACCTGCGTCTGAGGATTTTGGAGTTTCTCCATGGCAAAGGCAACAGGCGCCGCGTCCGTTGAGCGACGTCAAATTGGCGGACGGCAAGCAAGCGGAGCGCGCTGCGGATTCTCTTTTGCAGAATGTGGTGCATCGGCTTGTTTCAGCGGGCTTTTCGAGGTTGTGACGGTTCTGCAGTTGCGGCACGAAAGGAGACCTGAATGCTAGAGCTCGCCTTGAAGATGGCTAACGTGCTGAAATGCCCCGTCTGCGGTTGCGACGTACCTCCGAGTCGACAGAAGCTAGTCGTCGCGCCATCGATCACAAACGAAGCAGTAGCAGAGGTTGTAGTGTGCCATTGTCGTGAGAATCATAGGTTTGTTGTCTCTCCGAAAGATACCGCGCGGAAGGCGCACTCTGCTTAATGGTTTCGTTCGCCGATGTTGCGGGGATCGTACTCCTCAAGGAACTGTGCAGTCGTGGTGTCGCTCTTCTGCGCACAAAGCGGCGCGTAGCCTTGTTTCGTTTCGAGGCGCCGCGGTTTCCTAAAGATGTGCGGGGATTTGATATTCCCGAGTAGAAGCTTTCAACTTAAGTATGGTCTGAGGCCACCCTGTGCAGAACGATTCACGTTTCGACCTTCGCATTCTCTTTCCCAGAACTGGCGAACTGAGAAAGTCAGGTCATTCGACGCTCCAAAGATTGTCCTGGCTCGCCGCCGCATTGTGCTTGATGGCGGGATCGGTAGCTGCCACATACGCTCAGTCCACGACGCCAACCCCGGCCCGCCCCGCACTCGTTCAAACGGTGGTCTTCAAGGGCAGCACTTCGTCCAGCGGTTGGATCGACTTCACGCCCCTCACAAACTTCGGAATCTATTTACCCGTCAAGATCAATGGTAACGACGCGATGGCATTGCTTTATGGCGGGCCTTCAAACATCGATAAGAATTTCGTCGAGTCCGGCGGCCTGGCGGCCGGGAAAGGAGACGCGAGCTCGGTGAATGGGATACAGATCCAGCTAGGTGACCTGATCCTGCAGAACGCCGGGGCGAAGACAGACGATCTGCAGAAGCAGGGCTTCGACGCCAAGATTCTCGGCCAACCCGTACTCTTCAGGCTGGGGGAAGAGGTCTTCAATCAAGTGGTGGTGGACGTTGACTACGCCCACCATCGTGTCGCCTTTCGCGATGCCAGGACTGTGAGCAAGCCCGCCGGCGCAATAGAGCTTCCGCTGATCGAGCTGGATGGTGAACGCGTCCTCCCCCTCTCAATCGATGGCGCGGCTCCGGAGCAGTTTGAGTTGGAGCTGGGGAACGTCATCGGCCCGTTGATGGTCACTCCGGCCTATGCCGCGAGGCGAAAGCTGCTCGAGGGTCGCCCTACCTCTCAGCGTTTGTCGGGCCGCTATTCGGAGACCGTCGTCAGTGTCGATCACTTGAGCTTCGCCGGCATCGACTTTGCGCAGGTGCCGATCGCGCTCATACCCGACACCGAATTGCCGCCCCCCTCGATCACAGGCGGCGTCGGACTGCCGCTGCTGGCCAAGTTCAGACTGATCATCGACTACCCGCACAGCCGGCTCTATGCCACCCCCAACTCGGGAACGGCGATGACTTCCATCGAAAAAGACCGGATCGGCTTGGTGTTGGACAAGAAGGTCACCAATGGCTTTTCGGTGGCGTTTGTCTCCCCAAACAGCCCCGCTGAAGCAGCGGGGTTCAAGAAAGGCGACAAGATCAGTCTGATCGACGGAAAGCCATTTGAGGCCTGGCCCACTCAAGCGATCATAAAATTTCAAATGGCAGACGCCGGAACGACTCACATTTTCACTATGGCGGACGGAACCGAGCGGCAGATCAAAGCGGTGGACTTTTTCTGATTGGGGCTGGCCCACCCATTCCATTCATCCCAGCTCACGAGCCAAAGCTAAACCGATACAAAGAAAGAGTTCAGACTGAGAGCGAAGGCGAATATGGAGAAGATACTTGTCATCGAAGACGACGCTGCTGTACAGCGTGCCTTGCGGCGAACCTTTGAATCTGCGGGATTGGATGTTTCGATTGCTTCCGATGGCGCGATGGCCATGGAAACCTTCCGCGCTACTATGCCTCAGCTGGTGATCCTCGATCTCTGCCTACCAGGTAAATCGGGTCAGGACCTTTGCCGCGAAATCAAGCATGAATGTTCCGATGTGCCGATTCTGGTTCTGAGCGCGGCCAACGATGTCCTGGACAAGGTACTGCTGCTGGAACTCGGGGCCGACGACTATGTAACCAAGCCGTTTAGTCCGCGTGAGCTTCTGGCAAGGGTACGCGCTGCGCTGCGGAGACTCAATCAGGCATCCGACAAGATAGAGGCTTTCAGCTTCGACGATGTCGAAGTGAACTTCTTGAGGATGGAACTGCATCGTGCCGGACAACGGGTTCCACTCACTCCACAGGAATTCAAGATGCTTCGCTTCTTCCTCAACAATCAGGAAAGAGTCATCTCACGTACCGAACTGCTGAATAAGGTGTGGGGCTACCACAATTATCCCACCACGCGGACCGTCGATACACACATAGTGCGCCTGCGGCAGAAGCTGGAACAGGATCCAACCGATCCGGTCCATTTCCGCACAGTTCACAGCACGGGCTATAAATTTGTCCGGTGATGGCTCTAAGGAAGGACACGGGCTATAGGTAGATTACGGTCAAAGTTTTCGGAGCGGCAGCGGATCCAGGAGCCCAAAGAAGCCGAGTCGGGCAAGCTTCATTGAACATCGCGCAACAGGTCACTCAACTGCCGGATTATGGCTGCATTGGCATCGCCTACGACGACATAGCGCAGCCCGCCTTGTGTCCATGTACGCACACGAAAAGAGGATGACTCGTCCGCAAACGGCGCCGGCAGCGCGAGTTGGGTTGTTTGCCTGAAAATGAATACCGAAATGAAGTGACGCTGGTAGCGGAATAGAAGCTCCGCGCCGGGCTCCTGGTGGAAATAGGCCAACCGTCCTCCCAATAGAGTAAAAGCCGAGCCTTGAAGTTCCGGCAAGTCGAAGGTAAACGGGATTTTCCCCTGAAACCATGGTTTCACTGTGTGCCGGTCAGTCGAGACAACTTCCACTGGGTTTGCGCTGGCAAGATCCGCGACGTGAAGATCAACCAACTCGGCGAGCGCCGTGGTTTGCTGCCGCAGATTCACCATAGACAAGCCCACGGCAACCAACAATAGGGCTGCGGCCGCAAGGGCCCAACGCGGCCATGTCGCGGAGGTCAGCCGCGGCCATGCTCCCCACGACATTCCTCGCTTGCGGCGCGCCGGTACAGCTCGGTCATTCGTTAAGCTTTTGTTGTTTACTAAAGCGAAGACTCGGGTACGCAGTTCTGGGCTAGCCGTATAGTAGTGACCTGCACGCCGAATGGCGGACTTGCTTTCGATGGCGGCCACTGCCATGGCTGCACAGGCAGCGCATCCTTCGGCGTGAGTGCGGAAGCGATCCGTATCCGACGGCGGCAGCTCCCTATCCACGTAGGCATCGATTTGATTTCGCCACGCACTGCAATTCATCATCAGTCACTCTTCTGGCCGAAGCAGACGATTTGCGCCGTTCCCCGACGCAGAATTCCCCCAACAACTTGCGCGCACGCGCCATTCTCGACATGACAGTTCCGATCGGAATCGCCAGTAGGACGGTGTTGCGCAGGATGAAAGATCCAGGCACGAAAGTCGGGGCCAGGCGTTAAGGATGAGAATCCACGCAGATCTTTCGTGCAGGCTTCTTGAACCAGGTCTTCGGCTCCTGTTTCATCGCCAGTTAGCCAACGTGCGAAGTTATAAAGCGAGTCGAAGAGCGGCATTGCCAGCGCCTCGAAATCGGTGCCAGTACCACTCTCTACTTTTCACGTCTCAACCTGTCTAACTATCGGAGTCAAGTTTTATTCCCTCGGCGCGAATTATTTATTGCATTCAATTCCATTTAGCTATTGAGGGGAATAAAAATGCTCCCCGCCGGTTTGCAATGGTGACACGTATTTGAGGTGCACGCGATGAAGGAAACGAAACATAGCAAACCCGGCGAGATCGAAGTCGCAGATCAGATCTTGCATGACCACAACCACGATGGGATTGACCGCCGGGGATTCTTGAAATGCATGGCTTGGGCGGGAACAGGCGCATTTTGCGTGATTAAGGGAGGGGTGCTCAGTTCCTACAGCCTGGGTCGCATCTCCGAGTTCGAGAAACATGCGGCCAAGGGTGAACTCACCTTCGTCCAGATCAGTGACAGCCACATGGGATTCGACAAGGCGGCGAATCCAGACGTGGTGAGTACCTTCAAAGCCGCGGTGGACAAGATCAATGCGCTCCCGGCACCGCCCGCATTCATTCTGCACACAGGCGACATTAGTCATCTTTCCAAGCCGGAAGAGTTCGACACCGTCGACCAGTTGTTGAAAACGGCTAGTGCCAAAGATGTCTTCTTTGTCCCCGGTGAGCACGACGTCCTTAACGATGACGGCAAGCAGTATCTGGAGCGCTACGGCAAGTCCACGCAAGGAGCCGGCTGGTACAGCTTCGACAATAAGGGCGTGCACTTTGTCGGGCTGGTCAACGTCTTGAACCTGAAGGCCGGAGGCCTGGGTAGCCTCGGAGCGGAACAACTGGAATGGCTCGAAAAAGATGTCAAGCATCTTTCCAAGAGCACACCTATCGTGGTGTTTGCTCATATTCCACTGTGGAGCGTTTACCCGGAATGGGGATGGGGCACGGATGACAGCGGCCAGGCACTGTCCTACTTGAAACGCTTTGGCTCCGTCACCGTTCTCAATGGCCACATTCACCAGACCATGCAGAAGGTGGAAGGCAACATCACCTTCCACACCGCCAGCTCTACGGCGTTCCCGCAACCCAAGCCAGGTCAGGGGCCATCCCCTGGGCCGTTGAAGGTTCCCGCCGATCAACTGCGGACCCTACTGGGCATAACCGACGTTAACTTCGTTCAAGGCCGGCACGCACTGGGTCTAACCGACAGCGATCTCGTTTGATTGAGAAGCGATCACAAAATCATCGGTACAGCTTAGGAGAGGCAAATGAAAAACAAACTCTTAGTCTTTGCGGCGACAGTACTCGCGATCGCACTTGGCGTTGGAATACGAGCCTACGCCGCGCCGGCAGACGCCGAAACAGCGTCGGAAGCTACCGTCAAAATCGACAACTTCAGCTTTTCACCGGCCAGTATTACGGTTCCAGTAGGAGCAACGGTTCGGTGGACGAACGCTGATGACATTCCACATACCGTTGTCAGCGATGACAAGACCTTTAAGTCTAGGGCGCTCGATACTGACGAGCAATTTAACTACACCTTCACCAAGCCAGGAACGTACAGCTACTTTTGTAGCATTCATCCTAAGATGACCGGCAAAATCGTGGTCCAGTAACAGGAGACTAACTTGCACCCTTTTGACCTTAAGTCGGCTATCCTCGCCAAGCACGCGCAACATGTAGTGCTGATCCACTTTCCGATTGCGCTCTATCTGACCAGCGTGATGTTTGACTTTATTGCCCAGTGGACCAGGAATCGCACTCTGGCGGCGGTGGCTTATTACAACCTGCTGATTGCGGCGATCGCGTGTGTGCCGGTGATGGCGACGGGTCTTGTGGCGTGGCGCTGGCAACTGGAAGGGCAGCGGCTGAAAGGGATCCTACTGGACCATCTGGTTCTAGCAGTCGTTTCATCTTCATTGATCTGGCTCGTATGGTGGCTGCAGTTTCGTTATCGCCAGCGGCCGAGCCAGGGTATGCCGCTGTACCGCCTCCCCATAGAGATGCTTGCGGCCGTGCTAGTCGCGCTGACCGCACACCTCGGGGGATTTCTAAGCGGGGTCAATGGACCCGCATAAACCGACGTTGATTGGCGGCCCTTCAGCGCGAATCCAAATTCTGGGGGCAGTCAGTCAGCGACTTCACCGAACTGTGACATTACTCTCACTCGTCCATGACAAGTGTCGTGACTGGACAGTCTACTGTTGACATCAAACCCAGCCAACCAGGCCTGGGACAGAAACGGGGAGCTCTCATGTTTGACGGTCTATTCCAGCCAATGCATCTGATCGTAATTCTGTTCATCGCCCTTATGGTGTTTGGACCGAAGAAACTGCCCGAACTAGGCAAGGGGCTCGGCGACGGCTTCCGAAGCTTCAAAGACTCCATGAGAGGCAAAGAAGAAAGCGTGGCTAAGAGCGAGGGCGCCGCGATTTCGGTGCCCGACACAAGGGAAATAATTTCGGGGCACAACAGCTAGCTTGAACGTGCCCATCCCAGACCCGTGGTTGCGGTGGATCGTCAAGCCATTTCATTCGGCAGAAAGAAGTTACTGATAACGAGGTTCTTGTAATGCCAGACATCCTATTTATTGTGCCGCTTGCGTTAGTGATCTTCGGGCCGAAGAAGCTTCCGGAAATAGCGAGGCAGGTCGGAAAGTATCTGGCGCAGTTCAGACAGGTGAAGGGCGAGTTAATGCAACAGATCAGCGGCGAAATACGCTCTCTTGAACAGCAAGAGCATGTTGAGGCGGAGCCGGTTACTAGAAGTCAGATCACGAACACGGCGGCCAGAGCGGAGCTTGAAGCTTTCAGCGGCTGATATGTGCAAAAAGTCCAATTAGCGGACACCGCGCCGGGACCGAGCAGATAATACTCTAGCCTTCCACCCTTCGGAAACCGTTCTTCGCGGGCAGACTTCCGTGATTCATATCGCCTCATGGCCACGCCACAAGCTACGAGTCCTTCCCGCGTAGCGTGTCGGCGGGAAGTTAGACGCAGGGCTGTATACCACTCAAGATTATCTCTAACGGCTTCGCCAGGTTATCTTACTAGCCTCCGTTGCCTGCTCGGAGACGACCGGTGGCTCTTCACCGACCATATGCACAGCCGACACATATTGCTGACAATAGCTATCCTTGTTGAAAGTCACCTTCTTAACTACGGCCCACGACCAGACAGCGGACGCAGCTAATGTAGAGAGACAAGCTGGAATAAAGATCCGACTCGTCAGTTATCCACGCAGGCAGACATTTAGGTGCACTAGCTAGATGACCCAGTAATGAAGGTGCTGGCCAGGAAGGCACGAAGTAAGAAGCTTCCCCCGGCCTGCAAGTCGCACCTATGGCGTGTCGGCCGTCGACTCAACAAATAACAAAGGAAAACAAGGAAAAGGCAATGAAGAAAACTACATTACTTTCAATCACCGGACTATTGGCAATTGGCCTTATGTTTGGTGCCAACTTAGCGCAGGCCCAGTCTATCGGTGGACAGCACGCTGGCACCCTGGATCCGACCTTCGGTAATGGTGGAACACTTACCACCAGTCTCGGCGTTAGCGTTAACCCGGTGGCGGCTATCGAGCAGTCCAACGGCAACATCGTGGTGGTCGCCGGAATAAACAATGACCAAACCGGTGTCTTTGACTTCGGCTTGCTGGTGTATACGTCGAACGGGACGCTGATTGGGCACACCCAGGTGGCATTCGGCTCAAACCCCAACAACATTCCGATTGCCTCCGTAACGCAGCCAAACGGCGACATTATTGTGGCCGGAACGTCGGCCCCTGCAGGCATTGAGGCCGAGGAGTTCGCCCTGGCCCGGTTCACGCCCAACGGACAGCTGGATCCGACATTTGGGGAGGGTGGTCTGGTAACTACCAGTTTCAACAATCCTTGCTGCGAGACCGGCTTTATGACCTTCTCCTCCCTGCTACTGCAGCCTAACGGTCAAATCGTGGTGGCCGGAAGTGCACCACCAGGTACGAAACATGGGCCGGGTATGATGGTGCTGGCACGCTACAACTCCAACGGTAGTCTGGACACAACGTTTGGTACAGGCGGCGTGGTGGAGCAAATACCACTCCCCGTCGATCCGGCTGCCCTGGCACTACTTGCCAACGGTTCCTATCTGGCCGTGGGTGGGCCGGGCTCAGTGGCGGAGTTCAGTTCCACGGGAGTGCTGCAGTCTACGGTGACACCGGGGACAGTGGTCGCGGCCAGCCACCCGACCGCCCCATCGCTGATTGTTTTCCAGCCGAACGGCGACTATGTTCTGGCCCAGACTGTTGCCAACGGCTTCCAGAAGAGTGCCGTGGAAGTGTTTCGTTTCAGCGAAACAGGGGTCGCGGATCCTTCCTTCAGTTCCTTTAAATTCAACTTCGGCGGCGTGACGGGCGGTCCCGGGGCAATCGCGCTCCAATCAAATGGAGAAATCGTAGTGGCAGGGTCCACCGAACTGACCCGCATCAGCCAAAGCTTGTTTGGCGTAGCACGGCTGGATTCCAACGGCGAGTTCGACACCACGTTTGGGAGTGGTGGCACGCTGAACACTACATTCGCCGGCCCAGCCGGAGTGGACGCCCTGTTGATACAGACCGATGGAAAGATCGTTGCCGTCGGCGCAGAGCTCGACCCTCAAAACCGTAACATCGAGGACCTTGTCATGGCGCGGTATTTCGGGAATTAGCCCTCTTGTTTGATCGGAAGTCCTGCAGACCAGATGGCGCTCAGGCGAACCAGTTTCGAGCCTATCTTGACCCACCAAATAGGGACGCTGATCGGAACCACGGTCAGCGTCTTCCTCTGCATGGTATCGATAAATGAATGGGTGATTTTGTCGATTTTAGAAACCCCGGAAAGATTCATCACCGAACATCTACACGACCGTTACATCTTGTGGACAACTGCCGAACTTCTTGAAATTAGCCTCTTCACTACGGCCCCGGAGCACACGAAATCATCCGCTGCAAGCCGAATTTAACAAGAAGGAAAAAAACAATGAAGAACGCTACATTACTTACAAGCACCGGACTATTGGCAATTGCCCTCATGTTTGGTGTCAATCATGCGCAAGCCCAGAGTATCGGCAAGGCCGGCAGTCTGGACACAACCTTCGGCACAGGTGGAATGGTAACCATCAACCTCGCCGGGAGCGGCGGGAGCGTCAGCCCGTTGACCGCCATCGAGCAGTCCAACGGCGACATCGCGGTGGTCACCGGGCTCACCGAGGAGTTCTCCGGCGAGGTTTTTGCTCTGGTGCGGCTCACGCCGAGCGGGACGGAGATTGGGACCACCACGGCGTCATTCATCACCGACGGCTTCAATAGCCCGACTGCCATGGCGGTACAATCCAACGGCGACATCGTAGTGGTGGGGACGGCATCTCTTACCTTTGATGGGGCACAAGAGTTTGCCATAGCGCGGTTCACGCCCAACGGCCAACTGGACACTACGTTTGGCAGCAGGCGGTCTGGTGACGACCGATATCAGCGGACCGTTTCCTGCGCCCTCCGCTGTCTTGGTGCAACCCAACGGCCAGATACTCGTGGGCGGGTTTGTAGATGGGATTAACAAAAATAGTCCCGGCAAGACGGTGCTGGTGCGGTACAACGCCAACGGCAGCCTGGATACCACGTTCGGCACGGGTGGGATTGTGGAGGAGACCACTGAAGCGGCTTCGCCCGCGGCGCTCGCGGAGCTCTCCAACGGTTCCTACCTGGTCGTGGGTGGCGCAGCACCTTCATCGGTGGAATTCAGCTCCACGGGAGTGCTGCAGGCCACAGTAACGCCGGGAACACTAGCTGCGTTTAACAGCCAGTCGGGAACGGGTTGCTGTTCCCCGGTCGTTTTTCAGCCGAACGGTGACTATGTTGTGGCCCAGACTGTTAGCACCGGCGGCCACCTCCACACTGACGTCAAAGCGAAGCGTTTCCTCGAAACCGGGGTCGTCGATACTTCCTTCAGTTCCACTAACTTCACCTTCGGTGGCAACACGGAAAACGAACCGCAGGCAATCGCTCTGCAATCGAACGGGCAAATCGTGGTGGGCGGCATCACCAACGCTCACGGCACGCCGGTTACGGGCGGCTTGGCACGGCTTGATTCCAACGGCGATCTGGATACCACCTTTGCCAACGACGGCGGCCTGGTTAGTCAAGAGGTGATTTCGGGCTTACTGATACAGACAGATGGAAAGATCGTTGCCATCGGGAACAATGGGCAGCTAGCAGTGGCGAGGTATTTCGCGAATTAGACCCGACCCGTTGTTTGGGTTGGCGGATCCACAGATCGGATAGCGCTCGTTGCGAACCAGTTTCGAGACTATCTTGACCCACCCAATAGGGACGCTGATCGCAACCACGGTCAGCGTCTTCTTCTGCATGGTATCGGTGGATGAATGCCTGATTTCCCGACTCCTTGCGCGAGACAAGTACCCACCTCAAAGCGACGCATTTTACTACTGGCTCTTATTGGCAGAGAGCCATCTGACGAAACGCTTGTTTGGCAATATGTTCCGGCAGATAGCCGATCTGTCGCTTCCGGCGGGATAACTGAGGTCGTAGCAGCCAGGAAATCGGTCCAGAGCCAAGAGGGCTGAGATGGTGAAGCCAAAAGAAACCGGAATGGGCGGAGCAGATGATCCGCCCCCGGGTTTGAGTTTCAAAGCAGCGCTATCTGTTAGTTATAGAAATAGCTAGAGCCTTCTTACTTTACTTCTTCTTGCCGTTCACGGCGTTCGGTGCAACCGCGACTGGAGGCACGTTGACGGTCGAGTTCGTCGCCGTCGGGCCCGGTATGGCCGTGCTGCCTACGCCTTTGCTGTGAGCGTTAGGACGCACCGTAATGGCGGACTGAGCGCTGGCGCCAATAGCAAGCGCCAACAGGAATGCAGACATAGTGACTTTCTTCATGGGGATTTCCTTTCATTGATCAGATTTTGAATTTGTCTAAGCAACGGCCATTGCTGCCACCGCTGCTTTACAGAACATTGGACTGTACGACGGCATTTTGGGATGCGGTACAGTTGTCAACCTATTGTCAATAAAATGTCTTGGGTCTTCTGCAACGGAGGAAGTTAACTTTTACAAGTCTCCGGTTCAGCCGTCCGATGATGGATGGCTTTTCGGTAGAACTAGGTGCGGCTCCTGCCAAACAACGCCCTTCCAAGCCTGTCTAAGTCCACTCCATAAAAGCTTTTCGTTCTTGATGGGAATAAATGCGCGGCCTTTCAGTTAGCAATACTGACAAACAACCGAGCTGTACTCAAGGAACACCAAATGAACGCAAATATGAAGTCCCTGAGAATCCTGGTTCTAGTACTGGTAGTCGGAGCTTTTTCCGCTCTGAGCCCGCAGGCAAAAGCTGAGTTACTAAACGCCGGCGTCGCCGCCGTGAACGGAAAGATACAACTGGTTGCGAGTAATCCGGCAGCGTCGCTTGCTGACTTCACTATCGTCTCGCCCGACACTGGAACGGTGCAGGCGAAGATGGTCTTCAAGTCGACTCGGACCGTGGTGCAGAACGGCGAGACAGATGTTATTGGAGATTTGACGCTGACGGTCCTCGAGCGCGAAGCAACTTTAAGCCCATCCGAGGATTATGCCGGCGCGGTTTACGGCGAAAGAGTTGAGCACAAGGTAACGCGTCAAGTCGTGTTTGCCTTTCCGAGAGAAATGGCTGCGGCACCGAAGGCAAAGGTGTCGGCAACGGCACTGATCGCTTATGAAAGCTTCTCCGAGTTGCTTCCTGCTATCTACGCGGTCAACTGGCCGCAAGTAATTGAGGACGAGCAATGCGAAATGCCCGGCAACATAGGTGAAGACTATGCAGGGCCATCCTGCAGCGGGACTATGGTCGTAACGCACAATGGTCTTTCAGTTTCCTCGGGAGGGACC
This sequence comes from uncultured Acidobacteriaceae bacterium, assembly GCA_963833305.1. GTDB lineage: Bacteria > Acidobacteriota > Terriglobia > Terriglobales > Acidobacteriaceae > Bog-257. The sequence continues at coordinate 19,444 of CAWHXN010000003.1, read as the reverse complement.
GAGGATTATCGCGGGTTCGATAGCACCCCACGTGCAGGCAATCAGGTCAAAATCGTACTAAATCTTTATCCGATAAGAGAAGGTTATCTCGGCACCGCATCATTTGTCTTGGGGTGATTGCCGGAGTTGTGAAGCTGCGAGCAGACAGGTTGCAGCGGGTATTCGGCATCACCGATGTGAACTATCTGGTCAGCGGTGGCAGCCTCGAAATCGACGATTCGCCACTTCGGGTCTAGGGGTCTCCGGCCTCAGGAAACTGAGGTGGCCCTGGCGGTAGTTGAGTTAATCATTTGGAAGGACCGCCAAGGGTTGGGTCGTAACAAAGAAAATCAAGCTAGAAATCAAACTAAGAAGGACACGGAACAATGAAAAGGAAAAATGTGCGGATCGCAGGTTTGGCGACGCCGGTAATGATTGCGATGCTCCTGTTGTTCGCGGGATCATCGAGCGTCTCCGCGAAGGACCAGCCCTTAGGGGCAACCGCGGAAGTGAAGATCGATAATTTCAGTTTTGAGCCGCAGACGCTTACGGTAGCCGTCGGAACGACAGTTACCTGGACCAATCGCGATGATATTCCCCATACGTCGGTCAGCACGGAGGGAGTGTGGAAGTCCAAGGTAATGGATACCGACGAAAGGTTCTCCTACACGTTCACTAAGCCGGGAACTTATCCTTACTACTGCACGATCCATCCGAAGATGACCGGTAAGGTCGTGGTGCAGTAAAGACCCGAAGATATTTTAGCGATTCTTACATGAGCATCTGCATTCATCGCCTGTCTTGGGCAAACGAGGTCGGCGGCGCACAGAGGGGTCAAAGCCTATGTCAAGTATTTCAGTTATCGTGGCCGGCATTGCCTTTGTCACGCTGGCCGCCGTCAATGTGGTGGTGATGCTGGAGGCTTCCCAACCCTCGCGCACCGGAACCACGAGAAGCCGGTTGATGGCTGTTCACAGGGCGGGTGGCTACTTGTTTGTGATTCTGTTTTGCGTCATGGCCTACAGCATGAGTCAGAGGCTTGCTGGTTCGGGGATAACGGGTCATCTGCCTACGTACCTGGTCTTGCATATTGTGTTTGTGCTCGTCCTCGTGCCTCTTCTTCTGCTGAAAATATTGATGGCACGCCGCTACAAGCAGAGCTATTCGGCGCTGAAGGCACTAGGAATGGCTATTTTCGTAATTTCGTTCGTACTTGTGTCCATTCCCGCGTTCTCGGAACTTCTTCATTCGGTGAACCCTGGAAGCCCGGGACTCAGGCTCGCGACCGGCTTGGTTGTTGCAGTGTGCCTGGTCCAGTGTGCCCTGGTGTTTAAGAGGAAGCCGTCGCGTGCCTCCGTAGAGTCACCGCGGATTCCGGAGGTTCTAGCGCCGGCAACCCCATCAACCGACCTCGAAAACGCGAAGAGCCCAATGAGTCTTCTGTTGGCACAGACCGAGCGGCAAACGCACGACACGAAAACGCTGCGCTTCCGGGTCCCAAAGGAACGACTGCTTTGTTCTAAGCCAGGGCAGTTTCTGACGTTCCAGTGGACGATAGATGGCCAACGAGTATCGCGGTCTTACTCCATTTCCTCCTCGCCGATCCACGAGGACTATGTGGAGATCACGCCCAAGCGCATGGAAAATGGCTGTGTATCCGTTTTTCTCAATGAGCGGGCGGAGCCGGGTCTCAGGGTGGTGGCAAGCGGACCATACGGACGGTTTTACTTTGACGAGACACTCCACAAAAGCATAGTTCTCATTGCGGCCGGAAGCGGTATCACACCCATGATTTCCATGCTGCGCTATATCGACGATCTTAAACTGGCTACTCCGGTCACGCTCCTATACTGTGTGCGCACCCGCGCGGACATCATTTTTCGAAACGAACTGAGGAGACTTAGAAGGTCTCTTACCAACTTCAAGTGTGAGGTGTGCCTGTCGCGACCGGACCCAACTTGGAACGGACACAGCGGGCACCTTACTGAAGAATTTGTCTCCCAGCACGTGACCGATTTGGATTCACCCACTTTCTTTCTCTGTGGTCCCAAGGGATTCATGGACAATGCGCGCCAGATTCTGTTGACGCTCGGCGTAAACGAGGACCGGATCCTTCAGGAGAGCTTTGGAGAAAATAAACTGTCAACGGAGGCTCGCCCACTGGAAGCACGCCCGGTCGAGACCGTCGTGTTCATTCAGTCAAAGAAAGTCTGTCAGGTCTTCGCCGGAAACACTCTGCTGGATGTGGCGGAGACGAACGGGGTCGACATAGCGTATGGCTGCCGCCAGGGTGTATGCGGAACGTGCGCTACCCGCGTCTTGAGCGGCACGGTTCGAATGGACGCCGAAGACGGGCTTACGGCTGAGCAGAAAGCTGCCGGATATGTACTTCCTTGTGTTAGCCGGGCCGAGGGCACGGTGGTTGTGGCCGCATAATCTGCTTGCCGCCGGGAATAAGTACAACGGCATCAGGTTATACCTTCTTCGGGAGGTCACGTGGCCAGAAATAGGCCCAAGGCGGCTTAAACCAATATGACTGCGAGCGGCGCACAATTTGCACAGACGAGGTCGGCGAACGATGATCTGGAGCTTGTCCACGCCACCCAGCGTGGGGATATATCCGCGTTTGAACAACTTGTCGCAAGATATGATGGTAAGCTTCTTCGCATTGCTCAACACGTCACCCACAATCGGGAAGACTCCGAGGACGCGGTTCAGGATGCTTTCCTGAAGGCCTTCCAACACTTGGGCGAATTCCGCGAGGATGCGCAATTCTCGACTTGGCTGATCCGCATTACTCTGAATCAGGCACTTTCGAGAGTGCGAAAGCGGCACACCATCAAAGAAATGTCTCTCGATGACGACTTTGAGGGAGATGACATGACGCTTCCGCGCGAGGTGACCGACTGGGCTCCCAACCCCGAAGAACTCTACCGCGCCTCTGAATTACGAGACATCCTAATCAAGACCCTGGAAGAGCTACGCCCGATTTTGCGAACTGTTTTTGTGCTACGAGACATTGAGGGGCTATCAATAGACGAGACGGCAGAGGTTTTGAGCCTAACTCCCGCCGCCGTGAAGGCGCGGCTATGGCGAGCTCGGCACGACCTTCGCGAACTGCTAACCAGGTACTTCAGCAAGCACAAAGAGCCTACTCGAGCCCGGATAGGCCGGAGACAGCGCACGCCTCGAGGTCAGCTGCGGATGAGTCACCGTACGGCGTAAAGCAGTTCTTTTTTAAGGATAGGAAAGCCGAGATCTCAAATGCGTAGACCAGTGCGGCGCACAAGGTCTCTGAAGCGCGGGTCGGAGCGGAGAGGATCGAAACCGGGCCGCAGCAGGAGACCCGGGTTAAATCGGTCATCGAAGGCTTTCTCGAGCCAATTCATCGCCTGGTTCGCATCGCCCAGAGAAGCATAGATCATGGCAATTTCCGGAGCGCTCGAATTGCCAAGATCTGAGCGCTTCTTAAGGCCGTTCAGCAGCTGTACCGCTTCGTTCCTGTTGCCGGATAGCACATAGGCGCGAGCAAGATTGGCTATGCATGTCGGGCTGTTGCCGGAAAGCTGGACCGCTTTTCGCATTTCTGCGACTGCTTTGTCGTACATGTGTTTTTGAATGTACGCCTCGGCAAGTTGGTTATGAGCCAAAGCAAAGTTAGGATCCATCTCGATGGTCTTAAGGCTTTGTTGCATGGATTCATCAAATGAGTGCGCAAGGATAAGGATCTCCGCCAAATCCGCGTTTATGATAAGAGACAACGGGTCCAGATTTTGCGCCTTTCTCATTTCCGCGATAGCTTCGTCATACTGACCCAATAGACTCAGGTGCCACGCATACCAATGGTGAGCGGTCGCGTAGCCTGGATTAAGTTCAATGGCACGACGGAATTCTCTTCCGCCAGCGTCCAAATCCCAGTCGAATCCATCCAAGATGAAGGCAAGCGAGTTGTGCGCTTCGCTGAGCGCGCTGTCCAATTCCAGAGCCTTTGTCGCCGCCGCCTTTGCTTTGGGGAATGCCTCCTTTGGGGTCATCGCTGCATATTGCCAGTCCCCCAATAAAGCGTAGGTGTCGGCTAAGCCAGAATAACTTCTGGCGTATTTCGGGTCCTGTTCGATTGCCTGATTGAAATAAGCTAAGGCAACCCTCAACTCATTTGCGGTCCGCTTGTTCCAGAAGTAACGCCCTTTGAGATAGGACTCGTACGCCTCCGGATTTACGACTTCAACGGTTTTCAGCGCCGCTTGTTCCTGAGGAGTCAAATTGATTCGAATTTCGTCCGCGATGGCTCTAGCTACCCTGTTCTGGACCGCCAACGTATCACGCAATTCACCCTCATAGCTCTGGGACCATAAGTTCTTGTCGGTAGAGGCCTCGATCAGCTGTGCCGTGATTCGGACTTGGTCACCAGAACGGAGCACGGTGCCTTCCACTACGGCGTCCACGTTCAGCTCACGAGCGATCTGCGGCAGAGGCTTACGCGCTCCTTTGTATACCATGGCGGAGGTACGGGAGATCACCCGTAAGGCGCTGATCTGTGCCAGGTCAGTGATCAACTCATCCGTCATGCCGTCAGCGAAGTAATTCTGTGCAGGATCGCCGGAAAGGTTTTCCAAAGGAAGCACCGCCAGCGATCGTATGACCGCGGGCGCACGGGGTCGCGAGCGAAATAGCAAGACGACGAGGATCGCCATGCTTACGAGCGCCGTGGCGACGATGACCCAACGGGCAGTCCACAGCTGGCGTTTGGGCGCAGCGGCCGATCTGGCACCTGGGGGCTTCGGCTCAACCTCTGACGCTCGCAGATCTCCAGCGGAAGGTCCCGGCAATTTTGGGCGGGGGTCAGCATCGACAAACGACACATCAGCAATGAAGCGATACCCACGTTTTGCAAGAGTCTCGATGAATCGGGGATTATCAGCCGAGTCGCCTAACGCACTGCGGAGCTTTGCGATAGCGATATTCAGAGCCTGATCGAAATCGCCGAAACTTTCGTTTGGCCAGACCCTGCCGCGCAATTCCTCCCGGGTAACGACTTCTCCCGGATGCTCCAGCAACATCTCCAGCAGTTTCATCGGCTGCTGCTGCACCCTGATTCTCAAACCCGATTTGCGTAGCTCGCCCGACTGGAAGGAAACCTCATACGATCCGAATCGCACAACGGAGATGGGCCTGAGGTGTTCCATAGGGGCCATTTGGGCTTCAGGATAGAAGTCTAGCACTCCGTTCAAGGGTTCTTGATTCAGGATATAGACTCCGCCAACTCTTTTATCAACAATGACTTACAGGGCAATCAACAGGATAGGTGGAGAAAATCCGCAGTTAATTGACGCCCGCCGCCGGGCGCGTCAGAGTGGGCTGCAACCGGGGTTCGAAATTCAGGAGATGGCAAAGTGAGTCAAGGTGGAGTTGGCGCACGAAGGATAATCCGGGTCGGGGCCTCCCAGGACGATCAGCCATCGCCAGGGTTCGAAGAGTTGGCAATGCCCCTGTTCGACTCCTTGTACAACTTCGCGCGTTGGCTGGCGCACAACGCCAACGATGCCGAGGACCTGGTACAAGAGACCTATCTCAAGGCCTTACGCAGTTTTGCGTCGTTTCAGCCCGGCACCAATTTCCGGGCCTGGATGTTCAAGATCCTCAGGAACACCTTCCTAAGTTCATGCTCAACGCCTGATCGCCGGATGACTGTTGCAGTGGACTCAGAAGAAGACTTTCCTATATCGTCTTCAACTTCCGCCACTCCCGAGTCGCTGTTGATAACGCGTTCCAGCGTCGAGGCATGCCGGAAGGCAATCGAGCAACTGCCAGTCATCTTTCGTGAAGTCATTTTGTTATGTGATGTCGAAGATGCGTCCTACCAGGAGATCGCGGAAATATTGTCGATCCCGATGGGAACCGTTATGTCGCGGCTATCCAGAGCCCGAAAAACAGTTCGCGACTCACTGCGCCGAACTTCCACTGCACCTATATCGATATCTCTCTCGTCAGATCGGAGCCTGCAGCAATCCGATCGCTATGCACATAACGATCGCGTGTCAAAACAATAGCGAAGCAAAACCAATGCCGATTACCAAAGCCCACGTGGGGTCGCAGCAACTGCCGCCTACCCGATAAGAACCGCACTCCTCATCGGGTGTTTCACCCGAAAGATATTAATCACTCCTGACTCAATTTTAGAGATACCAGTTCCGGGGAATAAAAAATCAGGCTGACGGGTTATTGCAGTGAACGGCAACGCGATTTTAAAGCAAATGAATTCGCAGTATAGCTTTCCTCATTTTGTCGTTCGCAAGTCGGCTCGACTTCGAATTGTTGCTAGACGGCAAACCCGATCTTTCCAGGAGAGAACTATTCGGGCCTGACAATCAGGTCTAGCGAATTTACTAAACAGTGACATTAGTCTGACTTGTCCATGACAAGTGCCGTAACCTGGGCAGTCTACTGTTGCCATCAAGCCCAGCCAACCAGGTTCTGGGACAGAAAGGAAGAATAGACATGACGAAGGTAGACGATATACTGACAAGGCCGGTAAACCGCCGGTCATTCATCAAGAAGGGCGCATTTGCCGCGGGCGCCGCAACCGTTGGAGCGGGGCTGTTGACCCATGGGTTGGCGGCGTTTGCTCAAGACTCTAATGACACTCTGAATAAGGGCGATATCGCGATCCTGCAATTCCTCGCCGCGGCGGAGTTGATCGAGGCCGATCTCTGGACGCAGTATGCGGAGCTGGGTGGTATCGGAAACAATCCACCCATCGAGGTAGACCCCAACCAGCAGCTGAATAACTATCAGATAGCCTTGTCGAACCTCGATTCCGATGGTCCGCAATATATATCCAGCAACACGCTGGACGAAGTGAGCCACGCCACCTTCTTGAATGCTTACCTGGAATCGAAGGGAGCCGATCCAGTGAACTTCGACAAGTTCCGCACTTTGCAGGGCAGCAAAGCAGGACCTGCTGTCAATGCCGGGCGGCTCACAAACCTCATGCAACTCAATGTGGATACGAGTTGGTACATTCGCTATCGCAGCACCACGAATCCTGACTTTGGCGCTACTTTTCCTCAGGCGCTCACGCTTAATGGCGTGTACGCCATCCCCAGAACCGATGCCGATTTTAATGGCGCTCCGTTCCAGAATGCGACCAGCATTCCCGGCAACGTGCATATTCAGGCGATCGCGAATGTTGCGGCATTTCACTTCGGATATATCGAGCAAGGCGGGTCGAGTCTATATGCTGCGCTGAGCCAGAAAGTCAGCAGCCTGGAAGTGCTGAAGATCACGCTGGGAATCGGCGGAGACGAAGTCGCTCATTTCCTGGAGTGGGTCGACTTTGCGGGCAACGCCGTGCAGGCCCCGGTGGCGCCGTTCACCGACCCGATCAGTAAGCTGAGATTCCCCAACTTCTTCAACCCGCTCAATCCTCTGATTCAGCCGAGCCTGATTTTCCCGGTCCCGGCGCAATTCATCAGTCAGAATCTGCCCCTCTGCGCTGCGATTCGGCCGAGCGATGACCAGTTCGCCGGCGCGGTCGCAACTATCGCCAGCTTTACGGCTGATGGGCTTTTCAAGGGCCAGTCGTCCCAGTTCCTTGCCCTGCTTAACCAGTTGGCGACGGCAGCCGACGCGGCCACTCGCCAATTGTGAGCGTCCTCGCAGGCGGCGGCCAGCGACCCGCTGCTCAGCGTGGCCATGGTGTTCATGCAACGGGGCAGGACCGGAAACTGATATTAAAAGCGGTGACAACGGATTTCCGATCCTGGCCCCACTAACTTAATAGTTCGGAACTACAGGAGAGCTTTATGTTCGATGGTTTGTTTCAACCAATGCACCTGATTGTGATTCTGTTTATCGCCCTAATGGTATTTGGACCCAGGAAACTGCCCGAACTAGGCAAGGGCCTGGGGGACGGAATTCGAAGCTTCAAGGACTCCATGAGAAATCATACGGACGACTCTGCGACGTCGGCGACGGGCAAGAACGACAAAACATCGGAAGCCAGCTAGCTCAAAGAGTACAGCGGGTTGCGGCTCGGAGTGGGCCGCTCCCATCTCTCACCGCGGGTATAGATAGCGAATAGTCATGGCCAGCGCCATAATCACAACAGATCAGGATGCCTCCCCAGAAATAGGCAGCATGAGCTTCCTCGAACACCTGGAGGAGCTGCGGCGGCGGATTATCTATGGCTGTCTTTACGTAGCGGCTGGTTTAGGTGCCTGCTGGGGGCTTCACGAGCGGATTTTCGCTGTCATGCAAAAACCGATCATGGTTGCGCTTGCGAATCATCATCTGGATCAGAAGTTGGTTTACCTGAATCCCACCGATCCCTTCAATATGTATCTGAAGATTTCGTTTCTTGCGGGGATCTTCGTGGCGTCGCCGTTTGTGCTGTACCAGGTGTGGGCGTTTATCGCACCAGGGCTGTATCGCAACGAGCGCCGCTATGTGCTGCCGTTCATGTTCAGCACGGTAGGACTGTTCCTGGCAGGCGGCTATTTCGGATACAGGATGGTTTACCCAACGGCGCTGGATTTCCTTATCGCCTTCAGCGGCCAGTTCACGCCCATGATTACCATCGGCGAATATACCAACCTGTTTCTGACCATTATTGCGGGGCTGGGCATGGTTTTTGAGATGCCGATTCTGGTGTTCTTTCTGTCACTTATGGGCATTTTGAGCGCCGGCTGGATGTGGCGTAACTTCCGTTACTCGATTCTGGTCATCTTCATTATCGCCGCGATCATTACTCCGACCACGGACATTATGAACATGTGCATCTTTGCCGCACCCATGATTGGACTGTACCTGGTGAGCATAGGAATCGCATGGTTCGTGCACCCCACGCAGAGAAAGAATCGGGCGCAGCACGGTAGGAGCTAGCTTCTCTACGGTATTGTCCGGCGAGTCTGCTTTCTAGCCTGTGACTTCCGCCAACCTCTAAGTAGACCTCTGCATGCACGTCGACCTCAAAGACAACGAAGGCTCTTAACCGAACATACACAAACCGACCATCTTGCCCACAAAAGCATAAGTGAAGATATCTTGTTAGTTACGACTCATGCGCAGACAGGCGCAGCAGCAAGACTATACCGAAATAACCGGGGAATGACTAAGAGCTCCCAAGACTGCTTCGTGAGCAGAAATATGTTCGGAATTAGAGAATATTACTCGACTAGCGGACTTGTACATATAGCTGGAATAAGAATCCCCCAGCAAAAGGAGATGGAGTGTAAACATGAAACAAGTAAACATGAAACAAGGAGATTACCTATCCACGGTTATGCAACGGTGTTCACTATTGCGCAGACAGGCGCAGCAGCAAGACTATACCGAAATGACCGGGGAATAAGTGTTTCACATGGCGGTTATCAAGATTGACAGGCATGAACGGTCCGCACAAGAACGCGAAGCGGCTTCCAGCTAGCTCGGGCGGCTGCGGTGGACTCAATAAAACAAGAAGGACAAAGCGATGAAGAGATTGCAAGGCTTATACACGACCTGGACTATTGGCAATCGGCCTGGTACTTGGCGCTAACTTCGTACGAGCCCAGGCTCCGGGTTTTTTTGTGGTAGTTCCGAGTCCCAATGAGAATTTCGACAACGGCCTGATCGCGGCGTCGGCGTCTTCCGCCAGCGACATCTGGGCGGTAGGTCAGTCAACCATTCACTTCAAGGGCACAACCTGGAAGGCCTTTCAGGCGCCGTTGATTCTCGGCGAAAACACCGGTACGCTCGGCGGCGTGGTGGACATCTCTGGTTAGCATGGGCGGGAGTGGTGCCGTCCCTAGGAAATATCTGGATCTTGGGGACGAGCATGCAACGGAAACTATGGCTATTCACGCCGTCGTACCGTGAAACTTCTGAACTGGTCCTGCCTAGAGTTATGACCTGAAAGACCAGGCCATCCAGCCCGGCCTTTCTCTGCTTGTGCTCCGAACCATGGTGGGACAACGCGGCGAATTCGACTCGTCGCGAACGATAGGTTCCCGAACACCCAAATCTACTGGCTCTTCCGTTTCCGTGGTCTTCGGTAGCTCTGTCATGGTCGCAAACGACCGAAGCATCTTCACGGAACGTCTACCTGCCGGATACATTTTATCGACAACTGCCACACCCGCTGGATATAGCTTTCAATTAGAGACCACGAGCAAATAAAAGCAGTGGGCTATAAGCACAAAGCAAGTGGGAATAAAGGTCTCACTTGTCCGTTATTACGCCGGAAGACATGGGATGCGCACCCAAGGAAGAACATACAGGGCCGATACACGGTTGTGGCGTGAGTTTTGGGGTCTGAAATTGCATCAATCCATTCCAGAATTCTCTGTCCGGCCGGCAATTAATGGCTTTGCGAGCGAAAAAGGAAATATCCAGGTTCAAGGTCGTACAAATCACAGATAGGTTATGAGGACAATATGAAAAGATCACTCTTGTTATTCGGGCTGCTCATGACGTTGACGATTTCGTCGGGGTTATGGGCGCAACAGGCCGGCTATTCCCAGACCAACCTGGTCTCTAATATTGCCGGCGTAGCCAAGACCAACGACACTCAACTGTTGAACCCCTGGGGGATTTCCGTTCTTCCCGGGCAAGATTTCTGGATCGCCGACAACAACAGCGGTGTCTCCACGCTCTATGACCAAAATGGCAACAAAGACGCTGGGCTGGTCGTCACCATACCCGGGGCAACAAGCAATCCAAACGGTAATTGTAGCCCTGGTTGTCCGACGGGAACCGTGGCCAACACCAACGGCACGTACTTCGCCGGCGGTTCGTTCATTTTCGACACCGAGGACGGCCTCATCGTCTACTGGAACGGTTCCAGCAACACTGCAATCATCGGTAAAGACAATTCTGCCAGCGGCGCGGTTTACAAAGGTCTCGCGTTGCTGGGCACCCACCTGTTGGCGGCCAACTTCAACAGCGGCAAGGTAGACGTCTACGATTTGAACTACCACCTCACTTCGTTGGGCGGCACGTTCACCGATCCAAACCTTCCCGTGGGCTACGCTCCCCATGGCATCCACGTGATCGGTAACCAGGTCTACGTCGCCTACGCGATGCAGGATAGTCCCAAGCACGATGCTGTGCCCGGCGCTGGCGCTGGGCAGGTGGATATCTTCGATAGCAACGGCAACTTCGTGAGTACCTTGGTCGCTGCCGGCGCCAACAATGACCTTAATGCGCCTTGGGGCGTGGTGAAAGCTCCGGCCAGCTTTGGAACCTTCGCCAACGATATCCTGGTCTCCAATTTTGGCGATGGCACTATTAGCGCATTCGACTCGAACGGTACCTTTGAGGGCAAGCTGAGCGACTCTTCAGGCAATGTGCTAGTGAACCCCGGCATGTGGGATATGGTGTTTGGAGGGGGCGGCGGTGCCAATAATAATCCGGGCGTAGCTGGCACTCTTTATTTCACCGCTGGTGGCAGCGCCGGCCAACCCAATTTCCCGGCTGGAGGAAGCGCAACGGCTGTGTTCGCCAGCCTTGTTCCGGCGGCCGCGGCCGACAGCAGTTTCACCCTAAGTCTCTCCTCCCAGAGCGCAACCGTCAATCCAGGTGGGTCGGCTAACGTCACGGTTAGCGCCGCCGCGGTGGGTGGATTCGACAGTCCGATTACTCTTACCTGCGCCGCACCCGCTGGTTTGACCTGTGCTTTCAGCCCTTCAACAATCTCACCGGGAAGCGGTTCGTCCTCCACTTTGACCATTTCTGCGGCCTCGACCCCGCCGGCTACGGGCTACCACGCGCCGGGCATAGCGGCCTTGATGCCTGGTCTGGGGCTGTTCGGAACCGTTATCACCACTCGCAAAAGGAAACTACTAAACCGGAAGAACATGGTGAGGATGAGCCTACTGGGCTTGCTCCTTGTTATCTCACTGTTCGCTCTTGGATGCGGCAGCAGCAACAATTCAAACAAACCATCAACACCGGCATCTCAACAGGCCACCGTGATGGTAACGGGCACATCGGGCTCACTGAGCCAATCCTCCGCTGTGACCGTCTCCATCAACTAAAACAAGCCAAGGCCCAACAAGGGCGCACGAGAGTGCGCCCTTGCTTCTAGCGTTCGCTCACGGCACCCTTAATTGCTATTGATCGCGAGCGTGAGTTGATTCTTCGTGGGACGGCTTGCAACTCGCGAATCACCCGGAACAGCCGTCGGGCCGATACATAGCTGTGCTGGCCACCGTTGCGTAGGTCGGTGATCCGGGATTTCGAGATCAGCTTTTGGGTTTTCCGCTGCGACAGTCCCAACCCTAGCTCGGAGTGCACGATGTCGGCTGCTTGGAGGCCATCGCTCCGCTCGTGGAATTCAACAGCTACACCTTCCATCGGATTGTTCGGTCGGACCATCCGGTTAGGCTTCTGACAGCTTCCTTTTCGATCCACAGTTCGGGGATCACGTACTTACACCTCACTTACCCGACTGAGGTTTCCTACTTTCCCACTTCGAGTTGTGGCATGATTTCCCAGGAGGTATCTCGTGAACAAAAGACTCTGTTTTGCGTTAGCTGCACTGATGGCGGTTCCCGGTGCTCTACTCGGGCAAGAGAAGTCACAAGCGCAGGCCACGCCGCCAGTGAACCCGATCACCGCGAGCGAAAAAGGTCTGTACTCGTTTGTGAGCAACGCCGTCATCGGTGCGGCGCAGAAGATGCCGGAAGAAAACTACTCCTTCAAACCGACACCGGAGGTTCGAAGTTTTGGCCAGATCGTTGGCCATGTGGCCGACGCTTCCTACATGTTCTGCTCGCTAAGCGTCGGCGAATCCAACCCAGCAAAGGGAATCGAAAAAACAAAGACCTCGAAGGCCGACCTTGTTTCCGCACTTAAGGACGCCGTTGCGTACTGCAACAAGGCGTTCGACAGCATGACCGACGCAAAAGGCAGCCAGATGGTGAAATTCATGAACTTCGACATGGCGAAGCTCACGGTGCTCTCGCTAAACACGGCGCACACCGATGAGCACTATGGGAACATGGCGACCTACCTGCGAATCAAAGGGATTGTGCCCCCGACTAGTGAAAACTCACCCGGGCAGGCGCCGAAGTAAAACGCTCACGGCACTGAGGCCTTAGCGGGCAATTCGAAAACTTACCATTCAGGGATGTAATGTCAGCGGCACGAACCAGAGAACTGCCGGACCGGGCAACATCCGCGTGGATGTTTGGAAGCACTGAACCGGCGCCAAGAGCTCGCTGGACTAGTAGAACAATACGGTGAGGGGCAGTCCGTGAGGACCAGCCCCTCATTGAAACATGCTGCCGCTGGTTCGCCTCACATAATTGGCGATAACAGGCGTGCTGTTGAAAAAGCCCTGTTTCCCCGAAAATCGACCTAACATCGGTGATCAGAAATGCATGTCGACCAAGAGATCGTCCTTTATACGGCATCCTAATCGGCCAAGCTTGCAAAGAGGCCGGGATCACCCAACAGACGTCGCCTGGTGACGGAGCTGTCGCTGGAGAAGCTAGTCTTGAAGGACGTGGCAGAGGGAAATTCTAAGCCCCGAACGGTGACGTTGCGCGGTACAGCATGCCCGGGAGCAACATCGGTTGTCGGAGCGGGGTGCGTGCCGGCTGTTGGGGCAGGTATTCGAGAGGCCCGGAAACTGGAGCTTTTCACCCATTTGCTGAATGAGCTTTTCATAGGTCATTCCAGCGGGCGATTGCTCCCGCGCGGCTCTGCCGAGCTTGGGGACGACATCAGTTTGGCGTTTGAAGGCTCAACGGCGGCAGACCTGCCTGAGTGAGCAATTGCTGGAACGCAGGCACGCTGTGCAAGCGGCTGAGAGCGAGATCCACACGAAGGCAGGCCAACTCGCTTTCATTGTTGCGCATAGCAATACCAAGATAAGACAGTGAGGCTGTGCGATCGCCGAGTAGCGCTTCGGTTCGTGCGATCTGATAGGCGCCGAGCCGTCGTTCGGTATAGAGCTTCTTCTGTGCAACCAGAATGTTGTGTAACATGCCTGAAGGACAACTGGTGGCGAATCCTTTCTCCGCCGCGCGTTCCACAAGCATGTCATCAGGGCGGCCGCGCAGTCGCGCCAATATCCGCTCCTCTGCCAGGTACCCGCGGCAATCTAGTTCTGAAAGATACAGGTCAGACAGGTAGAGATGCGGCGAGGCAAAGTCCGGATCTGATGCTTCGATTTGCTTGAGCAGTGCTACACCTTCCTGGCGGCGACCGGAAAGTACTAAGGCAGTCGCCTTGTCAGCGCGAATCGACGGCGACGCCGGATCCAGTTGTTGCGCACGGTTCAGGTACTTTAAATCCTCAGCCGTCCGGCCCTCACAACCCAGCACGTTGGCGTACCAATGATAGCCATCCACATAAAGTGGATCCAAAGCCAAGGCACGCTGAAATTCGCGATCGGCGGCGCTCACGTCGCGCTTCCACCAAAATGAGACGAAACCCAGCGTGGCATGTGCTTCGGCTGACGAGTCGTCCAGTTCTACCGCTCTGGAGGCCGCCGAGAAGGCGCGCGGGTACGCTTCAGCGTCAGGCATCGACGCGAACTCGCGCAGTAAGTTGAAGGTGTCAGCCAAGCCAACATACGCTTCAGCATAACCCGGGTCATGGACAATCGCTTGCGTGAAGGAGTCAGCGGCATGACGCAGCGAGTCGGGGGTTCGTTTGTTCCAGTAGTAGCGCCCCGTCAGGTATAGCTCTTCGGCCTCCGGATCGTGTGCCTTCTTCGATGCGTTCCTGTTAGCGATGGGAGACGCGGTTCGAGCCGCTGAGAGTTTGTTTGGAAGCAACCGCTGGCTCCATGACTACGCTGCCATATTAGACCTAGCAGCCCCCCTGCACAGAGTACTGCTACGGCGGGTGTTACCCAGCGGAGCCGCGGCCGGGAGCCCTTTCCAATCAGCGACGGCCGATTCTCTATCTGAGACGCTTGTGAAGGAGGAGTATCAACTGTTGCGAGTGCTTCGCCGGGTTTGGACACGACCTCTACTGGAGCGATCCATCGGTAGCCGGAGCGAGAGACCGTTTCGATGAAGACAGGATTACTCGAGACATCGCCCAGCGTCTCGCGTAGGCGGTTGATGGTCGTGTTAATGGCCTTATCAAAATCAACAAAAACCTGATCGCCCCACAGCGCGCTGCGAAACTCCTGCCGGCTCAGAACTTGTTGGGGATGCAACAATAGAAGTCGCAGGGCACGAAACGGGGAATCCTGTACTTTGACCTGAATGCCATGCTTGCGTAGCTCGCCGGAACTCAAGTCCGCCTCGAAAACTCCGAATCGGAAAGTCGAATTTGCGTCTGGTCTCACCATCTACCGATACCGATGACCTTGAGGACTTGGATCGACACAATATTACACGTGCTCCGCATTTCCATTAGGGGTTGAGCTGTGTAACAAAAGTCCCCAAGTATTTCTTGTAAACCAACTTATGGGGTTATCGAGAGGTTACCTAGCGGTGATTTGACAATTTGGGATTGTGCAGACAATGTATGCCCTAACGAAATCTTGCCCAGGCTTATCGCTCTGAATTCAGCCTGCCACCGTCACGTGTCGCCGTCTCGACTCCCCGACGACGCTTCATCAGCAATCAGAAGAGAGAGAGAGAAAGAAAACACTCATGGGAAAGCAATTCCAAATCGAAATGAAGAAACTACGGACGCTAAGTTGCAGGACATTACGGATGGAACGAAAACGCACGTTAACCAGCGCCACATTTTGGATCTGCATCTTGGCAACAACGGTGACAAATCTGGCGATAGCACCGCTACTTCATGGTCAAACCTTAAATGTGATCCACAACTTCGCCGGCGGCGTCGACGGGGAGTATCCGCTTGCCGGGCTTACCATCGATCAGTCCGGGACGCTTTACGGAACGACCGCCGGCTTGGTCTACACCTCTGGCCCATCGTATGGGTCGGTATTCCGTCTGAAGCTGCACAACGGGTCATGGCTTTTCACCCCGCTTTACGACTTTCGCGGCACCACCGACGGCGCGTATCCGCTGGCCCGCGTGGTAATCGGCTCAAACGGCACGCTGTATGGCACGGCGAACCGGGGCGGAGTCAACAACTGCACGCAAGGTTGCGGTCTGGTCTTCAACTTGCATCCCACGCCCACCATTCCTCCCTCGCCCCTTACACCGTGGATCGAAACGGTTCTGTATAGCTTCGAGGGCGGCACCGATGGAGCCTATCCGGGATACGGCGACATCGTCTTCGACCAGTCGGGCGCGATGTACAACACGGCCAGCCAGGGCGGCCTGAACAACTGCTCGGGTCACGTGGGCTGCGGCGTGGTCTACAAGATCACGCATTCCGGCGGAACCTACACCGAAAGCGCGCTGTACGCGTTTACCGGCGGTGCGGACGGAGCCTTCCCGATCGCGGGGACTTCCTTCGACAGCTCGGGCAATCTGTACACGACAGCTTTCAACGGCGGCAATGGCAACAGCGGCACCATCATTCAGTTGGCTCCTTCGGGCGGCAACTGGAACGAGACGACGGTTCATCAGTTCAACGCCTCGACGGACGGCGCGAATCCGTATAGCAGCGTCACCATCGACAGCTCCGGAAACCTGTATGGCACGACGTCGACCGGCGGTCCCGGCGGCGGAGGGACCATCTACCAGACGTCATTGCAGGGTGGCGTCTGGGTCTACAGCAATCTGGAAAACCTCACCGGAGTCGGTCAGAACCCGGGACCTCTGGCTAACCTGACCGCGGATGCCAGCGGAAACCTGTATGGCGCGGCCTACTCCTGCAGCCTGAACAGCTTTGGCTGCGTGTTCAAGCTGACCCGCTCCGGCAATAGCTTTACCTACTCCGACCTGTACGAGTTCACCGGCGGCGCCGATGGATCCAATCCGGTCAGCAACGTTGTGCTGGACGCGAGCGGCAATCTCTACGGCACCACGTATTTCGGCGGAAGCCACAACCTCGGTACGGTTTGGCAACTCGTGCCGTAAGCTCATCCTGAGCCGAAACGTCTCGCGGCCAGCACTTTGCCGGGTGCGATTTAATTCGCGCCCGGCACAACCTCGAGCAACTGACGACCGGTATACCGCTGCTACTCCGACAGTGAAAAATCCCACTTCGCCGCAAAAAGGACTGCAACGGCACTGGCCAGAAGGACGCCCTGCTAGGCTACGACCTTAAGTAATCGCCGGCAAGCGGGACGCACCTTCCCAGACCGTAGTTGGTGATAAACCGGGTTCGAGGAAGTAAGCAGTGTCGGAGAACCGTTCGCGTGCGGAAGATGTCTGCTATCCGGAAGATCCCAGAACATCGTTGGGATGCAGGAGTAAAGTCGGCGTTCGCGTTGTGTTCGGATTGTGATCGCCAAGCATTCGCCTGCGCGGATTCTTGAAGGGGAACTACCAATAGAGGCTCTGGAGAAAAACCACGGCAAAGACAACGACGCTGCTCAGAAGGCAATTTTCTTCGGTCCGGTTTGCTTGCCGAATATCGCGAAAAGCCCGCCTTTTTCGCATATTTCACGGGCAACGTAGCAGAACTTCTCTGCACTTGAGACTGCATGGCGGAGGGCGCAGTCAGGAGCGAACCCGTCTCCGGCAGATTTCCCTGCTAACAGCGAAAAATACAGGGAATTTCAACCAATAGGTGGATTGTGGTCGGGCAAGACTGCCTGTAAGTCGTTCATGTACGGTAATTTGCAGCCTCGAGGTTAGCGGAAGGCGTTGTCCTAGGCAGGGAATTTATCAAGACGTATCAGGGATCGAAAAACGAGTTACAGGGATAAATCCCCGCGCAAAGAGGAAACGCCAGAGCAGCCGTTCTGCTTCAGCGCGGCGCAAGTCGTAAGTTTGTCTTTGCCGCGTGGCGTGGCTTCGTCCCTCGGCCACGTGGGATGGCAGCCCCTTCGGCATTGCTGATCCTCATGACCAGTGTGCCTGGGCAGTCCTCTAGCGCGGCTCTAGCCTGTTCTAAGGTCACAAGTGTACAAACAATCTTGCCGAGAGTGGCATCGTCAGGAAAGCTGAGGTACTCGTCTATAAGGCGAAGCAGTTCTTTGCGAAATGCTTCTTCCAGATGAGATTTCGCCGTCCACTCACGCATCTGATTCCCTCCTAGGCAGCTAATATCCGCCCTTGACACGCCGACACATTAGCGGTGAGCGCTTGGGAAGTCAACGGGTTGGCTGGGCGAAGGAGTTGCAGCCGAGGAGGATTCACTTACGTCGCCAGGCCCCTCGTGGCATCCGCGGTAAGTTGTCATGATTGCCTCAACGGCGTCAGGTGCAATTGGCGAGAGCCGTTAGAGACGCAAATCTCTAACGGCCCTCTAACACACAATCCCGGCAAGCCGAGACTGATTCTCTACGAGCGCCATTATCAGCGTGCCCTTCCCGAAAGGTCAAGCCAATATGCGCTCAATTATGAGGGGACGGCGTAAACCCGAACCGTTTACGCTGCTTGGCCCAACTGGTGGGAAGATTGGTCAAGAGTTTTTGCAGAGTCAGATCGCGAGGCTGGCGGCCATCGAGAATCGCTTCCACGATGTCGGGCGCCAGGAATGCACAATGTAGAACCTGCCTCCGTGGCTGGCTTGCCATGTTCCGCCTGCGTTGCCGAAAAGATCCTTTAGTTGTTTGAAGATTCGGTTACCGTCATAGTTGAATACCGCATAAGGATCAACTGTAGTATCCGTTGCAGACATGTTGGAGTTGTTGAATATGCCATTGGTAATGCCTGCATTCATTACTCCGCAGGCATGGGTGTTCCAAGTAGCTGAGGTGGCGAGGTACTTTCGATAGTTCGGAAGCGATGGGAAAGATGTTGGTGGGGTAATGGTAAACGACGGAACCGCTTTGACGGTAAAACCCCACGTGACACCAGGAGCGCTGGCAATTATGTTACCCGAGTTATCAAGCAGAGTAAACGTAGCGGATATACTGTGGGGGTATTGGTTGTGGCGCCACTGCCCGGCACGACTCGTAATTCCACTCCCGGCTCGCCAACGTAGTGGTTGTAGCAGGTATAGTCACCATCATAGGAATGGTTGGAACCCGACGAGGAATACAGGAGCGTTGAGTAATTATTTGTGGGAGGATTAATATATTCGGAGTCACCCGTACATAGCATCTGAAGACTGATACTCGATGTGCCGCAAGTTTTGCCATCCAAGGCGCCCGGCAGACGGTTTTGGCCATCAATGGTCGCGACGGTGACCGTCATGAATGCATAGCCTTGGACATAAGTATCCCCAGTCCAAATGATGCTAATTGGAATATTCATGCCGGCATTCGTACTAGTGAGGTAGACGTCACGTGGACCTGTAGCCACTGGTACGAAGCTGAATGTACCTGCAGCCGGAGTCGGCATGTTAAAGAAGCCAGTCCCGACGAAGCTGAGATTCGGATCTGTTCTCGAACACGGTAACCCCCCGGTCGAGTCCGTACAGCCGCCGGCCGCATAGTCGTAGGCCACTTCATTGTTACTGGCGAACGACGGCACCGATAACCAGC
>CAWHXN010000002.1:0-170137 GCA_963833305.1 uncultured Acidobacteriaceae bacterium | reverse complement strand
GTCAGAGGCATGCTGCCTCCAGACGCGCTGGCCAAAATAAAGGCGGAAGGGATTATCTACAGAAATTCAATCGACCTGGCGCCTGGGGACTATCAGGTTCGATTCATTGTTCGCGATAACTTGAATGGCAAAATCGGAAGCCTGATCGTACCGTTGACCGTGAACTAACCGACACCTCGTGAACCGCGGTAGCGATTTACGAGATGGCTGGATGGCTTGTAGTTTGATTCGCTGAAAACAACGTTAGCGTAAAGAGAGTAGGACCAAGGCATGCGCCACAATATCTGGAAGGGACCGAATGGCCTTCGCGCCGGCTGGCGCCTCCTGATTTACCTCGCGCTGGTCTTCGCTCTCGGATACGCAACCAGCAAAATTGTAGACCTTCTGTCGCATGGGAGGCTGGACGATATTAGCTATCCGGCGGTGGCTATTGTTGCCTTCCTGCCTGAATTGTTGGTCGTCTTGCTGGCGGCATGGATCATGGCAAAGTTTGAAGGCCGCAGTATTGCCGAGTATGGCTTGCCGTGGCGAAGAGCGTTTTCTGCTCGATTCTGGCAGGCATGGGCCATTGGCTTCGTCTCGCTCACGCTGCTGCTCCTGTTCTTGCGGCTCGTGCGGGCCTACTCCATGGGGCCGCTGCAGCTTCAGAGCGAGGAGATCGTGAAGAACGCCTTCTTGTGGGCTATGCTGGTGATCTTAGGGGCGATCATTGAGGAATTCTTTTACCGCGGCTACCTGCAGTTCACCCTCACCAGTGGAATCGGATTCTGGCCGGCCGCGCTGGTAACTTCGGCTTTGATGGGGGTGGCCCATATTCTTAATCCTGGTTGGACAGTGCTCGGCCTCCTCACCGTCGTCGGATTTGGGCTCATTGCATGTTTTCTGTTGCGCAGGACGGGCGACCTCTGGATGCCACTTGGACTGCACGCCGGCTGGAACTGGGGCGAAGTCTACTTCTACGGCATTCCCTGCAGCGGCCTGATGGGCCATGGACAGTTGTTTCATGGCAGCCTTCACGGTCCCGCATGGCTTACCGGAATGCCATTCGGCGTGGAGGCGGGCTGGCCCAATGTTGTGGTCTTCCTGATCTGGTGGTTCATCTTCGCCAAATGGCTGCGCCAGGTGAAATATCCCGCTAATGTTCATGCTTTGAATGCGAATGCAGGTGCGGGTGAGAGTGAATAACGTTTCCGTGGGAATGCCGGTGAGCATGAACCAGGTTCGCCCGCAGCAGCAGCTCGTGATTGGGAAGGATCTCAGCCGGAACTCCGCTGGCCGCGACTCTTCCCTCTTCCAGGACGAAGAGACGATCGGCAATGTCTTCTACAATCTCCAACTGATGGGTTGCGGTGATCACGGTCTTCGACGAGCCTTTCCACTGCTGGATCAAGTCGACCACCTGGCTCTGGCTGCGCGGATCGAGCGTTGCCGTGGGCTCGTCCAGCAGCAGCACATCGGGATCGAGTACCAGTACCGACGCCAAGGCCACTCGCTTTTTCTCACCGCCAGACAAGCGATAGGGTGGGCGATCACGAAGATGAGTTATCCCCATGACTTCCAGTGCCTCGGCCACTTTGGAAAGGATTGTTTCTTTCGGCCACTGCAGCTGCAAAGGCCCAAACGCTACCTCATCGAAAACTGTTGGGTTAAACAGTTGCACATCGGGATTCTGGAAAACCAGCGCTACCCGGCGGCGGAAGGCCAAAGCGTAGTCATCGCGCTGAAAGAGATCAGGGGTTAGCGGTTGTCCGTCGAAGAACACCGCGCCTTTGGAGGCAAAATGCAGGGCATCGAAAATTCGAAGCAGTGTTGATTTCCCGGACCCGTTGGCGCCCAACAACGCGACGCGTTCTCCCTGTGCGATTTCCAGTGACAGTCCGCGAAGCGCAGGTATGCCGTCGTATTCGAAACAAGCGTCCTGTAGCTGGAAGAGCGCTGGCATCGGCCGGTTTACCTTCCCATCCATACAGCAAAACTCGCAGCCAGAAGGAATGTCAGAAGGCCCAAATAGTCCCAGGTTCGCATCTGGAAGTCGGAAAGAATCTCGACCTCGCCGCGAAAGCCCCGCGACTGCATGGCGAAATAGACTTCGTTACTCAGCTCAATACTTTTACTGAGCAAAACACCTGCGGTTCGAGCCGCCATTCGGCGTTGCTCTGCGGGCTTCAGAATGCCGACAGTTCGGCTGCGTCGCGATTCCAGCATCTGGCCCGCCGTTTCCACCAGCAGAAAAACGTAGCGATGAGTCATTGCCAGCATCGCTATAACTTCTTTGGGAAGCCGAAACGCACGCAGAGCCTTCAGCACATGCGACCACGGAGTACACAGAATCAGCAAGGTCGTGAACGTGACGGCGGTTTCCACTCTCAAAATCAGCATAATAGCGGTGCGTAACCCTTGCTCGGTAATCTGCAGGAACCCCATCGTGGCGATCGGAGCGCCGGGAGTAACAAACATAGCGGGTACGGCGATCACTGCAGTAAAGCCCAAGACCACCAGCCACACGCGTTTGGCTAGCAGCAGCAGACTGACTCGGGAGGAAATTGCGATAACCAACGCGACCCCGAAGAGCGCCGCCACCACGCTAATCTTCTTTGACAGCGTGACAGCCAGCACCAGGGAAAAAAGTCCCACGACTCGAACCCGTGGATCGAGCGCCTGAAGAAGTCCCTCCTGGCGGGCAGTTTCTTCCGAGATCATGGCGCGCGTTATAACCCGCGCAAAACCGACAACGGTCGATTCCAGGAAGCCGCGCTTCATCCCGGGTATTCCGCCGGATCGCGTCTCTGCAGGAAGTGTTGCAGGGAGAGTGAGACAGCCAACAGGAATCCGACCGCGAACATCGCAGAAAGAAGATAGCCGAATGCGCGGCTTTTGACGAACCCCGGCGCGTAGGCCGGAAAAGGCGCTGTCCACAAGTTCGCCAGTCTCTGCAATCCCACAGGAGCTGTTGCGGGCGCGGATTTGCTGGCACTCCCGGCCATTTCGTTATGCGCGCTGTTTTGGGCCAGCTGCGACGGTGACCACTCGCCCCATGCTGTTCCTGCTGCAAGAATTCCCAGCGGAGTGAGCAGCATGAGAGCAGCTACAGCGATCCACAGCCTTCGCAGCGATCCGCCGGCAGGACGCAATGCGAGCGATTCCCCGCCCGCATCCGGCGCTAATCCCGAGGTGCTGCGCAACAACGCTGGATCGGCAACTTGCAAATACGCAACGACGCCGGCCGTAACCAGCGCCTCGGCCAATCCGGCGAATGTCAGGTGGCCGATCATCATCGCCGGAATGGCGACGCGGAGCGGGTAGGGTGCGTACAGCGGCGCACCGTGGGCGTCGTGAAACAGCACGGGCTGGATGCCGAATTCGACCGCCGCTACCAGCGCTGCAGCGTTCACTGCCAGATAGCCGGCGATGGCCGACGCCACCACTCGCCGCCGGGACGAGATGCCCGAACCGGCGGCGATCACGCGATAACTTCCGTAGGCCACCAACGAGCCGACGATGGCCATGTTGAAACAATTCGCTCCCAAGGAACTGATTCCGCCATCGCCGAAAAACAGTGCCTGGATGACCAGTGCAATCGAGATAGATAGAATCCCACCTGACGGCCCTAGCACGATGGTTGCAATCGTTACGCCCAGGGCGTGGCCAGTTGTACCTCCTGGTAGCGGCAGGTTGAACATCATCACCACAAACGAGAATGCGGCAAACACTGAGATCAGCGGGACTACACGCGTCAGCAACAGGCGCTTCAAACGCTTCAGTGCGGCGTACCATCCCGTCGCTGCGGCGCAATAAAGCACGGCGCAGGTGGATGGACTCAGGTAGCCGTCAGGAATGTGCATGATTCGATTGCCTCTTGCTGCTGGCGATTCTCATCCTAACTCATAGCCTATTGCGGGGCAGGTTCAAGCGCAAAATCCGGATAGCTTGTCCGCGGTTCACAAGTCTAAAGTTGAGCAGTGAGCGGGTAAGGTGAGAATGCAACGAACACTCGAAACCGAACGGCGTGAAACATCTCTTATGGACAAGGCCCGGCCAATTCGCGAGCGAGTTGACGCGCTGCCGTGGGGCGAACTGCTGCAGTCAGTGAAGGACTACGGCTTCGCGGTGACTGCGAATCTTCTATTGCCGGAAGAATGTTTTTATCTGCGGGGACTCTATCCGAAAGCCGAGATGTTCCGCAGTCACATCATCATGGAGCGCCTTCGCTTTGGTGTGGGTGACTATAAATATTTCGCCGATCCACTTCCCTCAATCGTGCGCGAGCTTCGTAGTCATACCTATCCTCACCTGGCCGAGGTGGCGAACGACTGGGCAGAAGCGTTGGCAGAGACCACACGTTTTCCCTTGGAGCACGCCGCGTTTCTTGAGCAATGTCATCGGGAAGGCCAGCGGCGTCCGACGCCGCTGTTGCTGCATTACGAACAGGGTGGCTATAACTGCTTGCATCAAGACATCTACGGCAAGGTCGCGTTTCCGTTGCAGATGGTCATCCTGCTGGGCCAGCAGAGACGGGATTGGCAGGGCGGAGAGTTTGTGCTGGTCGAACAACGGCCGCGCGCGCAATCAAAAGTCGAGGTCGTTCAAGCCGACCAGGGTTGCGCCGTCATTTTCACCACGCGCTATCGTCCTGTGCAGGGATCGCGAGGATACTACCGGGTCAATCTGAAACATGGTGTGGCGCGCGTGCGCCAGGGCAGTCGCTACACCTTGGGCGTCATTTTTCACGATGCGGAATAAGTCCTACTCAATACAAACCCGCGACTGTCGCCGCGGGTTAGCTTGGGTACAGCGATTGGCGATGAGCGCTAGCGCTTGTCCATCGGCACGTAGTGATTCGGGTAGGCCGGGCCGTGATAATCGGCGCGAGGACGGATCAGGCGATTGTCGTTGAGCTGCTCGATGACGTGCGCCGTCCAGCCGGAAACGCGCGAAACCGCAAACACCGGCGTGAACAGGTCAATGTCGATCCCCAGCGTGTGATAAGTCGACGCCGAGTAGAAATCAACATTGGCATTCAGCTTGCGATCGGCCACGATAAACTCTTCGATTTTGTGGGAGATGTCGAACCACTTGGCGTTGCCGCTCGACTTTCCCAAATCCTGAGACATCTTGCGCAAGTGCGTGGCCCGCGGATCTTCCGTGTGATACACGCGGTGACCGAAGCCGGGAACTTTTTTCTTCTGAGCGAGCATGCCCTGGATGTACTCCACCGGATCGGCTCCCGAGGCATCGATGGCTTCCAGGATGCGGAACACGGCTTCGTTGGCGCCGCCGTGCAATGGACCTTTGAGCGCACCAATCGCCGCGGTCACTGCCGAGTGCATGTCGCTAAGGGTGGCGGCTACTACGCGCGCGGCAAACGTGGACGCGTTCAACTCGTGGTCGGCGTGCAGAATGAGCGCGATGTCGAGGGCATGCTCTGCGATATCACTGGGAATCTCTCCGTTCAGCATGTACAGAAAATTTCCGGCATGCGATAGCGAGCGGTCAGGCTCAACCAATGGCTTACCTTTGCGGATGCGGTCGTAGGCGGCGACGACATAAGCCAGCTGTGCGGTAACGCGAATCGCCTTGCGGACGTTAGCTTCGTGATCGTTGACCTTTTCTTCCGGGTCGTAATACGAAAGAGCGGAAACGATGGTGCGCAACACGTCCATGGGCAACGCGTGCTTGGGAGCCTGCCGCAGCAGGCTGATGATGGAGGCGTCCAACTTGCGTTCGCGAGCCAGGCTCAGCTTCAACTCCTGCAACTCGGCGCGGTTCGGCAACCGCCCGAACCACAGCAGGTAGCAGACTTCTTCAAAGGTCGAGTTGTCGGCCAGTTCGTGAATGTCGATGCCGCGATAAGCCAGTACCCCTTGATCGCCATCGATGTAGCAAATCCCTGAGTTAGCTGCCGTAATGCCTTCCAGCCCCTTGGGGCCGGTTACCGTCGTTGACATGGGTCCCTCTCGCGGTTCCAGACCGCTGTGAAAAGTAAAAAGGCGGGTGCACCTTGGCTGGCGCGAAACACTGAAGGTGCAACTTACTTTTATACTCCGGCACTTCCTCCATCGTCTATGACACCAGCAAGGGATAGGCCGCGCTACGCCGCCCAGAAGCGTTCATGACCAAGCAGGGCGCCATGATGTCAGGTTGCTGGTTGGCTGGGTTTCGCACCTTCCGTCCCGGCAGAATGTAGATTCGAGCTTGGAGCCATCGTGTTCGTCACTCTGCTGCTTACCTCGGCGATTGTGATACCGTCCAAGCGCCACGTAGGATCGGCTGCTCCGACCTGCCATGTTTGTGGGCGAGATTCACTTCCCGGAAGACCACACAAGAAAGGTGTTTTCCCATGCACAAGCTTCGCTTACTGCTTTTGCTTCCTTGCGCACTGTTGATGGCCACGCTGTGCAGTGCACAGTCCACTCAATTGGATCTACCTCGGCCCAGCCAGCGCGCTCAGGTAACCCAGCGTATTGGAATCACCGACATCACCATCACCTATCACCGGCCGCTGGTCAACGGACGCAAGATTTGGGGAGGCCTGGTGCCTTACGGACAGGTCTGGCGCGCCGGGGCAAATGAGA
Source organism: uncultured Acidobacteriaceae bacterium (assembly GCA_963833305.1). Lineage (GTDB taxonomy): Bacteria > Acidobacteriota > Terriglobia > Terriglobales > Acidobacteriaceae > Bog-257. The sequence goes on along the minus strand of CAWHXN010000002.1, from coordinate 163,565 downwards.
ACACGATTATCACCTTTCCCAACGATGTAATGATCGAAGGCAAGCCACTGGAGGCCGGAACCTACGGCGTGCATATGATCCCTAATGAAAATGAGTGGACCATCATCTTTTCCAAGATGCACACCGCCTGGGGAAGCTTCAGCTATGACGAGAAAGAGGACGCGCTCCGCGTCACCGTCAAGCCGCAGACTACCGATCTGCACAATGCTCTGCTGTACGACTTCGATCAACTCCAGCCAGATTCCGCCGTGGTTACGATGAGCTGGGACAAAGTTGCTGTGCCATTCAAGGTTTCCGTGAATGTGAACGAAGTCGTCGAGGCCAGCCTGCACAAACAATTGCGCGGCTTGTCGCAATACACCTGGGACGCCTGGGACGACGCCGCGACATACATGGTCGACAACAAGATGGACCTGAAAGAGGCGCTTAAGTACGAAGACAATTCCATCGGCAATGAAGACCGCTTCGAGAACGAGATGACTAAGTCCCGCATCCTCGACGCTATGGGACAAACCGCAGAGGCCAAGACCACACGCGATAAGGCGCTAGCCATGGGCACGGCTCCGCAGCTGTACGGATATGCACGTCAACTGCAGCGCGACGGCAAACAGAATGAAGCGTTCGCAGTTTTCAAATCGACGGCACAGAAGTATCCCGATAACTGGTTATCCCACGCCGGGCTGGCCCGGATCGCCTGCGGACAAGGCAACTATCCCGATGCAACCAAGCAGATGCAGCTTGCACTGGCCGGGGCTCCTGATCAGGCAAAGTCGGGAGTCGAGGGCCTGGTGAAGCGCTTGCAAGCGCAGCAGGACATCAACAAGTAGGCTCTATCATAGGCGTCTGGGGATGGAACGGATTCTGTCGCTCCTCGGTGGGTCAGGCCGAAACTGACCCACCGTTGCTTTGCTTGGGCTCTGCGGCAGAGGTATAGTCAAGAGTTTGCTTACTCAGTTCGGACGTCAGTGCCGGACAGACTAACGCCAACGCAGGCGGATTATCCGCGTCCGGAGTGCTAATCATGAAGCGTCATGTTTTTTCGCTGTGTTCCCTTATCCTGATCCTGTGTCTCAGCGGCTCCACCTACGCCGACGAAGGCATGTGGCTGTTTAACGCGTTTCCCAAAGATAAAGTCCAGGCCAAGTATGGATTCGCGCCCGACCAGGCGTGGCTCGATCATGTGCGCCTGTCTTCTGCCCGGGCGCCGAGCGGGTCATCTTCTTTCGTGTCGCCAGACGGATTGATCTTCACCAACCACCACATTGCGCAAGAGTGTATTCACGACCTTTCCACCGGCGGCAAGGACTACATGAAGGATGGCTTCTATGCTCCGACCCGAGCCGAAGAAGCCAAGTGTCCGGGCGTGGAATTCCTCGTTCTGGAGAGCATGGAAGATATCACCGCCAAGGTGAATGGCGCGGCCAAGCCAGGAATGTCGACATCGGATGCGGGCAAAGCGCAACGCGAAGAGATGGGAGCCTTGGAGAAGGAATGCTCCGGTAATGGCATGCGCTGCGACGTGGTCACGCTATATTCGGGCGCCATGTACAGCCTGTACAAATACAAGAAATACGACGATATCCGCCTGGTGTTTGCGCCCGAGTTTGCGATGGCCTTCTTTGGAGGCGATCCCGACAACTTTGAATACCCGCGGTACGATCTCGATATCTCGTTTTTCCGGGCCTACGAGAACGGCGAACCGGCCAAGATTCACGACTATCTGAAGTGGTCGACGGCAGGCGCCAATCAAGGCGACCTGGTCTTCGTCCCCGGCCATCCGGGCCGCACCGGACGCCTGCTTACCATGGACCAGTTGGGATTTCTGCGGGACTATCAATATCCGTTGCAGCTGAATTCTTATACCCGCCGCATCGACTCCCTGCAGAAGTTCAGCGCGCAATCCGCGGAGAACGAACGCGAAGCACAGAGCGATTTCTTCGGCTTGCAAAACGCTTTCAAGGCGGTGACTGGCTACGAAGCGGGGCTAAAAGACAAGGACTTGATGGCGCAGAAGGCTGCCGACGAAAGAAGTCTGAAGCAATTCGTAAACTCCGATCCGCAGCGCAAACAGGATTTCGGCGATCCGTGGTCCCAGATTGCCAAGGCGGTCGAGGTTCAGAAGCAGATTTACAAACCGCTGTTCTATCTGGACAATCTTGGCGGCTTCCGGGGAGATCTGGCACGTGACGCGCGCGACATCGTGCGCGCTGCTGCGGAAAAGCAACTGCCCAGCAACCAGCGCATCCGGGGGTATCAGGATTCTCAACTGCCGACCCTGGAACAACGCCTTTTCTCGACTGCCCCCATCTACAAGTCGCTGGAGCAGGTCGAACTATGTGAGAGTCTCGGCGAAATGCAGGAAGTCCTGGGCGCTGACAGCGCCGACGTAAAAAAAGCTCTGGCGGGAAAGTCCCCTGACGAGCGCGGCAAAGAATTGATCGAGGGAACCAAGCTTGAAGACGTGGCCGTCCGTAAGCAACTCTACGAGGGAGGACAGGCCGCTGTCGACGCCAGCACCGACCCTCTTATCGTGCTGATGCGCGCAGTCGATCCCGATGCGCGCGCGGTGCACAATCAGGATGAAGATCAGGTGCAGTCGATCTTGCGCAATAGCGGCGGCAGCATAGGTAAGGCGCTGTTCGCCGACAAGGGGCTGTCGGTGCCTCCAGATGCCACTTTTACCTTGCGCCTGAGCTATGGGGCCGTCGAGGGCTATAAGCTGGACGGCAAGGATGTGCCGTGGTTTACCACCATGGGCGGAGCCTATGAGCATGCAGCCAAGCATGGCAGCAAGCCTCCCTATCAGTTGCCTGAAAGCTGGTTGAAGTATAAATCGGCGATTAACCTGAAGACGCCATTCGACACCGTGTCGACACCCGACATTATCGGCGGCAATTCGGGCAGCCCTGTAATCAACAAGGCAGGCGAAGTCGTAGGCATCGTCTTCGACGGCAATATTGAATCGCTGGCGTGGAATTTTGAATACAGCGATAAGGTGGCGCGGGCGGTCGAAGTGGACTCGCGGGCGATTATCGAGTCGCTAAAGCAGGTCTACCACGCCGATGCATTGGTCAAGGAAATCACCGGAACCGAGGCAGCCGCCTTGCAGCCTCACCCGAAGACCAAAATGAATCGGTCGGTCCCCAAACAGCAGTAGCATTTTCGCCGTAAACAGAAAGGCGCGACCTGAGTCGCGCCTTATTATTGCCTGCTGATTGTCTACCGTGCATCGCAGCTAGGCTGCGGTAGCCGATTTCTGCTGCTCCAGATCGCCGTGGGCTTGCGAGCCGGGCTGGTGCATCTCGCGATAGTGCTTGGGAGTAGCACCGACCAGGCGGCGAAAGACACTGGTGAAATGGCTTTGGGTCTCAAATCCAACCTGCGTCGCCACTTCGGCGAGCGCGGTCCGGCTCTCGCGAAGGTGCTCCTGGGCGCGCTCCACTCGCTGACGCATGACGTACTGGTGGGGCGTAGTACCGGTACTCATCTTGAACAGCTTGGAGAAGTAATACTGGCTCATGCCGACGACCTGTGCCAGTTCCGATACCGTGAGATCACGAGCGATGTTCTCTTTGATGTGCGAAAAAACGCGCTGCAGGCGACGCGGCGGTAATCCTCCCACGACCTCAACCGGCGCAAGAGTAGCGCCGAGGTAGGCGTCAACGATCTCTTGTGCCTGTTCCTCTACCAGTGAATGGAGAGACAGTACAAGTACGTTCATACCCTCGGCTTTGGCGCCCACGTGAGCCGAATACGCGTCTCCACACAGGGCAGCTCGGACTCCAGGCACGCGATTGGCTGCCACCGACGCGCCCACCCCTCGGCTGCTGACAATAATGCCCCGTTCCGCATCGTGCCGCAGCACTGCCAGAGCTACCTGCTCTGCATAGTCGGTCCGGGATTTCGCCTGCACCGGCGGGGCCGCATCTGCTACTTCGTGCCCGCCCGCGATCAGTTTGGCGACAAGCCGTTCCTTGGCGTGCTGCCCTATTTCATCCGAAGCGATTGCAATTCGCACTTGCTTATCCTCACTTTCTCAAGGTGCCGTGAAGCAGATTTCCCTTTGACGCCGCAGCAGTCCTGACACATTGAAAGCCGCCGGCATACAACCTCACCGGCGCATGATTGCCACAAAAAATACGGCCTATAGGATGAGAAACCTGTCATCAAGGGGAGAAGCACCTTCGAGTATCGTTCTTTTCCCCACCTTGGCTACTTTTCACGATAATAAGACGGGAAGTTCCAGATTTGTGTCGAATTTCGGTACTGCAATGTTTAAGTTTTGTTAAGCCAATTCGTGGTGCGCGATTTGGCGCTTCTGCTGCGATGCCGCCAAGGACCGGTTCTAGAGAGCGCTGCATCGTATTCGAACTGTACACGCCGGATTTGCAAGATATTTATCGCGACCCCAGCTGTGTTGCAGGAATGTAACTTGTGGCGACGGCATCACTATTTAACATCGATCGCGCACGCGATTGGCGTCTGTCGAGTTTAGAATCGTTCATCTGTCTTCTAAGGGAGTGACACGTGATCTGTAAGAATCCAGCTCCTGGTGGTCCGGGGATCGAACCGCGCTGGACGGGCGGCGCCAAGGATGGCGTGGGCACAGCGTATTCCGTCTCCAGTCGTCTCTGGTACACCATAGCCAACGGGGTGAACACCGAAGTCTACTATCCCACCATCGATACTCCTCAGATTCGGGACCTGCAGTTCCTGGTCAGCGACGAGGAGACCTTCTTCCACGACGAGCGCCGCAATACCGTCAGCAAGATCGAACTGATCGATCCGAGCGCGCTGGGTTTCAAGATCACCAATCGCGATCCCGAAGGCCGCTACACGATCGAAAAACAGATCATCGGCGATCCGCACCTGACCTGCCTGCTGATCCATACTAAGTTCACTGTGGCGCCTGCATGGCAAGGGCGACTGCATCTGTACGTTTTGTGCGCTCCGCATCTCGAGATAGGCGGGTGGCACAACAATGCGGAAGTGGTGGAAGCCAAGGGACGGCACTTCCTGCTCGCCTATCGTGATAACGCGTACCTGGCGCTCGCAGCTACGATTCCATTTAGCAAGCTTTCTTGTGGCTATGTGGGAACCAGCGACGGCTGGACCGACTTGGCCCACAACCTGAAATTGGATTGGGAATACGATAACGCGCTCGACGGCAACATCTCACTCACCGGCGAGATTGACCTCAGCCATGGTAGCGAATTCACTCTCGGGGTGGCTTTCGGCCGAAGCCGGCACGCCGTGGGTGCTGCCCTTTTTCAATCGTTGGGCATTCCCTTTGCCAACAACGTCAAGAGTTTTGTGGATCAATGGAGCCGTACCCGAAAGCGGTTGGCATCGATTGACATGAACCAGGGAAAGATTTCGCCAACCTCGTCTTCCTTCTTTGCCCGCAGCATCAACTTGCTACTGGCGCACGAAGACAAGATCTATCCCGGGGCCATGATCGCCAGCATGAGCATTCCGTGGGGCGAAGACAAGGGCGACGACGAGCTGGGCGGCTATCACCTGGTCTGGACCCGCGACATGGTTCACTGTGCCGGCGCTCTGATGGCTGCGGGCGACACAGCTACGCCGTTGCGCGCCATGATCTATCTGGCGATCGCTCAGAATGAAGACGGCGGCTTCTACCAGAATTTCTGGATCGATGGCCGCCCCTACTGGACAGGCGTGCAACTGGACGAAGTTTCTTTCCCCATCCTGCTGGCTTGGCGGTTGTGGAAAGTTGACGCTCTGGGTGAATTCGATCCTTATGTTACGGTTTGCCGGGCCTGCCGGTACCTGATCCGAAAAGGTCCGGCTACCGCAGAAGAGCGTTGGGAAGAGGCCGGTGGATACTCGCCTTCCACTCTGGCCACCAATATCGCCGCCCTGGTGAGCGCCGCCGAAATTTTCGAGGCGCGTGGCGACAAACATACCGCCGAATTCTTAAGGACTTACGCCGATTTCCTCGAGTCACACATTGAGAAATGGACAGTCACCAATCAGGGCAGCCTGGTGCCCGGAATTCGCCGGCATTACATCCGCATCAACCCGGCCGTGAGCAGCGAAGGGGCACGTGGGGATGAGGACCCGGACAGTGGCGAGTTGGTGATTGCCAACCAGCGGCCCGGCGATCGTGCCACGTATCCGGCAAACGAAATCGTGGACGCAGGCTTTTTGGAACTCGTGAGGTTCGGAATTCGACCACCGGGCGACCCACTCATCGAAGATTCGCTGAAGGTGGTCGACGCGGTTCTAAAGGTCGATACGCCGTTCGGCCCGTGCTGGCGTCGTTATAACCATGACGGCTACGGCCAGCGCGCCGACGGCACTTCGTTCAAGAAATGGGGAGTTGGCCACGCCTGGCCGCTGCTGACCCTGGAGCGCGCCACTTATGAACTAGCCGCCGGCAGAAATATCGATGTCTATTTGAAGGCAGCAGAGGCGTTTGCCACAGGGGTCGGATTATTTCCTGAACAAATCTGGGACGCTCCAGACATTCCCGCGGAACACATGTTCTTTGGCAAGGCTACGGGAGCTGCCATTCCATTGATGTGGGCCCACGCTGAGTATGTAAAAATACTGCGTTCGGTCGTGGATAACAAAGTCTACGACCATATTGCTCCGGTCACAGAGCGTTACAGCAACAGCAGGCCGCGCCCGGCAATCGAAGTATGGAAGGTCAATCGCCAGGTTCGCAAAGTCGCGCCGGGAACACTGCTGCGCATCGTGGCATCTTCGCCGTTCATGCTGCATTGGAGTGACGATGAGTGGAACACCCCGCGGGACACCAGCTCGATCCCGACCGCGATCAAGATGGAGTATGTGGATCTGGAAATCGATGCTGCGCAAAAGGCGCCATTGCGATTCACTTTTTACTGGCCGCTCGACAATCAATGGCAGGGCAATGATTATGCGGTCGAAATCGAACGGCCAACACACGCAGATGCAACCACCAGAAAGGCGGTAGCAGGTGAGTAGTCAGGCAGACACTTCCGCTCGTGACAAAGAAAAAGAAAAGGCCGCAGGCCAAGCTGGCGTGAAGAACACGCTCTCCGAGCAGCCACTCGAACTGCTGTGCATTAACACCATTCGCACCCTGGCTATGGACGCGGTACAGAAGGCCAACAGCGGACATCCTGGCACGCCGATGGCGCTGGCGCCGCTGGCCTTTGTGCTGTGGGACCGTTTTCTGCGCCACAACCCCCACGACCCGAAATGGCCGGGACGAGATCGCTTCATCCTCTCCAACGGCCACGCCTGCATGCTGCTGTATTCCATGCTCTACCTCACGGGCTACGACATGTCGCTCGATGACTTGAAGCAGTTCCGCCAATGGGAGTCGAAAACCCCAGGCCATCCTGAGTATCATCACGTTCCGGGACTGGAGGTCACCACCGGTCCGCTGGGGCAAGGCGTCTCGAATTCGGTGGGTATGGCGATGGCGCAGCGCTGGCTGGCGTCGCAGTTCGACAAAGGCGACAGCAAGCTTTTTGACTACCGCATTTACGCCATCTGCGGCGACGGCGACCTGATGGAGGGCGTCAGCAACGAAGCGGCTTCGATCGCCGGCCATCTCGGCCTCAACAACCTGATCTGGTTTTACGACAATAATCACATCACCATCGAAGGCCACACTTCGCTGGCCTTCAGCGACGACGTGGCCACCCGCTTCGAGGGCTGGCACTGGAATGTGCAGCGCGTCAGCGACGTCAACGACCTCGGGCTGCTGGACGTCGCGATAAAGGCTGCGCAACGAGAGCCGGACCGGCCTTCGCTGATCATCGTCGACAGCCACATCGGTTTTGGATCGCCTCACCGCCAGGACACCAAGGAAGCTCACGGCGAGGCTTTGGGCGAGGACGAAGTGCGTCTGACCAAGATCGCCTACGGCTGGCCGCCGGATGAGCACTTCCTGGTTCCGGATGCAGCGAAGAACTACATGAGCAAAGCCGTCGAGCGCGGCGCGCAGTGGGAGCAGGAGTGGAACCAGAAATACGACGCCTGGGCGAAGGGATCGCCGGAGCTGGCAAAGATGTGGCAGCAGATGTCGAATGCAGGAATTGCCCGGCGGGTTGGGACAAAGACATTCCGTCGTTCCCGGCAGACGCCAAAGGCCTGGCCACGCGCGACTCGAGTAACAAGGTGCAGAACGCGGTGGCGGCGAAGGTGCCGTGGCTGCTCGGCGGCTCGGCCGATCTTTATCCCTCGACCAAGACGCTGATCAAAGATGGCGGCGATTTCGAGCGCAGCAATTACGGCGGACGCAACTTCCACTTCGGCATTCGCGAACACGCCATGGGCTCGATCATCAGCGGCATGGCGCTGTCGTGCTTGCGGCCGTATGGCGCCACGTTCTTCGTCTTCTCCGACTACATGCGGCCCACGCTTCGCCTGGCGGCGATGATGGAGCTGCCGGTCATCTACATCTACACGCACGACTCCATCGGACTCGGCGAAGACGGCCCAACACATCAGCCCATCGAACACCTGATGTCGATCCGCGCCATCCCGCACATGATCCTGATTCGCCCGGCCGATGCCAACGAAGTGGCCGAAGCGTGGCGGGTGATCATGCCGCTAACGAAGCATCCGGTTTGCCTGGTGCTGACCCGCCAAGGCGTACCGACGTTCGATCGCAGCAAGTACGCATCTGCGGCAGGAGTGGCCAAAGGCGCCTACGTTCTTGCCGATTCCGGCGGCACTCCGAACGTTATTCTGATCGGCACCGGCTCGGAAGTGCAGCTTTGCGTCGGCGCCTACGAAAAGTTAACCGCCGATGGCGTGAAAGCGCGCGTCGTCTCCATGCCTTCGTGGGAGCTGTTCCGCCAGCAGCCGGATGCGTACAAGAACGAAGTGTTGCCGCCTGAAGTGAAAGCGCGTGTGTCCGTGGAAGCCGGCACGACCTTTGGCTGGCGCGAACACGTCGGCCCGTACGGCGAGATGGTCGGTCGCGATGATTTTGGGGCATCGGCTCCGTACAAGACCATCCTGGAGCACTTCGGATTCACCGTGGACAACGTGGTCGCCAAAGCCCGCGAGGTCATGAAGAAAACCAAACAGTAACCTTGCATTGGCACGTTCGTTGAGTCCGGGAGCGCCGATCGATATCGTCGGCGCTTGCGTTATTCGACAAGAATGGAAGAATCACACCGCTGCTAAGAACGACAGTGTGAAGCTTCCGCACCTCTATGCGGTCCAAGGTCATCCAAGGCACTGGAGCGAACTGATATGAGCACTCTGGTACATCCTGCGCCACAGAAACTGAAGCAACCTGTTCTGCCCCAGGCAGACTCGTGCCTGGTCGTCATCTTTGGAGCGACCGGAGATCTCACCCGCCGCAAACTGATGCCGGCTCTTTATGACCTGGCATGTGTTGGTTGCACCAATCGAAATTTCGAAGTGCTCGGTGTCGGCCGAACCAAACTTGCCGACGGCGATTTTGCCACGCGCATGCACGAGGGCGCTGCAACATCGAAAGATTCTCGCAATTTCACCGAAGAGGGGTGGGGCGATTTCACCAAGAGACTACATTACTTGGTCGGCGACGCCAGTAAGCCGGAGTTCTATCCGCACCTGAAAGCCAAGATCGCAGAGATGCAGAAGAACGGCGCCAGCAAGAACATTCTCTTCTATGTCTCGACTTCGGCGTCTCTGGCGCCGCCCATCGTTGAGGGATTAGGCGCCGCCGGATTGGCGAGCAATAAAGAAGGTTGGACGCGCATCGTGCTGGAAAAGCCATTTGGCCGCGACCTGGCGAGCGCGCAAGAATTGAACGAAATCGTCTCCCGGGTTTTTGACGAGAAGTCGGTCTATCGTATTGACCACTATCTGGGCAAAGAAACGGTCCAGAACATCATGATGTTCCGCTTCGGCAACTCCATGTTCGAGCCGGTGTGGAATCGCAATTACATCGATTACATCGAGATCACCGCAGCGGAAAAACTCGGGGTCGAAGGCCGGGGCGCATTTTACGAAGAGACCGGCGCGCTGCGCGACATGGTCGCCAATCATATGCTGCAACTGCTGATGCTGACTGCGATGGAGCCTCCGGTCAGCTTTGACGCCGACGCAGTGCGCGGACACAAGGTGGAAGTGCTGCGAGCCATCAGCCCCATGACGAAGGATGAGGTTGCCAAGCACACCATTCGCGGGCAGTATGGGCCAGGCCAGATCGACGGCAAGCCTGTGCCGGGTTATCGCCAGGAGCCAGGAGTCAAACCAGATTCGCAGACAGAAACCTACGCCGCAGTGGAGTTCCACGTCGATAATTGGCGGTGGGCAGGAGTTCCCTTCTACGTGCGGGCGGGCAAGCGACTGGCGAATCAGTTGACGGAAATTGCCGTTCACTTCAAGCGGACCCCGCAGGCGCTGTTCTCGCGGGATACCGAAGGCGTTCACCACAACGTCATCACCATGCGCATACAGCCCAACGAAGGCATCGCGTTGAGCTTTAGCGCCAAGCAGCCGGGACTACAGTTCCAGGGCATCCGCGTGGATATGGATTTCTCTTACCACGATGCTTTCGGCACCGAAACCCCTGCGGCCTACGAGACGCTACTGCTCGACGTCATGCGCGGCGATCCTACCCTGTTCACCCGGCGCGATGAAGTGGAAGCGGAGTGGCGAATCATCACTCCAATTGAAGAAGCCTGGGCTGAATTGCCGCCACCGCAATTCCCTAACTATGCCGCGGGCAGCGAAGGTCCCGCTGGGGCCGACAAGCTGATCAAGCAAGATCAAATGCACTGGCGTCCACTCACGCACCCTGACGGACAACATTCGTAGCAGGCGCATAGTTCGACTGCCGCATGATCATTCTCGTGATGGGTGTAGCTGGAGCCGGCAAGACGACCGCGGGAAAAGCCCTGGCCGGCGATCTGGGCTGGCGCTTTGCCGACGCCGACGATTATCACTCGGCCGCGAATATCGCCAAAATGCATGCTGGAATTCCCTTGACCGATGAGGATCGCGCGCCATGGCTTCAAGTTTTGCACGATGCTGTTGTTGCATGGCTTACCGCCGAAGAAAATGTCGTGTTGGCCTGCTCGGCACTGAAGGCTGCGTATCGCGATCAGTTGCTGGTAAGTCCCGACGTCAAGGTTGTGTACTTGCGCGGCACCATGGAGCTGTTCGCGGCTCGAATGGCTTCGCGAACAGATCACTTCATGAATCCTCGCCTGCTACTCAGCCAATTTGAAACGCTTGAAGAGCCGAAGGGCGCTCTAACCATAGACGCGAGCCAGCCAATCGCGCAGATCGTAACTGAAATTCGCGGTGCGCTGGGACTGTAATCTGGTCTTGGCTGCATCTAAGTAAGTTCTCAATGACCACTGGTCACCGAGGCCGCGTCTTGCTATTGACCCTGCTGGCACTCGTAGTAGCGGTGGCCATCGGATTCGTGTATCTGCTGACCATCCCGGCTCCGGTCGAACGATGGCTACAAGGCCGCATCCTGCTGGCTTTGCGCCAGCATTATCAGAGCAACGTTCAACTGGAAAATCTGCATGTCAGTCTGGTGCCCGAGTTCACCGCGACCGCCGATAACCTGATGCTGCCCAATCGAGGCGATGGCCAGTTTCCACCTCTGATCGCGGTGAAGCATGTTACAGTTCGTGCCGGATTCTTCGAATTGTTTCGGAAGCCTATCCATCTTAGCTGGGTGAAACTGGAGGGACTCGAAATTCACGTGCTCCCTAAGGAGGAGGCTGAAGCTGAGCCGGGAACGGCGAAACCGGAACACCGCACTCACCTGTCGAACTTTGTCATCGACAAGGTCGACGCCGACGGCACCCAACTCTACGTTCTGCGCAAAGATCCGAATCGCGAACCTTTGCAGTTCCAGCTTCGCCGCCTTACCTTGCGCGGCGCCGGCCTGGGCCAGCCGATGACTTTCACCGCTCAGCTTACCAATCCCACTCCGCCGGGCTGGATCGACACGATCGGGCACTTTGGACCGTGGGACCTGGATCAGCCTTCCGAGACCCGGGTTGATGGGCACTACATTTTTCAGCACGCCGACTTGTCAGTGTTCAAGGGCATCTCCGGAATTCTCTCTTCCGTAGGCGACTATCACGGAGTGCTGCACAATATCGTGGTCGACGGAACCACCGACACTCCTGACTTCAAACTCGACAGCGGAGGCGAGTCGGTCCATCTCACTACAAAATTTCACGCGATCGTCGACGGAACCAATGGCAACACTTTTCTGCAGCCGGTGAAGGCCCACTTTCTCAACTCAGATATCGTCACCAACGGCGAGGTCGTCGGCCACCCCGGGCACAAGGGCAAGACGATTCTTCTGGACGTCGACATTCACCAGGCGCGGGTGCAGGATGTGCTGGCGTTGGCCGCCAAGTCCGAGCCACCCGTGCTCACCGGCTGGCTCAGCCTGAAAGCCAAGCTAAAATTGCCGCCCGGCGATGACACGGTCCTGAACCGGATGCTGCTCGACGGCGATTTCCGAGTCTGGAACGCGCACTTCACAACCGAGAAGATCAAAGAAATCCTGGTTGAGGTGAGCAGGCGCGGCCAGGGCAGACCCCAAGATGAGAGCATCGTCGACGTAACGGCGGAGTTCGCCGGTGACTTCCATCTGCAAAAGAGCGATTTGAACTTCAGTCAATTGCGATTTGTCGTGCCCGGCGTAGTGGCTCAAATGAATGGCTTTTACGGTCTGCACAGCGAGCGCGTCAATTTTGTTGGAGATGTGAAACTTCAAGCGAAAGTTTCGCAGACCGTCTCGGGCGTCGCACACTATATTCTGATTCCCTTCGATCCCCTGTTTATGAAACATGGCGCGGGTACCTATTTGCCCGTGGCGGTCGGCGGCACACGACAACATCCGGAAGTACGATTGCAATTAGGAAAGATCTTCTAAGAGCGCACAGGTCCGAACCCGGTTGGAATAGAGGCCCTTCGACTCCTGCGTGCAAAAGGCGCGCGGCTGCGCTCAGGATGACAGACTAGGAAATTCGTGACATCAGGATTGGGTTAGCGGGCCACGTCTTGTGCTCGGTTTTTCCATTCTCCGCCATGACCTGACCAAAACTTCACCGCCGAATGAATGGTCGCTGCCATATAGAACGTTGCGCTGAAAGGCAGAGTCAGCGCCCAGAGAGGGTTGAGGCCGTAAAAGCGAATCGTAGGAAAATAAGTCGCGGTCATCATTACATAGATCACAGCGCCGATTCCCGTGAGGAGCAAGGTGCGGCTGGCAAGCAGTCCCAGAGGCAACAGGTACAACCACGTCATTCCTACAAGGGCTCCGAGCAACAGCCAAAGCGAATGCCGCAACTGGTTGAAGGCAGTGCGGGCGATCATATGCTCGATTTCGCCAAACGACTTGTATGGCCGCAGGCTGTGAGTTTTGCTGGTCACACCCAACCACACCTTGCCGCCGGTAGTCTTGACAGCCCGCGCCAGGGCGCAGTCGTCGATGATCTCGTGACGAATGGCAGTGATGCCACCGATACGCTCCAGTGCAGCAGCTCGAATCAAAATGCACCCTCCGGCAGCGCCCGAGGTCTTGCGGCGAGGATCGCGAATCCATTCCGGGGGATAGAGCATGAAGAAAAAGAACACGAAGGCAGGGATGAGCAGCTTCTCGGGAATGCTGCGGCAGTGGAGCTTAACCATGAACGAGGTGACGTCGTAGCCTCCAGCTTCGGCCAGTGCTACCAGCGTGGCGACATTGTCCGGCGAATGTTCAACATCGGCATCCGTTAACAGCAAGAACTGCGGATTCAACGCAAGTGCCTGCTCAATCCCTTGCTGCACAGCCCAAAGCTTGCCTGACCATCCAGGCGGCAGCGGACGACCGGTGACTACAGTCAGACGCTGAGCTTGCGACACGTCGGCCGCGCCACGGCGCGCAGCCTCGGCGGTTCCATCCGTGCTGTTGTCATCGACGACGAAAATGTGAAGTGAATTGCCGCAGCTCTGACGGAGGAGGGAGCCGACAGAGCGCCCGATCACGTCAGCTTCGTTGCGGGCAGGAATGACGACGGGAACCAGCGGGATGATTTTCGCAGACGGCAAGGGTGGCGCGCCCAGGCGCTTCAGCAACCAGAAGCGGCCATGCGCCAGCAGCAGATAGATCCATGCCAAGACGCATGTCGCTCCGGCGATTAGAGCGATGCCAGCCAAGCCATGCCCGCTGCTCATCGGCTGGCCAAGCCGCCCGCAATTTCACCGCCGTCGATCACGTAAACCTGTCCACTGAGATAGGTCGCATCGTCGGAGGCGAGAAAAGCAAAGAGAGCGGCGATTTCGGCCGGTTCGGCGTGGCGGCCCAGCGGGATCTTCCGATTCACGGCCTCCAGCATAGCAGCGGAATATTCGGCTTGCTGCATCGGGGTCAGAACGTATCCCGGCGCAACCGCATTCACCCTTACTTTCGGAGCCAGTTCCAACGCCATCGATCGGGTGAGTTCGATGACTCCTGCCTTGGTTGCGTTGTAGTCAGCGTAGAAAGGGTGACCCACGATGCCGTTGGTGGAGGCCATATTGAGAATCACGCCGCCACCGCGTTCCGACATATACCGGGCCGCGGTTTGTGCAACGTTAAAGACCCCGGTAAGGTTTACGGCAACAACCCGGCTCCACTCTTCTGGCGTGATATCGAGAAACTTGTGCCGAATGCTGATGCCGGCATTATTGATGACGACATCCAGGCCGCCCAACGCCAGAATGGCATTTCCGAAGGCGTGCTGGACTTGCGCGGGATCGGCGACATCGGCAAGGAAAGCGCCGGTGATTCCTGGAACATCCTGGTGAATTCGGTCGCGAGCATTCTCGTCGCGATCCACAATCACCACCCTCGAGCCTTCCTCGAGAAAGCGCGCGGCCGTGGCGGCGCCAATTCCGCTGGCGCCTCCGGTGATAACGACACGCTTGTCTTTTAATCCGCGCATAATTGCTTGCCGAGGTGGAATCTGTCCGACAGAATAGCAAAGACGGGTTGCCGCATGTTTTCGACCCGACCGTCGCGCTGTGCAGCAACCTCCACGTCGTGGTTATAACCTGCTAAACTTCTGCCGCAAGAGCAAGAAGATGACACCATCGGCTGCAGCTCCGCGAATCCAGCTTTTTGACGACCCCGAAGGAAAGTTCGTTCACGATGTGGTTCTGGATTCGTGCCACCGGCATGGGGCCAAGGTTGCGATCATCGATACCTCCTCCATCCCTGAACAGCGCATCACCTATGCCGCGTATGGCGAAATGGTCGAACTCGCCGCCCGAGGCTTGGTGGCCGCCGGTATTCGCCCCGGTGAAGTAATTGGTATCTTCCTGCCAACCTGTTGGGAGTTTGGCGTTGCCTATCACGCGGCCATGCTGGCGGGGGCAATACCGACCACGCTGAACCCGACCTACCGCGAGCGAGAAGTCCACTATCAGCTGGAAAATTCCGATGCGGTTGCGCTCATCAGCGATGGCTCGCTGCTTATGGGAATCGACCTGTCTAGATTGGGTGCGCTGCGCAGGGTATATACCGTGCGCACGCCCGGGCCGAGCGGCTCGCAGCCGTTCGATTCGCTCTTCGAGCTGCAGAACATCTCTATTCCCGATCCCGGGCAGGATTCACGGCTCACACTGGCAACGCTTCCCTACTCCAGCGGCACCACCGGTCTGCCGAAAGGGGTTATGCTGTCGCACTACAACCTGGTGGCGAATGTATATCAGACGTTGATTCCGGGCGAGCTGGGCGCAATCGCCGAAGATGATGTGATGTTATGTTTCCTGCCGCTTTATCACATCTACGGTATGACGGTCGGACTCAACCTGTCGCTGATCCGCGGCTGCACGCTGGTGCTGATGGCGCGCTTCGACTGCGAAAAGTCACTGCAGATTATCTCGGAAGAAGGCATCACCCTGACGTTGTGCGTGCCCCCAACGCTGCTGGCCTATTGCCAGGCCGCCGAGCAAGGAGCATTTCCTAAAAGCCATCGCATGCGGTGGGTCAAGTCGGGCGCCGCGCCGCTGGCGCCGGAACTGGCGCGCCGATTCACAGCAAGTACGGGCATCCCGATTCGCCAGGGTTATGGAATGACGGAAGCCTCGCCCGTCACACATATGGGCTTTCTGGCGCCTGAGCTATACCGGCCTGATTCGATCGGCGCGCCCGTGGCTCAGACTGAGTGTCGCGTGCTCGACGAGAAGGAACGCGATGTCGCGCCAGGTGACATCGGCGAATTAGTCATGCGCGGACCGCAATTCATGCTCGGATATTGGAAGTCTCCGGATGCCACTGCGGCGGTTCTGCGCGACGGCTGGTACTGGACGGGCGATATTGTACGGGTGGATGAGTGTGGGTTGTATTACGTCGTCGATCGCCGCAAGGAGATGATGAAGTACAAGGGCTTTTCCATTGCTCCCGCCGAGGTTGAGAGCGTGCTGCTGGAACATCCCCTGGTGCGCGATTGCGGTGTGGTGTCGCGTACCGACGCTTCAGGAGAAGAGCTTCCCTGCGCTTTTGTTGTCTTGCGCGAGCACGAGATGGGTAATCAGGAAACCGCCAGCATGCTTCAGGCGTTCGTAGCGGAACGGCTCACAAACTACAAAATGCCGCGCGAAGTTTATTTCGTGCAATCGCTGCCGCGCACCGCGTCGGGCAAGATTCTTCGGCGCGAGTTGCGGAAGCTGGTGTGATATTGCCGACGGGCACGAACATCGTGTCACCACGGAGACACGGAGGCACAGAGAAGATCTTCTAGGAACTCTTTGCAGTGGCATTTTTACTTAAGACCTCGCACTTCCGCCGCGCTATCAGCCAACTTGTTATTCATGTTTCGATTTTTGCGAGAAGCCTTCTTTGTTCTCTGTGTCTCCGTGTCTCTGTGGTGAACACCTTTTCAACACATCACAGTCAAGCCTTCTATAATCGATACTTCTCATGGAAGCTTCAGGCACTGCCTACCAGGTTCATCCGTCCAAATCCAATTTCATTTTTCGTACCGTCGTTGCCGTCCTGGCTCTGTTGCTGATCGCATTTCTGGGATTCGACTTCTGGTTCTATCGCGCCGTGCGTGCCTCGCTGCCACAAAGGGATGGCACAATCCGATTGTCGGGACTGGTGGCCCCGGTGATTGTTACTTACGATCCGCAGGGCGTACCGCACATCTCGGCTTCAGACCTCGGTGACCTCTTCTTCGCTCAGGGATACATCACCGCGCAAGACCGGCTGTGGCAGATGGATATGACCCGGCGATTTGCCTCCGGCGACCTGGCGGTGATTCTCGGCCCGCAATACGTCAAGTATGACCGTGAGCAGCGCATGCTCGGGCTGCGTCAGGTTGCGGAAAAAGTGGCAGCCGGCATGGATGTGGGCGAGCGAGCTCACTTCGAGGCTTATGCGGCTGGCGTCAATGCCTACATCGAGCAGCATCGTAAAACCTTGCCGCTGGAGTTCCGTTTTCTAACGTACTTCCCTCACGCCTGGACGGTGGAAGATTCCGTACTGGTCGGCTTGTCGATGACTGAATTTCTCAACCATGGCCTCTACAAGGACAAGCTGGAGAAGGAAAAGATTCTGGCCAAGCTCGGTCCGGAGCTGACTGCGGACCTGTTCGTCAACACCTCGTGGCGCGATCATCCGCCGGGCGCAGACAGCAGCTCGATTGAGAACGAGATTCCGGGCGAAACGGCTCCGGACGAGGAAGAAGAAGCTCCGCAAAGTCCGAAGGTCAAGCAGGACAAGGCACCGGCGCGAGGCAACGGTCACAGCGTGTTACTCCCGTTCAACGACCTACAAGATGGGCCAAGCCGAGCGGGCAACATTCATGAACCTGAACGCGCAGACTTGGAACGAAGTACCGCAGGGGCTAAAGCCCAAACTCTTGGCGCACTTTTACGCGGGCCTGAAGGCCCGCACTACCCGGCAGAACGATTCATTCCCGGATCGAACAACTGGGTAGTATCGGGCGCTCACACTGCTTCCGGCAAACCTCTCTTGTCGAACGACATGCATTTGGAGCTGATGATCCCCAACGTCTGGTACGAGGCCCATCTGACAGCGGGGGACTTCGACGTTGCCGGCGTGACCATGCCGGGAGTCCCCTACGTCATTGTGGGACATAATCGACGCGTCGCGTGGGGATTCACTAATCTCCGACCCAACGTTGAGGATCTCTACATTGAGAAGTTCAACGATAAGGGTGAGTACCTGACACCGCAGGGATGGATGCGGCCGGAGCATCGCCAGGAGATCATTCGCGTCAAAGGCAGGCCGGAGGAAACTGTCGACGTCGTGGTGACACGGCACGGGCCGATCATCAGCGATCTGGTGCCGGGCGAGAACCGCAAGCTCGCGCGGAAATGGACAATCTTCGATCCTAAAGCTTCGCAGATTCCGTTTTTTGCTATCGACTCGGCAAAGAACTGGCAAGACTTCGAAGCCGCGTTTTCGCAATTCGGCGCACCCGGACAGAATGTCGTTTACGCTGATGTGGATGGTCACATTGGCTATCAGGCTACTGGATTCATTCCAATTCGCGCGACGGGAGACGGTTCGGTTCCGGTGCCGGGCGAAGATGACTCACACGAGTGGACCGGGTACGTTCCTTATGACAAATTGCCCAGCGTTTACGATCCGCCATCGGGGATTATTGCGACTGCGAACGGCCGGATAACGCCCGACGGCTACGCCTTTCCGCTGAGTATCGAGTGGATGTCTCCCTTCCGCACCCAGCGCATTTACAAGCTACTGAGCACTGGCAAGAAGTTCACTCCGCCGGACATGCTCGCCATCCAGACGGATGTAGTTTCCACCTTCGATCGCTTCTGCGCCGAACGCTTCGTCTATGCCGTCGATCACTCCCCGAAGGCGTCACCACGCGCCAAATCCGCTGCTGAACTAATGCGAGCCTGGGATGGCAGCATGGATACCGACTCGGCGGCGGCCACCATCGCGGTCTTCGCCCGCGACAAGCTGGAAGAATTGCTGCTCCAGCCCAAGTTGGGCGACGACTGGAAAGGCTACAAGTGGTTCATGAGCCCGGTGTGGCTGGAGAATGTGCTGACGCACCAGCCGCCGCGCTGGCTTCCGCAACAATACACAACCTACGACCAGCTGCTGACCGCCGCCGTCGAGGCCGCAGTGAACGACGCCAGCGCTACACGTTCGCTAGCCATGTGGAGGTGGGGGCGGGTGCATCGTGTGGACATCAAGCATCCCTTCTGGAGCCACTTCCCTATCCTGAAGAAAGGCGCAGGCACCGGCAGCATGCCGCTCTCCGGCGATGAACAAACAATTAAGCAGGCCGGGCCGCACTTTGGACCGTCGGAGCGCCTGACGGTAGACTTCGCAGATCTGGACGGCACGACCCTCGATATCGTGAATGGCCAATCGGGCAACATTTTTGATGGACATTACAACGATCAGTGGGACGCTTACTATCACGCCCGAACCTTCAGGCTGCCGTTTTCGGCGGAGGCGGTGCAGCGCCAAGGAGAGCATCACTTGAGACTGCAGCCGCAGTAGCGATTGAGACGAACAGCTAAGAAACTGGTATGACCTTTGTCGACTGGATCGGTCAAAATTGCAAACCGCGACCGATTGCGGCAACGCCATAAGTTTGGGAGGTCAACCATGCGATTGTCAGTACGTAGGAAGATGCTAGTGGGTTCGATCGCGTCAGTACTGGCGCTGGGCCTGATGGCAAGCGCGGCAACATCGGAGTCGTCCCCGAGTCCCGATCCTCGTGACAAGATGAATATTTGGGAGGGACATTGGAAGATACAAGTTCAACGCAAAGAAACTCCTTATAGCCACGCCGCTTCAGTGCCCTTCGACGCCAAATGCGCCTGGATGCCCAACCGCGGCTACATGGTCTGCGACTACGTGAGCGACAAGGTCGATCCGCAGGAAGGCAAGCCAGCCAACCACCTGACGATCTTCACCTATAACGACAAAGACAATACCTATAAGCATCTTGGAATCAGTAAGGATTACAAGCCGCTCGAAGAAGTAACAACGATCGAGGGGAATGTGTGGACCACTCCCTGGGAGGATGTTGGAGACAAAGGGGAGAAGCTGCAATTGCGGGATGTATACGAATTCGTCTCGCCGGAGAAGCAGCTCACACGCTTCGAGATCTCTTCGGACGGCGGCCAGCATTGGACGCTGGTGTCGGAAGCCGTAGGAACAAAAGTTCATTAGGGCAGGCCCGTTTCATTCCCGCACCGGATCGTAAGGTCATCGCATTCCGGCGCGACAGACGGCTGCGCTCAATGCCTTTTACGAGTAAGCGATGACGCGGCTGAAGGTTCGACCCTACGCCAATCTTGAGTCGTGTTTATTGATCCACCTGCACGATCCCGTAAAGCGCGCCCGTAAACGACAACTGTGTTCCCTGCAAGGTATCGGTGTCGGTGCCGTAAATGTTTACGAAACCCCCTTGAATGACGTACATCACGTTCCGCCCGCTGATCGCCAGCAGGCTGGTAACAGCGCCATTAGGAGGAAATGGCGGGTCGGCGGTATTGGTGGCAACGTTCACGACTGACAAGCAGCCGTGGACCGTATTACTGCAGGTGTTAGCTCCGATATACAGCTTGTTATTGGTCGACAAAGCCATCGTGGAGTGGTAACCGTCTCCGATGGGAACGGAGGTGGCAGTTATACGGGTCATGTTGCTGACATTCACCGCATCGAAGGTCGAAGTCGTTCCTGGAGGCACCGGACTGCCGGCGACGTACAGTGTGCTGCCGTTGAGCAGACCCACACTGGCTCCTCCCACCGGCACCGTGGCTTGAATCGTTTGGGAAGGAATGTTGAATTCGGATACGGAGGCCGCACCGCTGGATCCGCATTCAGGCCCACAATTCAACACGTAAGCAGTATTGCTGTCGGTGCTGAAAAATGCGTTGACGGGCGCGGCGAAGCCCGGAATAGCCACTGGCGTGACTGTCGTCGCGGTCAGGTCGATCAGATAAAGGGAGTCGGAATTATCCGCAAACACCAGCAGGTACTGGCCGCTGGGACTGAGCGCGATATAGCGGGCCGACGGGATCGCGTAGCTGGCCGTGATAGCTGAACCAGCCACATTGATTACCTGCACCGCTCCGGGTCGCGAGCCGGCGACCAAAACCGTGGGTGTTGGCGCGTACACCGTCGTGCCGTCCGGCGAAAATAAGGCCATTCCCGTGTAGGTGGGTAAAGGCACCGTACCGCTGCTCGTCTCGCTCGTGTTGTTTACAAAATTGAACGTCAAGGCGTTGGGGTCGTAGGCCAGGGTCGTGGCACGATCGGGGCTCAGCACTTCAAACGTGAGAGAAGTCGTGACCGAGATCGTCACCGGCTGGCCTTGCACAACCTGGCCGGCGGAGTTCGTGGTCTGGGCCGTCAGGGGAGTTGTATCGTTTTGCGTGTCTACGATCTGCAAATTTCCCGAGTAAGTATTGGTAATGAAAGCCCGGTGTGAGACGTTGCTCGGCGGATTCGTGGAGGTTCCACTACTGCCGCAGGCTGACACCATAAGAATGGTGGCCGAGGAAAGCAAGAGGGCGGCAAGACGCTTCAAACGTTTGCCTCGTAAAACATTATGATTTGGCATGAGTTACTGGAAACCGTTGAATTATAACAGAGCACATGGCTTCGCTTGAGTGCACTTCGGATGGCGATTTCCCGTAATTTGGGATAAAGTTCAATCAAGTTTGCCGCTCCAACATCTGAACATTATGTCGACAGGACTCAAGTCCCGGTTACAGAAGGGCGCCGTTTTATGCGATGGCGCCATGGGTACGCTGCTGTATTCCAAAGGCATTTTCATCAATCGGTGCTACGACGAGCTCAACCTGTCGGCACCCGATCTGATCCGTGGCATTCATCAGGATTATCTGAAGGCCGGCGCCGAGGTTATTGAAACAAACACCTTCGGGGCCAATTCGTTTCGCTTGGCCAGGCACGGATGCCTGGATAGGTTGGTCGATATCAACCGTCAAGGAGCTCGGCTGGCGCGGGAAGCGGCCAAGAGCTTTGATGGTCTGGTGGCCGGAGCCGTCGGTCCCTTGGGAGTGCGCATCGAGCCGCTGGGCAAAATCTCGCTCGCCGAGGCGCGGGCTGCCTTTCGGCAGCAGATCTCCGCTTTGAACGACGAAGGCATCGATCTGGTAATGCTGGAGACATTTGGCTACCTGGAAGAGTTGCATCAGGCGCTGCTGGCGGCTCGCGACGTGAATCCCGAATTACCGGTGGTCGCACAGGTCACCATCGACGAAGAGGGCAACTGCCTGGACGGAGCCAGTCCCGAACACTACGGCGCACAATTGGAAGCTTGGGGCGCCGACGTCATCGGCTGCAACTGTAGCGTGGGTCCGGTAGCCATGCAGGACGCGCTGGAGCGGGTCAGAGCAGTCACCACCGCGCCTCTGGCCGCCCAACCTAACGCCGGCATTCCGCGCTCGGTCGAAGGGCGCAATATCTATCTGTGCTCGCCGGAGTACATGGCGAACTTCATGGAGAGCTTTGTGGCCGCCGGAGTGCGGCTGGTGGGCGGCTGCTGCGGCACAACTCCCGAGCACATCCACGCCATGAAGTTGTTTTTGAAGGTGGGCGCGGCTCGCTCTTCGTCCTATCAAGTTCGCAAGGCAGTCGAATCCAAGCCCGTGGAACCACCGCCCCTGAGCGAGCGCTCGAATCTGGGCCGCAAGATCGCTGCCGGCGAGTTTGTCACCATGGTGGAAATCGTTCCTCCCCACGGCATCGATGCCAAGCGCGAACTGGAAGGCGCCAGGTTCCTGAAGTCCGTTGGAGTGGATGGGATCAATATCCCGGACAGCCCTCGCGCTTCGGCGCGCATGAGCAATCAGGCCCTTTGCCTGCTGGTGCGGCAGCAGATCGGGATTGAGCCAATCCTGCATTACACCTGCCGGGATCGGAACGTGCTGGGTATTCAGTCGGATCTGCTGGGGGCCAGCGCTATCGGAATCCGCAACCTGATCTGCATTACCGGCGATCCGCCGAAGATGGGCGATTATCCCGATGCCACCGCCGTCTTTGATGTAGATTCCATTGGCCTGGTCAACATTGTTCACAACCTGAACCGCGGACTCGATATTGGCGGCAATCCCATCGGAAATTCCACTGGCTTTGTCATTGCAGTGGGCGCTAACCCGGGAAGCCTCAACATCGACGAGGAGATTCGCCGCTTCGAGTACAAAGTGGAAGCAGGGGCGGAGTTGGCCGTCACGCAGCCAGTGTTCGATTTGCGTCTTCTGGAAGAATTCATGCGTCGGATCGAACACTGCCGGGTTCCGGTGGTTGCCGGCATCTGGCCGCTCACCAGTACCCGCAATGCCGAGTTTATGAAGAACGAGCTGAGAGTCTCCATTCCCGACGAAATCTTCGCTCGCATGGCAAAAGCCACGACTGCCGACGCCGCACGCGCTGAGGGCGTGGCGATTGCGCGCGACATGCTGGCCGCAGCCAAGGACATCGTACAAGGCGCCCAGATCAGCGCTCCCTTCGGACGCTATTCGTGTGCCGTGGATGTGCTGGAAGCCTTGGGTGGGTCAACGAGTAAACGCGCCGCCGTTTAGTGTGGGACTTAGCGGCCAGGATGCGTTCGGCGTTACAAATACCCAGGCGGCCCGTATTACTGCCGAACTGAATTTCTGAAGCAAAATCGTCTCGAATTTTCACATCCACTGAACGAAATTTGCACTAAAATCAGCTTCAGGAGTTTGCCCTTGCCCAAGTTTGAAGAGTGCCTGGAGCGGTTGGAAAAGATTGTGGCTGAATTGGAAAAGGGCGATGTTTCGCTCGACCATGCGCTCGAACTTTTTGACGAGGGAATGAAGCTTTCCGGTTCGTGCCGGAAGGAACTGGAAGAAGCCGAAGGTAAAGTCGAAATTCTGCTGAAGCGCAATGGCAAGCTTCAAGCGGAAGCGTACGAAGCCGCAACCCAGCCCGACGCCGCCAAATAGCGCCGGTCGTACTCGATAGATTGACGTTCCGCACCGGCAAGGTGTGGTCTGCTTCAACCCTTAATTCAAGAGCCCAACGGACGGCTTGCAGCCATCCACCTACATCTTAACGAGGTTCATCATGCGGCCCATCAATGTTGTTCTCGCTCACCATGACGCGGTGCTGGCCGAGCGTCTGGCTGCATCGCTTCATAAACAATTTCGCAATCTCGTCACTGCGAAGTCATGTGCGGAAGCGAAGTCGGCGATAGGCCGGTTTCGTTCGCCGTTCGCGGTCGTAGACCTGGAACTCATCAGCCTCACCGAGCTAAAAGACCTCTGCCGGGGATTTCCGTCAACCGCCTTCGTCTGCATTCACCGCTTGGCGGACGACCGCATGTGGTCTGAGGCTCTGGCGGCGGGTGCGGTCGACTGTTGTTACGCCGCCGATGCGCCCAGCATCCTGCTGGCGTCGGAACGCTACGTCGTGCTCAGCCGAGCGCGTTCAGCCGCAGCCTGAGAAGCGCGGTGAGGTCTACAAAGTTTGTGATCCCGACCGCAGCAGAGCGGAGCGGAGGGATCTGCGGGTCCTTGCCTGAGGCAATTCTTGGTCGCGCGATAACTTGCTGACTCACGGCGTAATGCGCCCACCTGCGTCATTTATACT
Organism: uncultured Acidobacteriaceae bacterium; assembly: GCA_963833305.1. Classification (GTDB taxonomy): domain Bacteria; phylum Acidobacteriota; class Terriglobia; order Terriglobales; family Acidobacteriaceae; genus Bog-257. Next base: position 139,000 of record CAWHXN010000002.1, on the reverse strand, counting down.
TCCTTCTTCATGCTCAAAGACACCCTGCAACAAGCTCGCAGCATCGTCGACCAGACATTGGAGCGGCTGCTGCCGCCCGCCACGCAATATCCTTCCTCCATCCACCAGGCCATGCGGCACAGCGTGTTTGCCGGCGGCAAGCGCTTACGGCCTATCCTGTGCATGGAGGCTGGACAAATGGTCGAAGGCTGCGTTCCCTCTGGGATCGAGGACCTCGGCGCGGCCCTGGAGATGCTGCACACCTACTCGCTGATTCACGACGATCTACCGGCGCTGGACAACGACGATCTGCGTCGAGGACTTCCTACCTGTCACAAAGCTTTCGGAGAAGCCACCGCCATCCTGGCTGGCGATGCTCTGCAAACCTACGCTTACGAGGTGATGGCAAAGCTGCAGTGCCGGCCCAAGGCGCGCGTGGCGATCATCGCCGAAATCGCGCACGACACCGGAACCATCGATGGCATGATCGGCGGTCAGGTGATGGACTTGGAAGCCCAGCACACCCGCCCGGACGCGACGACGCTGGAATACATTCATCGCTCCAAAACCGGCGCTCTGCTGACCGCGAGCGTGGTGACCGGTGGGATCTATGCCGGAGCCAATGCGAAGCAGATTCAGAGCCTGCGAGATTATGGACAGAACATCGGGCTGGCGTTTCAGATCGTCGACGATGTACTGGACGTAACGCAGACCTCGGAGCAACTGGGCAAGACCGCTGGCAAAGACACGGCTACCGAGAAAGCGACCTATCCCGCATTGTTTGGCGTCGATGCCTCGCTGAAGATGGCCGACGAACTGGTGGCTAAGGCAGTAGCGGCACTGGATAGTTTTGGCGAAAGAGCGGCGACTCTACGTGAGATCGCGCATTTTCTAGTGGAGAGAAAGAAATAGTCTGGGAAAATGGCGTCTACCTCGCTTGGTTTCGCTATCGTCGCCAGTATTGAAACCCTTGCGGTCAGCGAAGAGCGAGTGGCGAAAAGCGGTCTCTTAAATCGATTGCACCGGCAACGCCAGCAGGTCCTCCACCAGTCCCACTTCCTTCTGCACGAAGGGTTCGGCGTACTGCACACCGGCCAGCAGGCCGTAGTAGCCAGCCATGGCGGCGAGGCGTTCGCGGATTTCCGCCTGGCGTGGGAACAAACCGCTGCCCACCGACTGGTCCTGATACTGCGAGCGGTAGGCCATCAGCGCGGCAAAGCGCGTCTCGAATTGCGCCGAAATATCGACCACAAACGTTGGCCGGACGTCGGCATACAGACTGGCATAGATGATTTTGAAGGGACGATGAGGCGGAACGCCCAGGTCGAGCTTCGCCAATCCCGCCAGAAACGTCGCTTCGTAACCAAGCACCGAAGCGGTTGCATGATCAGGATGACGCGCCTGCCAGTAAGGAAGGACCAGCACTCGCGGGCGCAACTGCCGGATGACGCGCGCGACTTTCAGCCGGTTGTCATACGTGTTCTCGACGCGGCCGTCTGGGATATCCAAGGCTTGCCGCCAGCTGGCTTTGAGAATGCGGGCAGCTTCGTCCGCTTCGCGCCTGCGATCCTCGACCGTGCCGCGCGTACCCATCTCGCCCTGTGTCAGATCGAGGATCGCTGTCCGGTAGCCGCGCTCGGCCATCTTCAGCAGCGTGCCACCGCAGGTCTGCTCCACGTCGTCACGGTGGGCGGCAATGGCGAGAATGTCGGCTTGTGCGGCGTCGGTCATCAGCCTACAACCTCATCGCCACGGCGACGCCGTCGCGCAGCGGAATTATCGTCGTGTACCAGTCGGGCGAGGAGTAGAGCAGGCGGTTCAATTCCACGACGCCCTCGGTGACTCTGTCAGGCTCAGGTTTCGGCAGCTCGGGATTGCCGGCTGCATACGCTACCTTCCCGCTCCACAACGCATTGTCGATGATGAAAAGCCCGCCTTTGCGAACCCGCGCTGCCGCCATTTGGAAGACGCGCGGATAGTCGTGCTTGTCGACATCGCAGAAGAGAATGTCGAATTGCTCCTTGCGCTCCGAAAGCAGCTCCAGCGCATCGCCAACGTGCACTTCGATGCGATCCGCCACGCCTGCCTGAGCGAAGTAGCGGCGAGCTTCGTCGGCATTCTTGCGGCTGCCATCGGTGTAATGCACCTTGCCGCCCTCGCCCACCGCCTTGGCCCACCAAATGGTGGAATAGCCGACGGCCGAGCCCATCTCGAACACCGTCTTCGCGTTGATTAGTTTGGCGTATTGGTAGAAGAGCCGAGCCACGGCGGGGCCAACGATAGGAATATCACGCTCCTTAGCCTGGCGCTCGATCTCCTGCAGCACGGGCTCGCGCGGCGGAAGCATGGCATAGAGATAATTCTCAACATGTTCGTCGGTGAAACTTTGCATTTAGTCGATCCTCGGATTGCTGAGTGAGTTACAAGACCGGTCACGACCCGGCTGCCGATAACCCTCGGTGTTCTCCGTGTCTTCGTGGTGAAAACGACTATTCGTCGCCCAGCGTCTGTCCCGGCTTCATCTCCAGGATTTCCGGGCCACCCGGGCCGAGCAATTTCTTCAGTTCGCCGGGTCGGCCGGTGAGCAGCGGAAACGTTCCAAAGTGCATGGGGATGACCGTCTTGGGCTGCAGCAGCATGCAAGCGTGGGCAGCTTCGCGCGGGCCCATGGTGTAATGGTCGCCGATGGGCAGCATGGCGATCTCAGGCGCATACAGCTGGTGAATGATCTGCATATCGCCAAAGACGGCGGTGTCGCCTGCGTGATAGAGCCTGAGCCGCCGGGCAGCTCCAGCACGTAACCGCAAGCCTCGCCGCCATACACCATGCTGCCGTCGTCATCCTGAATGCCGCAGGAGTGCACGGCATGGGTCATGGTGATCTTGACGCCGCCGACCGTCTGCGTGCCTCCCTTGTTCATGGGTGAAGTCTGCTTGGCGCCCTTTTTCTGCAGCCAGGCACAGAGCTCGAAAATTCCGACGACCATAGGATTCAGTGTCTTCTTCGCGATACGTACTGCGTCGCCAATGTGGTCGCCATGGCCGTGGGTACAGATCATGACGTCGCATTTCTTCACTTGCTTCTCGTTCTCAGGGCACAGCGGATTGCTCAGCCAGGGATCGACGTAGATCGTTATGCCGTCTCGAGTCTCAATACGAAAAGTTGCGTGTCCCAAGCCAGGTAAGCTTGTTGCCTTGCAGATTCATGAGGGCCTCGTACGATCTTGGATTCGGGAAAGGATCACTGGGTTTCCGACTGGCGCCAGCCGCGATAACCGCCCGCCAGCGACATACTTTATTGAAGCCCATCTTCTTGAGATTCAGGGCGGCAAGCGCCGAACGGCTGCCTCCGCCGCAATATAAAACCAGTTTGCCGATCCTTGTCGGTAGTGATCTGATCGATGTTGACTTCCAGAATGCCGCGTGGCATGGCCACCGCACCGGGAATCATTCCCTTCGCCTGTTCATCACGCTCGCGCACGTCAATCAGGATGAAGTCCTCGCCCGATTGTTGCATGCGCCTGAGCTCATCGGCATTCAGTCTCGCTGATCTGCGACTTAGCTTCGTCCACCAGTTGCTTGAATTCGGGTAGGGGCATGAGTTGCTCTCCTTGGCAGAAAGGAATTCTAGTGGGTGCGCCAGAAGGCCGCAACTCGGCATTCTTGTGGCGAGCACCACCGGTGATACCATGCTGCATTGCCGGGCAGTATGGCTGTGCAATCGGGAGCTGCCAGTGTGCTCCCGCAAGACCCGCATCCAGCGCCCAGCTCTGTGAAATCGGCTGCTATGATGAAGAACAAGAGTTCCGGGTTAATGTCACCTTCCCTGCCGCAGCCTGCCACAGCTTCAAGTCTCGATTCCTACCTGCTCGAGGTGGCCGACGCGGTCAACACCACGCTCGACCTGAACACCCTGCTGCAGCGCGTAGCCGAGATGCTGAAGCAGGTTATCGACTACGAAATCTTTGCCATCCTGCTGCTGAACGAGAAAACCCAGGAGTTGCGCGTCCGTTTCCAGGTGGGTCATCCGCCCGAGGTGGCCGAGCGCATTCGGATTAAAGTTGGCCAGGGAGTCACCGGACAAGCCGTACTGCGGCGCGAAGCCGTGCTGGTCAATGACGTTGCGGCGGAGGAAAACTTCATCAACTCCGCGCCCGGCGTGCGTTCCGAGCTGGCGGCTCCGCTCATCGCCAAGAACAAAGTGATCGGCGTGATCGACGTGGAAGCCGACCAGCCCGGTGCGTTCAATGAAGAGCACAAGCGCCTGCTGACGCTGTTTGCGTCCCGCATCGCGATCGGAATCGAAAACGCGCGCTTGTATACGCGGGTAGCACGGCAGGCGCGCCAGCTCACTTTGCTGACCGAGATCAGCCGCGAGCTCACCTCGATTCTGAACGTTGATCAGTTGCTGCAACGGATTGCCGATCTGCTGACCCGCATCATCGACTACCAGATGTTTTCCATCCTGCTGCTCGATCCCACGCGGCACGGTGCTGCAGCATCGCTTCTCGCTGCGCTTCAAGGAGAATGTGCAACTCAAGCACGAGATCCCGCTGGGCGTTGGCCTGGTGGGCTATGCGGCAGAACACGGACAGGCTGTGCTGGTACCGGATGTGAGCAAAGACCCGCGCTACATCAAGGCGAACCCTGAAACGCGCTCCGAGCTGTGCATTCCGCTGATCTACAAGGACAAGGTCATTGGCGTGCTCGACATCGAGCACACGCGGCGAAACTACTTTAACGAAGACCACGTTCGCATCATGACCACCATGGCGGCGCAGGTGGCCATCGCCATCGAGAACGCGACGCTGTATGAGCGCATAGCCCGCCAGGAGAAAAAGCTGGAGCAGGACCTGGCGCTGGCGCGCGAGCTGCAATTTCGCCTGCTGCCCCAGAAGCTGCCGGTGTTCAAGAATGCCGAGGTTGCGTCCCGCTTTGCTCCGGCGCGCCAAATCGGCGGCGACCTCTACGACTTCCTGAAGTACAGCGGACATGGCGTTACCGGCATCGCTGTCGGCGATGTCAGCGGCAAGGGAGCGCCGGCGGCAATTTACGCTGCGCTGGTCAGCGGTATCGCGCGGTCGCACGCCAACGAAGAGCCCAGCGCGGCGGGAATGCTGGAGGCTATCAACCTCTCGCTCTCCGAGCGGCCTATCGAGGGTCAGTATGTCTCGATGATCTATGCCATCTGGGACGACAATCAGCAACTGCTGCAACTGGCCAACTCAGGATTGCCGCGGCCGCTCTATCTTCACGACGGCAAGCTGGAAGAGATTCAGGCGACCGGCCTTCCCATCGGACTGTTCACCCATGCGACTTACGACGAGCTTAACCTCGCGGGCGCGACGGGGCGACGTTTTCCTGTTCTTCAGCGATGGCATTCTGGACGCCACCAGTTCCAAGGGCGACGATGTTTGGGCGCCACCAGTTGGAGAAAATCGCTCGCGCCAACGCCCATCGCAGCGCGGAAGAGTTGGTGGACGCAATCTTCACCGCTGTTTCCCGGCATGCCGAGGGGGTGGATGCCTTTGACGACCAGACGATTGTCGCTCTGAAGGTGAAAGGACCGTCTCCTCCTGAAGCGAAAGCTCCTGAAGCGAAGGCGAAGAAGTGAAAAGCAATCGTCCAACCGAGCGTCCGCCCGGTTTCACCTACCGTCACGAAAGCGGGTCCGTCAGTAAGTCTGATCGCGAGCTACATGCTGACGATATTTCGCTTGCCCGGTTAGCGAAGCGATACGGGACTCCACTCTATGTCTATTCGGCCTCAACCATTCGGGAACGATACGGGGAGTTCGATCAGGCATTTCGCGGCTGCGAGCACACGATTTGCTACTCGGTCAAGGCGAATTCGAATCTGTCGATCGTGCGGATGCTGGCGCGGCTGGGAGCGGGATTCGACATTGTCTCGGGCGGAGAATTGCAGCGCGTGATCGCCGCGGCGCCGAAGGCCACGGGCAAGGTTGTCTTCTCCGGCGTGGGCAAGATGGCCGAAGAAATTGATCGAGCGCTGAAGTCGCGCATTCTGTTGTTCAACGTGGAGAGCGCCAGCGAACTTGAACTGCTTGCGGCACGGGCGGCACATCATCGCCAGCCCGCGCGTTTTGCGATTCGCGTGAACCCCCAGGTTGCCGCGAAAACGCATCCCTACATCTCCACCGGACTTCACGAACACAAGTTTGGAGTTCCCTGGCGCGACGCTCCTGAGCTTTACCGGCGCGGCGCTCGAGAACGTTACCTGACTCCCGCCGGGGTTAGCGTGCACATTGGATCGCAGATCACCGATGTAGGCCCGTTTGGCGAAACCATGGAGCGCGTGGCATCGCTGGTAAGTGTCTTGCGAGCGGAAGGACTGGATATTCGTTACGTCGATGCCGGCGGTGGACTGGGAATCTCCTACACCAACCCGTCGGACAGCAACTTCTCCAGCGTGGCAAGACAATATGCCCAATCCGTGCGCCAGCCGCTGAAGGAGTTGGGAGTTCATCTGCTGCTGGAGCCGGGACGCGCCATCGTGGGGCCGGCAGGCGTGTTGCTCACGCGAGTCCTTTACCGCAAGCGGAACAATGCGAAACAGTTTGTCGTGGTCGACGCCGCCATGAACGATCTGCTGCGACCGTCGCTCTATGGTGCCTATCACGAAATCGTGCCCGTGGTTTTACGCAAAGGTTCGATGTCCACCGAAAAAGTTGATGTGGTAGGCCCGATATGTGAGACCGGCGACTTTTTTGCACGCGACCGCGTGATTCAAGGCGAGCAAGAAGGAGATTTGGTCGCCATTCTGGATACCGGGGCCTACGGCATGGTGCTGGCGTCGAATTACAACACGCGCCCGCGGCCAGCCGAAGTGCTGGTGGACGGCGCCAAGTCGCGTCTGATACGAAGGCGCGAATCGATGGCCGACCTTTTGGCACCTGAGCGGCTGTAGTCGAGCCACTTCCGTTCCAGCAATCGTAACTGTTTAGATACCGCGATTTTGCCGATTGCGTTTAGCCTCAAGTTGTCCTATGCTCGCTTTCCACTGGAGAGCACATGCAACCAAATCGATCTGACGCCGCCACTTCCGCTGCGGTCTGCCTGTGGTGTTATTCCCAGTACCTTAGAGTTTCAAGCCGAGCCCAAGACGGACAAAACTTCTGCACCAAGAAGTGCGAGTGCGCTGCCCGATCTTGGCTGGCGGAAACTCTAAAGTCTGACACACAGTAGTGAACAAGGCGCGGACTCCTCCGCGCCTTAACTCATTTTGCCTCATCTACTTCAGCGCTTCCTGAATATGCCGTAACGCTGGTCTGAGTCTCTTTAAGTGCTATTCTTCCGTCTTCATCTTCAAGCTAGTGCTATTCTTCCGTCTTCATCTTCAAGCTAATGGACATCGTACTGAATGACATTGAGGCCCGCGTGTTGGGGGCCCTGGTGGAAAAAGACATCACGACGCCGGACTATTATCCGTTGTCGCTGAATGCACTGGTTAACGCCTGCAACCAAAAGAATAACCGCGACCCGGTAATGAATTTGGAAGAAGGCTCGGTTCGGGACGCATTAAACGGGTTGCAGGAACAAAGCCTGGCGGGTCCGGCCAGCGGAGCCGACAGCCGTGTAACAAAGTACGAACACCGCCTGCAGGAGACCTTCAACTTTTCGCGTGGCGAGACCGCTGTCTTGTGCGTGTTGCTGTTGCGCGGGCCTCAGACGCCGGGAGAGTTGCGTGGACGGACGGAGCGCATGCACCGCTTTGAAGATCTGGATGCGGTGCAATCCAGCCTGCAAAAACTAATGCAACGCGAGCCTCCTCTGGCGGTGGTGTTGCCCCGGCAGCCGGGTACCAAGGAGTTCCGTTACGCGCATCTACTTTCCGGCGAGATAGAGGCGGGGGGACTGGCGTCGCCACAAACGGTCTCTCCGTCAAGTTCTTCTGCCGACAACGAGCGCGTTAGCCGCTTGGAAGAGGCGGTCGACGCCTTGCGGAACGAGATCAGTGAACTGAAGCAGCAACTGGCGGAGTTTCGCAAGCAGTTTGAGTAAAAACCTACATCCTCCGTTTACAGGCTCGACACAGCGCGCGTCGGTTAAGACCGGATTGGCGTTACCGGCGCTGAAAATGCGTGTCACCTGGTCGCATGAGCATTGGGGGTAGACTTCTCGTCTGAAGGACACGGCTATGCTCGACTCCGCACTCTTGTCTTCGATTGCCAACCAGATGATGACTGGTAGTTCGGTCAAGATAAATGGAAAGCGAATTCCAGTCCGCACCACCAGCGCTCAGCATCTCAAAACAGCTGCATTCATCCTGAACGGACGAGAATATCAAGCCATCGAACAGAACCCAGACAAGCCCAGCCGATGGGGACAGCTGGCCAACAGCGGCCATCAGGTGGTGCAGTTCAAAGATACGGAGACCAACAAGTTTGTCGCCGTGGCAGTGGATGGGAAGGTCAAGGTGTATGGCGGGATGAAAAACGAGAAGCCCAAGGCATCTGGTTCTTGAAGCACGGGTTTAAGCGCTTCATTTCCCCACAAACGAGTCTATTCTCGTACGAGGAAATCCGTAAGTGCTCCTAACGAGGCCTGCACATCGGATATCGAATCTTGGATCGCATCCAAGTGATTCTTGAGGGCTACTGTCACTTCCGCCAGGGCCCGTCGATGCTGGTTGTCCAGCGAGAGGAAGAGCGGCAGGGCTTGCTGTTCCAGGGTTCGGCTTCGGGCAGCAATCTCGGCAAGGTCATGAGCCAAGATGCTGCCGTGCGCATCGTCACCAAATCCTAAATCCCGCAGGCGCTGGGCAAGGCGAGCTTGTAGCTCCACGATGTATTCGGTTTCGGAATCGCTCATAGGGCATCCTAGCCTAAGAAATCAGCTCTTGCGACGCTGGTGCTTTCGGACATCGGCCAAGCCGCGCTTGAGTTCAGCCGACAAGTCTGTATCCTCCGCTACGATGTGAGCGGGCCCAGTCATTGCTGATTCTCGTCCAAGCCAGCGACTCAGCTGTTCGGTGGAAGCTGTAACGCGCCGTCCCTCGCGTGTGATTGGCATTCCGGTTTTGGCCCAGCGCTGGGCAACGGCCATGGGCTGCCCTAGAAAGTCGGCGATCTGCTGCCACCCCGTCAGCACGGCAGGCTGAGTCTTGGGCCCCTGCTTTTCGTGTGCAGACTCGCGTGATTTGTGTGCCATGGCGTTTCTCTGACTTGTGAGATGCGGCGCCGTGAACCAAGGGCGCGGTATTGCGACCGCGCTGTTGATCCTTATACCGTCTAGCTGGAAATTTTCAGGCCCGCCGGATTTACCGTTGTCCCCACTTCAGCTTATTGCGCAGCGCGTCGAAGAAGGTTCGACGAACTCTCATCAGCTGAACGGTATGCTTCGCACGATGGCAAAGAATGCGATCTCCCTGCTTGACTGGCGTGCCGATTTGTCCATCGATGCTGAGGAAGGCGTCTTCGACACTGGTCTCAACCCGCAATTCAATCTGAGCTTTATCGGTTACCACCAGAGGACGGTGGGTAAGGGAGTGCGGACATACCGGAGTCACCACAAAGGATTCGACGGATGGCATCAGGACCGGACCTCCGGCCGCCAGCGAATAAGCGGTGGAACCGGTCGGCGTGGCGATGATGACGCCGTCAGCTTTGTAGCTGAAAACGAAAATACCGTCGATGAGAAGATCAAAATCCATCAGCCGGGAGATGGCACTTTTATTGACCACGACGTCGTTGAGTGCGTAGTGGTGAGCCAGTTCCTGGCTGCCGCGGAACAAGGTGCAGTCGAGAACGGCGCGGTTCTCCACCGGACATTGGCCGGTCACTGCGGCCTCAAGCGTGATGTACATCTCGCTGAGAGGCACTTCGGTAAGGAATCCGAGCGAGCCTAGATTGACTCCGAGAATGGGAACGTCTTCGTGAGCCAGGGCGCGAGCCGCGGCAAGCAGCGTGCCATCGCCTCCCAGCACCAGGGCAAAATTCGGATGCTTCGCGCCCATGGCGGTGCGCGGAACTACTTCCTCGCCGGCAGTGTATTGCGCGGTTTCCTGATCGAGGTAAAGGGTGTATCCGCGCTTGCGAAACCAGGCCAGCAAGTCCGGCAAGATGCCAGCCAGTTCAGGCTTTGAGGGTTTGGAGATGATCGCGGCAGACTTCATGTCATTTGATGGAGAAGTGTCCAGTGTACCGCGACCGCCCGTCTGTCGGCTGCAAGTCAAGCAAAGCGGGCGTGGAGCAGAAATTCCCGGTTGCCTTCCGTGCCCACAATCGGGGAGTCGATGATTTCAACCTGGGAACCTCCGAGTTCGACAACCGCAGCGGTTACTTTGTCCACTGCTGCCTGCTGCGCCACTGGATCGCGCACGATGCCGCCTTTGCCGACCTGACCCCGGCCAACCTCAAATTGCGGCTTGACCAGGACCACCAGTTCGAAGGCCCCCGCCGCACCCACACCGCGCGTAACCGCGGGGAGAACGAGTGTAGCAGAGATGAACGCGACGTCCATCACCAGCAATGCAATCGCTTCGCGCTCGCCGCCGGCCCAGAGCTGCTCAGGCGTAACGTAACGTGCATTCGTCTTCTCCAGCAGCCGTACGCGGGGGTCGACGCGTAACTTGGCGTCCATTTGTCCGTATCCGGTGTCGATGGCGATCACCCGGGCCGCGCCGTGCTGCAACAGGCAATCGGTGAATCCGCCAGTGGACGCACCCACGTCAACGCAGGTCTTGCCGATGATGTCGATGCGCCAATGTTCCAGCGCGCGCGCCAGCTTCAATCCTCCGCGGCTGACGTAAGGCGGATCGTTTCCGAGAATGCGAATGGAAGCATCGTCTGCAACCGAGGTCCCTGCCTTGGCAACTTTCTGCTCGTTGACCAGCACCCGTCCGGCGAGAACCAGCGCCTGAGCCCGCTCGCGTGACGACGCAAGACCACGTTGGAAGAGCAGTTTGTCGAGCCGTGACTTCACCGCGTCAGACTAGCACGGGCGAGGGCGCTTCGAATTGGCGCGAGCGTTCCCGGGTTTGCATCGATCGCATCGCATCGCAATCCGCACTTGGTTCGGTGCACTGTGTTAGAAATTTTGAATCCGTGCAACTTAGGACGTATGCGTCCGCCTTTTCCACAGCCTTATACACATTTCTGTTGAAAAGTGTCACAGGCTATTCACGAAGCATGCAAACTCTTGCGACTTCACTGGCTTCGCGCTCGACATCTCGCATCCTGCGATCGTTCCTTTACGTTTACGTGCGATACAATGACGCTTCCCACGGACAAGGTGAATGGCAACAACCACAAGAAAACGCTCGAATGCATCGTCGCACCAGAAAAGTCTCAAGCCACCAGTACCCACCGCTCCTCCCCAACCCGCTAATGGCAATGGCAGTTCCCCTTCTAACGGGGAGACACTGCGACAGCTATATTTTGGCCTGCTGAAGTGCCGGATGGCGGAGGAGTTTGCGCAACAGCGATTGTCCACGACAGAATACGATTTTGCGGTCGGGCATGAAGCGGTCGTTGTGGGCACGACCTTCGGTCTTAGGGCGGAGGACACACTCACCGCATCCCCGGCAAACTTTGCTGCTCTCGTCGCCGGTGGAACGCCGTTGCAACACCTGCTGATGAAAGAGGCTGGAAAACGCTCTGCCAGTTGCGCAGCAGGCGGAGTGGTCGCTTCCGCCTCGCTTCCGCGTGATCCCTTCAATGTTGGAACCGGCGTAGCGCTCGCGCACAAGATTGAGAAAAAGGGCAACGTGGTGATTGCTCTTTGCACCGAGAAGTCGCCGGCACTCGACCTCTGGCACGAGGCCTTAAAGTTTGCCGGTACCCATAAGTTGCCGATTCTGTACGTGGTTAAGGGCGGAGCTTCCGACCCGGCTTCTACCGGACCGCAGAACGCGCATCTGGAAGACCACAGCTTCATGGCCCGTGACTACGGCTTTCCCGGCATCATTGTGGATGGAGGAGACGTGGTCGCTGTCTGGCGAGTGGCGCAGGAGTCCCTGCATCGGGCGCGAAACGGCGCGGGACCGACGCTGATCGATTGCACAATGGAGTCGACGAGGGATCCGCTGGCCCACATGGAGCACTACATGCGAAAACGAAGCGTGTGGGACGACGAGTGGAAGAAGCAGATCAGCCAGCAGATTCGGGCGGAGATGGTAACGGCTAGCCGCAGAACCTGCCGGCAAAGCCTGATTGCAGCGCCGGTCAGGAACACGCTATAAGGATCGCCGCAGACAGCAAGAGCGCGGGAGTTCCGCGCTCTGCCAGCACTTCGCCTACGTGTTACAGCTTCTCGTAAAACTCGCACGCTGAGCACGAGATGTACATGCCACCGGCGATGTCGCGCTCGCGATCTTTTACGCGCTTGACGACGCGAGTAGGCTTGCCGCACTTGGGGCAATCCGTGCTCTTGGTAGTGTCCATGATCTTCTTGCGGTCTGCGGTTTTTGCGATTTTGGCCATTCTTCTCTCCTGAAACCTAAGCGATTCTTTCCGCAGGCTGCTGCGGTACCAATGTCTACATGGCTTGGAGTAAAACGTAAGGCCGAAGCGGATGGGCGCGGCAGCGCGAGATGCACACGTCTCAAGCCCACGCTCCTTGAAGAGCGGCTTCGACTGCAGTTGGGGCGCGCGTGGCGCCACTCTCTACTCGCCGGGTAGCCAGACTATTTTACATGAGCGCCGGCGGCGGCGTCAGTTGATCCGCTTGATGGGCAAATCCTTGCCGTCGGTGTGCAGCACCATTCTGGTCAGGTGCCCTTCGCTGTCGAATTCGAAGGTGTACTCGTCATCAGCGGTCCTGGAGAAAAACTGTGTGTCGCTTTCGGCTCCCAATTCCTGCTTGGGCTCGTCGTTCTCCTGCACAAAAAGCCGATTACCTTCGCGGGTGATGGTCAGCATAGTGTCGGGATTGAATTGGTAGCGGCCGACAAGCTTGTCCAGGAGCTTGGGATCGACCGCGACTTCCTTGTGCTGCTTCAAAGGCAGGACGAGGCGGCAGTTGGCTATAGGGCGTGAATTGCTCCCACTCGATCGGAGTGTAGTTATTCTTCATCAGGCTTTCGAGCAGCTCCTTGTAGATTCCTTCGCCGTTGGAGCTGTTAGTCATGATCAGGATTCCGGTCCCAAGCTTGTCGAAGCAGACCGCGTAGTGGCGCCAGCCTTCGTCATGCCCCTCTTTGAAAAAGGCTCGGCCATACGGAGTCCAGTACAGTCCCCATCCCAGACCGTAGCTCAGGCGGATCGGTTGGTTCTCGGTAGTGGTTTCGGTGGCCAGCGAGGGAAATTCGTGCTCGGAGAGAATCTGGATTTGCGGACTCAGCATTTGCTCTCGCGTAGCGGTTTTCATGTCGCGACCTTGCAGCAATGCCTCCAGAAAGTTCGCGTAATCGCGCAAGGTGGTCTGCATGGAGCCGGCGGCATCGGCGGTGGTGCGGAGTTCCGGGCCAAGCGAGCGGCCGTATTCATCGTAGCCGTTGGCGTAGTCGCTTTCGAATCGGCTTTCCCAAACCATGCTGGTGCGCGTCATGTCATCTGGCACGAAAAGATGCTGGCGCATGACGTCGTTGATCGGCTTCTTGGTAACGGTCTCCACTACCAACTGTGCCAGCAGGATGCCCTCGCCGGAGTAGGCAAACCTCGATCCCGGCGTGAAGTTGATGTTCAGCTTGTGATCGTCATTGAACGACGCGCCAATTGGGAAAGCCGCTGGTGTGGTCCAGCAACATACGCAACGTGATCTGCTTGTAGCGCGGATCGCCGGCCAAATCGCGGTAAAACGGATAATCCGGCAGCGGCTTGGGCAGGTATTGATAGACCGGCTTGTCCAGGTTCAGCACGCCTTGCTCGACCAACTGCATCACCACGGTGGCGAAACGCCGACTTACTCAGCGAGGCCGACGTCATGACAGAATCGGGCGTGAGCGGCAGGTTCTTTTCCTTGTCGCGAAGTCCGTAGGCCTTGAGATACACGATCCGGTCGTTATTGAAGATGGCGATACCAACGCCTGGAACTTCGGCGGCACGCATCAGCCGGGTGACGGTAGCATCGATCTCGGCTGAGGTGATTGTGCTGCCGTCCAGGCGCTTGATAGGACGCTGCTGGCCCACGCCAGACGACGCACAGATCGAAATCAAGGCAGCCGTCAGGAGCAACGCTCTACTTACGGATCCCTTCACTAGCATTTGCGAAGTGGATACGCACGCAAGAGGCCTGGAGTTCACTGCCGAGTGGTATATCTTGCTAGAAGCCATCAGCCGTCTCATAAATCGCCGCGGTCGGGTTTGTGTCAGGGCACGTCTTCAGACGTGCCGCAAAGCGGCTGGCTGGGACTAGGGCTTCAGCCCGTGAGGCGTTGTTGCAGGGGCTAAAGCCTCGATCGAGGCGTGTCGTTCGGCACGACTCAAGTCGTGCCCTGACACATACCAAAACTGATTTTATGAGATAGCTAGATCTTTCTAGTGTCATTTTCTTGCACCATGCCGGACGAACATCCATAGCAGGAGCCCAACATGTCGAAATCACGCAGACAATTCTTGACCCAGACGCCTCTTGCCTTGTTAGGCGCAGCCGTCGCAACCTACGGCCAGGACCAGAAGCCGGCTGAGCTGCCACCCGGAGCACCTCCAGCCTTCGGTACCGCGACTCCAGTTGGTCCTGAGGTGTCCCCGGCAACTTTCGCCCAAGCCGAAAAGCTGGTGGAAGTGGAACTGACCGCCGACGAACTCGCGCAGGCCGCCGGCAATTGGCGCAGCGCCATGGCGCCGGTGTACGAGCTGAGAGTGGGACCGCACAAAGTGGCGCTGGAAGCGACGCTGGCTCCGGCAACCATCTGGAACCCCGATCTGCCCGGCGAGAAAGCCGGCCCGGCACGCGACGAATTCATCCGCAGCAAGTTCGAGCCCCAACCGCTTCCGGCCAACGATGACGACATCGCTTTCGCGACCGTCAGCCAGCTCTCGCTCTGGATCCAGATGCGCCAGCTCACGTCGGAGCGCCTCACCCAGATCTACCTCGCGCGCCTGGAGAAATTCAATCCCAAGCTGCGCTGTGTCATCACCCTGACTCGAGATCTCGCGCTCCAACAAGCCCGGCAAGCCGACCAGGAAATTGCTGCCGGAAAATATCGTGGACCGCTGCATGGCATCCCTTGGGGCGCCAAGGATCTTCTCGACACCGCCGGAATTCCCACTACCTACGGAGCCGAACCGTTTCGCAATCGCATTCCGGCGAAAAACGCTGTGGTCGTCCAGCGGCTGAACGATGCCGGCGCGGTGCTGGTCGCCAAGTTAAGTTTGGGCGCGCTGGCGCTCAACGACATCTGGTTCGGAGGCCAGACCATGAATCCGTGGCTGCTAGAAGAAGGCTCGTCGGGCTCGAGCGCAGGACCGGGCGCGGCCACAGCGGCCGGATTAGTCGCCTTCGCCATGGGCAGCGAAACCGGTGGCAGCATCGTGAGTCCGTCCATGCGCTGCGGGGTTACCGGACTGCGGCCCACCTTTGGCCGCGTCGCCCGCACGGGCGCCATGACGCTTTGCTGGTCGCTCGACAAACTTGGTCCCATGGCCCGCTGCGTCGAAGACACCATGCTGGTGCTCAACACCATCACCGGCCCCGATCCCGGCGACCTCTCCAGCGTGCCCAGCAAGCTCGACTTCAACGCCAATGCCAGCGTGCAGGGGCTGCGCGTAGGCTACTTCCCTGCCTGGATGAAAGAGGCTCCCGCCACCGACGTCGACCGCGCCGCGCTGGAGGCCGTCAAGAAAGTAGGCATGGTGCCAGTTGAAGTTTCGATTCCCGACTGGCCCTACGATTCGCTCGACCTGATTCTGTTCGCCGAAGGCGCGGCCGCCTTCGAAGAACTGACGCTGAGTGGCGGGCTCAACCAGCTCAAGATGCAGGTGCCCGACGCGTGGCCCAACACCTTCCGCCAGTCGCGATTTCTCTCGGCCGTCGACTTCGTGCAGACCGACCGCTTCCGGCGCAAAGTTGCGATGGAGATGGAACGCGTCTTCTCGCAGGTTGACCTGCTGCTGGTGCCTTCGCTGCGCGACGAAATGCTCACCATCACCAACTTCACCGGCCAGCCTTCGCTCACCTTGCGCGCGGGCTTTGTCGAGGTGGCGGAGGCGCGCAGCGACTGGGCTCCCGATCCGGCGCATCCGCTGCCGAAGTTCTCGCCGCCGCGCCGCGTGCCGCACGGCGTGACGTTGATTGGACGGCTGTTTGAGGAAGGAACGTTGTGCGAGGCCGGCATGGCGCTGGAGCGCACATTCAACGTCGCCAGCCAGCGGCCGCCGGGATTCTGAATATTCAGATAATGCGGCGCTTACCGCGGATCGGGTGCCTCACTCATTCGCGGTTTTCGAATGAGTGGGATCGCGAGGCCGAATAACTGATCGTCAAGTTCCATTCTTGACAATTGACCCTCACCAGGCCATCTTCCCCGTAGGCGTAGGACCTGAAGCTACTCCATTGCCAATCTTCGGGCGCCGCAACCAGACCACGCTTGACGGGATTCCTGCGGATGTATCGCACGCTTCTCGACCCGCTTCTCCGTGCTACAAACATTGAAATCGTAGAACCGCTTCTGCCAGATCGACCCGGTGCGGACTCCGCCGTGATGGAGCAGTTTGGTGAAACGCTCTTTGATGACTTTCAACACAACCGAAGGATCTCCCGCCTCGGGCTCGGTCATGAGGAGATGGAAATGCTCAGGCATCAACACGTAACCGATCACGACGAAGCGATACTTCTGCCGAGCCCGCTCCAGCACACGCAGGAATAGATCGCGCCGTCCGCCGGTTCCCAGCCTCCGGCCCGCGCCGGTAGCAGCTACTGGTTATGAAGTGGAGATCGTGCCCACCGTACCAGCGTCCAGACCTTTCGTCACAGCTTGACGCTAATCAGAGAGGACTTGCGCCGTCTGTGATGGAACGTACTCGACACTGTGATTCGGACGATCCCACTCATTCGAAAACCGCGAATGAGTGGGGCACCCGCCATGTATAGCCACACGAAATGGAAGGGTTCACACCCTACCGAACACCGGGCGGGCCAGCCCGCACAGTCCCCGCGTTTGACCCCGCTCTTGGCCGCCTGATAGCCTCAAAGATTCGTCCCACCCGCAATTTTCCTATAAGTAGCAAAGAGAGACATCATGGCACTCAAATTCAAGGGCGTGGATTTTATCGAGTTCGACACCCTGCTCAACGACGACGAGCGGCTGGTCCGCGACAATACCCGCAAGTTCATCGAAGAAAACCTGGTCCCCATCATCGAGCAGTGCAACCGCGACGGCCGCTTCCCCAAGGAGCTGATCAAGCCCATGGGCGAGCTCGGCTTCTACGGGGCCAGCCTCAAGGGCTACGGTTGCGCCGGCATGTCGGCGGTGGAGTACGGCCTGATGACCCAGGAACTGGAACGCGGCGACAGCGGCGTCCGCTCGTTCGTCAGCGTGCAGTCCGGGCTGTGCATGTATCCCATCTACGCCTTTGGCAGCGAGGAACAGAAGCAGAAATATCTGCCCAAGATGGCGCTGGGCGAAATTCTCGGCTGCTTCGGATTGACCGAGCCCGACGCGGGCTCGAACCCGTCTGCCATGCGCACCCGCGCCCGGAAAGATGGCAACGAGTATGTCCTGAACGGTGAGAAGATGTGGATCACCTCCGGCTCCATCGCCGACATCGCCATCATCTGGGCGAAAGTGGAGAACGAGGACAACCTGATTCGCGGCTTCATCGTTGAGACCGACCGGCCCGGATTCAAGGCCGCCGACGTTCACGGCAAGTGGTCGCTGCGCGCTTCCGTAACTTCAAGTCTTTCTTTACAGGATGTCCGTATCCCGCTGGATAATCTGTTGCCAGGCTCCGGCGGTCTGAAGTCGCCATTGAGCTGCCTGAATCAGGCTCGCTACGGCATCGCATGGGGAGCTATGGGCGCAGCCATGGCTTGCTACGATTGCGCGCTGCAGTACTCGCAGTTCCGCAAGCAGTTCCGCGATCAGCCCATCGCCTCGCATCAACTCGTGCAGGAAAAGCTGGTGTGGATGATCAGCGAAATCACCAAAGCTCAATTGCTCGCGCTGCAAGTTGGCCGGCTGAAAGATGCAGGCAAAGCCAAGCCGTGGCATGTCTCGATGGCGAAGCGCAACAACGTCTGGATGGCGCTGGAGTGCGCCCGCATGGGACGCGACATCCTGGGCGGCAACGGCATCGCCGACGAGTATCCCATCTTCCGCCACATGGCGAACCTTGAGTCGGTGAAGACCTATGAAGGCACGCACGACATCCACACGTTGATCATCGGCGAGCACATCACCGGGCACGCGGCGTTTTGAAGCAGTGGTTAGTGGCTGGTGATAGTGGATAGGCAAGGACGGCGATGCGTGCTCGACCTCAGTATGTGCCCACCCGCATTTCCCTGTTCAAAGCTCGTCCGAAGGGATTATCCTTGCCCCTTGTGCCGGATGACGGGGCGTGCCCAGCACTTCCCGGTTTCGTCTTAATACGTAAATAGCATGACGGCCGCTTGCGTTAGCAGCATCTCATGGTTTCCGGCGCCGCAAGCCGCACAATCCACGGAGGCCCCATGGCAACCAAAATTCAAACGGAAGACCCAGTCATGACACACGATCCCACGGCCAACCTTGAAACCGATCTGGCTCTAGAATTTTTGCGCGTAGTAGAAGAAGCTGCCATTGCCTCGGCGAAAACCATGGGCCAAGGCGACCGCAAGCACGCTGATCAAGTGGCGACCGAGGCCATGCGCAGCGTGATGGATTCCGTCCCGATGGATGGCACCATCGTCATCGGAGAAGGCGAACGCGACGAAGCTCCCATGCTGTATATCGGGGAAAAGGTTGGCAAGCAGGATGGCAAGACTTATCCCGCAGTCGACATCGCCGTCGACCCACTGGAAGGCACGAATCTGTGTGCCACCGGATCTCCCGGCGCCATTACCGTACTGGCCGCGTCGGAAAAGGGCGGCTTGCTGCATGCTCCTGACTGCTACATGGAAAAGATTGTGGTCGGCCCGTCTTGCAAAGGCGTGGTTGATCTGGAAGCTCCCGTCTCGCACAACCTGAACGTGATTGCCAAGGTGCTCGATCGTCGCGTGGAAGATCTGGTAATCATCATTTTGGACCGGCCGCGGCACGAGAAGTTGATTGGCGAGATACGCAAAGCTGGTGCGCGCATCCGGCTGATCTCCGATGGCGATCTTTCGCCCGGCGTCGCCGCAGCCATGCTGGGATCGGGCGTGCACGCGGTGATGGGTACCGGCGGCGCTCCCGAGGGCGTCATTACTTCCGCTGCGATTCGCTGCCTGAACGGCTACATGGTCGGCCGCCTGGTTGGCTACACGCCGGAGCAGGGCGAGCGCATGAAAGATATGGGCATCAACGATCCCAAACGAATTTACACCGCCGATGAGCTGGCGCCGGGCAAGAACATCATCTTCGCTGCCACCGGAGTAACCGATGGCGCTCTGCTTCGCGGAGTGCGCTTCTTCGGCGATGGCTCGCGCACCACCTCGCTGGTGATGAAGTTGAGCAAAGGCAAAGTGAGGTTTATCGAGACCGTGCATCTGGATAAGCGCGCAGACGCGAAGGTCAGA
The DNA here is from genome assembly GCA_963833305.1 of uncultured Acidobacteriaceae bacterium. Lineage (GTDB taxonomy): Bacteria > Acidobacteriota > Terriglobia > Terriglobales > Acidobacteriaceae > Bog-257. Next base: position 119,427 of record CAWHXN010000002.1, on the reverse strand, counting down.
ATTCCGGAACGGTAAATGTTGGAGCTCAAGCAGAGCAACAGCCACAGGCCTTCTCTAGCGGGAAGGCCTGTGTTGTTGAGAGTTGTATCTGCCGAACATTGGGAACGCGGTGCTTCAGGGACTAGCAGCCGCTGGGGTGTTTTGTGAATTAGAATGGATCATGTTGACCCGTCCCATCCGTCTCATAGCCATCGACATCGATGGCACACTGCTCGATTCCAAGTTCCAGATTTCGCAAGCTAATCTGGATGCGCTTCGCCGTGCCCACGAAGCGGGTATCGAAATCGTGCTGGGAACGGGCCGGCGGCACAAATTTGCCTTGCCTATCGCGGAATCTCTTGGTTTCGATCTCTGGCTGATCAGTTCGAACGGTGCGGTCACCCGCTCCCTCCGCGGCGAATCGTTTCATCAGGACCTGCTGCCGCAAGCTACCGCCCTCAAGCTGAGCCATCACATGCGCGATTTTCGCCATCACATGGTGTTGACCTTCGACCGCGAAGGCGCGGGAGCTATCGTTTGCGAAAGCCATGAGCATCTCTATGGAGTCATCCAGCGCTGGATGGAAAAGAATGCGCCATATATCGAGTACGTCAATCCTATCGACAAAGCGCTTACGGAGGATCCCATTCAGGCCATGTTCTGCGGCCCGGTCGAGCTGATGCAACGTGCGCAGCAAAAGCTGGCCGCTTGCGAGTTTGCTTCGGAATTTACGGTGTTACGCACACAGTACGACCACCGGGACCTGACCATCGTCGACATCCTGAATGCCGGTTGCTCGAAGGGACACGCCCTGGAGCGCTGGGCTCACCATCGCGGCATTTCGGCGTCTGAAGTAATGGCCATTGGCGATAACTACAACGACATTGAAATGTTGACCTTTGCCGGCCACCCAGTGATTATGGGTAATGCCGCCGACGATTTGAAGTTGAACGGCTGGACCGTTACTCTGCATAATGACGAAAGCGGCGTGGCTGCTGCCATTGACCAGGTACTGGATACGAAGACGGCAATCGTAAATGCGTAGATTTCTACAAGTCGGCCTGTTCGGAGTGCTTCTCACGGCGCAATTGCAAGCCGCCGAGGTAGCCAACCTCAACAACGGATTCAGCCTGCGTCACGACCATCACGAAGTCGTGGGAGCAACCACGCGCTTATACATGAGCGCCGACGCAGCGGCAGGATACGTCGATGTCCCAACCGCCGAGATCGAAAGCTTCGAACCAGCTCCGCCAGAACTCCAGGACGCCGCCATTTCCAACCCGAAGCCGCAGGATCTGAAGAGCATCGTCAGCGCGGCCAGCAACCAACATCAGGTTGACGCTGATTTCATTGCCAGCGTGATTCACGCCGAGAGCGCGAACAATCCGCGCGCAGTCTCGCCCAAGGGCGCGCAGGGCCTGATGCAGCTGATGCCCGGCACTGCCGGCAAGCTAGGAGTGAAAGACAGTTTCGATGCGGCAGAGAATGTTGACGGCGGCGTGCGCTATCTGCGCGAACTGCTGCTGCTCTATAACGGCGACATGATCAAAGCTCTGGCCGCTTACAACGCCGGTCCGCAACGCGTGGAGCAGTATAAGGGCGTTCCGCCGTATCGCGAGACGCACGCCTACGTGGCGCGCGTGATCAAGGATTACAATCGCAAGAAGTTGGCCGAGCGCAAGCAGCAATCGTCCGGCGCAAAGCCATCAGGCCAAATCCGCTAAGCCCGCGCTTACCCAGACGGCATCGACGTCCGCCGCTGCTAACGAATAGTCTGGTTTGACCCCACTGCTCCACTCATTTACCTTGACCCTTAGGCCTCACAAGCGAATCTACTGACTTTCCCCACATGACCAAGAAACGCATCCTGATCCTGGCCATTGTTCTGATGGCGCTGTGTCTGCTGATCTACCTGCAGATTCGCGCTTGGAAGACGTTCGACTGGGCCATGTTCTGGAACCGTAGCGAGCACGTGAACTGGCTTTACGTGTTTTACGGTCTGGCACTCACTTATCTGGCTTACGTGTTACGTGCGGTGCGCTGGCGCATCTTTCTGAAGCCGGTACGCAAGACCACCACCATGCGGCTGATGGCTCCGCAATTCGTGGGCTTCGCCGCCCTGGCGCTGCTGGGCCGCGCCGGAGAGATGATCCGCCCTTACATCATCGCCAAGAAGGAACGTCTCACTTTCACCTCGCAGGTTGCGGTCTGGGGCGTGGAGCGCATCTTCGATATGGGCGCCTTCGCGGTAATGTTGGCGCTCAGCTTCCTGTCGCCAGATCTGCGCTCACTTCACTTCTATCGCCAGCTGCGCGAAGCATCGTTTTTCCTGATGGCTTTGATCGTGGTGCTAGTGGTGGGCGTGGTCATCGTGCGGCGCTCGGGCGATCGCGTGGCCCAGTTTCTGCATGACCGTTTCGTCGGATTCGCTCCCAAGCTGGCGCATCATGTTCATGAAAAAGTTCTGTCGTTCAGCCACGGTCTGGAAACCATTCAAGATGTCAGCTCAGCTCTGCAACTGGTCGGCGTCTCCTTTCTCATGTGGGTCATCGTGGCCTTCGCTTACTACGCGGTGACACATGCCTACCCCGGCGAGTTGCGCAACCTCACTCTGCCGCATGAAGTGGTGCTGATGGGATCGAGCATGGTGGGATCGATGTTGCAACTGCCGGCGGTCGGCGGCGGATCGCAATTGGCGACCATCAGCATGTTGAGCGCGGGGTTCGGCATCGAGCACGAACTGGCCGTAAGCTGCGGCATTCTGCTGTGGGCGGTAACGTTTATGTCAGTGATACCGGCAGGTCTCGCCATTGCCCGCCACGAGCACGTATCAATCCGCTCCGTCGCCGAGGCCGAAGAGAAGGCTGAGGCACTGGCGGAATAGAGGCGGGCATCGATCGCATCGACCCCACGGCGGTCTTCAACTCCTTGTGCTCCCTGCCTCCGTGTGAACCTCATTTCCCCTGTTACAATCGAAGTGCGGGTTGATCGCCTGCGCTCTCTCACTCATGAAGTGCCCGTTTTGCGGCTTTGAAAACGACAAGGTAGTCGATTCGCGCGAAAGCAAGGAAGGCGAGTCCATCCGCCGCCGCCGCGAATGCCTGAAGTGCGAAAAGCGCTTCACCACCTACGAACGCATCGACGAAATTCCTTACATGGTGGTGAAGAAAGACGGCCGCCGGGAGAAATTCGAACGGCAAAAAGTCCTTAGCGGATTGCTGCGGGCTTGCGAGAAGCGGCCGGTCTCCATGGGCAAGCTTGAGCAGATCGTCAACGATGCCGAAGGCTTTGTCGTCGATTCCGCCGAGCGCGAACGCAAAACCAGCGAGATTGGCGAGTTGATCATGAATCGCCTGAAGAACATCGACAAGGTTGCTTATGTGCGGTTCGCCTCGGTTTATCTGGACTTCAAAGATGTTCGCGAGTTCATGGCCGAGTTGAAGGAGCTGCTCGACAGCAAAGAGAGCGGCTCGGCCAAAGCAAAATCCGGCGAGCCGTCTCAGTAGAAACATCTATCACCACAAATCACAAGAACTCGCGATTTGTGTCAGGGCACGTCTTCAGACGTGCCGAAAAGTGGCGCGATACGAACTGGGGCTTTAGCCCCTGAGGGCCATCTTTACGGGGCTAAAGCCCAGACGGACCAGGGCTTTTCGGCCCGGCTAAAGCCAGGCCCTGACACAAATCAATGCGCTATCGATCTCTGAGATAGGTTCGTGGTAAGACAGGTTTTCCAGCAAGACGAGAGAAGCCAACAAATCCATGTCATCTTCCTACAAAGTTACGTTAATTCCCGGCGATGGTATCGGCCCCGAAGTCGTGAGCGCAGCAGTTCGCATCCTGGAAGCCACCGGCGTCAAATTCGAATGGGAGAGCTTCGCCGCCGGCGCCGAAGCTTTCGAGAAATATCACGAGTACATTCCGAAAGAGCTGACCGAGTCGATCGAACGGACGCACGTCGGCTTGAAAGGGCCGGTGACAACGCCCATCGGCGGCGGGTTTTCCAGCATCAATGTCGCGTCTCCGCAAACAGTTCGAGCTGTTCGCCAACTTCCGGCCCATCCGCAATCTGCCTGCTGTTCCCACTCGCTATCCGGGCGTCGATCTGGTCATCGTTCGCGAGAATACCGAGGGGCTCTATTCCGGCATCGAGCACGAAGTCGTGCCCGGCGTAGTGGAGAGCCTGAAGATCATCACTGAAAAAGCGTCCACGCGCATCTCCCGTTTCGCCTTCGAGTATGCCCGGCGCACACAAGCGCAAGAAGATCCATGCCATCCACAAAGCCAACATCATGAAGTTGTCGGATGGCCTGTTCATTCGCTGCTCGCGCAACATTTCGAAAGAATATCCTGAGATCACCTACGGCGAGCACATCGTGGACAACACCTGCATGCAGCTGGTGATGAATCCCTACCAGTACGACATGCTGCTGCTGGAGAATCTCTACGGCGATATCATCTCCGATCTGTGCGCGGCCTTCGTCGGCGGACTGGGCCTGGTGCCGGGCGCGAACTTTGGACACGAAATCGCAATCTTCGAAGCCGTACACGGATCGGCACCCGACATTGCCGGCAAAGACATCGCCAATCCCACAGCGGTGTTGCGCTCCGGCATCCTGATGCTGCGCCATCTGGGAGAAGAGAACGCCGCCAACCACATTCGCCTGGCATTGGAAAAGGTTTTCACCGAGAAGAAGCATCTCACGCGCGATGTGGGCGGCACTGCCGGAACCAGCGAGTTCGCCGATGCCATGGTCGAAGCCCTGCACGTCATCCCACCGCCCAAGCCGGAGTTGCAGGAAGTGGAGCTATAAGCATAGCAACGTTTCTTCGTTAGAGAAGTACTGTTATCACTTCACCGCAACCGCGGGCTGCACTTCCCTGCCGGCATGCCAGATGGCGACAATCTTCTGCGTGTTGTGAATGTCGTCCAGCGGATTGCCATCCAGCACAATCAGGTCGGCCTGCTTCCCGACGGTCAGCGTTCCGGTTGTCGTTTCGATGCCAAGCAACTCCGCGTTCGTCTTCGTCGCGCACATGATGGCCTGCATCGGAGTCAGGCCAGACTGCACCATCATCGCCAGCTCCTGATGCTCGGCAAATCCGGGCACGCGGGCCGGAACTGCGCCTGAATCGGTACCGAAGCCAACTTTCACTCCCGCATCGTAGACAAGCTTCAGGTTCTTCTGATCGTTGGCGAAGTCGTGCTTATGCAGAGCCAAGCCGGGATCGTGTTCCACCTTTTGCTTCGCAGCATCGTCGGTGAGTGCCTGCAATAACTCGGGACTGACGGCGTTCTGCAAGAACGGATCGTTCTTCCATTCCGGATGCTCGACGAAAGAAAACGACGACGAATCGACTGTCAGCGTAGGAATGTAGTAAACACCACGCTGCTTCATCGCGGTTAGCAGTTCCTGATCGACAGTCTGATCCCGAACGCTGTGCGCCAGAACGTTGACACCGTCGGCGACCACCGACTTGGCATCGGCCAGATAGTAGATGTGGGCTGCCACCGGTAGCTTGTCGCGATGTGCCTCATCGATGACTGCGCTGTAAATTGCCGGATCCATCGACGGCTTTGTACCATGTAGGTTGTCGACCCATATCTTGACGAAGTCAGCATGACGCGATGCCATGGCATCGATGTCAGCGCGAGCCTCGGCAGGCGTCTTCGGCGTGTAAAGCTGATCGGGCGCGTGCGGCAGCGGCGGTGCAGCATCGGGAACTCCAACGCCGCGATCTGCGCTGTAAACGGTTGCGCCATCTAGTTTGCCGGTTCGCTGTTCGTCGCGAACTTCGTAGATCAGGTCGCGATTCACTCCCAGCGACAACATGCTGGTGACGCCGTAGCGTTCATACTGGCGCAACTCGGCGATCACGTTTTCCTTGGTATAGCACGTCGCAGAATTCTGCGTTCCACACACAAGCGCCAGATGCCCATGCGCGTTGATCAGGCCTGGCATCACGGTCTTGCCGGAGTAATCGATCAGGCGAGCCGATGCGGGCGCGTCCGAACCAGCCTTGGTGATGCCAACAATCTTGCCGTCGCGGATGGTGATGAACATATTGTCTTTAGCCGGCGCGCCGGTGCCGTCGATCAAGCGCACATGCGCCAGTATCACCGTTTGCTGATCGCCGTTAGCGGCGTTAATGGCTTGAATAGATACCAGAGCGAAGATCAGCGGAATAAAACAACGCAAGATGAATCGCATTGGCAGAATCCCCCTCAAGTTAGACGCGCTTCGAGCATCGCACGCCGCATGATGTCGAGCCGCAATTCAGCGCCGTTCGGCGTCCGCCGCCCGATAGTACAATAAAGAGTTTCCTCACATCGTTTGTTTCGATAGATAAAGGTCTGATACGTGATTCGCAAGGGCTACTGTAATTTTCTTCTCGTCGTTCTCTTTCTCGCGTTTTCGATCGCTTGCAGCAGGGGCAATTCCTCGCAAATCCGGGCTGCGGACAACTCGCGACCGAAGGCCACTCCAATCGATCCGGCAACAACGGCCACCATCACCGGCACCATCATGTTTGAAGGTACGCCCCCGAAGCCCAAACCGATCGACATGTCCAACGATCCCGGCTGCAAAGGAGAGGCGGCATCAGAGCAGGTTGTGGTCGACGACGGTCACCTCGCCAACGTGCTGGTCTATGTGAAGGATGGCCTGGGCAATCGCAGCTTCGATCCGCCGCAGCAGAGCGTCGCCATCAAGCAGGAGGGTTGCCGCTACGTCCCGCACATGGCCGCGGTCATGACGGGCCAGCCAGTGCGCTTCGAAGACGCCGATCCGACGCTGCACAATATCCATCCCATGCCCAAGCAGAACAGCGAGTGGAACCAGTCGCAGATGCCCAACTCGGGGCCGTTGGACAAGACGTTCAGCACGGCGGAGATGATGATCCCCATCAAATGCAATCAGCATCCCTGGATGCACATGTACCTTAGCGTGATCGGCAATCCGTTCTTCGCGGTCACCGGCAAAGACGGCAAGTTCAGCTTGCATGGGCTGCCCCCGGGAACTTACACCGTCGCCGCGGTGCAGGAGAAGTACGGCGAGAAGACGCAGACCGTCACGGTGGGAGCAAGAGAAGACAAAAACATTTCCTTCAGCTACCAGGAATAGGCAAGGGATTGGCTAGGAGCCAACGGTTTCAGCCAGGGCCATCACCAGTTCGCGTTCGCGCGGGCCATCCAGCTCAATCAGCACCACGCGTTGCCACGTCCCCAACAAGAGCAGGCCGCTTTCCACCATCAGGCTGACCGTAGTCCCGATCATGGCCGACAGAATGTGATCGGGTACGTGCTCGGGATTGTGCTCGTGGCGATAGTCCAGCTTAGGGACCATGAGTTCGAAGGCGTCGAGCATGTCGAGATCGGTGCCGGGATCCAGATCCGCGGTGGTCAGCGCCGCCGTGGTATGCAGCAGGCTAAGTTGGCAGATTCCAGTCTTGTCCTCGTACTGCTTCCACAGAACGGCTTCCAGTTTCTGCGTGATGTCGATGACTTCGCGCTTCTTGTGCGTTTTGATGGCAAGACGATGCATGGCTTACCTTATTCTTCCACCCCGGCAAGTCCAAACCCAGGACTCGCCGAGGACCCCGGATTCGGCGTGAACAACTCCAGCCGAACCCGCCAGGTGACGGACTGTCCGGGCTGCAGCAGAACCATGCCGGTGTCCACACTTCCCCAATCCGGGTTATAAGGATCGGGCAGGTTGAACTGCGGCTCGATGGCGACAAAATTCTTCTGCGGAGGAGCATACACCTGGATGGACTTGATCTGCGGCGAAAGTGTAATCAGCCGCAAACCGTATTTGGCCGCCGGATCGATGATCTCCGAAACCGTCTGCCCCTCCGCGTTGTAGTTCAGGTCGGAAAAGTTGTCGTCCAGGTATTGCGCTCCCAAGGGCCCGTCCGCCGGGAGCGGAAAAGTCGTACGGTGTTCCTTTCACCGGCACGCGCTGGCCGGTGGTAAACGTATCGTCATAATTATTCATGACAGCCCGTGTCCCGCTGGGCAAGTGCAGCCTCACCTGCTGCCGGTCTCCGCCCGGCAAGACAAAATATGGATGCCATCCTATGCCCATGGGAAGCGGCTCGTGACCCACATTTTTTGCCGTTACTGCCATTTCGAAGGCGTCATGGCTCAGCGTTGTTTCCACTTTCACGTCGGTATCTGAAAGCCAGTGGCCGTCGAAGTTGCCGGCATGCAGTGCTCGCAGAGACGGTCGATTCCTTGGTGCCATCTTGCACGCGCACGTTCTGGAACTGCGATCGCCGCATCAGGCCGTGAATCGCGTGCTTTTCCGCGCCGGGATTGTTGCCGCTCCAGTTCGCGGGCAACGTAACGGTTTTCCCTGCTACCGTCGCGGTAATTGTTTTACCGTCGGCAGACACTTTGCCGCGAATACGGTTGGCAAAAGGCAGCAGAATAGCGCCCCCCATTTTGAAGATTTGGTTGCCGAACTCGTCATCGCCCTGCTCCAGCAACTTCTCAGCTTCCGGCAGCGAAGGAGAATTCAACAGGTCGATCTCACCCTTGCCGGGAAGATAGGCTTTGATCTGCAGCACAGCCATCCCGCGACTTGGAAGGATATGCGCCGAAAGAAATTGCGGTTTGCTGCGATCGGTGATGGGCGGGCGAATCAGGACGACCTCGTCAATAGGCTTCTGCTGGCTCGGATCGCTGACTTCTGGACGCTGAAGCGTGGTCACCGGCGCCCCTCCCATTGAAATTGGCGGAGACAACTTAGACGCCGCAATTACCTGGGCAGTGGCTTTGCAAGCCGTCCTTTCAGCGCCTAACACGAGCCAGGCGACAACGAGTAGACTGAGAGCGACTCCCCTCCAATGCAGCACGATCATGGATGACCTTTGCCTTATCGAAAATGGCGAGCACGCCCGCGACATGCACCGCGGGACTTGGGTTTAGATGTCTGTCGTGACCCTAACGCCAGACCAAGCGACCGGGCGTAGAGTTCAGCTTGTACACTAGCCGCAAAATGATAACAGTCTGCACAAATAGAGTCTCTTCCGGAAATGTGAAAGCCTTCGCGCGGCGTTACGCCGTGGGACTGGTGCTGGGCATTCTGGTGGGGTTGTTAGCGTCGCTCGCATCAACCCAAACCACCGCTACAACGCCGTCGGAGTCTACCGTACAATCCACCGACAAGAGCGCGCCGGAAGTCTCTTCCCACGAAGAAATGACTACCTTCAAAGTAAAGGTTAATCTGGTCGAAGTCCGGGTCGTGGTGCGTGATGCCGCAGGGCACGCGATTGGCACCCTGAAGCAGGAAGATTTTCAGCTGCTCGACAATGGCAAACCGCAGCTCATCAGCAAGTTCAGCATGGAGCAGGCGGGGACGAATCGGCCAATCTACCATGATCTGGCGAATGGTCCCGGCGAGCCGCCACCGGCGAATCCGCAAGTTGTTCCGCAGCGCTACATCGCATACCTGTTCGACGACATTCACCTCAGCATTTCCGATCTGGCGCAGGCCAGAAATGCGGCAGAACATCAGTTGCAATCGCTACAGCCTGGAGATCGCGCCGCCATTTATTCGACGTCAGGCCAGACTCAACTCGACTTCACCGACGATCGGGCGCAATTGACGGCGACTTTGAACCGCTTGCAGCCCCGGCCACTCGCCCATACCGGCGTGACTCCGTGTCCGAATATTTCCTATTACATGGCCGACCTGATGGAGAACAAGCACGATCCGCAGGCGATACAAGTGGCCATACAGGATGCAGCCGACTGCGGGCGTAACCATGAACACGCTGGCTATCGAAGCCTACGCGCGACAGGAACTTAGCTCGGCCGACCAGGAGATGCGCCTTTCTTTGGGAACGATAGAGGCAGTAGTGCGGCGACTTGCGGCAATGCCCGGACAGCGAATCATCGTCGTGGTTTCCCCGGGCTTCATGAACACCGACGTCATGCATGAGCAAGCCGAGGTCGTCGATCGCGCCTTGCATTCCAATGTTGTCATCAACACGCTGGACGCCCGGGGCTTGTACACGTCATTGCCAGACGTCAGCCAGCAGCGCCCTCCCAGCGCATCCATTGCCGGCCTGGTTCAGCAATATCACAATGCAGAACAGGCGGCCGATGCGGATATCCTCGCCGAGTTGGCCGATGCGACGGGCGGCACGTTCTTCCACAATAACAACGATCTCGGCGAAGGCTTTCAACGCTTGGCGGCGCAGGCGGAGTTTTCCTATCTGCTGGGCTTTTCGCCGCAAAATCTGAAAAACGATGGCCATTTTCACAAGCTGAAGGTCACGCTGAAGAGTCCGGCCAAGGGCGCCATCCAGGCGCGCAAGGGATACTATGCTCCCAAGGGCGCGACCGATCCGGCCGATCAGGCGAAGCAGGCCATCGAAGACGCTGTCTTTTCGCAGGAAGAATCGCGTGAGATTCCGGTGGAAGTTCACACCCAATTCTTCAAGCCCGACGACAACGACGCGAAGCTCTCGGTGGTGGTGCGTATGGACGTGCGGCACATTCACTTTCGGAAGGTGAATGGCAGGAACGATAACGATGTAACGGTGGTTTCGGCGGTGTTCGATCGCAATGGCAATTTCGTCACCGGCAACCAGAAAGTGCTGCAATTGCGATTGAAGGATGAAACACTGGAAGGCCGGCTGGGCTCGGGGATCAGCTTGAAGAGCAGCTTCGACGTCAAGCCGGGAAACTACGTCATACGCCTGGTGGTCCGGGACGAAGACGGACAGCTGTCGGCGCAAAACAGTGCGGTCGCAATTCAGTAGGTCCGGAGGCTCCCATGAAATCTCGCCATCTTCGGTTTGCGTTACTACTCGTGGCGCTTACGGCGTGTACGAGCTGGATCCCGGCCTGGCCGCAAACCCAGCCGACTCAGCCGCCAACTCCGGCAGAAGGTTCCACCATTCCGACCGTCAAGGCAGAGACGCGTCTAGTTCTGGTGGATACCGTAGTTACCGACAAGAATGGCAAGTACATCCGCGATCTGACCCAGAAAGATTTTCGGGTATGGGAAGACAACAAGGAACAACCAGTTAAGACGTTCTCGGCCGAAACTGACGCCTCCGCTCCTTCCGACAACCAGCGGCGCTACCTGATCCTGTTCTTCGATAACTCCACCATGAGCATGAATGATCAGGCGCAGGCCCGCGCGGCTGCCTTGAAGTTCCTGGACAGAAATGCCGGCGCGAATCGTTATATCGCGGTGGTGAATTTTGGTGGGACGTTGCATGTGGCACAGAATTTCACCAATGACGCCGATCGATTGAAGCAGGCCGTACGCAATCTGAGTTTCTCAGCTTCGTCTCCCAACGCCGAAGTAGCAGCGGTAGCGCCGGTGCAAAGCTTGCCGGTCGGAATCCCGCAGGTGGGAAATATGCAGACCAATTTCGGCGTGCGCACTCTGCTATTGGCCATACGAAATATGGCAAAGGGATTGGCATCTGTTCCGGGACGAAAAACTCTGGTGCTGTTGTCCGATGGCTTTCCGCTGAATCCTGCCGACCCTAACTTGCCGGAACAGATGTCGGAACTGACAGCGGCGATCGACAGTTGCAATAAATCCAATGTGGCGATCTATCCCATCAACGTTCGCGGTCTGACGACGCCGGTCAGTGCCGCTCCGCAACTGCAGATTTTTCCTGACTCAGGCGGCGGTCGGCTGTTGAGTGCGACCCTTACTCTAAGCGGGGATGGTAGCGATTCGCCAGCTCATCTGCTCTATGTGCAGCGCGGCGGCGGATCGGGTGGAGGCGGCGGACACTCGGGTGGGACCGGTGGCGCCGGAGCCGGCGGACACACCGGGGCCGGAAGCGGAACCAGTGGCGCCTCTCGCACCGGCACCGGCAGCACGCAGACGACGAGTTCGATGCTGAATGCTCCTTACAGCCAGGCACACACCCTGCTGCAACCGATGTCAAATGGCACAGACTCGCGGCAGGTTCTTTATGAACTGGCCTCGGGGACAGGCGGTTTTGCCATCGTGAACAGCAATGATCTGCTGGGAGGCTTGGAGAAGATTGCCCAGGAACAGACGCAGTATTACCTGCTGGGATATACGCCTCCCGCCTCGGAAGAGGGCACCTGTCATACCTTGCGGGTGAAAGTGGACCGCGGTGACACGGTGGTTCGCGCGCGCAGCGGGTACTGCAATGTGAGACCGACCGACTTGCTGGCGGGCAAGCCGGTGGAAAAGCAATTGGAGAATCAGGCTACTGGTTCGCAACCAGGAAGTATCGCGGCTAGCATGCTGGCGCCGTATTTCTATACCTCGGCAAACACGGCTCGAGTGAATCTGGCCATCGAAATTCCGGCCGGCGCCATCAAGTTCGTTAAGGACAAGGGAAAGATGCATGCCGAGGTCGACGTCCTGGGCCTTGCCTATAAGCCGGACGGAACAGTGGGCGCGCGCTTCAGCGACAACGTGGACTTGACCTTCGACGGCAAGTCAGAGGTGGAGGAGTTCGCCAAGAAGCCTTATCACTACGAAAATCAGTTTGAGATTGCCTCTGGACAATATGACTTGAAGGTTGCTTTCAGTTCCGGCGGACAGAGTTTCGGAAAGCTGCAGATGCCGCTGGTTGTCGACGCCTACGACACGAAACAATTCGGCATGAGCTCGCTGGCGCTGAGTAAAGAACTGCATCCCCTGTCGCAAGTGTCGTCGGGACTGGATGCCGCCCTCTTAGAGGACCGCACTCCCCTGGTGGCGCAAGGCGTGCAGATTGTTCCAGCCGGCAGTGATCGCTTCAAGAAGGGCGACGCGGCAACATTCTATGTCGAGATCTACGACCCACTGCTGACCAGCGCGACGCCCCCCACCGTTCGCATACAGATACGCGTTGTAGACCGCAATACGGGCGAGCAGAAAGTTCAGTTGGGAGGCCCGGCTCCGGGCATAAAAGCTGGCGATCCGGTAATTGCCTTGGGGGTCAAGTTGCCGCTGGATAAGCTCGTCCCGGGTTCGTATCGTCTGGAGTTGACGGCCGGGGACACGGCCGGAAATGCAACCGCTCAACGAACGGCGAACTTCGAAGTGGAATGATTCGTGGTGGAGAGGCGTTGCGAAGAGCTGCTGCGGACGAACCCTTAAACCAGCGCTAGGGGAAACCTGGCATTGGCAGCCTCTTTTCGCCGTTCGGCCAGCGCCGACTGAATGAAGGTGACCTCCCGGCCCAGCATCTCGGTCGCTTCGCGGCACAGTTCCGGCCGTTCGCGCATCAAGCGAACAAAGGCTTCTTGTGGGACATACACTACCTCTACGGCGGTCACGGCAGTAGCCGTCAGGCTATAGGGATGTCCCGTAAAGGTAGAAGGCAATCCCAGTACCGACCCGCTTCCGAACTGCCGGTCCAGTCTGGGGAGGCTCCGCACGCTCAAGCACACTTTTCCCTTGATCACCAGAAAAACGCCGGCATTGTCGCTGTCTTCGCGAAACAGGGTGCTATCGGCAGAATAATGCTGCTTCATTCCTACTTCAGCCAGGCAGGCCTTCAGGGTATCGGATGCATTGAGGATCTGACTCTTGGTGCCCACACTCATGATTGAACAGTTATGCCAAATTCCGCACGGGCGTGCTGTGATCTGAATCACCTGTTGGTGTGAGGATAAACCGCGCTGTCCCGGCCAAATGCCGGCCCGATTTTCACCATGCGTGGGCAAGACCTCTGTCGTCCCTACGGGACTTAAGTTTATTTCGGATCCTCCCCCGCACTCCGCCTGCGGCTCCGTCCGGGGCTAAGCTCTTCCGCGCCTCCGGCGCTTGTGTTCCGGCTGTTATAGTCCACTGCGTAAATTGAGATCTGATTCTCACCCGTGAGTTTCCGTCCTAGGCTGAGTTCTCCTGCCTGGATTTTGAGCTGGATTACAGGACCAACTCCAGCGCCCAGAAGCGTACACGACGAATAACACGTGATGGCTGATAGCTGACGGCTGACAGCTTCCTTACGGCGTGCCGTACACCCGCTTATAAACTTCGGCGTTGCGCACGATGGCTTGCACGTATTCGCGGGTTTCGGTGAAGGGGATGGACTCGACGAATTCCTCGATGTCGCGATAATTGCCCGCGGCGCGCCAGTCCTGCACGCGCTCAGCGCCGGCATTATAGGCGGCGAGTGCATACTCCACCTGCCCGCCGAACTGATCGACCATCTGCCGGAAATAGTGTGTGCCGAGTTCGATGTTGGTTGTCGGGATCCAGCAGCGAGTCCGTGCTGTAGTGCGACAGCCCTTCCTTCTTGGCTTCACCCTTCCCTGTTCTCGGCAGCAACTGCATCAGCCCGTATGCATTGGCGTGCGAGACCGCGCTGGGATTGAATTCCGACTCCTGCCGAATGAGCGACGCCACCAGATAAGGATCAAGCCCGTTCTGCTCCGAGTACATCCGCAATGCATCCCAGTAAGGCCGCGGGAAGAGTCCCTGCCAATAAGGCGGAGGCAGCGCGCTGACGTCCATCGAGAAATATCCGGTGATGGCGTGCTTAAGGGCCTGCAAGGCGCGGTAATACTCGCCGCCGCTGGTGTAGATCTTCGCGATCTCGATCATCTCCCAGCAGGGTCCGGTCGCGCTGCCTGCCTGCAGTTCGCGCACTGCGAGATCGGTCATGCCGGCGTTCTCCAGCAACTTGGCGCGGTTGTAATGAAGATCGTCTTCCGGCGGATCGGTGATCTGCGAAACCGGATCGAGCGCAGCCGCCGACGAAACGTGCTGCAGGGCAGCCACTGCCACCGCCGGCGCAACCGGCATGGTCGCCAGACGCTTCCGCGCCAGCACGCCGTAATAATAGTTGCGATAGCGATCGGAGAGCCTGGTGTAATACGCGCGCGCTACGCCATACTCGCGATCATCCTCGGCCATGCGCCCGCGCCAATACATGGCATTGGGAACTTCGTTGGTTCCCGGATAAAACTCAACCTGCTCCTCGAAATACTTCTTGGCTTGCTCTTTGCGATTTTGCCGATAGGTCAGCCAGGCACACTTCCAGTGCGCATAAGCCGCTTTGTTGCCTTCCGGAAAACGCTCGTGAATCTCGCGATAGTAGTCGATGGCGCGATCGTAATCCTTGCGCAGCAGGTACATGTTGCCTGCGCTCAGCAGTGCCGATTCCAGCCAGGGCGACTTCGGCGTGGTCGCCCGCATGTGTTGCAGGATGATCATCCAGACCGGCCTCATCCTTGGCGTTCGCGAGCGATCTCGGCGCTGCTGATACCACTTCTCCGCGCTGGCCTCGCTGCCGTCATCGGGAATGCGGTCGAGCGCCTCGCGCGCATCGCGCGTGTTGCCGTCTTTCATGTAAGTGTTGGCGAGTTGGATCAGCCCCGCCGACTGCTGACCCGCCGGAGCCAGATCTACTACGAAGCGATACTCCTCGGCCGCAGCCGGATAGCGACGCGCCTTGTAGAGGGCGTCGGCGCGCTTGAGGTGGTCAGCTGTAGGTCGCGGGCGGAAGGGTTGCGGCCTCCGGAATTTTCCTCAGGTCCGCGGCGGCCTGGTCGGCCGTGTAGTTCGTCGCGTAGTTGTAATAGACGCGCCGCAAGATCTCAGCGCCCGTGCGACCTTGGCCATTCTGCACATAGGCCTTGCCGAGGAAGTACTCGGTTTCGGCGCTGGCGGGCACGCGATGCGCTTCCAGCATCTTGATCGCCTCAGTCGGCTGGCTGGTGGCCAACAAGGCTTTGGCATACGAGATGGTCGCGTCGTGGGAGTACAGAGAGTCGGGAAAGCGCGTGCCAAACTCGCGCAGATAGGCGAACGACTCTTCGGGATTATTGCTCAGCACATAGGCAGTTGCCGATAAAAAATGCGGCATAGTCTTTCAGTTCGCCGATCTGCGGCTGTGCCTTCTGTAAAGCTGTGATTGCGGCGGGATACTGGGCGTCAAGGTAGTGCGCATACCCAATGGCAAACCAGGCCAGCGCGCCCGCTTCGGTGCCGGCATGAGTATGGGCGTAGGTCTCCACGCCCGGTATAGGCGGCCGGCGTGCGGAACTCGACCAGTTGCCGCGCCATGGGCCGCAGATCGTTGGAAGCCACAAAGCTGCGGTGCATCTGATGGGCCCGGGCTGTGGTCACCTTTTTGCGCGGATGCGTCGAGTGAGATGCCGCCGTCTTCTTCGAGGTCGAGCTGGTTGACTTGTGCGCTGTGGTTGACGACGTAGATTTCTTCTTGGGCGTGGTAGTGCTGTCTTGCGCGACGACTCCGCTGCTTGACCAGGTCAGCAGGCAGGCCAGTAAAACGATGAAAGCGGCTCAGGTGACTCACTCGGTTCAGTGTAGCGCGATTATTCCCCACGCATCACAGCCAATTCGTTTACAGATTCGATTCCCGGCTGTGACATCCGGAAGGCTGGCGCGTCCGTATCTTAGACGTGGGCCTCAACCGGGCCGTCAAACCCATCGAAAGGCTGAAACGCTACCCGAAAACGTCCAAAAAAATGTCTTTCCTAGTTTCCCGAATCCGATCTTGACTAGGTACAATGGACGAGCATTCGTTCCGGGCAGTAAAATCCTGAATCTGCATAAACATGGGAACCATCCAACCAAAAGTAGCGGAACCAGCAGGCGACGAACTCACTCTGGTCCATGCGGCTAAGGCCGGCGACATCAGCGCCTTCGAGGAGCTGGTGCGACGGTACGACCGCAACGTGTTCCGGATTGCGCAACACATCACGCAGAACCGCGAAGATGCGGAAGATGTGGTGCAAGATGCATTCCTGAAGGCGTACCAGAACCTGAAGAATTTTCAGGAGCAATCGAAGTTTTATACCTGGCTGGTGCGGATCGCGGTAAACGAAGCGCTGATGCGCTTGCGCCGCCGGCGGCCGGAACGGATGGTGTCGCTCGATGAGGACATCAAGACCGAAGAAGATTCCATGCCGCGCGAAGTCGCGGACTGGTCGCCGAATCCGGAACAGCTTTACACGCAAGGCGAACTGAAAGAGATCCTGGGCAAGACGATCCAGGGATTACCGCCGAGTTTTCGGACGGTGTTTGTCTTGCGCGATGTTGAAGGGCTCTCCACCGAAGAGACGGCGGATGCCTTGGATTTGAGTATTCCGGCGGTGAAGTCTCGATTACTTCGCGCCCGGTTGCAGTTGCGAGAACGCTTGAGCAAGTACTTCAAAAATCGTACTGGTGGAGATGGCAAACAGTGACCTGCTCTGATTTTCTGAAAGAGCTCACCGATTACCTTGATGACTCCATGGACGCCCAAACCAGGGCGGAATTGGAAGACCACCTCCAGTGGTGCCATAACTGCTACGTCGTTTGCAACACGACAAAGATGACCATCGAGATTTACCGAGACTCCCACCTTTACGAACTTCCCGACGATCTGCGCGGCCGCTTGCGTTCGGCAATCATCACGAAGTGCAAGGGCCACCCGGGCGACTGTGGGGATTCGGGCAGGCCAGATCCGCCAGCCCAGACTGGTCCGTCCACCCCAAAGTAGTCGGTGTTGGTTACGCTACCTGTCCCCTAATGCGGCGGACTCCCGCTTATTGAAGCAGGCAGGTTCGATCCCCCTATCGTCTCGATCTGAAGCTGGATGCACCGCCGGTGAAGGCTGCCAAACTAAAGATCACCTTGTCCTCCGCGGCTTTCGACCTCTCCTATCCTCAGCATGTCGAGCCTTGTCAGGTCAAAGTTGCTGCCGCCAACCCCTAGGATGAGTGGGTGGACATTCTGCCGCCGGCTAAAGCCGGCTCCCTTTGACGAGCAGTTCGCGACTCGGCAGTGAAGCGCCGCTCTACCTGTCGTCGTCGAAGCCTACTGTTCGGCGATCAGATACTGCTCAATCTTGCCGTCTGGCATCTCGTAGATGATGATGACCAGATTTTTCGTCGGATACTTTACCTCGTAGATCCGTTCGATCATTCCCCCTCGCCCCGAAGAGCGAGTCTGCGAAAACCCTTGCGGGGCGCCCAAAGGCCCCAGGCTCGAGGCGTAATCCTTCAACGCTTGCTCGGTGAAATAGGCATTCGCATTGTCGGTGAACAGCGAGCGATCGATCTTTCCCTGTTGCAGTCCGTCATAAACCTTGCGAATCAGCTCGTCCTGCTTCGGATCCTGCGGATTCAGCCCACTGACCAGCAGCGACCGAATCTGGCCGCCGATCTCGGAGGATGCCTGGGCTGCGTCCTGATTAGTCAGCACCACCACCGCAATCTTGTCGTCGGGCATCACAATGTTCTCGGCGGTAAAGCCAGAGACCTCGCCGTTATGCTCCAGTACGCGATGGCCGTTGGCGCTCGTGACAAACATCCCTAACCCGTAACGCGTGCCCACGCCATTCTTCAGCACTACTTCAGTTTCCATCTCACGATACGAACCCGGCTTCAACACGGTCTGATCGATGATGGAAATGTCCCACCGGGCCAGATCTTCGGCGGTCATGGCAAGTTCGCCGGCGGCAAACATCCAGCCCCGGCCTTCTTTCGGAGCCGGATGTAGCGGCCCCAGGGCATATCGAAAATAACCACCGGGGTCGGTGGGAGGAAGCTTGTTCTCGTTGGTGTCAGCAACGCTCTTCATCTGCAAAGGGGTGAAGACCTGCTGGCTCAGAAATTGGAGCAGCGGTTTACCGGAAACTTTTTCGACAATCACTCCGGCGATTACGTAGTTGGTATTGCTGTATTGCCACTTGGTCCCGGGATCGAAATCGAGCGGCTTGCGGGCCCAGCGATCCATGATGCCGTCGGCACTGATGGGCTGCAGCATCAACGGAGGAACATAGTCCTGCGGCCAATAATCCTGATATCCAGAAGTGTGCGACAGCAGCTCGCGAATGGTGACTTCATTGCCACGGGTGAGGTCAGGCACATACTTCGACACGGGATCGTCGAGCGACAGCTTGCCTTGTTCAGCCAGGAGCAGAATCGCCGCGGCTGTGAACTGCTTGCTGATGGAGCCGATGCTGTATCGCATGGCAGAAGCTGCCGGCGTTGGCGGATCGAGGCGGGCACTGCCGTAGGCCTGCACATAGGCGATCTTGCCGTTCTGCACGATCAGCGACGGAAGCCGACGGCACACCCGTCGTTGACAGCACCTGCTGGGCGATGCCGTCAATGCTCTTGCGCGTCTGAGGCGCAAGTAGCGGCTCGGTCTGTGCATTGGACAATGCCGAAACTGTAAGCAAGAAGAAGAAAGCACACAGGCAAGAATATCTGTGGCAAATGGAACGTGATACCCGCATTGCAAGCCTCAAGGGAAGAGATTAGAACGAATTACAGTAACCCAACTGGCATTGTGGAACAAGCGCCGGGAGGAAGGCTTTCGCAACCGTGCCGCGATTTTGGTGGAATCCTAGGAATGGTCTGCTGGTTTTTCTGCCGGCGAAGAGCTCGGTGGATTGCTCTCTGCCAAGTCAACGACGTCCGGCTCTACTCCTCGGCTTGCAACCCCGGCGACGGCACCATTTGCGACGGGAACTACGTAGCCATCCAGAAGACGATGATGCATGCTGTAGAGCGCCAGCTCAAGCCGATCGGCGACCTGAAGCTTGTCGTAGATCTTCCGCAAGTAGTTTTTCACCACCTGCTCGGTCGTGCCCACTTCGCGCGCGATGTCTTTGTTTTTCATGCCCTGCGTGACACCGCTGATGATGAGCATCTCTTTTTCGCTGAGACGCAACTGCTGCCTGGGCGCGGTTCCTTGAAGCGCCTGGGTCCGGTAGGCCTCGATCACCCAATTGACCCCTTGTTTGTCGAGCCAGGTTTCTCCAGCAGCAACTTTGCGAACGCAACGAACCAGCAGATCGGGAGAAACGGCACGGGCCAGGATGCCTCGCACACCGCGACGCAGATAATCTACGGTTTCCTGCTCGCCGGCCCGAGGTGTCACCAGAATCAGTCTCGCCCCCGGAAGAGCACGCCGCGCCACCTCGCTGATAGCGTCGGCCGGAGTTGGAGACAAACCAGCCTCGAAGAGAACTACATGGGCGGGAACGTCAGCGACGGCGCTTAGGGTTTGGGACATGGTTTCGGTTTGCGCCACCACTTCCAGATCTTCTTCCGCCGCGAGAATCTTGCTCATGCCAACGCGGAAGATTGCCTCGGAATCGGCCAGAATGACGCGAATCACGGAGGGAGCGACGTCACCGGAGGGTTGCGCTGGCGAGGACGCGGGCGAAGCCGGGGCTTCACCGTTACGACGACCGAGTTGCTGGCCCCAGCGCGGGGGTTTAGAACCGTTCGAAGTGGTATTCATCGATCACAACCGCAACGCTACGTCCTGCCTCTTCCGCTGAACACCGCACCACACGTCCGGCGCATATCACCTTTACAGGGTCTTTGGTGCCCAGCACTTCCACCGGCATTTCAATCGTGAACTCCACCGGAGAACCCACATCGATGTCAGTTTCCGTGTGAAATAGAATGCCGCCGGCAGAAATATCAGTCGTCCTGGCGTGGTACTCAGCGGTCGGTGTCTTCAACGTCACCTGCAGGTGAAGGGGAAAACGTATCGAATTACGAAGGTCGGACTGATGGCCAGCTGACATGGTCGAAAAACCAGAATATCCCGAATAGCGCAACAACCGTAGTAATGGCGCAAAACAGATTGTTACTAAAGTACCATCTAGCTTTATTACTTCAAGCAGAAAAATGCAGGGAATCGACAAAAAACGCACGGCGGAGAGTTACTAGAGAGGTTTCTGAGATTACCGAAGGGGCCCAGAACACGCGGAAAACCGCTGGCTAGACTTCATAGAATCTTGTTGAAGTTATTGTATTGTAAGCTACTTATGTGTATTTTCAAGGCACTTGGCACGATCAGAATTTCGTGCTCTCCGTGAAATTGAAGTCTCGGACTTTCATGGCTGGCACGACCATATCCATGGACTCTTCGCCGCTGGCGCGGACGGGGAGACCCGTGGCCTCCACATTCTGCAGCATATGGAGCAAGCTTTCGTTAAAACGAAAATTGAGGATTCCGGCCTGCACTTTGCCGTTCTCGACCAGAAAAGTGCCGTCGCGGGTCATGCCGGTAAGCATTTTCTCGTAGGGATCGACCTCGCGGATGTACCACAACCGGGTTACCAGAATGCCCCAGTCGGTGGCGGCAATCATTTCTTCAACTGTCTGCGACCGAGCTGGTTCGGGATATTCAAATACGATATTGAGCGGCGCTTCGCCGATTTCGTTGGGCAGCGCAAAACCGTGTCCTGTCGGCTTAACAGGTCCGACCCGGCTGGCCATCTCGGATTGCTCCATGCGGCGGGCGCTGGAGCGAGCGTAAGTAACGCGCTGGACCACACCTCTGTCGATCAACTTCACCCGGTGACGTCGCATCCCTTCGCCATCGAAAGGAGCGCCGGTCTGCAACGGGTGATACACATCGTCCCAAACCGTGATGTTCTCGCCGAAGATTTGCGTGCCGATCCGATCATTCAGGAACGATCGCTGCTCTAACAACGCTGAACCGCCAAAATCCCAGAACATAAAGCCTACTGCATCAAGCACCGCGGCAGGCTCCAGGATCACGGTGTACTTGCCGGGCGGCAACTCACGCGGATTCTTCGAGCTGACAGCTTTTTCCGCCGCAGTCTCGGCGAGCCGTTGGGAATCAAGTTCGGCTGCGTCGGGTGAATTGGACTTTTGCCATCCCGAGGAAGTATCGCCGATGATCGTGACCGACAGTTCAGCCAGAGTTTGCTGATGCCAGTCGGCGACTCCGCGCGAGTTGAAGATGCCTTCGACGGATTCTGCTGAAGAAACGATGCCGGCTGCAGTGAGACCGTGTTTCCTGGCGACGTCGACCATCACCCCAGCCGAACGGGCGCGATCTTGCGGAGTGAGGCCAGCCGTACTCTGGAAGTAGCGCTGTACGGCGATGGCGCCTGCGTCGGCCGCATTGGTTGCCACCTCATCGGGCGATGGCATGGGCAGCAGATCGGGATCGGGCTGTTGCACCTGGGCCAGCGCTTCTGCAGATTGCACCAGACGGCGCAAGCTGTCGTCGTCATGCTTGTTGGTGGTCGCACGCGCGGTGCGCCCGCCAAAGGAGACACGCGCCGAGATGTGATATTCCTCCTCGGCCATGTTCTGATGGATAGTGTTGTTGGCGAAGCGGGTGAGCGCGCTCCGGCCGCCGGAGATCAGTAACTCGATCTCGTCGGCGCTGGTGAACTTGCGCAGCTTGTCGAAGATGGAAGCGGCGTGGTCGTGGGTAAGCATGGTTTCAGAGCACTTAGCACTTGGCATTTAGCACTTGGCCAAACGTCGACGAACGTCCTCCGGTAAAAAGGTTTCCACTAACAACAATCAAGCGGCGACAAGCGGACTTCCCTTGGGCTCCACAGAAGAAATGCTCGCAGCGCAAAACCAACGCCAACTGCCAAGTGCCAAATGCTAACTGCTGCCTTTATACGCCGTTCCCGTCGCGATGCCGCGAAACCTTGCCGGCGCTGCGCCGTGGCCCGTGCCCATCACCTGTTGAGGCTGGCCCTTGCCGCAGTTGGGAGTTCCCCACAGCGTCCATTCATCACGGGAGCAAATGGCATCCATCGCGTTCCAGAACTCCGTCGTAATGCCGGAGTAGGACGGGTTCTTCAGCATGCGTCCGCGCTTGCCTCCAACAATCTCCCAACCGATTTCGCATCCGAACTGAAAGTTGTAACGTTTGTCGTCGATCGACCAGGAACGGTTCGTCTCCATTAGAACGCCGTGCTCAGTCGATGCGATGAGTTGCTCCAGCGTGAGGGGTGACTTGTCCCGGCAGAATGCTGACGTTGGTCATGCGCACGATGGGCAGCCGGTTCCAGCCCTCGGCGCGGAGGCATCCTCCGCTACGCGATGCGCCGATCTCGGCAGCGGTATCCCGCGATGTCAGATAGCCGGTAAACAGGCCATCGGTGATGATGGGCGTGCACTGCGCGGCGACGCCTTCATCGTCATAGGCAAACGTTCCCAGCCCAGGCCCGTGGGCTTCGGTGGCATCGGCCACCACGTTGACGATTTCGCTGCCGTATTGCAGGCGTGCGCAGTTTGTCGAGCGTGAGAAACGATGTGCCGGCAAAATTGGCTTCCATTCCAAGCACCCGGTCAAGCTCGATCGGATGGCCGACAGACTCGTGAATCTGCAACGCCAGCTGCGAGGAATCGAGAATGATGTCGTACTTCCCTTCCGGACACTGATCGGCCGAATGCAGCGCGACCGCCTGCTCGGCAATCTCGCCCGCGTGTTCCATCAGCTTCATGTCTTCGACCAGCTCGTAGCCGCGATTTTGAAACTGTCCGCCATACGAGTTGGGATAGGAGCGCTTCTGAATCTCCGTCCCCTGGAAGGAATAGGCGGCGTAGCCGGCCCCCGACGTAACGGTGGTCTGGTGGATCTCAGAACCTTCGCTCGAAAAGAACCATTGCTCGTAGCGGCGGAAATTCATGTTGGTCTCCGCCAGGGTCACGCCTTTGGTTTTGCGAAGTTCTTCGTCGATGGCAAACAGCAGCTCCAGATTCTTCTTCGATGGAGATGCCGAAGGGATCGATCTTGCAGGGCGAAGTCCAGTCAGCTTTGGCGGCGGGCTCGGGAACCATGCGCAGCGATTGCGACTGCACCGTAGCCGAGGACTTAGCGATTTCAACTGCTCGCGCCGCGCAGCTCTCAACTCCGGTGCGCGAGAGATCGTCGGTCGCCGCGAAGCCGAATGCGCCCTCGGCGATGACCCGAATACCCACGCCCATCGATTCAGCATCGGAGGCGCTGGCGATCTTGCCGTTCTTGGTGGCCAAAGAACGGTCGCGCTGATCGACGATGCGGGCTTCAGCCAGCGAAGCGCCGCGCAGCTTGGCCGTTTCCAGCGCCCAGGAAGCAATTTCTTTCATAACGATTACCGAGATAAAGATGATATCGTGTTCGCCACTGTCGCGCTCACTCGTACCTTTGAGAAGAAGAACACGGGAGTCGGCTCAGTTCCCGCTGGTTTGTGTCAGGGCACGACTTTAGTCGTGCCGAACGCAGATCGTATTGGGAACGGCTTTAGCCGCTGGATACTGCGTGCAGGGGCTGAAGCCCCTGACTTAACCCTTGCGCTAAACGGCACGACTAAAGTCGTGCCCTGACACAGACCACATTGAGAAAGCAGTGTGGTCAGATTCGCGAAAGCGACGTCATCAGATTGCAATCAAGCAGTTCGTCCATTTCGGACGCCTTGAGAATTCGTTGTGCAAGTGAACGCTGTCGATGGCTAGCATCATCAAGACTGTGATCCTGAAGGAAGGCATGCCCAGCGTGGAGCAGGCGCGTGCTCGTCTGCACAGCGAGATTCAAGTCGCACGGCAAGGCGGAGTCAAGGTCCTGAAGCTGGTGCATGGCTACGGTTCGACCGGCGTCGGTGGTGACCTGCGTATCGCTTTGCAGTCAACATTGCGGCAGATGATCGATCAGCGGCAGATTCGCGACTGCATCTATGGCGAGAACTGGCGCACCAGCGACGAACGCAGCTGGGAGTTGCTGAAACGCATGCCGGAACTGAAGAGCGACAGCGACCTGGGACGCGGCAACCGCGGCATCACACTGGTCCTGTTGTAAGCGTCACAGGCGCGAATTGCGCCTTCCCCTATAATCCTCAGTTGGACTCTCAGCTTAACAAGCGATGACGTTCACCTTCGAAGCGCGTTTCAGGCTGTTCTACGATGGATGTTGCCGTACCTAATCCCGTTTCCAGCGCTGAGGTCACGGACTCGCCACCGCGGGTCGCCATCGCGGCCTGCATGCTGGCCGGGATGTGTACTTTCCTCAACGTGTACGACACGCAGCCACTGCTCCCCTACCTGCGGCAAATCTTCAATGCGTCGGAGATCGCCGTCTCGTTGACGGTAAGCTCGACCATCCTGGCGATGGCCTTGACCGCGCCTTTCATCGGTTTGCTGGCGGAATCCGTTGGCCGCAAGAAAGTGATTGTCCCGTCTCTTTACGCATTGACGGCGCCAACCCTGCTGGCGGCGACATCGCAAAATCTGCATCAACTCGTCTTCTGGCGATTCATGCAAGGCGCGTTCGTGCCCGGCGTGATTGTCGTCATCATGGCCTACATCAACGAAGAGTTCCCGCGGCAACATGTTGGGCGAGCTATGTCGGCCTACGTTTCAGGAACGGTGTTGGGCGGATTTCTGGGGCGATACATCTCCGGAGTTGTGGCCCACAACTTTGCGTGGAGAGAAGCGTTCATCGCGATTGGGCTGGTGAATCTGGCAGGCGCGATCATCGTGCAGCGATCGCTGCCACGGGCGAAGCGTTTTGTGCGCGCGGCTAGCATTGGTCACTCAATCTCCGAAGGCTGGCAGCACTTGCGGAATCCACGGCTGCTCGCCGTTTTCGGCATGGGATTTGCCGCGCTCTTCTGTCTGGTGGGAACGTTTACCTACGCGAACTTCTACCTGGCCAATCCGCCGTATCACTTGAACTCGCAGCAACTGGGCAGCGTATTCTTCGTTTATCTGCTGGGGCTGATCGTGACGCCGATGTCGGGCCGCTGGCTCGATCATTACGGAATCCGGCTGACGTCGTTCGTCGGCGTTTGTTTTACCTCAGCGGGATTGCTGTTGACGCTAGTGCACTCGTTGCCGGTCATCATCGCGGGATTGGCGCTGGCCTCGTCGGGCGTCTTCATCTATCAGGCTGTGGGGACGGTGCAGACCGGCGTTGTCGCCGCCAAGGCGCGATCGTCAGCTGCTGGATTGTATGTGACGTTCTATTATATCGGCGGAGGCTTGGGAGCTACCGTCACCGGATGGGCGTGGGTGTCAGGAGGCTGGCCGCACTGCGTGTACCTGCTGATGGGAGTTTCAGGGTTGGCGTTAGCGATGGCGTTCGGGAGTAGTGGGAAAGAGCCTAGCGAGAAAGAGGCTGTCAGCGCTGAGGAGGTAGAAGGTTAGCGGTTGTACGGCGAGCAATGTTCCTCCCTTTTCACAGCTCCTAAACGATCTGGCTAATACTTGTCACCGGTAATGTAACTTTATGCCGAATGATCTTCTTCTTCCCTGATTTGAATCGGATCATCGCCCTCACCACGAGAGGCGCTTCGGTTTCGGCATAATCTCCGAATGCGTTTTGAGGATCGCCCTCTTCCACTTGGGGAGAAAATGACTCGGGAAATTCGTACTTCACTTCGTCAATCGAGCTAAGACTATCTTCCGCGCCGTCAATCCAGAGCCAGAAATCCCACCACTGCCGCTTCCAATCGTCCTTGCTGCCGCGCTTTGCCAAATGGCAGACAGCCAAATCATCGTCGGCTTGGCCTTCAAATAACAGGCGCTTCACGGCACTGCGAAGCGGTGGAAATGCCCCAAAAGCTTCAGTATCAGAATCTAGTTCGATATATTGCACGTTTCCGAGAATACCAACATCCAGGTGGACGTTCTTCTCCCGGACCAGCACCACCGGAATACCCTTCCCAGCAGCAAAGCCGATTTCCTGGAGAACCCACTGACTGGACATCCACTCGCCGGTTGCCAGTCTTTCGTTCCGGGTTAAAAACGAGACGAGCAAATTTGATCGAGCGATGTCCTGGGTAACACCTCTATTAATCTCTTGTGCATGGTACTTCTCCCCGCTAAGTACTTTACAACCGTAGAATTCAAGCAGTGGTCGTGCACAGTACTTAATCCAGTCTGCGCGGGCACCAAAGTCATAAGACAGAAACACTACAGGTTTGGCGGATGGATTCGATTTTTCGTTCGCTGTCTCAGGGTCGGCGGCAGCCATAAGATACCTCGTTGGGAGTAGTGGAAGGAAGCTGTCAGCCGTCAGGCATCCGCGGTCAGCTAAAGAACTCCTCCACCCAAGCATTCATCAGCTTGGGTGGACCCCGGCTTGCCGTATAGCATCGCGCCGCCTTCACCGGGCGAATACGGACTGACTTATTTTGGGCCGTTGTTGCTGGGGCTATTGTCGCTTGGGCCGTTGTCGCTGGAGAAGAAATCGGCCATCGGCACTCCGTTGGTAGCCCAGCCCAGGTTCGACGTGGGCAGACCGAGTCCCTGTGCCATCAGGCGCAGGATGTCTCCTTCGTCATAACTGTTGTGGTAGTTCCGGCTGTCGCCGCCGGGCGACTGGTATCCCATTTTGCTGTAGGGGCTGATCACGACCAGCTCAACCTGCCCGCCGCAACCTTGTCCTTCGGTCGTGGTTTCGCAATCCGGGTTTCCGTCGTCGTTGTTCTCGTCAAATACGATGATGAGCAAACCCGTCCCGCCTGGCCTGAAGTAGGGAGTCGCAAGCAAAGGTCCGACTGTCTGGTGCAGCCAGGAGTCGAAGGTCGAGATGGAGCAGTCGTGCGCGTCATCGCAGCCATTGGGCACGAGCCACGAGAGGTTGGGCAGGCGATGGAACATCACATCTTTTGCGAACTGGTTATAACAAACAAAGTTACTTCTCTCTGTATTGATGGTCGTCAAGTATTCAAGTGGATCGTGGCGCACGTAGTAAGCTCCCTGATGTAGCCCGGGGCAAACGAAGGCGCCAGGGATGTTCTCCACATAGTCCTTCCAGGTGCCCCCAGCGTTCTGCACCTCGAGAGCAATGTTATTCAGCGAAACCGGAAAGGTCTGCGGGGTTTCACTGTCGTTGTCGGTGAGAATATTCCCGGTGACTAAGTTGAGATAGTTGCCAATCGAAGGATGCGTGTCGGAGTAGTAGTTCACGCCGAGGCCATACTGGTTGGCCAGGGAAGTCAAATAGGGCATGTTCGTGGAGTTGTAGGACGTGTTGAAATCCGTGTTCTCGCCCACCACGATTATTACGTTTCCGAATGACGGCAGACCTTGGCATAAAGCCGAGGGAACGAGGACCAACGCAGCCAGCAACAGGCTCAGATACAGCCCCACCTTCTTACCAAATGCTTTCATCTCGAATCTCCTCACCTGATCTCGAAATTGAATTCCTTTTTGATGACAAAGCAGGGGCATTATACAGCCAGTTTTTTGCGCGCCATTAATGAAGTGACAACGAAAAGGGCGGCATCATCTAACGGGGCTACTTTTCGCTTCTGTAAGCACTGGTTGAAGCCATGCCCTGATACAAGGCCGACTCGCAAAACAAAGCGAAGCGCAACCGCAGATCCTTCGACTGCGCGTCCGCCCGACCCGCAAAAACAGGGGGTCGGAAAGGCAGGCGGACGCTCCGCTCAGGATGACAATTGACAAGCAAGGTGTAAATGAGAAAGGGCGGCACGTGCATGCCGCCCCTCTGACAACTGATCACTGACAACCGACAACTGGTTTATGTTCCTTCGTTCCAGCTGGCCAGATACTCTTCCTGCTCGGGTGTGAGGCGGTCGATCTTGATGCCCATCGACTCCAGCTTCAGCTTGGCAACCCGCTTGTCGAGTTCTTCGGGAACCACGTAAACCTTCTTCTCCAGCGACGCGTGGTTCTTCACCAGATACTCGACCGGAGAGCGCCTGATCAGCAAAGCTCATGTCCATCACTGACGGCGGATGACCTTCAGCGGAGGCCAGATTGATCAGGCGACCTTCGCCCAGCAGGTTGATCTTGCGGCCATCCTTCAGCGAGTACTCCTCGACGAAGTCGCGAGTGGTGCGCTTCGATGACGACATTTTCTCCAGCGCCGGGATATCGATCTCGACATTGAAGTGGCCGGAGTTCGAAACGATGGCTCCGTCCTTCATGGCTTCGAAGTGCTCTTTGCGCAGCACGCTCTTGTTGCCGGTAACGGTGCAGAAAACATCGCCGAGCTTGGCGGCTTCGTCCATGCTCATCACGCGGAAGCCGTCCATCACAGCTTCGATCGCCTTCGTCGGATCGATTTCGGTGACGATGACTTCAGCGCCCAGACCGCGAGCGCGACTGGCCAATCCGCGACCGCACCAGCCGTAGCCGGCGACAACGAACTTGGAGCCCGCCAGCAGGAAGTTGGTGGCGCGAATGATGCCGTCGATGGTGGACTGTCCGGTGCCGTAGCGATTGTCGAACAGGTGCTTGGTGTCGGCGTCGTTGACCGCGATGATGGGATAGCGCAGCACGCCCTGCTTCGCCATGGCGCGCAGGCGGATGATGCCGGTGGTGGTTTCTTCGGTGCCGGCAATCACGCCGTCGAGCACGTCGGTGCGCTTGGTGAGCGCGATGGTCACCAGATCGGCGCCGTCGTCCATCGTGATCTGCGGCTTGTGATCGAGCGCCGACATGATGTGCGAGTAGTAGGTATCGTTGTCCTCGCCCTTGATGGCGTAGACCGGGATGTTGTAGTCGCGCACCAGGCAGGCGGCGACGTCATCCTGAGTGGACAGCGGATTGGAGGCGCACAGCACAACGTCGGCGCCGCCGTCGCGCAGGGTGATGGCCAGGTTGGCGGTTTCAGCCGTGACGTGCAGGCAGGCCGAAATGCGGATGCCCTTCAGCGGCTGGTTCTTGATGAAGTCCTTGCGGATGATCTGCAGGACCTTCATCGACTGGTTGGCCCAGTCAATGCGCTTCTTGCCCATATCGGCAAGTGCAAGATTGGCGACATCGCCGGCGGCGCGAGTGGGTGTGGTTGACATAAGCTCCCTGTAAAAGTTTTGAGTTTCCAGTTTCAAGTTTCCAGCGGCCGACGGCTTAGCGCAGTGGTGCTTCGGCGCGCGTTCTATATTGAATTGTCATTACGAGCGCCGGGTTTGGCGCGAGGAATCTGCTGTTTGCCGGCAACGGAATAATGACTCGTCCAGCGGAAAAGCAGATCCCTCGCTTCGCTCGTGATGACAATTCATCCAATTCGAATTCCCTCTGCAAAATGAAAGAAGGCGGATCGCTCCGCCCCGATCGTGAGCGTTACTTCGCTGCCTGTCGCGCTCTTCTGCGCGGTCGCACCGGCCAGGCCAGCCTGCTCGCGCAGGGCGGCGGCCTTGTCGGTAGCTTCCCAAGTGAAGTCAGGATCGTTGCGGCCAAAGTGTCCGTAGGCTGCAGTCTTGCGGTAGATCGGACGGCGCAGGTTCAGCGACTCCATGATGCCCTTCGGAGTCAGCTTAAAGTTGGCGCGAACCAGTTCGGCAATCTTCTTCTCCTCGATCTTCGCAGTACCGAAGGTGTCGATCAGCACGCTGACCGGCTCGGCCACGCCGATCGCGTAAGCCAGCTGCACTTCGCAACGGTCGGCCAGTCCGGCGGCAACAATATTCTTCGCGATGTAGCGCGCCATGTAGCAAGCCGAGCGATCGACCTTTGTCGGATCTTTGCCGCTGAAAGCGCCGCCACCGTGACGGCCCATACCGCCGTAGGTATCGACGATGATCTTGCGGCCGGTCAGTCCGGTGTCGCCCATCGGACCGCCGATGACGAAGCGTCCGGTGGGATTGATGTGGTACTTGGTGTCCTCGTCCAGCATCTCTGCCGGCAGCGACGCCTGAATCACGTGCTTCAGGATGTCGGCGCGCAGGTCATCGTTGGAAACCGTCTCCGAGTGCTGGCTAGGAGATGACAACGGCGTCGATGCGGACGGGCTTGTGGTTCTCGTCGTATTCCACTGTGACTTGGGATTTGCCGTCGGGCCGGAGGTAAGGAAGGGTGCCATTCTTGCGGACTTTGGTGAGTTGTTCACAGAGCCTGTGGGCCAAGAAAATTGGCGTCGGCATGTAGGTACTGTTTTCGTTGGTAGCGTAGCCGAACATCATGCCCTGATCGCCTGCGCCACCGGTGTCGACTCCCATGGCGATGTCGCCCGACTGCTTGTTGATGCTGGAGATGACCGCGCAGGTGTTGGAGTCGAATCCGTAAAGCGCGTTGTCGTATCCGATGGAGGCGACCACGCCCCGCACCAGCGTCTGGAAATCGACGTAAGCCTTGGTGGTGATTTCGCCGGCGATGACGACCAGGCCGGTCGCGGTCAGCGTCTCGCAAGCCACGCGGCTGTAGGGATCTTCTTTCAGGCAGGCGTCGAGGATCGCATCGGAAATCTGATCGGCGATCTTGTCGGGGTGACCCTCGGTCACCGATTCGGAAGTAAATAGATAACGCTTGTTGGGCAAAGTCAGGACTCCTTTATCGTCCGCCACGGGCGGGCCATTCAATAGCATGTCAGCTGGACACAGTGATACTGCGGTCAATTCGGACCTTACCTAAGAGGATAGCGGCCAACTGGGAAACTCCCAATATTTTACGGCCAAAGGGGCAGTTTCCACCAGCTAAAGGCGCAAAATCGACATTGAAATCGTTGCCTAGATAGCTCACTCCTCGCCCTACGAACCATGAGGGGGAGCTTGCGGCAACTGGGCGCTGATCTTTCCCTGCTCGTCGAGGAATTGCAGCACAGGCGAGCCGTCGGGCTGAACTTTGACCACAATGCGATCACGTCCCTGCACGTCTTTCAAGCGCAGCGCAACCGAGCGGTCGTCACTGCGGCCCAGAAAGATGCGCGGCTCGGCATGAGCCTTGCCCGCAAGATACTTCTGCCACTCCGCCGCTTGCTGGGCTTTGGGAAGTCGCGCAATCCTTGATGCCTCGTCGAGATCTTCGGTGATGGGGCGGTCGGGCTGGTCAAGAATGCGCAGCTCTGAGGTGCGCTTGCCGCCCTCTTCTTCAGCGTCGATGGTGAACACCTGATCCTGCTCGTATTGATCGAAGCTGAGGTGACCGTAGCTACTGACTTTGCCCTGCTGGTCCTTGCTGCCACCGAAGATCAGCCCACCGTTCTCTGTGGCCTCGTCGTTGAAAAACAACATGCCAGCCGTTTTGCGATCGGGATGCGGCGTCTCTTTGCCCTTGATGATGATGCCGGGAAACTTCGACTTGTTGGAGATCACCATGCGCAAGGTGCCGTCGGGCTCGACGATGTTCACGCGCTCGACGTCAATCTCGCCGAACTTCTGCCTGTCGCTGGGCTTAGAGAAAGCTGCGAACACGGTGACAGCGAAGATCAAAGTGAGGACGCCGGAATAGACGGCGAGAAAACGGTGGCTGGCAAAAAGCTTGGTCATGAAAAGTCCCTCTTGTGGAATTATGTAGAGGCTGCATCGGCAGGATTGTCGCCGTGTATCAGGGCACGGGCTTCAGCCGTGCTGCACCTGGCTCGATCATGTTTGCGCTTTAAGCCACTGCCGAATGCCCACGGTTACAGCGCCCTTTTCTGCGCTCATTCGGCACGTCTAAAGGCGTGCCTTGATACAAAGCAGAGCCAAAGCAGCGCCCAGCTACTTCACCACCGATTGGATGGCTATGAAGCTGGTCGAGAACTTCGGGCAGCAGCTTCAAGTCGAGCGCATTGGCGCCGTCGGATTTGGCTTGCGATGGGTTGTCGTGGACTTCGAGGAAGACGCCATCCACCCCAGCCGCCACCGCCGCGCGTGCCAGCAGCGGAATAAACTCGGGCTGGCCGCCGCTCACCGCAGCCGTCTCTCCGTTGCTCGATCCTGCAGATGGAAGCTGGACCGAATGCGTGCCATCGAATACCACGGGCGCGAACTGGCGCATGATGGCCAGCGACCGCATGTCGACCACAAGATTGTTGTAGCCGAAGCTGCTGCCGCGTTCGGTGAGGAAGACGCGCTCGCCGCCCGCATCGCGCACTTTCTCCACCGCGTGACGCATGTCCCAGGGCGAAACGAATTGCCCCTTCTTGATGTTTACCACGCAACCGCTCTTCCCTGCCGCGATCAGCAGATCGGTCTGGCGGCAGAGAAACGCCGGGATCTGGATCACATCGACAGCCGCAGCTACCTTGCGGCACGTCCACGGCTTCATGTACGTCGGTCAGAACGGGAACGTGGACGGTATCGCGAACCTTGCGCAGAATGCGCAGACCTTCTTCCAGACCGGGACCGCGAAAGCTGCGAATGGAAGTGCGGTTGGCTTTGTCGTAGGACGCCTTGAAGATGTAAGGCAGCTTCTTTTGGCGGGCGATGTCGGCGATCGCTTCGGCCATCTTGAGTGCGTGAGCTTCGCTTTCGATGACGCACGGGCCGGCGATGAGGAAGAGCTGGCCTCCGCCGATGTGTACAGTGCCGACTTGAAAAGACTGGGTCATACAGTATCGTTTAGGAGTACCAGAACTATATCGGCCGGCCAGGAGAAAAGCAGATTCCTCGCTTCGCTCGTAATGACAACTCGTAAATACGGGACCGGCAGACTAGTTGATCACCGGCAACTTCTAGTGCTTGACCTTTTCTGGCCGGAGAAACATTTCAACCTCAACCTCGGAGCGAACTTGCCGCCGGCGCAAGCGGTTTTCATACGATGCCTTGACGAAAGCCGAGAACAGCGGGTGCGGCTCCAGCGGCTTCGATTTGAATTCGGGATGAAACTGACAGCCCAGAAAAAATGGGTGATCGGCGAGTTCGACGATCTCCACGTAGGTCCCGTCGGGCGTGGAGCCGC
This sequence comes from uncultured Acidobacteriaceae bacterium, assembly GCA_963833305.1. Taxonomy (GTDB): domain Bacteria; phylum Acidobacteriota; class Terriglobia; order Terriglobales; family Acidobacteriaceae; genus Bog-257. The sequence continues at coordinate 86,144 of CAWHXN010000002.1, read as the reverse complement.
TGATGCGCAGGCCGCCGGCTGTGAGCGTGCTTTCATATTCGCGATTGAATTCGTAGCGATGTCGATGGCGCTCGCTGATCTCGCCCTGGCCATAAGCCTGGTACGCCAGCGTTCCTGGTTCCAGCTTGCAAGTCCAAGCGCCCAGCCTCATCGTACCGCCCAGTTCCTCCACGCCGCGCAATTCGCGCAGTTTATAGATGACGCGATGCGGCGTTGCCGGATCGAATTCGCTGGAGTTCGCCTGCTCCAGCCCGCAAACATTGCGCGCAAATTCGATGCATGCCGTCTGCATGCCCAGACAAATTCCGAAGTACGGCACCTTGTTCTCGCGCGCGTGCTGAATGCCCTTCAGCATGCCTTCGATGCCGCGTTTGCCGAAGCCGCCCGGAACCAGGATTCCATCCACATGCTCCAGCTGCGCCTGCACGCTCTGATCTTTCTGCTCCAGCCCTTCGGCTTCAATCCAATTCACGTTGAGCTTTAAGTTGTGGGCCAGCGCGCCATGCACCAGCGCTTCCTTCAATGATTTGTAGGAGTCTTCGTACTCGACATACTTGCCCGACGATGCCGATCGTGACTTCGTCCTTGGGGTTGTAAACGCGATGGACAAGCTCTTCCAGCCGCGCTCAAGTCGGGCTCCCGGGCAGCCAATGTGCAAATAGCGTAGTGCCAGCCGGTCAACTCCTTCGCAAGCAAAGACCAGCGGCACTTCATAGATGGAGGCAACATCTTTGGCGGTGATTACCGCCTCATTTTCGACGTTGCAGAAGAGCGCGATCTTCGACTTGATGTCCTTGGAGAGGAAGCGGTCGGTACGACAGAGTAGGATGTCGGGCTGAATTCCGATGCTGAGCAACTCCTTGACCGAGTGCTGCGTAGGCTTGGTCTTCAGCTCGCCGGCAGCAGCGATATAAGGAACCAATGTCACGTGGACGAACAATGTGTTCTCGCGTCCCAGTTCCTGGCGCATCTGGCGGATCGCTTCGATGAAGGGCAGCGATTCGATGTCGCCGACTGTGCCTCCAATCTCGATGATAGCGAGGTCGACGTCCTGCGCGACTTTCTTCATCGCGCTCTTGATTTCGTTGGTGACGTGGGGAATGACCTGTACGGTCTTGCCGAGATAGTCGCCGCGGCGCTCCTTGGCGATGATGGTTTCGTAGATGCGGCCGGTAGTCCAGTTATTGTCGCGCGTCAGCTTGCTGTGCGTGAATCGCTCATAGTGGCCGAGGTCGAGATCGGTCTCGGCGCCGTCGTCGGTGACAAAGACTTCCCCGTGCTGGAAAGGCGACATGGTGCCGGGATCGACGTTCAGATAGGGATCGAACTTTTGCAGCGTGACTTTCAGGCCCCGGCTCTCCATCAGGCAGCCGATCGAGGCTGCTGCCAGGCCCTTGCCGAGTGAAGACACCACGCCACCGGTCACAAAGATGTACTTTGCCGCCATCGATTCCTCTGATTTGGGGATTTATGCTGCCAGAAATCGGGTCCTGAGTGCCCTATTTTTGAGGGAGCCCGGTCCGCCAGCGTTTCGGCGTGATCAGGGTGGACCGCGTAGGCGTGCACGACCAATTATGAACGGAAACGCTCCCGGAGGCAAGAAAGAGTTGCATCCGGGAGCGTTGTGCGGGAGGGGAATGCGATCGCTCGCAGCAACCGCCGTTTCAGCTCAAGAATTTTCGTAGCAATAATCCAAGCGTACCCGTGCCCAATAAAACCAATGTACCTGGCTCGGGAGTGGACGCTCCGGGGGAATTCGAGGACGCAGGATCGAGGCCGATGTACATGAATTCCTGAATGTCATTGTCGTTTGGATCGTATTGATTCACCGGCGTAATAATGTAGACCTTATTGAAGTCCACGCCAGGAAATCCGAGCCTGGCTTCCGCCCGGGCGGCTGCCAGCCACGCCAAACCACCGGCATCGATAGGCGAACTGGGATCAAAAATATGCCATACGGCTTGATTCATGTCCCTCCACTGACCCACGGGCTCGCTGACCGTCTCTAACAAAATCCACCCGGCCTGGCGATAGTAAGCCAAACCTAGGGCGCTCTCCATGTGGCCAAAGCGAGTCAGGGTAAGATTGTTGCTGCCCAAGTCGGTTACGTTGGCCTGCCAGGTTTCTCCGACTGCGCCCCCATGAAGGTAGTCATCGCACATCACGGCCTGGATGTCATCCCCTGGACCCGCAGTGATGAAATACGGATAACCGAGCTGCCATTGCCCGTCTTCGAACCCAAGAAATTCAAACTCTATGGGGCCGGCATAAGCCGACACCGCCCCGAACAGCAGCACTACAGCCAGCAGCAAGAACTTGCGCATAATCCCTTTCCCTCCCAGGGGGCTTGCCAGTTCGATTTACGTGCGAAATAAAATATGCCGTCACGTGTGTACTCAAGATGCCAAACCGCGGAAGTCACGGGCCCAAAGCCTTGCGGCGACCGCAAGAGGAATCTTGCTGCTGCCAAGCGATTCATATCAGTGGCTCGAAATACTGCCAATCCAGCCAGAGAAGTGCTCCGCGTGGCGCGACAGAGTTACTCCCCACATAAACGCAACTTAAAACAACTCCAACCGTTCAGTAGAAGCGCAACTACGAGATCGAACATCAGAACCAGCGAACCTATTGAATCTATTCGCTAAATCCCAATCCATTGCTGCCGAGACCTCGTAGAGCCTCCAAACTACACAACTCCCGCCGCCGCAGCTTTTCAGCTACGACCGTAGCGGGATGGAAAGCTCCTTCTTGGCCATTTGGACTGGTACAAAACGGCTATTACCAGCCGAGGAAACATTTCCCGGCAACGTGAGTGCAATCCAAGTACCGCGAATTTTCCTTAAAAACACGTTACTTTGCGTCGATGATATGCAAAGAATTGCAACAATATAGCTGAAACTTTCCCCCCTAAGTTGGTAACCCGCTTCCTCTTTATCGAGTTGCGACATGGCTCATGAGCGGCACTGAAGTGTCGGACCCTTGGTAGCATCGCCTGTTTCAGACTCCTTGTTGTCGCTCAAGGATTCGCCCGAATTTCCCGATCTCTTGCTATGGGAGCCAGTCAGCGACGAGGGGAAACCAGTGCATTATCCCGTGGCCATTCGCGTCAAAGACCACCTCCGTGTCGACGGTTTGCCGCTGCGAAAGTTGGTCTCCCTGTCAGTCGTCGTCATCTGCCTGTTTTCTTCCTGGTACTTCGCCTTCTTCGTCGCATCGGCTGAGCTGGGAACCAGCGCTCCAACGACACTAAAAGGCCTGTTCCCGGAGTGGTATGGGAGTCGCCAGATTTTGCTTGGACAAGATCCCTACAGCGCAGAAACGACCAAAGAAATTCAGCTTGGAATCTCCGGAGAACTGGGAGCGGACGACCACAATCACAATCAGAATCGCTTTGCCTATCCGGTTTTCTTTGCCTTCCTTTTTTCTCCGTTGGCAATTCTTCCCTTCTGGGCAGCGCAGTCTTTGGCCTTGGCGAGCTGCATCGCGGCAACTGCGCTTTCCGTTTTTCTATGGCTGCCCAGCGATGGCCGCCGTTTCCCCTGTTGGACTTGCGGCGCCCTTGTATTTTCCAGCTACCCCGTCATGCTGGGGCTGCAATTGCGACAGCCGACGCTGATCGTCGCAGCCTTACTGGCGGCGGTGTGTTATTGCGTGCGCTCGAACCGGTTGGTCCTGGCTGGCATGCTTGCAGCCTTGAGTACCTGTAAGCCTCAACTGGCGGCTGCGTTTTTGCTTCCTCTGTCGATATGGTCCATCGGCAACTGGAGTGACCGAAAGCGTTTTCTCATCGTAACGTTTACCGGACTTGGCGGGCTATTAGCAGCTTCGGAATGGGTAAGCCATGGCTGGTTCACACATTGGGTGCGGACTCTTCAGGCTTACGCGCAGTATGTGGGAACCAAGCCACTACTAGGCGATCTTCTTGGCGGTCTTTTTTTTCGTCCTGCCACTATTGTTCTCCTCGGCGCCGTCGTTCTGGTAAGTCACAAATATAGCGAGCAGGATCTGATGTTTGCTGTCTGCTTTTCGATCGCAGCTTTTCAATTGGTCTTCCCTTTTCAGATCTACAACCAGGTCTTGCTGGTGCCGGTGGCGTTGTGGCTAGCTCGTAATGCCAGCAAGATCCGGCGCCGCGGACAATTACACGCCCTGCTCTATTCCTGTAGCTGGATCGTGCTGGGAGGGGGATGGGCCGCCTCGGTTGGACTGTCACTGGCCAACCTGCTGTTCCCCGGCGCTGGTCTGACATTGTGGCAGCTACCATTGTTGACAGCCTGGCTCTATCCGTTCCCGGTTTTTATCATCCTCGCCATATATGCCTGCCCATCCTCCTGGTGGTTTCGCAAGGCAGCGAACCGTTCGTTGCCATGAAAGAAAGCGGTAATTTGCGTTCCCTTCCCGTGTTGTTGGCGATCATGGTCGCCTTGACGTGCTATGGCCTGTGCTGGTGTGGCCTCAAGCCCAGGGTGTTTTCCGAAGTCCAGGCCGATTTCTCCTGCTTTTATCGCGCCGGTCGAATGGTCCTGGCGGGAGACGGGGCTCGCGTCTACGAGCTTAATGCGGAACGGCGTTACGACGCACGGCTGAAGACCTCGTTTGTCGATTCCGGCGGCCATTCCTTTTCTCTGCCCTTTGTCTTCGCTCCATTCGTGCTTGTGGTTTTTGCGCCGCTATCTCTACTGCCATATCCCCAAGCCGAACTGCTTTGGTACGGAATGAATGTTGGCATGCTGCTGACCTTTCCTTTCCTCGTGCGAAACAGGTTGAGATGGAACCAACGAACGTTGATCCTTGCGCTGGTCGCACCCGCGTTTTTCGTTCCCGTACTCTTGGCCTTGATGCAAGGTCAGCCGGCGATTTTGTTGTTGGTGATTTTTGCTCTGACCCTCGCGAATTTAGCTGAACGAAATGAGTTGCGAGCAGGTGCGTGGCTGGCGATGGCCACGTTCAAGCCCCAGTTGGTAATTCCCGTCCTGCTGACGCTGGCCGTGATGCGCAAGTGGAAAACACTCACCGCGTTCGGCGTGGGCTGTCTGCTGTTATTTGGAATTTCAGTTGGGATTGTCGGCTGGCGCGCAACCCTTACTTATCCGCGCGCGGTGATGGAGTTCAGCCGGTTGAGCGGAAGTATCGGCGGCGAACATCCCGGGAACATGCCGAACCTGAGAGGATTTCTGACCGTTTCCCTGCCTGCGCAAATTTCCAGCGTCGTGCAGACCCGAATTATTTTGGTTGCGACCGCAGGATTGCTGCTGGCTATGTTGTTTTGTCTGAGGCGAAGCCGGGAGTTCTCGCCAGTCAGCTTTTCCCTGGTCCTGACGATAACGGTGCTCGTCAGCTATCACGCCTACCTGCACGATTTTGCCCTGTTGGTACTTCCCTGTATTCTGTTGGCGGATTACTACTTGCAAAGCAAGTGGACGATGCTGCACACCGGATTCGCAGCGATCGTAACAGCGTTCTATGTCATTCCGGTGGCGCCCACATCGATGAAAGCGACGGCGGTGCAGATGTTTGCGGCAGCTTCGCTGTTCGCGCTCCTGCTGTGGATGGTTGCTAACCAATATGAAAGTGTTCGAAGGTAAGACCGCTCGAAGCAACTTCAGTTACTTCCGTTCGGACTAAGAGTTTGCCTACAGCGCCGGCGCTGCTTTGCTGTCTTCGTTGCAGGCGGCCGGCAGCGCACCGTAAAAATCGTAGGGCACAGGAATGGATCCCGGCGGACAGACTGTGTAAGAGTCTGTCGCCGGGATCCCGTTAACGTTTGTCCAGGCCTGCTCATGGCCTGCGACAATACCTTCCTCCCCAGCCCACATCCGAGAGCGGTTTTCTCGGGGTCATGTCGAAACCCCGATGCGCGACCTGCAGCACAGCTTGCGGCCGGCTGCAGCTACGCATGCTTCTTGCGTCTCAACACGATCACGCTCATAAGCACCACGGCCAATGCCGCGGCGACCACGCGAATCACGGTCACTGTATCCATCGCTTCTGCCTCCTTAACAGATTTGAAAACCTTGCCGCTACTGAAAAATTCCTGTCAGATTTTTGCTGATCAAAATGATTGCCGGCCCCAGCAGCACGATGAAGATGCTGGGAAAGATGAACAAGACCAGAGGAAAAATCAGTTTCACCGTAGTTTTGGCCGCCATCTCTTCGGCTTGCTGGCGGCGCTTTTGGCGCACGCCATCGGCAAACACCCGCAACGCCCGCACAATGGGCGTGCCAAAACGGTCGGTCTGCGCCAGCATGTGGACAAAGCTGGTGACCGTTTCCAGCCGGGTGCGTTCGGCCATGCTTTGCCAGGCCTCGATGCGGGGCTTGCCGGCCCGCTGCTCGAAGTTGATCTGAATAAACTCTTCCGAGATCTCAGGTTGACTGCGAGCCAGTTCCTGACCGGCACGCAGCAGAGCCTGATCGATTCCCAGGCCCGCATCGACACAGACCACCATCAGATCCAGCGCATCGGGCAAGCCCAGCCGGATGTGCTCGCGCCGGACGCGAGAGCGGTAGTCCACCCAGGCATCGGGCGCCAGATAGGCCAGCGCCATCAGCGCCACGATCCAGACAATGGTGTTGCTGCGAATGAAAGTGCCGGCCAGTATCGCGGTCACCGGACCGAGAAACCGTATGCCGAAGTAGGTGTCGACGTCGGCGGGCTGGCGCAGTCCGGCGGCCAGCAGCTTCTGGCGCAGCTTTTCGTCTTGCGCCAGTCCCAGGCGGGTGCGCACGAAGTGCGCCACGCCCAGCAGGATTCGCGTTCCCCAATGGCGCGCAGCCAACGCGCTGTCCTGCAGACGCAACGGCGCCTGCGTCACTTCCATCAGGCGCTTGCTCTCGTTCGACGAGCGCATCATCAAAAACACCGGCACCAGGGCCAGGGCGCAAAACAGAGTTGCCATCAGACTGAACAACAGTGCGGGGCTCATCGCATTCATACCTTCACGTTCACGATCTTGCGGATGATGACCGCACCCAGCAGCATCAGGCCCAACCCGGTGTAGACCAGCCTCCTGCCGGTGGGGTCCTCGATCAGCACCCGGGTGTAGCCGCGATTGGCCAAGCCGAGAAGAAAGAACATGGCTACCGGCAGGAAGGAAAGAATCCATCCCGTCAGGCGGCCCTGCGCGGTATAAATCCGGATCTCGCCTTCGATGCGCAAGCGCTCGCGAATTACGGCGGTGGTGCGTTCCAGAACTTCGACCAGGTTGCCGCCGGTCTCTTTTTGCAGCAGCATGGCGGTGACCACGAAGTTGAGCTCGGCCAGGGGAATGCGGCGGGCCAGTTGTACCAGGGCCTCGCGCGCCGGCAGTCCGAAGTTCTGCTGGCGATAGACTTCGCGGAATTCGGTACGCACCGGCTCGGGACACTCTTCGCCAACAATCTCAATGGCCGCCGTAAGCGAATGACCTGCCCGCAGAGCGCGGCTCATCAGGTCGATGGCTTCGGGCAGATGACGGTTGAAATCCTTCAGCCGCTGGGCCCGCCGGTATAGCAGCAGAAGGTAAGGCATGACGGCAAAGGCCGCAGCTACGGGGATGGGCAGCCAGGCGCCGGGCATCTCGTAGAAGCCAATGCCATAGCCGGCGATCGCCAGTCCGGCCATGCTGCTCAGCGTGCCGCCTACGCTCCAGGAACTTTCGGCCTGCTCGATCAGCAGACGCAGACGGTGTGCCCAGGTCCAACGCTGCAGCAGACCGTCGAGCCAAGGCACTTCGCTGAGACGGTTGTGTTTGACGATGGCCTCGATTTCCGGGCCGGGAACGGCAATTTCCTTCTGCGAGTTTTGCAGCTTGGCGATGCGGCCCTCGATGGTGCGTTCCGCCGACGTCTGCCGGGTCATCAGCAGGATGACGGTGAAGATCACTACCAGGAGCAGTACGAAGATCATAGCCATCAGAAACACGGCCGGCTCCTTTTGCTGCACGAGGCGATCTTCGGCAGAGGCTGTAAGCTTTTCTCCAAACGCGGCGGTGGAGTCAACGCTTTCATCCGGCGCTATACCTCCTCGGAGAAATCGAGCAGGTTGGGAGCCAGAGGAATGCCGGCCGCCGTCAGCTTCTCGGCGAACTTCGGCACGATGCCGGTGGCATAGAAGCGGCCCAGCACTTTGCCGTTCGGTCCCAGTCCCCGCTTCTGAAATTGAAAGATGTCTTGCATGCTGATGACCTGATCGCTGGTACCGGTGATCTCCGAAATGTGGGTCACCCGGCGCGAGCCATCGCTCATGCGCGAGACCTGCACGATGATCTGAATGGCGGCGGCAATCTGCTGCCGCAGGGCCATCTCCGGCAGATTGAAGATTGGCCATCAGCGCCATGGTCTCGATGCGCGCGATGGCGTCGCGCGGGGTGTTGGCGTGCACCGTGGTGATGGAGCCGTCGTGCCCGGTGTTCATGGCCTGCAGCATGTCGAGCGCTTCCTCGCCGCGCACCTCGCCTATGATGATGCGGTCCGGACGCATGCGCAGGGCGTTGATCAACAGCTCCCGCTGGCGCACCCCGCCTTTGCCTTCGACGTTGGGAGGCCGGCACTCCAGCCGGACCACGTGCCGCTGCTTCAACTTGAGTTCGGCCGAGTCTTCGATGGTGACGATGCGCTCGCGGCTGGAGATGAAGCCGGAAAGCACATTGAGCAGCGTGGTTTTGCCGGCGCCGGTGCCGCCCGAAACCACGATATTCAGCCGCGCCTTGACCGCCTTCTGCAGCACCTCCAGCATGACCGGCGTGAACTCGCGATAGCCCAGCAGGTCGTCGGCGGTCAGCGGATCGGCTCCGAAGCGGCGAATGGAAAGAATGGGGCCGTCGATGGCCAGCGGTGGAATGATGGCATTGACCCGCGAGCCGTCAGCCAGTCGAGCATCCACCATGGGCGAGGACTCGTCGACCCGCCGCCCCACTTTGCACACGATCTTCTCAATGATGTGCATCAGATGCTGATTGTCCTTGAAAACCACATTGGTCATCTCCAGCACCCCGCCGCGCTCGACATAAACCGCCTCGGCGGTATTGACCAGAATGTCGCTGACCGTCGGGTCTTGCAGCAGCGGTTCCAGCGGTCCCAGGCCAAAGACCTCGTCCAGCACCTCATTGGCCAGCCGGTCGCGTTCGCTGATGCTGAAGGGGACGCCCTGTTCGGCGACCAGCTGCAGAATGATCCCCAGCAATTGCCTGCGCGCCCAGGCGTGTCCTGCATGAGCAGCAGTTTTTCCAGATCGACTTTGCTGATGAGTTCACGATGGACCGCCGATTTCACCTCCTGCTGCGCTCGTCCCAGCAAGGGATTGCCAGGAAGTGGAATCTCGGGCGGCCTGCCATTGCCGGGTAAAGCGATTGTTCCAGCTTGTGCCATGAATTCTCCTTTCCAGCCGCGATCCTGCCCGGGCTCGATCAACTCCAAAAGAACCTGCGCTTAGGCTCAACCGGTTCCGTCCTCTCGTCGGGAACCAGAGTGGCCGCCCATTTGCTCATCTGGATGGCGAACTCCGACTTGCGTTCGGGCAAAATCGGGTTGCCGGTGTTCATGGCGCGAATCAGGTCGTTGGAGCTGTTAGGGATGGTGATGGCGATGGGCTGACGAATGGCCTTCTCAATCTGCTCCAGAGTGAGCGCGCCTTCCGAGGAAAAGCGGTTGATGACAACCTTGATCTTGCTGGGCGGAACATTGCTCTGCAGCAGGCGATCGATGTAGCGCGACAGATCGCGCAGGGCGGGAACATCGGGGGTGGCAATCAGGTAGAGCTCGTTGCAGCAATCGATGGTGGTCAGGCTGAGGTTGTGAATCCCGTGCGGGCAATCGATGATGACGAACTCGTAGTTCGCTCCCAGAAAGCGGATGGCGCGGTGAATGTCGTCAAGGGAAACATTGGCCGAATCGTCGAACACATCCGGCGAGGGCAGAATGTCTAGACAGCTGCTGTGATGAATGACGAATCCCTGGAGCAGAGCTTCATCCAGCCGGGCAATGTTGCGTACCAGTTCATAGAAATGGTAGCTGGCTTTGTCTTCTCCCAGATACAGCGAGACATGACCCAGACGCCGATGTTCGTCGAGGATCAGGGTCTTCTTCCCATACTGGCGCACCAGAAAACACCCCAAATGGACCGCCAGTGTGGTAGCTCCGGCTCCGCCGCGAGCTCCCAGCAAGGCAAGAATCCGGCCCAGGGGTTTGGCTGGAGGCTTCCTGCGGGCACTGGCCCGGGCCCGCAGCCGGTCCAGCGAATCGGACAGCTGGTCGGGATCAAGTGGCTTGGTAAGATACTCGCCGCATCCGGCCCGCATGGCTTCCAGAATGAGGTTAGGGTTGGTCTCGGCCGAAACCGCAATGAGCGTGCGTGCGGCCATGCAGTGTCTGTTGCATGGCGTCCGCTGCCTTCACGGCCAGGGAGCGATCGCTGTCGAAGTCGATGACGCAAACCGAGACCTCCGCCCGCTGCAGTTTCTGCAAGAGCTGAGGATCGCTCTGATAGCGCACATAGTCCTGCAACTCGCCGGCGAAGGTCCCATTTTTTCGCACTACGGCTTGCTTGACCGCTTCCGCGGTTTCCGGATCGACGCACAGGGTGGCGACGCACAACCCAGCCGTACTCTCTTTGAGTTCGTCGGTGTTCACTTTGCGCTCCGCAACTTGGTCTTCATAAGCAGCCATCGCTTCTTAGTTCTTCGGCAGATTGTGATCAAACGTTTGCGGCTGTAAGAACGGCACGGCCATCGCCGGCGTCGAGGGAGCCGGCAAATCCGGCCTGGCCAAAGTGTCGATGACTTTGGGAGTAACGATCACCACCAGTTCCATGGTGGAGCGATTCAGGTTCTTGGAGCGGAACAGTTGTCCCAGCACCGGGATATCGCCGATGCCTGGCATCTTGCTCAGACTGTCGGTGGTGCGATGGTCCAAAATGCCGGAGATGCCCAGGCTCTGGCCGTCCTTGAGCTCGACTTCGGTTTCCGCCTTGCGGGTCGACAGCGCCGGCAGCGCATAGCCGGCGATCACCACCTCGTTGGTGTAATCCAGCGCGCTCACCTCGGGCGAAACTTGCAGACGGATGGTGCCATCGGAATTTACCCACGGCGTGAACTCCAGCTTGACGCCATAAGGACGGAACTGAACGGTGACGGTCGGCACACTGCCCGCTCCTCCGGGCTGCACGATGGGATAAGGAAACTCGTCCGCCGGCCAGGAAGCGGGCTGTCTTGCCATGCAGGGTGATCAGGGTGGGCTCGGCCAGGATCTCCAGAATGCCCTTGGTCTGCAGATCCTTGATCGTGGTTCCCAATCCGTGCGGCAGATTGAAATAAAACAGATTCAGAAAATCGCTGATGACGGCGGTGTTGGTGCCATTTTGCGTCTGGAAGCCGGGCGGGCTGAACTGCTCGGTGCTGGAGGAGCCGCTGTTCTTGCCCAGACTGAACAGGTTGATGCCAAAGGCGGTCAACTTGGAGCGATCGATCTCGACCACACGCACTTCCAACTGCACCTGCGGCAGATGACGAGGATCGACTACCAGAGCGTTAATGACATCCTTGGAATAAACGCCAGCCAGCCGGGAAGCTTCGTCGGCAGAGGCATCGCTGTCGACCATGCCGCTGAGATGGATGCGGCCCTGTTGCGCCTCCACTTCCACCCGATCGCCGGGCAAGGCCTGGGCCAACGAATCACGCAGCCCGGCAACATCCACATCGGCCAGCACGGTATAGAGCTTGGGCGGGCCAGCGTTGCTCCACAGCACCAGACTGCTGCTGCCGGCCGCTTTGGCGGTAATTACGACTTCCAAAGGATTGGCTGCGAGCGCATCCAGCACCTGCGGATTGCTTACATAGACTCGCCGCAACTTTTCGGCTAAATCGAGAAACAGCGAGCGGCCCACGACCAGATGCAGGGTTTGCGAATCAACCGCCGGCTGTTCTTGCGAGCTGGCGGAAGCCGGCGTCGGAGTTAGAGCGGTCAAAGCGAATGGCGCGACATGCTTTTGCAGCGGCGGGGGCGTGTCTGGCGCAGCAGACAACGGTGCGGACGTGGAAGCCGGGCTGGAAAGCGCGGTGTTTTGTGCTGCCGCCACTGGCGATGCCGGCGACGACGAGCCGGCCGGCGGAGTTTGTCCCGCCAGCGCTGCCGACGAAAGCAAGATCCCCAGAAGCCATGTTGTTGTGGCGCGGATAAGGGGTGTGTTCATGCTGTCACTCAGAAGCTCTTGGTCGTCCGCTGGTCGCCAAGTATGGTTTCGACCACGTCCGGTGGTCTTATCGGCAGATGAGCGCGTGGCGTTACGGCGGCGGCGGATACCGGTTCGGCGCCCGACAGCTGCGCAATTTGTACAGGCATGGCTTTGATCTGCGTGTGGTCAGCGCCGTTGCGCAGGACAAACTGGATCGTCCCCTGCGTGCTGGCCAGGACCAGCTTCTGCGCGTCCTCGGGAGTCAGCAGCAGAGTCACCACGCTGACATTCTCCGGCTTACCCTGAGGATCGGCGTCCGCCTTCTGGCCGGTGGTCAGCACCTCGACGTTCTGCAGCACGATCTGGGTCGCAGGTGTGGGAAAGCGATCGGAGCGGAAGGTGACCAGCACATCCACGTGCGACCCGGGAAACAGAAACCCGGCTACACCCACCACCTCATCCGACTTGACCGAAGTGGCCCGCATGCCTTCGGGAATCTTGACCGTCAGTCCAATGCCTGATCCCGGAGCGGCCAGATAGGACTCCAGGATGGGCTGGGACACGGCCACGGGATAGACCACGGCCCGGCCTGCCAGGTCGCCGATTCTGGTGAAAGGGCCGGACAGCGGCACCGAAGCCGGCCACTCGACCAGCGCCAGGTCCTCAGCCTTCAGTACTTCTCCCGCCTGCAATGAACGCGATGGGGCAACCAAATGCTGGAGGTTGGAATGGGCGGCGTTGCGACCGCCGAGTTTGCGGCTGAGCAAGAACGTGACCGCGCCCGACAGCAGCAGCGCGGCGATAAGAGCGGTAGCGAGTCGACGGAAGTTCATGTCCTCATCTCAACAACGTTGCACACTGACGCAAGCCTGGCTTTCCTGCTTGCGAACGAATTTGTCCGTAGACCGGCGACCAAGCTGGCGCCGGTCCACGTGATTAAGCCGACGGTCAGGCGACAGCACTGCTGAGCTTGGTGCCGACGGCGCTGAACGCATTGACGATGTTGTTGGCCAACGTGCTCATCGCCGCTACTGCTGCCAAAGCAATAACGGCCGCTACCAGGGCGTATTCGATCAAGTCCTGACCGGATTCTTCCTCTAACAGTCGCTTAAGTATTTCTAGTTTCATGTTCACCTTCCTCCCTGCGAAGCCAGCCCGACAGATGTGTCTGCCTGTAGCTTGTGCAGCTGTTAAGTACCCTCGTTTACTCCTATCGGCAATACCGGGAACCTGCAATAGAGGGCGCGAGGTGAAATAGAAGTTAGAAAACCTACGAATGGCGAATTGAATAATCGGCGGTCGTAACCCAATTACAGGACTTTTCCAGACCAGGCGAAGCAGGGAGAAATAACCTAGGTTAGAGCTGCTTAACACTTTGAGAGCTGACTATGTATTCCTGCTCTATTGATTAACCTTGGCAGCCATCGCCAGCGACAGCCTGAACCGTCACCGTTGGTCGGCAGATCCGAAGTCCACAAGCTGACATCTGGTGATCTCCCTGCTCTACTTCAGCAGCGAGACCTTCAGCACGGGGGTGGTAGCAGCGGGATTGAGCGCCATGGTAAGCGCTCCGCTGCCGGTCAGCTGCATTTGGTCCGTGACTACGTTGCCCCAAATCAGGGTTCCATTCGTAGTGCCACCCGGAATTTTGAAGATGGTTGCGTAGCTGCTGGAGTGGAAATAGAGAGTACCCGTGTAAGCCAGTGTGCCCGATCCCTGCAGTTGCGGCGAGGCAGTATCGGCGTGGTCCATAAACATCAGCAGCCCGCGGATGGCGCCTAGCGAGTCGGTAGTGTCACCAGCATTGTCCCAGTAGCTACCATTCGAGGTGCATTGCGCCAGCATCACGTTGGTATCCAGCGAACCGGCTAAACCCAGATAGGCAGGCGGAGCACTGCCATCGCAAGTCAGATCAGTGGCCGGGACCTTGTCGACGCGAGGATAAGCCGGCGCACCCGAAGCTCCGCTGATGAGGGGTTTGGCGCTGCCGTGAAAGTAGAACATAACCCCATCGGTCTGATGCCAGGTCCAAGCCCCGCCGCCGCCGGCGCCATTCGGCCCGGCAGCCTTAGTCAAGTAACTGCAATAGGTGGTACCGCTGATGACGCCCGTGGAATTGGCGCAAGGCTTCGCCATACGGATGCTGTCACTTCCACCGATAGCCAGATCGCCGTCCATGTAGTACACACCCGGCAGAAAAGTAATAACGTCGTTGCCGTTTTCCGAGATGCCGCTGGGATAGTAGCCGGGGGCATATTCCTTGCAGCCTCGCAGCGGGTAATTGGGGGGCCCCCAGCCGAAGTAGTTGGTGGGACTTTGATCGGGACAACCATCGATCTCGGCCGCCACCGGAACGAAGTATCCGTTGGACGACTTGGTGAGGGGCGTTACGGTCTTCATGCCCGCTGCGGCCGGCACGCCGGAATAGGGGTCGGCAACGGGACTGGCGGGCCAATCCCAATGACCGGTGGTTCCTCCGTCGAAGCCTGCCGGTAGTCCGGTATTGCCATTGGTTCCGTAGCAACCAGTAGAGGCGCCGGGAGCGGTGTTCGGCCCTCCGTAAGTGCCAACGTCGGAGCCGGTAAAGTTAGGGCCGCCGCGGTGAGTGTCAATCACGCCGCTGGAGCCGCACTGCACAGCGGTCGAGCTGCTGGAATTAACCACAACGCTGCGCGGGGGGCCACCGATGATGGTTAGCGACGCTCCGCCGGAGTACGACAGAGCGCCAGACACGCTGGGATTCAACACCATGATAGGAGCACCCTGCATGATCTGCGTAACTCCGCATGTGCTGATCGCTGATACCTGCTGCGTCTGGTTGCCGGTCAGCAGAGGACTGAAGTAGGTCTGTACCGGCAGCGATACCGAGACTTGCATAAAAGGATATTGCGTGACCGACGAAGGTGGAGTGGTCACGCCGGAAACGGAGGCGGGGAAAGTCCAGGTCACGGTAGCCGCGCCGCCGGTGTATCCATTAAACCCATTCTTACTGGCGTACCAGCACATGGTCGGACCGGCCGAGCCGTAGGCGTTGCAATTACCCGCAGTGCCTGGCGTGAAGCCGGCGTGAGGCAATGTCGCGCCGCCGGCCAGTTGATAGATGTCCATGGCCCCGGCGCCACAGGCGGCGTCGGCCGCGGTTTGCATCTGCTGGCGCTCGAACCAGATGTTGGTGTAGTCGACCGCAAAGGCCAAGGCCGCTAACAGGAATAAGCTGAGCATGAGAACAACCAGAATGCTGGCTTGTCCGGCTTCCCGCTGCCGACCGCAGCGTTCGACTCGATCCATCGCACTCGAGTTCATGCAATACACCTAGAAGACAATCCGTCCTTCGGCGGTAATCTGCATTTGCGGCGAAGCGAAGCCTGGCAGAGTCAGGTAAGCGACGTACGGATAAGAGATGGTTACCAGTACGCGGCTGGATGGTGTGGAAGTCCCATCCGGCCACGACGGAGTAATGGTCATGCCGCTGGTGTCGTGAAATGAAACCGCGGCATATCCGTTGACCACGGCGGTAATGTTGGCGCCGATGGTATCGGCGCAGCCGCTGCTGGGTCCGCTGCACGAAGCGTTGTCAGTCCCGTGAACGATGGCATAACGAACTCCTTCGCGCGCGGCATTACCCAGCACGCTATAGGTATAGATCGCCATGCAGAACTCGAAAATCAGGAAGGCCATCAAAAGCAGGGTCCACACCGAAAGCGCAAACTCAATCAGCATCGAGCCGGAGTCGGCGCGGACAAAGCTGCTTGCGCGCCGAACGTATTGTCGACAATGAGACGCGAAGTTCATTAGTCGGTTGCCCTCATCTCTGCCTGCCAATGCACGGTCAAGGGGGGCATGGTGAAAGTGAAGAAGTCAACCGGAATAGGCGGAGACACGGTGTAAACCACATCCACCCTCTGGGTCAGCATCCCATTGGCCGATTCCGGATCCTGATCGGGGGTGAACGTAAGAGCGCCGGATGGGAAAGTACTGCAGTTGGTGACATAGCCGTTGGAAGTCTGGGTAATTCCGACTTGTTTCGAGCAAACTTCGACCGAAGTTTTGGTGCTCATGCTGGCCAGGCCGGAGAGATCGCCGCCCGCCAGTCCAGCTACTCCCGCAGTGTCAGCTAGCGAGCCGGAGGTTCCGGGCGAAGGCAGTTGCTGGGTAGGCGAAACGAACCCTTGTCCCGAGTACAACACCGCATTGCGAGCCGACGAGACCAGGTTGGCAGCGACAATAAAGAAGTAGCCAATATCAATCGCAAAGCAAAGCATAAGTACCAGGACCGGCATAACCAAGGCGGTCTCAATCAGGCTCGATCCGCCACTGCCAGTCGCCGGCTCGAAGAAAGACGAATGACGCATAGTTCATCTGCTCTCTTTATGATGGTAGGTCGACCCGGCTGCAGCAACCCACCTATTCTCCTATCGGCAAGCATTTGCTTTCCCACTATGAGTGCGGGCCAAAATGGTCTAACAGGCTGCTGAACCAGTGCGAAATGCTGAGGAGTCGCCAGCTGAAGCCGACTCGGAAGAATGAAAGCACCGACTTTAACGGGACCTAAAGGTCCGCACTACCCGCACTTCTACTTTCTTAGCAGCCTGCTAGCCATACCAGGACAGCCTCGCCATATTCAGCTGCGCTATCGTTAACTTCGTTTCACGCCGATAGCCCTGATATATGTCTGCCCAGCTAACCGCCTCTACCAGCTCTCTATCCCCGGTTATAGCTCCGGCTTCCTGGGCCGAGCCGAAGGCGAGAATCGGCCTATGGCAGAAGGTATTTTCCTTTCCGGTTTTACTTGCCATCGTTCTGGGTGGATCGATTTTTGTCTTCGACAGCGGCAGCATCGCCGATCCCGATATCTGGTGGCATCTGCGCAACGCAGAAGTTTTTGTACAGAGCCACTCGGTCGTGCATCGTGATGTCTACTCCTTCACCGCGACGGGCTCGCGATGGATCAATGAGGCATGGCTCAGCGAACTGCCTTATTACTACGGTTGGCGGTGGTTCGGCATCCGCGGAATATATCTAGTGATGCTGGCCGAGGTAGAGCTCATTCTTTTTGGGGTATTCGGACTGGCTTACCTGAAATCAGGAAATGTAAAAGCTGCATTCACGGCGTCGTGGCTGGCAGTATGGCTGGCCACTGTATCGTTCGGGCCGCGAACGCTGCTGACCGGGTGGCTATGCCTGGTAGCTGAGTTGTTTCTCCTCACGCAATTCAGGCGAGGCAAGGACTTGAGTTGGCTGCTGCCGGCACTGTTTGTGCTCTGGGCTAATCTGCATGGTTCGTGGCTGATTGGCATGGTGCTGTTCTGGGTCTTCTTTGCCACAGGATTTCTGGAAGGAACTTGGGGAAGGATTGAAGCTACGCCCTGGACGCGAGACCAAGGGCGGAAGCTGGCGTTAGTGGGCGGACTGAGCACGGCTGGCCTGTTTCTGAATCCTTACACCTATCACCTGGTTTTCTATCCCTTCAACTTCGCCTTTCGGCAGCGCCTGAATGTGAACCACGTAGATGAGTGGATGAGTCTCGACTTCCATGGAGTACGCGGGAAGATTCTGTTCGGAATGCTGGCAGTCACCTTGATTCTGGCGCTGGTGCGCAAGCGGAGCTGGCACTTGGACGAGGTTGCGTTCTTGATTATTGGCTACTACGCGGCCCTGACTTACAGCCGGTTTCTATTTCTGGCCGGAATATTACTGGCTCCGATGCTGGCGGCGGAGCTGGATTTCTTTCCCCGCTATCGCCGGGAAGTCGACAGACCGTGGCTGAATGCAGTGCTGATTCTGGTCGTTCTGGCCGGATGCATCTGGAGATTCCCGTCGAGCGATTACCTGCTTCGCGACACGGTAAGGAATTATCCGGTGAAAGCACTTCCCTATTTGCGGCAATTTCGGCCGGAGGGTGGCGTCTTCAATGACTGTCTGTGGGGCGGCTATTTAATCTGGAATGCGCGGAATATTCCGGTGTTCATCGATTCCCGCATCGATATTTATGAGTACAACGGTGTTTTCGCCGACTATCTTGACGCCATCGGAATCAGTAATACCCTGGAAATTCTTAACAAATACCACATACGCTACGTTCTGTTTCCCCAGGACAATTCGGTGGCTTATTTGCTGATGAACAATCCAGGCTGGAAGACCAGCTATCAGGATGGAACCACTGTGATGCTGGAACGCGTCGGAGCCGTTCCGTGAACTCATTCGGGTGGTTCGTCGGGTCCCTGTTGGAAAAGCAATTCCTGCGCAGAGTGGACTTCCGTCCACAAAAAGGCCCACGTCGAGGCTCGCTGAAACGACCGAAAAAGCTGCATGGTTACAACGTGAGGAGACTTTGTTGTTAATCCGAACCGCATATTCCGTGCGATACAATGACGCTTGGCCATGCAGAATGCGGATGTAATCGACGAAGAGCAGACCTCGGCGACGCCGTCGTCTCCGCCCAATCGGTGGAGGCAGTGGCTGGGAAAGTATTGGGATTTTCTGGCCGTGCTGCTGCTAGTCGTGGCCACAGTTCCGCCGACCATGCTGTCGTCGAAAACGCTGCACATCGTGTGGCGGCCGGGCCTGTTCGACGATTCCTGGACCTTGGAAACCGACTTCAAGGCCAGCCGCGGTTTGTGGTATGGGCGGGATGTAGCCTTTGACTACGGCCCCCTGTTTCAATGGCTGTCGAGCGCGCCCGGGCGATGGATGGGCGGCTCGATGGGCGTTTTCTACGACACCTACAATACCCTGCCGCTGTGGTTCGGATTCCTGCTGAGTTATCTGGCGCTTCGCTTGCTGCTCCCTGAACAGCGACCGTGGAAGCGCTTTCTGTTGTTGCTGCTGCTTTCCGTCTACTGGTCGCCTTTCGATGTGCGGTCGCCGTTCGCCATTTTTCTGTTCGCCGTGAACCTCAGGGGTTGGTATGCCGTACGGCAGGGACGGTTGCGACCGTGGGTATTGGGAATCGGAGCGGCTTTCCTATGCTCCTTAGCGTTTCTGAATAACGCGGACACCGGCATTTACGGAATCGTGACCTTGCTGTTCTCCTTGGGCGGCGTCGCCGTTGAGAATTGGCGAGAGACGCAGTTGTGGCGACGTTACCTGGTAGGTCTTCTATCATTCGCTGCGGCACTTGTTGCCTTTGCTGTCATTATTAACTGCTTTCTGGCGAGCGCCTTCGACTTTCGTTTCTGGAAAGCGATGCTGGCGTTTATCCGGGGATATCGCTGGAATGCGGCGGCGGCAATGTCTCCCGGCGATCGGATTTATCTGCTTGCGCCCCTGGCGGTGGCTATCGCCGTTTTCTTTGTGCGCTGGTTTACCAAGGGCGACGGCAAAGTCGTTATCGCGGCTCGTCTGGGATTTCTGCTGAGCGCGCTGGGATTCGGGTGTGTAGCGCTGCAAAGCGGTCTGGTGCGATCCGACAGCAATCATATCGGCTACGCAATCTTTCCGCTGTTATTCCTTACCGGCGTGGTTCTGTTCTCGTTCCGCGGACACATAACGTCGGTAGGTGCCGCGCTGGTTGCAACCGGGGCCACGATGATGCTGGCCACACCTATCATCGGGCCGTCGGTGATTCGGTATCGTTACCGGCAAGCCGTGCATCCGGTCATCGATTGCCCCGCCGGTTATAGCGAGATCGACCGCACATGCTATCCCATCCATGCTGCGGCGACGGCGCGGATTGTCTCGAACTACCTGCAAGATCACAGCGGCGCCAATGACTGGATCGTGGTGTTTCCCTATCAATACTTGTATGGCCTGACTTCGCGGCGCAACGTGGCGCAGGGAGTGGAGCAAGCGTTTCTGGCGCATGACGCTTATCTCAAGCAGCTCAATATCGACGGACTGGAGCGCGAGCCTGCGCCGGTCGGCCTGTATTTTCCCGATGCCAAGCCCGGTGATGGGTCGAACCCGAATCTGAGCCTGGCCATCGACGAGGTACCGAACCTCACGCGCAATCCGGAAATATGGTTTTGGATGTTTCATCACTACCGCACCGCACAGGAATTGCTGCCGGGCGTTTTTGGTTTGCAGCGAGACGATTCGCGCAAAAGCAGCATTACGATGGATGTCCAGCCTTTAGGACTTGACGCGAAGACTTACCCCATCACAGAACGGAAAACGGCGATTGACTTGGGCGCGCCGGCATGGCCGCTGACTCCGGTCGATTTCATTCGGCTGCGGCTGAAGGTGAGCTATAGCGCGTTGTGGAAGCTGCGAAAGCCGGAGCGAATGCAGCTGGAGATAAGCCGGGTAGACGGCAGTCGCGAATTGAAGTCGTTCGTGATGGCGCCGGATGTCTCTACCGACGTGTGGTTTTATCCCTGGAGCGAGGCTGAGCTGGGGAACTATTTCGATGCTGACGAAGCCCGCTGGCGTCCGGCGCACCGTCCTGCGATCACGGAAATCCGCTTGCTGCTGACACCGTTGGATTGGGTTTCGCAGACGCCGCAGGCAATTACGCTGGAGTCTGCAGACGCGGTACGATTCTCGATGGGTAGCGACGTGAAACTCAGCGACGGCCGCTGATTCTTTTCCCCATAGCCTGGAGTGGGAAACGCATTCCTTCGACCAGAATCTGGGGCGTGAATTTCGACTTGCCGGAACGGCGCTCGAAAAAGATGATGGGAAACTCGCAGAACGGCACGCCGGCCCGGTGCAAGTTGAATTTCATCTCCATCTGAAACGCGTAGCCTTCCGACTTGATTCCTTCCAGATTGACCTTACGCATCGCATCAGCCTGGTAGCCGACAAATCCAGCGGTCAGATCATGCGCCGGTATGCCGGTAAAAGTGCGTGCATAGAGGTTGGCCCCGAAACTTAGAGCACGCCGCTGAAAATTCCAGCCGTTAGCACCGCCCCCTGCCACATAACGCGATCCGATCACCACCGGATTCGTCTTCAGCAACTTGATCATGATCGGGAGAGACTCCGGGGGATGCGACAGATCCGCATCCATCTGGATCATGTGGTCGTCAAGATTCTCGCGCAAAACTTTCTTGATGCCGTCGCGGCAAGCGGAACCAAATCCTCCCTTGCCCGGCCGTTGCAGCAGATGGATCGTGGAGTCTGTAGCCTGAATGCGGCGGATCTCGTCGGCCGTGCCGTCAGGAGAATTGTCGTCCACGAAGAGAATTGGTTCGCTGCCGGTTGCACTGCGGATCCGGCTGACCAGGGTCTCGATGTTATCGCGTTCGTTGTAGGTAGGAATGATCAGCATGAGGATGACTTGTTTCTAATCTACATGAACATAACGCGGCGCTGTGGTTCGGGCCACTTTACGACAATCCAGACTGCATCTGTCTTCCTGCAATAATGTGCGGGCGGGCTGAAGCAGAACCGCACTCCTATTGCGGTGACAGCGAGATTTGTACTGCGTCGACGGCGTCGATGGTGATGGCTTCCGGCTGTTGTGAGATCCAATCCAGCGGCGTGGCCCATAGTCGCAAACCGATAATAGCGGATCGTGAATTCAGCCGCCACTGGCTCTGGTCAGCGCTGAAATAGTTTGCCAGGTCGGGCGCATCCCAGGGATAAACCCATACGTCAGTCGAAACGTTTGGCTGCACCATCATCCACTGAAAATCGCGCGTTCCGTCGGCGCGGTGGATCTCTAATTGCAAACGCTCCGGTTTGCGTAGCTTCCACCAAACAGGATAATGAACCGTCAAACGCAGACGCACAAAGTCGAAGCCGGTCGGCCAGATGGGCGATCCCAGATCGGTGGTCGAACTTCGCGTGCTGATGGGGTATGTTTTGGCGGCGAGCCCTAGCGATTGGGCCTGCATAGTGAGGCGCGTGGCCCGCGAATCATCGCGTTCGAGTCCGACCACGCCCGGAGTCAAAGCCTGCGCCATGCGGAAGTGGCGAAGCGTCCAAAACCAGACTTCTGGAGCCCGGGTGAAGTTGGGAACGCCGTCCACCGGTATGCTCAAGAAATTGCGCGACCAGCGCGCGACGTCGGCTTGCGACCAGTGCGTGAAGTCGGCATCAGGCAGATAGAGCGCTGCCGACAGCGGTGTCCGCTCCAGACCGGCAATCTCGAGATGCGAGAGATAGTCGCCGCTGGCTGTATAGGCTTGCATCAAACCACCGGCAACATTGCGGCGTGACGACAATCCAAACATAGTTTGATAGGGGAAGACGAAGATGGAGTTGTTGACTTCGCTGTGAGTTTGCAGGAAACCGGATGCGGCCGTCAGCATCTGCGGCGTCAGAGGCTCCTGGAAGCAGGCGTGATCGAACTCGCTGTACCCGGGCGGACATTCAGTTAAGGGATATCGCAACTGACCATAAAGCCGAATCACACTCGAGGGCCGAAAGATAGGGTGCGAAAAGAGCATGGAAGCCGCAATAGCGATCAGGACTCCGATGATCGAGGCCCGGCCTTTCAAAGAGAAGAAAATAACGCCGACGAAGAACGTCAGTGCGAATTCGCCAATGATGACGTGTCCAATGTCGGACCGGACCAGAGCGCTTTGCAGCATGGCCAACGCAAAGAGAAATCCGCCGAGCAGGAAGCCAATACGTTGCGTAATAGCGTGATTGCCCTTGCGAGTCTGGAACCGGATAAGGAATACCGCCAGTCCAATGAGCAGCGCGCTGAACAGATGGACTTCCCCGGCAGCCGTCATCGCTGCCGGCGTAGCCCAGCGATAGGCGGCGATCTGGGCCAGTGAATCGCGCCAGAAACGGAAGTCAAACGGCCCGGCCATCACGGTGTTAATCGCGACGGCGATAACGGCCGCAGCCACGAAGAATGCCAGCAACGCAGAGAGCCACTTGCCGGCGAAGTGCTCGCCGCGAGTCTCAACGGCGATGGCAAGGCAGACGGTAGCCCATGCGGCCGTCGCATACACGCCCGTGTCTCCGGCGATCAGGAAAGCCGTGGCCCAAAGCAAAGCGCCTGTAATTCCGAAAATGTAGCTTCGGGTACGACCTTCTCTGACGGCATACCAGCCGCGCAAAAATAGCGCGAACAGCAGCACGGGAAACGTTGTCCGCAAAGAGGTCTCCCAGAAAGAGCAGAGCAACAGCAGCAGGACCAAGCGCTTCCAGGGAGGCTGTTCGGGAATCAGCAACAGCAATGTCAGATAGGCAAACAGGAAGGCAAACCAAATCGGAATGGTGTTCCAGGTGGCATACAAGGCGCCGAAGGAGAGCGGCAGCGATCGCGCCGGAATCGACGACAACAACTGGTAGAGCGGCCCGTGCGTGAAAGCGACGTCGCGGCCGACCCAAATTCCGCGCAAGGCTTTGTAGCTGGCGTCAAGATGCCAGTTGTCATCGATCAGGCCGTAGTTCGGAATCAGGGTAACGGTTCGCGGCGCAAGCCACACCGTGGGGAACGATGCCAGCACGAGAAGCAAGACACCCAGGGCGTCCCAGTATTTTGAGAAGAACGAGGGCGGCCGTTGGGTGACGGCAGGGCCGGACGAGCTTGGCTTGCTTAGCACGGCATCGAGCTTCTCCATAGACGAGAAACATTCTACCTTGCGATGCAGGGATTGCGCGGATGAGCCTGCCGCTTAAGTATCGTCATTACGAGTGCACGGTGTGCGGTCAGCAGTCTGCTTCGCCAGCGAGTGCTGGAGAAGATCCCGCGCTGCGCTCGTGATGACAAGTAATGAACGTCGGCGGTTTTGGCGAATCGCGAAATTCCTGTCATACTCGCAAACTGAAATCCATCATCGATCATCTACGTGCTACGCGTGGCACGGAGCCGGGCAGCAAACGATGCCGCTTCCCTGTTCCGTTCGCCGCTCCGCACGAGAGGAGACATGCAGACTTCGGTTAAGGAACCTTCTTCCCAGCCCCGCTCCGCAGACGCGAAGCGGGCAAAGCCCACCGCCCTGTGGACTTTTGTTGCGGCGGCGCTGCTGGCGGTCTTCTATCTGATAACCAGCATTTATATCGCGGCCCATCGGTTGTTCTGGTTCGACGAGCTGTTCACATTGCACATCGCGCGTCTCCCGGGCTGGAGCACGATCTTCACGGCGCTGGGTCACGGCAGCGATGCGCTGCCTCCGGCCTACTACATCGTGGTGAGAGTGTTCGACTCGCTCTTCGGACCCGGAGACCTGGCCGCGCGATTGCCGTCGGCGATCGCCATGGTGATTGGGTTGCTGGTGATCTTCGATTGCACCCGGCGCCTCACCGATGGGCTGCATGGACTGATTGCGATGTCGCTGGCGACCTGTTCGTTCCTGCCCTATTACGGATACGAAGCGCGGTCGTATGCCATCTACTTCATGCTGGCGGCGTTGTCGCTCTGGGTGTGGACCTATACCGGATTCAGTCAAAAAGCCTCGGCAATTCTGTTTGGCGCGGTGTTCTTCGCCGGAGTTTGTTTTCATTATTACTTTGTCATGTGCCTGGCACCCTACGTGGTATGGGAGCTGCTGCACTGGAAGCCGGGGCGGCGTCCGTCGGCTAAGCTGCTCGCCGGAATCGTTGGCTCGGTGATCCCCATTGCGTTGCTTTCGCCGCTGATCCTGTCGTTCTCGCGCAAGTTTTCCGCCGGCTATTGGAACCGTGTTTCCTTTGCCGAGCTGCGCGCGATCTTCTCGCAGCTGTTTCCTGACGGCCTGTTCCTGCTGGCGCTCATTATGATCTGGATTGCTTTGCTGGGAACGGACGACGATAAGGAAGCCGTGATGCCGGCGATGTTGCCCGCAGAGAAACTGGGCTGGCTTTTTCTCGGCATACCTCTGGCGGCATTCGTGGTGGCAGAGCTTAAGACCAATGCGTTCTACAGCCGCTATTTCATCGGCGTTCTGCCCGGAGTCGCGGTCGCCTTTGCTGTCTGCCTGTGGCGGCGTTTTCGCACGGCCGCACTGATCTCGTCCGGCGTTTGCCTGTTGCTGGTGACATGGGGAGCCTGGCATCAGCTAACCATCGCGCAGCATCCCGACATGGTGGAAGCCACTGGAGCCCGGCAGTTCCTGCAGGTAGAAAGTTCTTTGCAGGTCGAGGGCAAGCGATACTTCGTGTTCTCTGGCCCACTGGTTTTTCTGGAAGCCCAGTACTATGCCAATCATCCCGAGCAATGCGTTTTGCTGTTGCCTTCCGATTTCAGCCAGCCAGTGAATGGCGGACGCGATCCATACCTGCATCAGCGTCTGGAGTTGAATCTGTCGCAATATTATCCGCTGCAGTCCTGGACGATCGATGACCTTCGCCGGCACGCAGCCGAGTCGGCACTGATTGATCCCACCGAAGACGCGCTGACGGAGGCGCAGCGGGAAGGACTTCAACCCAAGACACGGTTCTCGTCGCCGTCGCAGGTGGTGTATCTGCAGTGAAGAGCTTCCGATTCTGGTGAAGCAGCATTCGCGACCGGGGATAAGGCTCAGAAGAAAAACCTTTACTGGAGAGTCGATTAGTGGTGCAAGGGGAATTCAGATTAACGTTCGTTCAGGGTTTTCGATCAGAAGTTGTTGCGGCTTTCTGGCGTGGTCGGCAATCACCCCTAGGGCCGGCGCGTTGCCGATAGGGCTACCGCTCCCGCGAAGGGACGGCGGTGCGCGGTGCCTGGGCTTTTTTGCGCGATCGCTGAAGCGCTCCACAACTGCCTGCCTCATGTCTTGCTTTTTCAACTTGCTCAGTAGATCGGGTGTGATCGCGGGTGCTCCCTGATCTTCTTCAACCTCAACCTTAGTTTTCAACATTCATCCTCCAAATTGTTCTGCAATTGATACTTAGGTAATCTCTCCTCGCACGGTCACTACCGGGCACGGCGATTCGCGCACAACTTCATAAGCGTGCGGCCACATCAGGTGGTCCAGAAGGCCGTTCCACGGGCGGACTCCCATCACCAGCAGGTCTGCCTCGAGTTTGTCCGCCATTTCCAAAATGACCGTCTCTACCCGCCCAACCTCGACGAGCGCGTTGTAAGCAACGCCGTCTGCCGCGCGTGCCATTAACTCCGCCAGTTTGTTCTTGATTCCCTGCTCTATGACGTGCGCGATCGGAAACACCCTTGACCGCTGAGCTGAGCTCAGCACGTGAAGCACCGTCAGCGCTAGCTTTGTGCTCGCGAGCCAGCGCCGCGGCAAAGCGCACCCCCCGCTCGGAAGCCGGAGTGAAATCGACAGGAACGAGAATGTTCCGCGGTTTCTTGCGGTGGGCGGCTTCGCCCACGTGAGGCCCGATGGTCAGCACCGGGACGGGCGACTGACGGAACACTTTCTCCGCCACCGAGCCTATCAGCACCTTGCCGAGTCCGCTGCGGCCGTGGGTCGCCACTACGACCAAATCGATGTGATTGGAGCGGGCGAAGTCGAGAAGGGCTTCCGCTACTGCGCCCTCCAGCATGTACAAGTGGTAGTCTTTGCCCTCGACGTAAGAATACGTGCGCGTCAGCCCCGCCTTCAGTTCGAGCAGATCGCGGCGGGTGGCGTCTTTGGCGGCCAGATAGGCATCGGGCCCGGCGAGCAGGATTTCGTTCGTCGGGATGACCGACACGACATAGGCGGTCGCCTGGTAATCGTGGGCCAGTTCCAGTCCGAAGTTGAGAGCCACGTCGGAATAGTGGGAAAAGTCCGTCGCAATGAGCACATTGTGGATTCCCACCCCTGCGGATGTGAGCTGTGCCGTTGCCATGGTGCGCGACCATTCTCCCCACGCGGTGGGGTCGTTGGCTGGAGGCTCTGGCCGCAGCCCCGCCGCACTCGCGGCTGGCGTTGGTTTCGATCCTCCACGCAACCGTTCTACTCTTGTTCTAGCGCGATTCTACCCAGAACTCTGTGATCCAGATCAAATGCACCTGTGATGCGAGACCCAGGTTGGAACCCGGATCATTGGATGTGCCAGGTGGCGGGAGGTTACGAAAGTACTAGAACCTTCGTAAGGGGTCAATGTGACCCAGATCACCGCATCGGCAGTGTGCAAGCCTTACGCTGATACTGAACGCTTGTGATATTTGCGGCTTCACACCGGTATCTGGCCGCCCCGTGCAAGTCCCCTTCAATGGGCCGAACCACTACACGGGCTATGTCAATGTGTCGTGCCTGGGTGCACCTCGCCGAGCGCGCTGGAAGCGCTTCCACATTCATTAGAAGTGGTGAATGGCAAAGCGAAAGAAACGAGAGGCACGCGGTCATCGAAAAAGGCTAGAGTTAAGACAGGTTTTTCGCAGCAACGAGTGCTAACAACGCTCCTTCCCCAAGGAGCGAAAGAGATTGCCGCGCCAATTACACGTCGGAAGCGGCTTGAGTAATCGCCGCCTCCAACTATGTGGCGGCTTCCGGTGCCGGCGCCTGTTCCCGTTCGACCATCGTCTTCACGATCACATACAACACCGGAATGAAGAACAGGTTCAGGGCAGTTCCGGGTCACTTGGTAATTCGCACTACCAGGTACGGATTTAGCGACGACGCCGCCAAGTGTGAGAACGGCCGATGCCCTAACAGGGCAAAGTACGTCTTCAATGTGCCCGTAAACATCTTGCCATACCAGCGCCTGCGGGAGCGCTGAAACGTAAATCGTCCCGCCGGGCTTATGGCCTCAACCGAGCAGTTTGGCGCGATACTTCTAGCCAGCTCGGCAACTTCATCAAAGCTTGGCAAGAATCGTTCGCCAGGCCGATGAAAACGTGGCAAGGAGCGATAGTCGTTGTGCCAGAAGTCTATGGGAAATCTTCCATTGGGATGATCCGAGTACAGTATTCCATCCGGTCTTAGAACTCGAATGGACTCTGCCAGGAATCTGTGCCGCAGCTCTGTCTGACGAGGAAGCGGCGACACCCAGTAGCCAGGCGTGCAGCCCTCAGCGACACCGATGTGCTCGAGCATCCCACAACTGAAGACAATATCGAAGCTGCTGTCAGCAAACGGTAGCGCCGTCGCATTCGCAGCCAACAAGTGGACGCGGGGGGGGGGTAGCTCGCCCTGTCCACTGCTGCACCCTGAAGTCGGCGATATCAATTCCAAAAGCTTCGAAACCTGCCGCCGCGAGGCATTCAACACTGGCGCCGTTACCACATCCACAATCCAAAATGCGCATTGACTCGGGCGACTTGCCACCCGCTCGCGCATGGTTGAGGAATAGTGGAAGATAGAAGTGCTGAATGCGATGCCGGACACCGTCTTCTTCGTCCCGAAGCGCCTGCAGATGTGCCGCTCGCAGATGCTCGTTTGCGTGCTCCTCCGTGCTGGAGGTAACAGCACCGGTTGTTTGCATCGTCACCTCTTATGCGCTTGCCGACGGCACAGCCGGCGCCTGTTCCCGTTCTACCATCGTCTTCACGATCACATACAACACCGGAATGAAGAACAGGTTCAGGGCAGTCGAGACGATCATGCCTCCGAAGACCGTGGTGCCTACGGAGTGCCGGCTTTGCGAGCCCGCGCCTCCGGCGAACACCAGCGGCAGCACGCCCAGAATAAAGGCGAACGACGTCATCAGAATGGGACGCAAGCGAATGCGGGCGGCTTCCACCGCCGCCTCTTTAATCGATAGGCCTTTGTGACGCAACTGCTCGGCAAACTCTACAATCAAAATTCCGTTCTTGCTGGACAGGCCGATCAGCATCACCAATCCGATCTGGCAGTACACATCGTTGAGTTGTCCGCGCAACTGCTGGGCGATCAGAGCGCCGAGCATCGCCATGGGCACGCTGAGCAGAATGATGAAAGGCAGCACGAAGCTCTCGTACTGCGCCGACAGCGTGAGATATACCAGCAACAAGCCTAATCCAAACAGCAGTGCCGACTGGCTGCCTGACTTAATTTCTTCCAGCGAGAGTCCCGACCACTCGTAGTTAAAGCCCAGCGGCAATTTCTTGGCGACATCATCCATGGCGGCAATTGCCTGCCCCGAGCTGTAGCCCGGGCCAGCCGAGCCATCGATCTCGGCCGAGCGGAACAGGTTGTAATGCGTGATGACCTGGGGCGAGGTCGATTCGGAAATGTTCACCACGTTGTCCAGCGGAACCATGTCGTTGTTATCGGACGCGGACATAGAACTGCTGGATGTCGCGCGGCTGGCGGCGGAACGTCTGGTCAGCCTGAACGTAGACGCGATAGGCGCGATTGTTGAAATCGAAATCGTTGACGTACGACGAGCCCATGTAGACCTGCAAGGCGTCGCTGATCTGCTGGATGGGTACCTGCAAGCTGCGCGCCTTGGCGCGATCGATGTTCACCACGAATTGCGGATCGTTGGCGGTGAAGGCGCTGAACAGGCCGCTGAGGTCCTTGCGCGAATTGCCGTCCCTCACCAGATTCTGGGTAACGTTATAAAGCTGTTCGACCGAGTTTCCGCCCTCGTCCTGTACTTCGAAAGTGAAGCCGCCGAAGCTGCTGATGCCGGCGATCGACGGAGGCAGGAACGGAAACGCCTGCACATCGGTAAGCGCCATCAGCGGCGCGCGCAGGCGGTTGACGACAGCGGTGGCTGAGTTCTGCTCCCCTTTGCGCTTATCGATGTTGGCCAGGTTGAGAAAGACCATGCCCTTGTTGGCGCCGCTGCCACTGAAGCTGAAGCCGACGACGGTGAAGGCGCCAATGATGTCTTTCTCTTTCGCGCATACTGCTTCCACCTGGCGCATCGCCTGCGAGGTATATTCCACCGACGCGCCCTGCGGGGCTTGCACGGTTATCATGAACCAGCCCTGGTCTTCGTCGGGCACGAAGCCGGTGGGCACCATCTTGTAGACAACATAGGTGGCAGCCAGTCCGGCGAAGAACACGATCAGAACCAGATAGCGCATTCCAATCGCTTTTTTCGCGCTGTAAACGTAGTACGCGGTGGAGCGATGGATCACATGTTCCACTCCGCGGAAGAAAGCATTCTTCCTGCCGGTTTCAGGCCGCAGCAAGAGCGCCGATAGCGACGGCGTGAAGGTCAGCGAATTGAAGGCAGAGATGGCGATGGCAAATGCAATCGTTAACGAAAATTGTTTGTACAGCAGTCCAGTCGTTCCGGGAAAGAATGCCACCGGCACGAACACCGCAACCAGCACCAGAGAGGTCGCCACGACTGCGCCGGTAACCTCGCCCATAGCCCTGGACGCCGCGACGTGCGAGTCGGTAAAGCTCCTCGCCCATGTGCCGCTGGATATTCTCGATCACCACGATGGCGTCGTCGACCACCAGTCCGGTGGCCAGCACAATACCAAACAACGTCAGAGTGTTGATGGAAAAGTCGAGCAGCTTGATGAAAGCGAATGCGCCGACCAGTGACACGGGGATGGTGACTGCCGGAATCAACGTGCTGCGCCAGTCCTGGAGGAAGATGAACATCACGATCATGACGAAGATGATCGCCTCCACCAGAGTCTTCAGCACTTCACGAATGGAGTCGCCCACGAACGTCGTGGTGTCGAAGGCAACTGCATAACGCAGTCCGGGGGGAAATCGTTTGGAAAGCCGCGCCAGCTCGGAGCGGACGGCTTTGTCGACATCGAGTGCGTTGGCGGTGGGCAACTGGCTGACGCCGATTCCGATGCCGTTGTAGCCGTTGAAGCGCAGCTGGCCGCTGTAATCCTCGGCCCCCAGTTCGGCGTGGCCCACATCGCCCAGACGCACCAGCGCCCCGTTGCTACCCGGCTTCAAGATAATGTTGTTGAACTGCGCGACTTCGGTGAGACGTCCCAGTGCTCGCACGCTGATCTGGTACATCTGCGTCTTCGCGGTAGGCTCGGCGCCCACCTGGCCTGAGGCGATCTGCACATTCTGCTGCTGCAAGGCCGAGACCACATCGCTGGCGGTGAGACCACGCGCCGCCAATTGGGCAGGGTCGAGCCACAAGCGCATGGAATATTTGCGCTCGCCGAAGATCTGCACATCGGCCACACCTTGAATGCGCTTCAGTGCGTCCTTCACATAAATATCGATGTAGTTGCTGACGAACTCGTCGGTATAGCGATTGCCGTCGCTGTAAAAGCCGGCCGCCATGACAAAGGACGTGGCAACCTTCGTGATGGTGACGCCGGTGTTCTTGACTTCGTCAGGCAAACGGCCGGTCACGCCTTGCACGCGGTTCTGCACGTCGACGGCTGCCAGATCGAGCGGGCGGGTCAGCTCGAAGGTGATGTTGATGGAGCTGCTGCCATCATTGCCGCTGGTGGAAGTCATGTAGCGCATGCCTTCCACGCCGTTGATGGCTTCTTCCAGCAGAGTGGTGACCGACGACTCGACAGCCTGGGCGTTGGCGCCGGTGTAGAAGGCGCTGACCGAGATCTGCGGCGGCGCCAGTTCCGGGAATTGCGCCACCGGAAGGAACGGAATACAAACCGCACCCGCGATCACGATGAACAGCGACGTTACGGTAGAAAAAACCGGACGCTTGATGAAGAAATCAGAAAACAAACCGGACGCCCCTTGGTGAATCTACGAGTTCACCGATCGAAACTCATCGACCGGCGGAATGGCTAGAGAAGCCTGATTTCGCCCATGTCGATGGCAACCAGCAAAGGCTCTTTCACCAGCTGGTAATCGCCTTCGTACGCGTACACCCGACGCGTGGTTGGAAAAATAATTCCGTCCACGTCACGATAGTCCGACGCGTAATTCAACCCAGTAGCGCCACCAAGAATGTCGACGGTGTAGTCGTGCCGGCGCAATAAGCCGTCGGGTCCGAAACAGGAGACCTGTTCCCGAGTGTGACTCTTCACGCTATTGGGGAAGATGACCTTCAAACGCCGCCAGGTTTCACTGTCGACTTGAATCGCTGGTATCTCCTCGGTAGTGAATCCGTCATGGGTGTAAAGGAACGGCGTGTTGAGGTAAGTCCACAGTGCTTCACCCACGAAGTAAGTCACGTCGATGTCGTCCCAGGGAGTTTCTCTCTGTTGACCAGCAAACGACCTCTCTGGATCGTCGCGGGACTCGACCGGCGTTCCATCCGCCGTTTCGATCACAATGCGGCTTGGCTCGAAAACTGCGCGCTTGTCCTGTCCTGGAAAATCTACCGTGACGCGCTCATTCCGCGTGTCTGCAGTCAGTACAACGTTCTTGAGAAAGTCTCCCTTGCCTTTGACATACCAGATCGCACCTGTAATCGATGCCTCAACCTCGACCGCCTTCACCTTGTTCCAACGGTCAAGGCCGCCATGCGCCTCGACTGCCAAATTCAACAGTTCGCTCATCGGCATTTCTGGCACGCCTGAAGCGATGCCCCCGTCATGATCAAATTGCGGCTCAGCATCGTTGCCTTACTGTTCAATCCTGACCGTTGCGCCATCGGCGAGGTTTTGGCCGCCAGAAGTCACGACCTGGTCACCAACCTTCAATCCGCTCAAAACGGCATAATCGTTGCCCGTGATCTCGCCCAACTGCAACGGACGCTGATGGGCCACCAACTTTCCGTTATCCTGCTCGGCGACGAAGGCGAAGAACTGCCCGCTGATGCGTGAAACCGCGATGACCGGAACCGTGATTCCCGAGCGTGTACTCCACACGATCCGGGCGCGAACCAACTGCATGGAGCGCAGCGCGTCGGCTGCCTGATTGGCCGGGGCCTTCACCAGGATGGACTGGGTCCCGGTCTCGACCTGGGGCGAAATGAAATATACGTTGGTCTTCAGCAGCACGTTGTCGTTCTTGTCGATCACTTCTACCGGCGCGCCCAGCTTGATGTCGCGAGCGTGCTCGGAAGGAATCGAGATGTAGACCTCAAGCCCGCTGCGCTCGTCGATGGTGGTCAGCGGGGTAGTGTTGGTCACGCGATCGCCGACATGGACAGGAACGTCGCCGACAATCCCGTCGGTGGGAGCGAAGACGCTGTAGTACTTCAGCTGGACCTGCTGCTGGGTGATCTGCGCGTCCATCGACTTCACGTCGGCGGCAGCCGAATCATAATTCGACTGGGCTTGGTCGAAGTCCTGCTTGCTGACCACGCCAGCCGCCGCCAGAGCTTTGGTGCGCTCAAACTGTACCTTGGCCCACTGCAACGCCGCTTCCTTGGAAGCCTTCTGCTGATCGTAGCTGCTGACCGTCGCGCGCTGCCGCCGCGGATCGATCTCCATCAGCGTGTCGCCCTTCTTCACCGTCTGGCCGGAGTGCACGTGGATGTCGAAGATCCAACCCTCCACGTCGGACATGATCGTGGCCGAGTTCCTTGATTTGATGGTGGCTACGTACTCCGAGGCGTCGCCAATAGGCTGGGCTTGAACCGCTTGCACCTTCACCGGCATGACCGGAGGACCAGGCGGCCCTGCGGCGCTGCCTCGACTGCACGCTGCCAGCAAGGCGGCAATTACCAAAGCAATAATCGAGAGCCCGAACCTGAGCGCCTCCTCTCGAAACGCACAAGGTCGTGCCCCGAACCTACGGTGAGTCATAGAAATCCCAATTCGTCTGGAAGAACCAGCAATGGATATGACAACTGTTTTCTATATCGATACCTGATTTTACTCGAAGCTGCACATTTGCTGGGAAGAGCAGTCAACCAGAGGGACGAACAGAACCTGCGCGAGATGAACGACAGCGAGTGCCAAGGGGACAACGTGGTCCCGCAGCCTACTCCGCCGGCTCTTCGACCCCCGCAGCTCCCACCCGATGCTGCACGTGCGACCAGACAAAATACACAACCGCTAGCAGGATGACACCCAGGATCAGGGCGTCCAGCCGATGGAACCACATCTTCAGGCGGGGATCAGTCTCCCAGCGCTCACCGAGCCGCATGCCGATGTAGGCCAGCATGAAGCACCAGGGCCACGATCCAACGAAGGTATAGATGTGAAACTTGAGCCGCGGCATGCGGGCAATCCCGGCAGGCAGAGCAATAAAGGTGCGAATCACCGGCAGCAGTCGCGCGATCAACACTGCCAGCGAGCCGCGCCGCTCGAAGAAGCGGTCGGCAATATTAAGCTCGCGATGGCTGAGAAAAATGTAGCGGCCATAACGCTCGACCAGCGGGCGCCCGCCGAAGTAGCCAATCTCGTAGGCCAGCACCGATCCCAGATTGCAGCCCAGCGCTCCCCAAGTGGCGACCGCCAGCAGCGAGAAGCGCCCGGTGTACACCAGGTAGCCGGCGAACGTCATGATAATTTCCGATGGCAGAGGAATGCAGGCCGACTCGATGGCCATCAGCAGCATCACGCCAACGTATCCTGACGCTGAAATCACGCTGACGATCCAGGCCCCGACGAGTTCAAGAATGTGAGCAATCATGAAATGGAGTGGAAACCTTCCCGGTGACGATTCATCAACCCTTTATGTGAATTGCGGCCAAACCGAATGCAATCCGGCGATGCTTTAAGAAAACTGCTTGCGACGGAATGAAAACACCGGTTCATAACACGCCAGTGCCGAAGGCACGACAGAGTTTAGCCCAGCGCTTCAGCGCTGGGTACGAATGAGAACAGATGAGTGCCGCAGGCACGCCAGGCCGCAACTATCGCAAACATTTTCTGCCGTCCTTACGGGACTCAACCTTTCCATTAAGCCACCCAGCGCTGAAGCGCTGGGCTAAACTCTGTCGTGCCTCTACTGGGAGTGCCTTTTCGGCATATCAGCATGTCGCATCGCAAATTCGCTTTGTACGGCTCACGCTACCGGCTAACAACTAAACCCGAAAATTGTCGGCCGCACGAACGAACCGCAGATCCCTCAACTCACTACGTTCGCTCGGGATGACAATTAAGGCGTGCATGCTGGATTCTATTTCCTGAAGGCTAAAGGCTAATTGTTAGAGCCTGATTGCTGCCTGCTCGCTAAAGGCTAAGAGCTAAAAGCCAATGGCCAAATGCTAATTGCCGATTGCCAACGGCTAACTACCGCCTCCCAGCCATTCTCCCATCTCCGCCAGCGGCAACCGCACGCCGACAAAGAACTGCCCAAAGGCAGCATACACTGCGCTGACCTGATCGAAGCGCATCTCGTATATCAACTTCTTGAACACCAGCGGCTCCGGAGCAAACAAATCCACGCCCCACTCCCAATCGTCGAAGCCAATCGATCCGGTGATGATCTGCTGCACCTTGCCGGCATAGCGACGGCCGACCATGCCGTGCTCTTCCATCTGCCGCTGACGTTCTTCGATGGGCAGCGTGTACCAGTTCAGGTTCTCGCCGCGCTTGCGGTCCATGGGATAGAAACACAGATAACGGCTGTCGGGAATTTTGGGATACAGGCGTGGCCGCATGGCCTCGCGCTGGCGTTCCATCGTTTCTTCTATGGCTTCACTCCACTCCTTCGAGAGCGGCTTCAGTCCGCGTTCCGCCAGTTGGCGATAGAGCTTCACGCTCGAGTCATACAGTCCCAGTTCGATGACCGAAAGATACGAATGGGTCGGCTCCAGATATTCCTGCAATTCCGTGCGATTCAATTCCATCTCGGCCGCGTTCAGATCGTCAAACGAATCGCGGAAGTGGACCAGCATCAGGTCGCCCTTGTGGCCCAGCATCGAGTAGGCTGCCGTCCGTCCGGCCAGCTCCTGTCCCCCGAAAGCGCCGCCGAATTCCAGAGCAATTTCCTGCTGGCGCGAGGGATCGAGCTTGCGCCACTCGGCCCAGCGAAAACGAAACATCTGATGCAGCACGCTCAGACCTTCGAGGGTGAGCGGCACCGCATGCAGGTCGGCAGACACAGTTTGATCTTCGGGCTCGGAAGCCATCAGGAAACTCCAAGTGGAGAGCAGGGATGAATGTGCTCATCCATTGTAATCTGCGGGGGCGAATTCTTCGGCATATCCAGCAACTGTCATTCTGAGCGGAGCGCACGCCGCTCATCTTTTCCGACCTGCACATTTTGCGGGGTCGACCTGGCGCAATCGAACGATCTGCGGTCTCTTGCGATTGAGTTATCCTGCCACCCACGCAGCAAGACCCTCGGCACAAGTGTTTTTTCTGGAAGTCTTCCTATCCCGGCTATTCCAGCGCATAATCTATCCTCATGATTATCGCTTCTCCTCACATTTCCCTCGGTGAGCTCCGGGCCAAGCTTGCCGATTGCGAACGCCGCATGAAAGATGCCGACGAGTCCACCACGACGCTGCTACAGGAAGAGGCGGAGATGTACAAGACGTGGATTGCGGCGCGGAAAAACGAACTATAGGTTCATGACTTCGGCAATGCTTACGTCATACGCGCGGTTGGCCCGAGCCCGACTCCCGTTATAATCTCCTCTCAACACAGGGAGAAGAATCATGCCTCGTGGCGCCATGCCTCGCCGGCCTTCGCGCACCGGCCGTCAAGACAAAGTTGCCGGCACACCCCTGCGCCCCAAAATCAAAAAGGTCGCCCCGATCCTGAAGAAACCAGGCAAGGTCGCCGCGCCGATCGGGGGCAGCCTCGTTGCGCACAAGAAGATCGCCAAGCCGGCCAAGGTTGCAACCAAGTCCTCCAGAAAGTCCGCCCTCTTTTCGAAGCGTTACGATCCGCTCGCTCCCGAGCGCGTAAACGAAATCCTGAAACGGCTGGACGATCGCTACCCTGCCGCCAGCTGCGCCCTGCATCACAACAGCGCCTGGGAGCTGCTGGTGGCGACCATACTTTCCGCGCAGTGTACGGATGTGCGGGTCAACATGGTCACGCCCGCGCTCTTCCAGAAATATCCAACTCCTGAAGCCTTCGCCGCGCTCCAGCCCGAAGATCTGGAGGACGACATTCGTTCCACCGGCTTCTTCCGCAATAAATCGAAATCGGTGGTGGGAGCCGCGCGAAAAATACTCAGCGACTTTGGCGGCGACGTCCCACGCAATATGGATGAGCTGCTGCAAATTCCCGGCGTCGCGCGCAAGACGGCCAACGTGGTGCTGGGTTCGTGGTACCGAATCGCTGACGGCGTGGTTGTCGATACCCATGTACAACGTATCTCGCGCCGCTTAGAGCTGACGAAGAACGAGGATCCGCGCAAGATCGAGCAGGACCTGATGCAGGTAATCCCGCGTGACAAGTGGATTCTCTTCTCGCACCAGATCATTCTGCATGGCCGCGCCATCTGTATCGCCCGCCGTCCCAGGTGCGTCGACTGCCCGCTGGAAAATCTCTGCCATGCCGCCGACAAAACCTGGAGCACGGTGGAGATCCACAAATCCGCAAGGCCGTAGGGCAGTAATGGTATCTGGTGGAGCGTAAAAATAACAGCTACCGCAGGTTGTCGCAGTTTTGCAAACAGGAAATGGATAGAGGTTCTGTCCTGCCAGAAATGCGCATTGTAGAATCTAGTCAAAGCCGGTTTCATGGTGATGTTGTGAGAACAGTTGCAACGTGGCTTCTGTTGGTGGTGCTTGGTCTGGGGCTGTCCGCACCGACGGCCGCCCATGCTCGCACCGCGAAGACCAAGCAAACCAAAGACCAGAAGGCCGCCGACAAGCAATATAAGAAATACAGCAAGCAACAGACCAAGCAGCAGAAGAAGCAGCTGAAGGCACAGAAGAAGGCGAACCAGAAGTTTAATAAGAACCGCCCGACGATTACGGTAACCTGAAATAGAGTCTGGCTGTTCAGGGGGAGCCGTGACCACGCGTCAACCCAAGGTTCACACTCAACTCGGCCGAACTGCAGTACAGATGTTTGCGGCCAATGATCGGATGAACCAGACTCTCATCGAACATCTTGACCCTGCCGCCTGGAAAGCCAAACCGCCCGGCAACGTTCGCACCATCGCGGCGATGTTCACGCACATGCACAACGTCCGTTGCAAGTGGATCAGGCTTACCGCGCCTCATCTGAAGGTGCCACCTCAGCTCAATCGTACGCACTGCACCCCGCAGCAGGCCCGTGCGGCGTTGCTGGATAGCGCCGTTCGGTGTGCGGAGATGCTGGCTGAAGCGCTCGGGGATGGTGGGGGCCGAATCGAGAAGTTTCGCCGGGATGGCTGGGCTCAGCCCTGGCCGGCCGGTGTGGAGATGCTGTGCTACATGCTGGCTCACGAAGCCCACCATCGCGGTCAGGTATTGATGCTGGCGCATCAGCTCGGACTGCCGTTGCCGAAAGCAGTGGGGTATGGCCTCTGGAATTGGGACAAGGTCTGGAAAGAGTGCGGGGCGTCTGCCGGCCCCGGCTACCATTCTTGAGGAACCCTCAGGGGCTGCTTTACCATTTTGCCTCGGGAGACGTGTAATGCCGTTTGTTGACACTGACAGCCTCCAGGTTGTCGAGCGACTGCCCGGCTGGCGCGGACGCTATTTCCATTCGCCCAGCATGACTTTTGCGCACTACGAGTTCAAGGCCGGCGCGTCGATTCACCAGCACTTCCATGCGCAGGAAGAAGTTTATGAAGTCATCGAGGGCGAACTCGAGCTGACTATCGATGGCATAACCCAGATCGCGAAGGCGGGCGTGGTAGCCATCGTACCCGGCAACGCTCCGCACTCCGTAAAGGCGCTTACCGATGGCCGCGCCATTATCGTCGACTATCCCGTAAGAAAAGATTTCGGCTAGAAGTCATCTCATCAATCATTATGGCGTGTATCAGGGCACGACTTTAGTCGTGCCGAACGCAGTGCAGAAAAAAGCTCAGGGCCTTAGCCCTCGCCCAGCCTGACGCTCCGCAAGCACCCCCGACCCGCATGTTATAAAGGTCTCAATGCCCACTGGCAATAAAGGCTCGATCCGCCTGTTCCGCTTTGCCGGGATCAACGTCTTCCTGCACTGGTCATGGTTCCTGGTCGCGGTGTTCGAAATCAGCCACCGGGTGGGCTACTCCTCGATCGTCTGGAACATCTTCGAGTATCTGGCGCTGTTTCTGATTGTGACGCTGCACGAGTTCGGCCACGCGCTAGCCTGCCGGCAGGTGGGCGGAAGCTCGAACCAGATCGTGCTCTGGCCGCTGGGCGGCGTGGCTTATGTGAATCCTCCGCCGCGCCCCGGCGCCACGCTGTGGAGCCTTGCCGCCGGACCGTTGGTGAACGTGGCGCTGATCCCCGTTCTGCTGATTCTGTTTTTCCTGAGCCGGTCTTTGGGTGGGGCGGCCACCATGCCCAACTTCCACGAGTTCGTGAAGACAGTCTCGGTCATCAATGTCGCTTTGTTGATCTTCAATATGCTGCCGGTGTATCCGCTGGATGGCGGCCAGATTCTGCGCTCGCTGCTTTGGTTCGTGATGGGACGCGCCCGCAGTTTGCTAGTCGCAACCTTGGTCGGCTTCGTGGGCGTGGCCGGACTCATCTTCCTGGCAGTCCGTGTCCGCTCGGTCTGGTTCGGCATTATGTCGGCCTTCATCCTGCTGAATTGCTGGACCGGACTGAAGCAGGCGGTCGTATTATTGCGAATGGCGAAACTGCCGCGGCACCAGGGCTTCGCCTGTCCCTGGTGCAAAGCCTCGCCTCCCATGGGAGATTTGTGGAGGTGCCCACATTGTAAGACCATGTTCGACACCTTCGTGACGCAGGCGGTTTGCCCGCACTGCGCGGCACAATTCCCCGTCACCCAGTGCCTGGATTGCGGCCGGCCGAATCCCATCGGCGACTGGAGCGCACCCGAGAAGGTAACTCCACAGCACGCACTAGCGGATTAACCGGCATAACATTTTTCTTTCTGATCGAACTCCCACGTTGTAGAATCCAGCCGAATCCTGTTCATGGTGAGCCTGTGAAGAGAGTTACCCGCTTATTTTCTGTTCATACTTCTCGGCCTGGCGTTCTTCCGGCCATCCCTCGCCCTTGCCAGCGACAAGTCCTCTAAAGTTCAGTCGCCGATGAACCAGACAAAGCAATACAAGAAATACAGCAAGGAGCAGGCCAAGATGCAGAAGAAACAGATGAAGGCGCAAAAGAAGGAAACGAAAGAGTTGGTCAAGAGCCATCCGACAAACACGACCACCACGACCGTAGGCACTGGCATCCAAACCAGTAAGCCCTAGGCGCACTTCAAACTCCACTACAAAATTGGCTCGGGACAAGATCGGTTTGCCGCGAGCGTAGCTTTGTCTTAAGCTGTCCGTTCATGTCGCGGCGCCTTTGTCTGCTTGCACTGTTTCTCTTCGCGGTCATCGCGTCGGCAAATGCGAACCCGCCTATCTCAGGCCACGCCGACAGTTACCAGGTCATTCACACTTATCCGCACGATTCCCGCGCATTCACCCAAGGCTTGATTTTCGTTGATGGCCACCTGTATGAAAGTACCGGCCTTTATGGCAGGGCGTCGGTCCGGATGGTGGATCTGGCGACGGGACGGATTCTGCAGAAATACGATCTTCCCGCGCAGTACTTTGGCGAGGGCCTTACCGACTGGCACAGCAACTTAGTGCAGTTGACCTGGAAATCGCATACCGGGTTCGTCTACGACCGCTTTAGCTTCTCGTTGCTACGGACTTTTCAATACGAGGGTGAAGGCTGGGGGCTGACGCATGACGCCACCCAACTGATCATAAGCGATGGAACTCCGTACCTGCGCTTCCTGGATCCCAAGACTTTTCACGAGAGCCGACGCATCCATGTCACCGACCAGACGGGCCACGAAGTAGAAAACCTGAATGAGCTCGAGTATATCCACGGAGAGATTTATGCCAACATCTGGCAGAGCGACACGATTGTCCGCATCTCTCCGCGCACCGGCAAGGTCTTGGGATGGATCGACCTGACCGGCCTCATCGACAAGCGGGAACTTAGCGACCCTGGCGCCGTTCTAAACGGAATTGCTTACGACTCAACCCGAGACCGGCTTTTCGTTACCGGTAAGCTGTGGCCAAAACTATTCGAAATCAAGATCGTGCCTCATCGGTAAATGCAGGGCCGGATCGCTCGAAAGTTGAGGTCTTCAACCGAGGTCAGAAGTCGTTGTGGGGCTTTATCAAGGCACGACGTTTGCAGGGTTGAAAAACTCGGTCGAATGTCCTCGCGGGTAGTGCGGTGCTTCTGTCTAGATCTCTTGGCTCGGGTAGTGTGGGCCTTTAGGCCCACGTTTAGCATCGGGCTGAAACAAGCGGGCTTTAGCCCCCCGGTACTTCCTTAGCTCGCTAGCGTTGCAGCTTCCTACGATTCCGCCGGTATGCCCCTCAGAGCCTAAAGGCTCCTTGGATGGCTGCCCGATGACGCGGCGCTAAAGCGCCGCACTACCCGAACCCTCGTCATGGGACGGCTGAAGCCGTGCCCTGGTACAAAACGATTCATGAGATAGGCCTTTGAAGCTTCTTACTCCGTCATTCGCAATCATTTTCGTATGACCTGAGGTTGTACTCGCTCATGAAACTTTCGCCAGCTCGATAACCTGCTGCGACGCCGGCCTCTGCTGCACTTGCGGCAGAGTCAGAAGAATGATGACGCAGATCAGAGCCATGATAGGAAGGATGAAGATGCTGCCTTCGGGGCCGGTCGCTCCGCCGCTGAGAATCGGCTTGCCTACCGAATGAGTGGCCAGCAGATGGTGCTGGACCATGAGTCCGCTGTCGGCAACGCCGTAGAGAAACGATTGCGCCCAGTCCCACGAGGCGTGGAATCCGATGGCCCACCACAAAGACCCGGTGCGCCACAGGCTGAAACAGAAGACCAATGCCGCCAGGCCAGCAGAGAGCAGTCCGATGGGCGACTCGCCGGGATTGCCACTGTGACCGAGACCGAAGAGGATCGAGAAGAAAACTGCCGCGGTCCAGAAACCCAGGAAGTGGCTGTGGCGCGTCTTGAAGACCGACTGGTAAATGCCGGCCAGACCGCGCGTGA
The DNA here is from genome assembly GCA_963833305.1 of uncultured Acidobacteriaceae bacterium. Lineage (GTDB taxonomy): Bacteria > Acidobacteriota > Terriglobia > Terriglobales > Acidobacteriaceae > Bog-257. Next base: position 44,458 of record CAWHXN010000002.1, on the reverse strand, counting down.
GCGTGTACTGGAGATAGCCGCGGGTGAGATACTCCTCCAACAATCCGACCATAAGAAAGCCGAGCAACCAGATTAGTCCGTAGCGCAGGGCCTCGCTGCCGAACAGCAGACGCCGGTCGACAACTAGAAGCCCCGTCTTCCACAGCGTAAACACAAGCAGCGAGAGACAGCTCACTCCCCACGCCAGCCCGGCAAAGAAGTGCGGGACTTTGCGGGTTCCACCCAGTCCATAGACGGAGTTGGGACGGCGCTCGATCTTCGACATGATCCAGCTGACAAGCAAAACGAACAGGAACGGAATAGCCTCATTGACGAGTCCGAACGTGACCGAAATTTCCGACGGCGTCTTCGCGGACTTCGGATTGACTGGATGAACCTTGACCGCGATGAAATGAGCACTGACCATCAGGACCGCCAGCATCGCGATAAAGATCAAAAGGCTCCAGCCGGCGCGAAGACCGTCTTTGCCGACAAAGACTCTACGGAGAGCCGGCGGTTGAGCGGGCGGAATCGGTTCAGGTGCTATTAGGGTGGCGTCGTTCGAGGGACTTAGGCTATCGATTTCAGTGTTCAAAAGGCTATCCTTAAGAGTGATAAGAGTCTATACGTTGACCGGGCCTCGATGGTTCCCATGCGGGTTCAGAAAACGAGCGAGCCGAGTAGCGACATAGTCCTTACCATCTACAATAGAACCTTGTTATGCTCGACCGCCTGAAGCTGGAAACCCGAAGCTTGAAAGATTTTACGCGGCTGTTAGCAACCATCGTTCTTATGACTTTGCCCACATTAGCCCAGGAACCGCTCGCGGCGCGCCAAGCCGTCACCGATCCCACCAAATTGGAAAGCAAGACGGTCGCCGACATGCAGAACTTCTCCATCGAGAAGCTCTACATGACGCGCCAGATCGGCGGCTCGACCTGGTCGCCCGACGGCAAGCAAATCGCCTTCATCTCCAATATCAGCGGCCGCAGCAATCTTTGGCTGGTGCCTTCGACTGGCGGCTGGCCGACGCAGCTGACCATCAGCGACCAGCGCCAGGCACAGCCGGTATGGTCGCCCGACGGTACATGGATCGCCTACATCTCAGATCATGATGGCGACGAGCAATGGGACATCTTCCTGGTCTCGCCCAAGACAGGCGAGGTGGTGAACATCACTATGTCGCCGGACTCGGCCGAGGTTGAGCCGGCCTGGTCGCCCGACGGCAAGCAGATCGCCTACGCGACCAAACCTAAGACCGGATCGAGCCACGAGATCGATCTGATGGATGTGGCCACCCGCCACCTCCGCCACCTTACGAAGAACACGCCCAAGGAACTGAGCAACGAGCGCCCTATTTTTTCGCGCGACGGCAAGTTCCTCGTCTACACCCAGGTGCATGCCACCGGCAAAGACGCCAACGTCTTTCTGCTCGATTTAGCCAGCGGTACAAGCACTAATCTGACGCCGCATGAAGGCCGGCACAATTTTCTCGCAGCCGATATCTCTCCGGATGGCAAATCAGTGCTCATCACCTCCGACGCTCATAACGGCTACGACAATGTGGGACTCGTCGACATCGCGTCGAAGAAGGTCGACTGGCTCACGAGCGAAAAGTGGGAGCTCAGTGCGGGCAGCTTCTCTCCGGATGGCAAGTCCCTTACCTGGACTGCGAACATCGACGGAAACTTGAATATTTTTATGTATGCAGTTGTAGGCAGGCGAGTTACAGCCTTACCGCTTGATCCCGGCGTCAACAGTCTCGGCGGTGACCCGCTACCCTACACGCGCGACGGATCGAAGCTGCTCTATTACCATAACGGCGCCAACGCCCCCAACGATCTCTGGGTCTATGACCTCGCGTCGAAGCAGTCGCAGCAAGTTACGCATGCGCTGGTCGGCGGGCTGCGCAGTGCGGACATGGTTGAGCCTTATCTGGTGCATTATCCCAGCCGCGATGGCAAGTGGACGCTCTCGGCTTTCGCCTACGTGCCCAACAATATTCAGCGCAACGGCAAGTTTCCCGCGATCGTTTACATTCACGGCGGCCCTGCGGCGCAGTCGGTCGATTCCTTCAACCGCTTCGTTCAGTACATCGTGAATCAGGGCTACCTGGTGATCGCGCCCAACTATCGCGGCTCAACCGGATACGGCAAGCAATTTGTCGATGCCAATCTCGGCGATTCGGGTGGCGGCGACCTGAACGACGTGCTCGACGCGGCCGAGTGGATCAAGAAGAGCGGTTTCGTCGATCCCAAGAAAATGATCGTGATGGGCGGCAGCTACGGCGGCTATCTCAGCATGATGGCCGTGACCAAAGCGCCCGATATGTGGGCCGCGGCTGTTCCCATCGTGCCGTTCGTGAACTGGTTCACCGAGATCGCCAACGAAGATCCTAGCCTGCGCGAGTATGACTTGGCGACCATGGGCGATCCGGTAAAGAACAAGGCGCTGTATGAAGATCGCTCGCCCATCAACTTTGTTGACCAGATCAAAGCGCCGCTATTGCTGCTGGCCGGAGGCAACGATCCACGCTGCCCGGCTGACGAAGCGCAGCAAGTTGCGGACGCCGTGAAGAAGCGCGGCGGCACGGTGCAGCTCAAGATTTATAAAGATGAAGGCCACGGCTTCTCGCGCGTCGAGAATCAGATCGACGCCTATCAGCGGGTGTCAGATTTTCTGAAGGTGCATGTGCCGTCGCCCGGCTGCGGATGCTCGGTGTACGAATGAGGCCGCTATTCGCTGTTCGCTGTTCGCTCTTGGCTTTTTGCTCTTAGCCTTTAGCTCTAGCTCTTGGAGTCAATCTTACCAACAGCAAGTTCAAGGGTGCGAGAACTAAGCTTCGCATCGGGAATGGGATATAAGAACCGAAGCTCGAGCCCGCAAGGGCGACTCAGTCTAGCCCAGGACGTAGCCGCAGGCGGAGTCCTGGGTAGAGTACGGAGTGAGTTAGAGTCCTGTAGGGACGGCAGGCCACACTGCGTTGCCGCGCCGGCATCTTTCCACGCTTCGATTGCTAAAAGCTAACAACTAAAGGCTACGAGCGACTTCTTAGCCTTTAGCTTTTAGCAGCCGCGGATGACTTCAGCACGTCGACAAGCATTCCTTCTTGATTTGTCATCCTGAGCGGAGCGCCCGCTCAGCCTTTCCGATCCGCTGTTTTTGCGGAGCGGGCGGGCGCAGCCGAAGGGTACGCGGTTTGCAGCTGGCATAGAATCTCCACCGCGCTCCGAGCACTTAAGAAGCTAAGAGTGAACGGCTAAGAGCTGCTTCCGAGCTTCTTCACGATTGCCGCCACCAGTCCTGGAATTGTGTACTCCCTGGCTTCGATATCTACTGGCAGCCCGAACTCGCGCAGTGTTGCCGAAGTCACCGGACCGATCGAAGCGCTGCGCACTCCCTGATCGCGTGAGGATTTCTTCAGCGCAGCGCGCGCCCCACGCAATCCCAGCAGTCCAACAAAATTCTTTACCGTGGAAGAACTGGTGAACGTTATCGCATCGGGCCTGCGTGTCTGGCTGGCAAGCGCCGCACGCAGCCGCGTCGCCGACGACTTTGGCGCGACCGTCTCATATGCTTCGACCACGTCGACTTCGGCCCCAGCCTTTCTCAACTCGCGGGGAATCACATCGCGTGCGACCTTGGCTCGCACCAGCAACACGCGCTTCCCTTTCACCCGCCGGCGTAAAGCGCTAACCACCGACTCGGCAACGTATTCCTTCGGCGTAACCGTTACTTTCAAACCGTGTTCCTCGATAGCTTTCCTGGTTGCCGGACCGATAGCCGCGATCTTCAAATGCCCTAACGCAGCCGCCGGCAGTTTTTTCTTCGCCATCCGCTCGAATAGCGCCTCTACGCCATTCACGCTGGTCAGGATCAGCCAGTCGTAAGTTGCAAGGTTTCGCAACCCTGCATCAAGGGGCTTATAGGAACTAGGCTTGCGGATCTCGATGAAGGGAATTTCGATGACCTCGCAGCCTAATTCCCGCAAAGCGGTCGAGAGCACGCCAGCTTGCTTTTTGGCGCGTGAAACGAGCACGCGGCAACCCGCGAGCGGAAGGTCAGTCCGAGCAATGCTTGTACGGAGAGTATCTGACAATGTAGGGGTCCTTCGATTGCGGCGTCGCAAGTTCGCCGACGTCTCCGCTCAGGATGACTGCAGATTATTGTATCGGGCGGAGAGCGAAGGACGAAAAGCGAAACGCGATTTTTCCCACGGGTGCTAGCTGATCACTGACCAATCTTCTCACGGCTGTTGCGGCGCTACTGCAGTGCTGCCGTACACGTCTTCCAGAATCTTGGTCGCTCCCCGCCGCAGCAGTATGTCGCCAACCTGCTCACCCAGCGCAATGGGATCGGTGACCGCTTTGCTTTTCGCGCAAAATCACCGATCCATCGGGCTGCGCGACAATTGCCGACAAATGCAGTTCGCCATCCTTCATCTCGGCAAACGCGCCGATCGGCACCTGGCATCCGCCGCCCAGCTTATTCAGCAACGCCCGCTCGCAAGTAGTGGCAGCCCGCGCGGCAGCATCATCGAGGAACGCCAGATGCTTCCGCATCTCCGTGTCGCCGGCGCGAATCTCGATCCCCAGCGCTCCCTGCCCCGCTGCCGGACACATGAACTCTTCCGACAACACTTCCTTCACCAGTTGCGTCTTACCCAGCCTGGTCAAGCCGGCGGCAGCAAGAATGATGGCGTCGTATTCGCCTTCCTCCAGCTTGCGCACGCGCGTGTCAACGTTGCCCCGCAACGCGTGAATCACCAGATCGGGCCGCGCCACCTTCAGCTGTGCCTGACGCCGCAAGCTGCTGGTTCCTACCAATGCGCCCTTGGGCAGAGCTCTGACACTGTCGTACTTCACCGAAAGAAACACGTCGCGCGGATTCACCCGCGTAGTAATGGCCACCAGTTCGAAGCCGGGCGGCAGCTCCGTCGGCAGGTCTTTCAGGCTATGCACGGCGAGATCGACGCGGCCTTCGGCCAACGCGTCTTCGATCTCTTTGGTGAACATACCCTTGGTGCCGACCTGCGCCAGCGCCACATCGGTGATCTTGTCGCCGGTGGTCTTGATGATTTCCAACTCGATCTCGTGCCCCTGCTCGCGCAGCAGAGCCGAGATGTGATTGGCTTGCCAAAGAGCCAGTTGCGATCCGCGGGAACCGATCCTCAGACGTGCCATCAGTTTGGCGCCCCCGGCTTGCCGCCGGTGACGGTAGCGGCCTCTTCTCGCTCCGCCGATACTTTGGCATCGCGCAGTCCAAATAGCTTGCGCACCAGGTCGACGACCGTCGTAGCTTCCGACGATTCGCGTGCGGCACTCTTCAGTGTCGTAATGGGTGTGTGCATGATCTTGTTGATGATGCCTCGGGTCAACGCTTCCACCGCCAGTTCCTGCTCGGGACTCATCGCACCCAGGCGGCCGCGCACGCGGTCGATCTCAGCCTGGCGAACGGTCTCCAAATGCTCCTGCAGAGAAACGATGGTCGGCACCACATCCAGCGTCTGCAGGCGAGCCTGAAACTTGTCGACCTCGAGCTGCACGATGGCTTCGGCGCGATCGGCTTCGACCCGGCGATCGGCAACATGCGACGTGACCACCTGCTGCAGGTCGTCGATGTCGTACACGAAGATGCCGTCCAGCTTGTTCATCTCGGGATCGATGTCGCGGGGGACGGCGATATCGATAAAGAACATGGGACGGTTGCGGCGGCGGCTCAGGAACTTTTCGCCATGCTCCTTGCGGAAGATGGCGTGAGGCGCTCCGGTGGAACTGATGATGATGTCGGCGCGGGGAACGGTTTCGTACAATTGCTCGAAGGGAATCGCTTCACCGTTGAATTTGTTGGCCAGTGCCAGCGCCCGATCGTAGGTGCGATTGGCAACATAAATATGCTCGGCGCCGTGGGCCAGCAGATGACGGGCCGCCAGCTCCGACATCTTCCCTGCTCCCACCAGGTAAACGCTCTTGCCTTGCAGGTTGCCGAAAATTTTCTTGGCCAGGTCGACCGCAACCGATGCCACCGAAACTGCCGAAGTCGCCACCGCCGTTTCGTTGCGCACGCGCTTGGCAACGGCAAAAGCCCGCGTCAGCAACGCGTCGAGTTGGGAATTCACTGCTCCGACGGCGCGAGCCGTAGCGTAAGCTTCCTTTACCTGTCCCAGGATTTGCGGCTCGCCGACCACCATCGAATCCAGGCTGGAAGCGACGCGGAAGACATGCCGGACCGCGTCACGCTCGTGGTACTCGTACAGATATTTTCCGTACTGCTCGGGATCGAACCCGTAAAACTGGCGGACGAATCCCCGCATATCGGCGGTGCCGTTTGTGGTGCGCGCCACCATCTCCACCCGGTTGCAGGTGGAGACGATCATGGCCTCCTCAATACCGGGATAAGACGCCAGGCTCTTGACCGCTTCCGGCAGGCGCGCCTCTGAGATGGCAAACCGCTCGCGCACCTCGAGTGGTGCGGTCTGATGGTTCACGCCGATGAGAACGAAGTTCATGAAGCGATAAACCTGTGAACCCGGCTAAAGTAATTGGCTGCCCAGGCGCCGATGGCGATTACAAAGGCGAAGGTCGCCATAAACGCCGCCCGCCGGCCGCGCCATCCCGAGTTCCAACGGGTGTACAGCAACAGCATGTACACCGCCCACATGATGAACGACAGCAGGATCTTGGGATCGTAGAAAAACATCGGGCCGTATTTTTCGATGGCCAGCACCGATCCAGTCACCAACCCGAACGTCATGAAGGGGAAGCCAAAAAGCAACGCGCGATAGCCAATGTCGTCGATGGTCTGGAGCGGCGGAAGCCAGGTCAGCAGCGATCGTTGGCCGCTTCGATTTCAGCGCTCGCTCCTGCACCAGATAGAGCAGGCTGGCGCCAAAGCTGAGAAACAGCCCCGCATAGCCAGTAAAGATTAGAACCACGTGAACGAAGATCCAGCCGTTACGCAGCAGCGGCGAGGTCAGGTTGACCGGCTTCTGCCCAATCGCCGAGGCGAAGGTCAGCACAAAAACAATCGGAAAAATTACAATGCCCGGAGAGGTAGTGCGATAACGTACGAAGAAAACGAAGAAGACTACCATCGCCAGGAAGGCCAGGAACGATTCCGAATAATGAATCGAGGCCAGCGACAGATGCCCGATCAGGACGGTGGACTCCACCAGGGAAACGAAATGGAAGATGAGGCCCAAGCCGACCGCCGGTTCGACGATCTTGGCCAGAACATTACCTTGCTTGCTCAGCAGCAGCAGGGAGTACAGCAACCCCACGCCGTAGCAAACCACCGCGACTCGGAGCCAGATTAACGGCATAAACCCCATGAACGGTACCAGTTAAGTCCCACCCGTTCGTATGGTCTAAGTATAGCGGTCAGGCGAACTTGGGCGCGTAATAGTTATCACGCCCCCCTGTGATGTAGGTCACACTAGTTCGGCTGAGTGGGATTTGCAAGGACGGACAGCACCGGCCCCTGTGACACACCGTGGAATCGGACCGTCGCTAGCTGGGATAGTGGAAGTGCACGATGTGCTGCGAGGCGATGGTCACCCCGTCGCGCATAGCCGGGCGGAAGTGCCAGCGCTGCAATACATCCAGCACCTTCTGCTCGACACCATAGCCGATTCCCTGAAGCAGCTTGGTTTCCACCACATTGCCTTGCGGATCGATCGTGACCTCGACGATCACGTCGCCTTGCACTCCCGCCGGCAAGTCGGCGCGCGAGACTGCAGGATCGGGAAAGATCTCAGGCAGCGCGGGAATCACTTCCTCGCCGGTGATGGGCGAGCCAGGCACGCGTCCCATCGGCGAGCCGCCTCGAGCAGCGCGCTCCAGTCCAGCGTCGACCGTTGGCCGCTCGGCTTCAGGCTTAACCTCGATCTTGGGTTGCGGCTTGGGCTTTTTGGGAAGCGCGGCCCGCAATGTCAGTTGCGATTTCTCCGGCGCCGGTCGGGTCTGCTCGGCACCCACTGGCGCCAAATAAATAATAGAGACCGATCCTGAGGATCCGGGGATTCCCAGCGCAACGTCGTGGCGGCGTCAGGAAAAGTGGGCGAGATGCGTGCAGCAAGGCCAGCAATAGCGCCAGATGAACGGCCAGCGATACCACCATGGAACGGTTCCATCGTTTGCGTCCCGGCCACGGCATTTCTTCAAACATCGCCATCTCACCTGCTGGTTAGGACAATTATGGGCTCTTTTTGCTCGCCATGTACAGCGCCCGTCGAGGCGCCCGCCCCAATTTTGCCATCACCCAAATCAGGACGCGCCCCTTTCTAGGCGATGTGTGCCCCGCGATCTCGCCGCGGCACTTGCCGACCTTGCGCAAATGGATTGAGGATTCACCATTCGCGGCCAGCATTCCCTGTCAACTTGGACGCCAGAGTGGATCCTGGGTTAGCCCGATCAGGTCAGAGGACGACTGTTCTATTCCACGCCAATGGATTCCAGCAGGATGGGCAGGATCTCGGCGTCAAGGCGCAAGCGGCGGCCGGAGTGCAGCATGTCGGGGATTTCGTCGAAGGCCTGCATCAGGCGAAGCTTGACTGCGGCGTACTGCTCCGGCTCGCTCAGGCTGCGGCCGCGGTTGGCGAGCCAGGCTTCCAAAGCCTGCGGCTGCAGAAAGATGCTGACTGCAAACGTCGTCTTGCGATCGGCCGTCACGTCAAAGACAAACTCGGTAGCAGGCGCTTCGGGATCGCCGTCCAGTGCCGGCCGCTTGCCCACAAAATAGTACTGATAAACGTAGCCAGTCTGTCCGGTGTAGGCCTTCATGCGGCGGATGGTCATGGGGGTCGCGCTCGGAGACATTTTATTCCGCCGTAGCGACTAGCAACTAGCGATTAGCAATTAGCGAAAAGCAAGAAAATCGTGCAAACCGCTCGCCTACTCTCGGTTACTCGGGTCGAGTTCAAAGAAATAACAGCGTTACGGTACGGCCTGATGAAGAGCATTGCCGACTTAGCTAGCTGCTAGTCGCTAGTTGCTAGTTGCTCATCGCTGCTTACTCCGTCGGCCGCTCCCGCAAAATCGCTGCGGCAGTCTCTGAACTTACAGGCGAGTAATACACCTCTTTGAAGGTGTATGACTTCGCCTTGGTGCCGACCAGGGGAAGGATTTCCAGGTGCCAATGGTAGTCGTCGTCCAGGGTCTTCCAGAAGCCAAGAGTTTCCGATCGGCGGGTCGTGTTGGGCGAAGTGTGTAACACCATGTGGAAGCCGTCGGCGATGGTGCGAATGCGATGCAGAGTGCGGCGCAACAGGGCGGCAAAATCGCGCATGGCTCCCGACTTGGTTGCTGTCCTTTCGAAATACGCCTCGTGGGTGCGTGGGGCGATCCAGGTTTCGTACGGAACGCGAGGCGCATAAGGGCACCCGGCAATATAGTCGCCGCGCACTTCGATCACGCGTAGCTTTTGTTCCTGCTCCTGCTGCAGGATGTCGCAAAAGACGCACCGCTCCTTAACCTGGAAATGCTGCTTGGCCGCCCGCAACTCGTACAACACCCGCCGCGGAACGAAGGTAGTAGCCACGATTTCAGAAGTCGGATGATCAAATTCCTGCCCCGACAAGCTGCCAAAATTCTTGAAGACGCTGATGTACTTGAAGCGGCCATCACCTTTCAAGTCCTGAATACGCTGACCGCAGAGGGCCAGGTACTCTTCGATTTCGCGGTCCTCGGCGTTCCACAAGTGGCGATCGTGACGCGCATTCTCCACTATCACTTCATGCGCGCCGACCGGCCGCATCGTATCGTAGAGGCCGTTGCCCGACCGGCCAGGCTCTCCATCGATTCCGTATAGCGGCCTGGGATGGACCACGGCGCGCGCCGACCACGGGCTGCCATTCACCGTAGGCGCTGTCGCAATCACTTGTAGTGGCTGACCTGACTCCGGACAAAATGGGCAGAAGTAGTCGGGCGAAGAGCCGGCATCGGGCTCGTCGCCACAGATGACCCAGGAACGGGTGATGGGATCTTTGCGCAGTTCCATCACTTTTACTTTACGTCTGCAGAGGGCGCGCTGGGAAGGCCATTTTCGCTCGCAGCGGCAATGGGATGAGCCACAGCTCCCAGTTCGGACCTCGTCCGGAATCGGCGCTTATCACGCATCGCTGGCTCATTTCGAGGGCGAACCCCTCTGCGCCGAGCGGTCTTGACGCAACCTTCGCACCTGGACCACGCTCCAGGCGATGCTAACCACGGCGATCGGCAGCAGCCATGCGGTATTCATCTTAAGAGCCAGGTTCGCGCCCGACGATCCCAGCAGTAACGTATACGGCTCCAGATACCGCAGCGCATGCTTTCTGTCGTTCATACGTTGCAGGAAATACATCAGGCCCATGAACGTCAAGGTTCCCACGAAAATAGAAACTGGGTGAAAGTGCCAAAAGCTCGAAGAAGAGGGGCTGGCCGCAGACTGCGACACGTCCTCGATCACAGCGATTACCAGGCAGGCAAATATGGACGCGATTACGAAGGCTATTTGCGTGTGATCTTCACGGCGTTGTCCGTTCCGGCTTCGGCTCATGCAAAACTATGGCGCTGCAATCTGGAATCGCAATACCGATTGCGCTATGCGGTACTGATATTTGGCGGCCGCGAACTGGATTTGCGCTTCAGTCTGCTGCAGTTGTGCCTGGCTCAACTCCACGATCGAGCTCAGCCCGAGGTTGTAACGAGTCTGCGATAAGTCAAGGGCCAGGTTCGTCTGGTCCACGAACTGCTGCGAAACTCCAATGCGGTTGTAAGCCGTGATGGCGCTGAGCCAACTGGTACGAACATCGTTAGCGATCCGGTCTTTCAAGTCGCGAAGCTGCTGGTTGGCGGCCTGGGCCCGCAAGCCGGCTTCGCGCGAGCGTGAAATGTATTGGAAGCCATTAAATATCGGCACATTCAGGTTCACTCCGGCAGCTCCGTACCAGGTGGGAAACTGCTGAACGCCATTCAAGACGCTGCCTTCCGGGGTCTGTCCAACTACGCCCAGCGCCGAGACGGTGGGGAAAAGCAGGTCGCGTTCCGCTTTTTGGAAATGCTGGTCGGCCTGGTACTCATAGTTCTGCGACGCAATTTCCGGCCGGTTGCTGAAGGCCTCGTCTTCCAATTGACTAACCGCGTCAGGTGGTGGCTTCAGTTCGGATTCAGTATCGAGCAGCTCAAACTGCTGTTGTCCCGAGTAACCCAGCACCTGCGAGAGCGTTGAAAGCGCGGCTTGATAATTGTTCTGTGCGTCCAGTAACAGCAGCTTGGCTTGCGCCAGATTGGCGTCGGCGAAACTAACGTCGAGTTGCGAGCGCAGCTTGTTCTGAAACAAGGTCGTGATCTGGTCCGAAACCAGTTGGCGCGCGCTCACCGTCTGTTCGGCGACCTTCTCTTCGGCAAAGGTCTGCAGCGCGTTATAAAACGCTTCATCCACTGCCAGCTTGATTTGATATGCGGTAGCGACGGCATTCATGTCGGCGGCTTTGGCGCGCAATGCCGTCATAGCCACCAGGTTGTTGGTCCTGCCGAAATCGGTGATCAGTTGCGATAAGGCCAATCCGCCTGCAGCCCGGTTCAGCAGTCGCGGCGCGTTCAAATTGCCGGCGGCGATGCGGCTTCCCTGTTGTCCACCGACGGCGGTAAAGCTGCCGTAAATGGTTGGATAGTACGCAGACTTCGCCTCGCGAGTCGCCTGATTCGACGCCAGGTAGATCAGGTGATACACGGAGATCTGCGGATTGTTCTTAAGGGCCAAGGCTTCGGCATCCTGCACCGTCAGCCGTTGTACCGCGCCAGTGGTGGGCAACCGTGGCGGAGCCGGCGCTGTAGGAGCCGGTGGCATCTGCGGCGCCGGCAGAGTCTGGGGCGGGGCTTGCGTCTGTGCCGGAGTTGAGACCGATTGCTGTGGTACTGCGGCTGGCGGAACGGCAGCAGTCTGCGTCATCAGCGGAACGCTGAACAACGCCGGCATCACAAGCAGGAGTATCGTGCGTCTCAAGCTTGCACCTCCTGTGTTGATTCTTCCTCATGCTTACGGTGCATCAGGTAATACGCGGCCGGCACCAGAAACAGCGTCGCCAGGAAGGAGAGCATCAACCCGCCGATGATAGCGCGCGCCAGTGGCGCGTACTGTTCGCTGCCCGCTTCCAATGCAAGCGCCAGAGGAATCAGTCCCAACAACGTGGCGAAGGTCGTCATCATGATGGGCCGCATGCGGATGTGGCAGGCATTCTTGATGGCATCCCGCAGGGGCTCTCCGCGCCGTCGCAACTCGCGGGTGAACTCAACGATCAGGATCGAGTCCGACACCACAATGCCAGTCATCATCATCACCCCCATCAACGACATGATGTTGACGCTGGTGTGCGTCATCAGGAGAAACAAGATCACCCCGGTAAAGCCCGGGGGAACCGCCAGCAAGATAAGGAACGGATCGCTGAACGAAGCAAATTGCGCCATCAGAATCAGGTAGACCAGCACCACCGACAACGACAAGCCAATGGCAAAGCTCTTGAACGAGCGCTGCATCGAAATGACCGCTCCCCGTAATTCCACTCGCGTGTTGGGGGGCAGTTGGGTATGGGCGATTACATCCTGCACTCGTTTTGAAAGCGCGCCCAGATCTTCTCCTTTGGGAGAGACATAAAGATCTATGACCCGGAACAACTGATAATGATCGACCTCGGTAGGCGTGTTGATCATTTTGATGTCGGCGACATTTTCCAGCATGGTGGGCTCGGCATTGTTCTTGGCGTGCAGAGGGATCTGCTTGAAGTCTTCCATCGACATGGTGCCGATCTGCTGCGGTGTGTACTGGACTGTAAGGAAGTAGTTGTTGCCGCTCTTGGGATCGATCCAGTAACCGGGCGCGATCATCCCGTTTGAAGTAAGGGCCGTGACCACGTTGTCGACCACGTCCTTGGCGGTAAGCCCCAGCCGGGCTGCCATCTCGCGCTTCACGTCTAATTGGATTCCCGGATAATCCAGGTCCTGTGGGATCAGCACATCGCTTACGCCGTGGAGGCCGCGAATCTTCTTTGCCATTTCGCTAGCCACGTCAAAGGCGGATTGCTGATTGTTGCCGGAAACCTGGATATCGATCGGCGCCGGCATTCCCTGGTTGACGATCGAATCGACCAATCCGCCGGTCTGAAAGAAGGTGGAAACTTCAGGTAGATCGCTGGCCAGTTTTCGCCGGACGCGATCGATATAAACGAAGCTGCTGGTTTTGTGCTCGTGCTGCAGTTGCACCTGAACGAAGGCGGTATGCATTGCCGAGTTCGGGGTATAGATGGAAGACAGATCGGCATTGACGCCGATGTTCGACACGATCATCGACAGCTCGTCTTTGGGAACAACCTCGCGAATGTCTTCTTCGACCCGGGCAATGTAATTATTGGTGAGCTCAATGCGAGTGCCACTGGGGGCTTTCACGCTGATGACGAACTGTCCCGGGTCGGTACGTGGGAAAAACGCAACGCCCAGCAATGGAGAAAGCGCCAGACTCAGCACGAAGCCGCCCATGATGACGCCCACCGTCATCCAAGGATTGTTGAGTGACTTCTCGAGGAATTCGTCGTACTTGGCGAGGACATAGTCGTATCCCCGATTGAACGGCTTCAGCGTGCGTTCCAGCCATCCGCCTTCCTTTTCGCCTTCAGCTTCGCTGCCATGCTCCGACTTGATGAATCGAGAACAGAACAGCGGCACCACCGACATCGCCACCAGATACGAGGCGGCCAGCGCTAACACGACGCCGAGCGCCAGAGCACTGAAAAGATACTTGCTAACACCAGAAAGAAACACCACCGGGAAGAACACAATAGCGGTAGTGAAGGTCGCCGCCAGAACCGCCAACTGGACCTCTTTGCCGCCCTGCTCGGCCGCAGCGCGTGCTTCCTCGCCCGCTTCCAGGTGACGGAAAATATTCTCCAGCACCACCACGGAGTTATCGATCAGGCGCGACAACACCAGCGCCAGACCGCCCAGCACCATCGTATTAATTGAACTGCCGAAAGCATTCAACAGGAGAAAAGCTGCCAGGCAGGAGATAGGGATCGACAGCAGTACTGAAATCGTTCCTCGCAATGAACCCAGAAATACCAGGATCATCAGCGCGGTCAAACCCAGGCCGATGGTACCTTCGCGCAAAACGTTGGCAACCGCGATCTTGACGTATTCCGACTGATCGAAAACTACCTTCGTAACCAGGCTCTTGGGAATGTCGAGCAGACTCTTGACGCGGTCACGAACGCCGTTCACGATCTGAATGGTGTTGCTATTGCCTCCCTGCCGCAAGATGGGTAGGTAGACGGACTTCTGGCCGTCGACCCGGACGATGTTGTATTGCAGCGCCGAGCCGTCCACCGCATGACCAATATCGCCGAAGCGCAGAACATTGTTGCCGATGGCCTTGAGCGGAACATCGTTCATCTGCCGGACATTTGGCAATTGGCTGTTGCTGTAAATGTTGTAATCGATACGGTCCAATGCGCACGTCACCGGCCGGCAGGATGGAATTGGCGTTGTTGATGGTGTCTACAACGTCCATCGGGCTCAACTGTGCGGCCTCAAGTTTTACCGGGTCGATATAAAACTGGATTTGCCGATACTTGCCTCCGAATGGTTGCGGTACCGATGCGCCAGGGACGTTGGCAATTTGATTGCGAACGTTGAATTGTCCCAGGTCGTGCAATTGCGTTTCGGTCAACCCCTGACCCTTCAAAGTCACCAGACAGACGGGCATGCTGGAGGCATCGAATTTCAGCACCACGGGAGGCAATGTGCCCTGCGGCAGACGTCGCAGGTCAGCCATTGCCAGGTTGGCAATCTCGCTGACGGCGGCATCGGGATCGGTTCCCGGCTGGAAATAAACCTTGATCAGGCTCACGCCAGTCAGCGAACGCGATTCGATGTGGTCGATGTTGCTGCCCAGAGTAAAAAAGCGTTCGAAGGTGTCGGTGATGTCGCCTTCGATCTGCTGTGGCGGCATGCCGCTGTAGAAAGTAGCGACGACCACAACCGGAATTTGAATCTGCGGAAACAAATCAACCGGCATCCGCGCCACGGTGGTCACGCCTACAACAATGATGCCGAAGCACAGCATCAAAATGAAAAACGGATATTTGATGGCAAATGCTGACATGGCTATTCCGCTCCCGTGTTGCTGGAGCCGCCGGTAAACGCTGCTTCTTTTGGCTTCACGATCTCCCCCGGCTGATAGCTGCCCAGGTTGCCCACGATGACCCTCTCGCCTTCCGTGAGTCCCGCCAGAATTTCTACGTTGTTCGAGCTCTCGATGCCGACTTGCACCTCGCGAGTCTGCACCCGGTTCTGCCCGTCCAGAACCAGCACCCTGGTCTTGCCGCTATCTGCGCGTTGGATGGCCTCGATGGGGATGGTCAATGCGTTCGGCCGGCTGTTGGCGCTCAGCGTTACGTCGGCGTACATTCCGGGCTGAAGATGATAGTTAGAGTTGGGAACGTCGATCTCAACCTGCATGGTCCGAGTCGAGGTATCGAGCGAATCGGTGAAGCGGGCAACTTTACCGGTGAAGTGCTCGCCTGTCGCCTGGACATGAACGTCGGCGGAATCGCCAATCTTCACCTTTGCCGCGATCGATTCCGGTACCGGAATACGCAACCGCAGAACATCAACCTGAGCGATCGTCACCACCGGCAGTCCGCTGGTGTTCGATGTTCCGGCTTGCACCAGGGCGCCGGTATCGGAGAAGCGCCAGGTCACGACGCCGTCATACGGAGCCGTGATCCGGGCGTAGTCGCTCAAAGCGGAATAGTGTTGCTGGTCGGCGCGCGCGACTTCCAGTTGTTGTTGTGCGGCCCCCAGCGCTGACTTGGCCGCCTCAACCTGCGCCTGCGAAGCCCGGTCCTTCGCCGTGGCATCGTCGAGCTCCTGCTGGGCAATCAATCCCGGCCGGGCTTTGTTGGTGTTGACCAGTCGGTCGGCGTTAGCGTGTAGGGCAACGTTGTCAGCTTGCGCGCGTAACACGTCGCTGTGCGCCCGCTGAATTTCTTCTTCAGCGTGGTGAACTCCGGCCTTCGCCTCGTCCACCTGAGCCGTCAGTTCCGGGATCTCCAGTACGGCCAGCACCTGTCCCTGATGAACGTGGTCGCCGATATCAACATTAATACTGCGAATATAGCCCGCTACCTTGGCGTGCAATTCGACATTCTGATAAGGGATGAACTGGCCGGCGATCGACAGCGAAGTGGCGATCGTCTCGCGCTTCACTGGGGCTACTGCAGCATAGGGGGCATGGGCGACATCAGCGTTGGCTTCGCTTTCGTTGTTGTCCGAACCAGCTCGCGCTCGCCTGGCAACCAAGCCCGCAACAATTAAGAACAGCGCAACTACAACCCCTAACACAATAAATTTGTGCCGACGGCTAACTTGCATGAACTCCTCGTTTCCACTGAGGCGGTTGATTACGTTGCGTACCGCTCAGCGTGAGCTATTGGGCCCAAAAGAGACCGAACTCACTTATGACAAGAAAATGACCGAGGAAAAATTAGCCTTGAATCGGCGGAGGACGGAGAAATCGCTGTACGTATTGCAGGGTAAGGTTGCGGGGCGAAGGAGTTATCAGGGCGCTTTGGACACGGGGTTCCCGATGCAGAAACAACCCGAAGAGGCAGACAACTGCCATCCAAAACAATGCAACCGTACTCGAATCAATGGGCCGCACTTCCATCTTCTGTCCGCTGAGCCATAGCTTGGCAGCCGTCGCGGAAGTAAGGTTGGCTGATGGGCCCCCATGGTAGACCGCCGTTTTCGCATGGAATGCAAACATAAATACGAGGGCACACAGGGCCAGCAGCATGGCGTGTCGCAACGTATTGTTTCGCATGATTCGAAGATTCACGGCGGGAAACAACCCTCGTGCTGAATACTATATATTGGAACCCCCGATTAGCGCACGAGTTGCACAAAAAAGTTGCACTGGTCCAGCGCACCCTTGAAAGGCCACGTCGTAGCTTCGCCATCCTGGCTGCGGGTTGACTAGAAGCTATCTCATAAATCGTACGAAGTCGGGATTTGTGTCAGGGCACGTCTTCAGACGTGCCGCAAAAAGGACCGCTACGACTTGGGCTTTAGCCCTGAAGACCATTTTTGCAGGGGCTAAAGCCGGACGAACAGGGTGCTTGTCGGCCCGGCTAAAGCCAGGCCCTGACACAAATCAATTCGGTATCGGTTTATGAGAAAGGGTTCTAGCGCGCGTCTAAAGCGGCGGGTCTCGTAGCAATCCAATTTCGAGTGCAAAAAAACTCCTGCCGCAGAACTCACCACGGCAGGAGCGTAAAGCAGTTGGCCCGGTTTTTCAGTTCTCTTGCGGCGCAACCTAGATGTCGTAATACATCTGGAACTCATACGGATGCGGACGCAAACGCATGGCGTTCACTTCCTTCTCCCGTTTGTAGTCGATGTACGTATTCAACATCTCTTCGGTAAACACATCGCCCTTCAGCAAGAACTGATGGTCACGCTCCAGCGCATCCAGCGCATTCTCTAGCGAGCCTGGCATCGAAGGAACCTTCGCCAATTCCTCTGGACCAAGATCGTAAATGTCCTTATCCAGCGGTTGACCCGGATCAATCTTGTTCTCGATGCCGTCGAGTCCCGCCATCAGCATGGCCGAGAATGCCAGATACGGATTGCAGCTCGGATCCGGCGGCCGGAATTCCACGCGCTTGGCTTTCGGTGAAGCCGAATACATCGGAATACGACATGCCGCCGAGCGATTGCGCCGCGAGTACGCCAGGTTCACCGGTGCTTCAAATCCCGGTACCAGACGCTTATAGGAATTCGTCGTGGGAGCGATGATCGCCGACAGCGCGGGACCGTGCTTGATCAGTCCGCCGATATACCACAACGCCATCTGCGACAGGCCCGCATAGCCGTCGCCGGCAAACAGTGGCTTGCCGTCTTTCCACAGCGACTGGTGGCAGTGCATGCCGCTGCCGTTGTCCTGGAAGAGCGGCTTCGGCATAAACGTCACCGTCTTGCCATACTGGTTGGCAACATTCTTTGCGATGTACTTGTACAGCATCATCGCGTCGGCCGACTTGATCAGCGAGTCGAACTTCAGATCGATTTCGGTCTGCCCGCCGGTTGCAACCTCGTGATGATGGCATTCGACCACCAGCCCGCAAGATCTGCATGGTCATCGCCATCTCGGTGCGCAGATCCTGATAGTGATCCGTAGGCGCGACCGGGAAATAACCTTCCTTGTAGCGAGGACGGTATCCCAGATTGTTCTCTACCCGTCCCGAATTCCAGCGGCCTTCTTCAGCATCGATGAAGTAGAAACCTTCGTGCTCGTTCTGATCGAATCGCACGTTGTCGAAGATGAAGAACTCGGCTTCGGCACCGAAGTAGGCGGTGTCGGCCAGGCCGGTCGACATCAGATACATCTCGGCCTTTTTGGCGATGTAACGGGGATCGCGATCATAGCGCTGCTTGGTCACTGGATCGATCACGTCGCACACCATCACCATCGTGGGAACTTCGGTGAAGGGATCAAGCATGTATTTCGTGGCGTCGGGAATCAGCAGCATGTCGCTTTCGTGAATGGCTGCCCAGCCGCGAATGGATGAGCCGTCCATGCCAAAGCCTTCTTCGAACGACGCTTCGCTGAGTTGCGCGATGGGATAGGAAACGTGGTGCCACAGTCCGGGAAGATCGGTGAAGCGCAAATCGAGGATTTGCACATTGTTTTCTTTCACGAATTCCAGGACTTTCTTCGGATCGGGCTTGGTATCAGCCATTCAATCTCTCTCCTTATATATTCCTCGCCCAGGCGCGGACGCGAGGGTCATGTTATGTCGTGCCGTGAATGCCTTGCGGAACGTCCGCCCGAGCTTCCGCCATTTGCATGTGCGCAGCGATTGGACATTCCGGGTAAGAAAGTCGGATCTACAGCCTGCATCGATTGGGGAGTGCGTGTGGCGTGGAACTCTGGTCCTCAGCCCACATTCCAGCATACGGGTGCGCGGCCCCGGTGGGAAATACAATGTTTTTATCATCGCGATAATTCCCATTTATGCACTCCAACGTCCTCATTCCCCAATCAGTTAGCGTTGCGATGGAAATCTGTCATCCCGAGCGAAGCCGAGGGGATCTGCGGTTCGTCCCACCGGAACGCCGGCGCTACCGGCTGTGAGCTTCAATTACGCCCCCAATCCTGTCAGCACTTACGCCTTAAATTGGGAGAAAGCAGCAATTCCAGATAAACTGCCGCTGTCGGCTGGCGACGGCAAATCACCGTCAGCCATCGTCATTCATCATGGACTTCGATCAGCTGGAAACGTTTCTGGAGGTCGCTCGTCTCAGCAGCTTCTCGCGAGCCGCCGAGCGCCGCTTCCGTACGCAGCCGGCGATCTCAGCGCAGATCCGCGCACTAGAAGAAGAAGTCGGAGCCCGCCTGCTGGATCGCAGTGGAGGCAAGGTCGCCGTTACCGGCCCCGGCAAAGTCTTCCAGAAGTATGCCGAAGAAACCCTGGAGCAACGCCGCGTCGTCCTCATCGCTTTGGCCGAGATGCATCGCGTGCCGCGCGGCGAAATCGTGGTCTCGGCCAACGAGGGCACCTGCCTGCACATCCTGCCCGAGGTTTTCGCCGACTTCAAACGCCAATATCCCAGCGTGGCAGTCAACGTGAAGCGGCTGGAGCACAACAAGATTCTGGAGGCAATCATCGACAACTCCTGCGATTTCGGAGTTGTCTCCATGCCAGTGAACGACAAGCGTCTGACCGTGGTTCCCATTCACCGCGACGAACTGGTGGTCATCGCGCCGCCCAACCACCCCTTGGCCGCCAAACCGAGCGTCACGGTGGCCGATGTCGTGGAATATCCGTTGTTGCTGCCCAAGGTTGGCCGCACCCGCGACGCCTTGGAGCAGCTTTTCCACGACCGGCGCCTGAAACCGATCGTGTCGATGGAGCTGGACTCCAGCGAGCTGTTGAAACGCTTCGTGGCCGTCGCCGTGGGCGTCGGCTTCATTCCGCGCTCGAATGTTATCGAAGACCTGCAGGCGAAGGCTCTGGTCGCCATGACCCTGGCCGACGCCAGCATTCAGCGTGATCTGGCCCTGGTCTTCCGCAAGGACAAAGCGCTCAGCCGGGCGGCGCTCGCCTTCATCGATATTGCGGTCAAACTGAAGTCGGCGCAGGCCGCAGAGAGCGCCGCGCGCTGATCATTTCCGGAAACCGCTTCTGAGTAACACAGTTTTCACATTAGCTGAACGACGCAATGTGTTATTTTTGACAATCCGATTGCAATAATCTCGTCACTGGAGGCGCTCACAAATTGACCAAGGACATGGTCCCCAAGCGCATCTTCCTCACCAAAGGCGTGGGGAAACATAAAGAACGGCTCACCTCATTCGAATTGGCTTTGCGCGACGCCGGGATCGCGGCGCAGAATCTCGTTCGCGTGTCTTCTATCTTTCCACCCAACTGCAGGCTTATCGCTCGCAAAGAAGGGCTGAAATACCTCTCGCCCGGAGAGGTTGTTTTTGCCGTCGTGGCCGAGAATTCCACTCGCGAGCCGCATCGTCTTGTGGCTTCCAGTATCGGACTGGCTATCCCCGCCGACCGCAGCACCTATGGCTACTTGAGCGAGCATCATTCTTTCGGCGAAAAGGAAGACCTGGCCGGCGATTACGCCGAAGAACTGGCGGCAGAAATGCTGGCCACCACGCTTGACGTAGAGTTCGATGCCGACAAATCGTGGGATGAAAAGAAAGAGGTCTATCGCCTGTCAAACAAGATCGTGCGGACCGCTAACGTCACCCAGAGCGCCGTCGGCGATAAGCGTGCGCTTTGGACCACGGTGATTGCAGCCGCCATCCTGATCTTCGAGTAGCTCTAGTGTGGTGAATCAGAAATTCGCTACATAAATCGCGGTTTGTATCAGGGCACGACTTCAGTCGTGCCGAACCGCAGGCAAGAAAAGATGGCCTTCAGCCCCTGAGGCAGAAAGCCGGATTCAATTCCAAAGTGACTTTCTGAGTTCGCCACGCTAAACTGGTGTTGTTCCCAATCTCCTACTTTGTGGGACTGCCTGCCTGTGGGATAACGAAGCGACAACCCGATCTTATTTCTTCACCCGCTCCAGCACTGCTCCAGCGATCAACGGTAGTCCCACGGTAGCGTCCAGCAGCACCTCGGCAAAGCGCCCGCCCTCCTCGGGAGGAACGAATTTGCCCCACGACACAGCTTCGCTGTAAGTGCAGCCTGACAGGCCGCCCCAGTTCACCGGCTCGGGACAAATGCGCACGCCATAGTGGAACCGCTTCAGCGGCAAGTCTTCCCCGCCCCGCCTATGCCGCAACTCGATGAACGGCCCAAACTGTTGCGCCCAATTCCTTGGCACGCCGCCCCCGATGGTAAAGATGCCCAGCCGCTCCTGCTGCAGCAGGGTCTCGGCGTAATACTCCAGATCTTCGAACGGATCGAAGTGCAATGGTGGAAGACTATTCTTACGCCGCGCGCGATTGTGCAGGGCCACGTCGAGCCCGATCTCTGAATCGCTGAACGCGGGCACAAACACCGGCACGCTCTTCTCAAACGCCGATTTCAATATCCCGCGCTCTTCCACGTGCTCGCTCAAGTAGCGTCCAATCTCGCGATTTAATTTGTACGAACACAGCACTTCATTGTGGTCCCACGCCTTCAGGATGCGAGCCACAATCGTTTCCACAAAATCGAGGTTAGTCTCCGGCTCCAGCGTGTCGTACACCCGGTTGTAGCCGGCCTCATAGAGTTCCATGTCGTCCATCTTCGGGTCGTACTTGAAATGCGAGCGTCCCGCCGCCTCCACCAATCCGTGCGCCATCAGCGCGCCGGTCGACACCACCGCCTTGACGATCCCTTTATCGATCAGGTCGGTGATGATCATTCCTTGCTTGGCGACGGTCATCGCGCCCGCCAGCGTCATCACCACGAAACAATCTTTGTCGCGCGCCATAGCCTCCAGCACTTCGGCGCCTTCACCCACCTGTCGTCCGGTGAAAGCAGTGCGGCCCATCGCGCGCACCAGATCGTCGACGCTGTGAACTTTCGACAGATCAAGCGGCTCCAGCGCCACCAGTTTGTCCGAAACCGGATCGTGCAGTACGCGGTCGATGCCTTCACCATGACTCTTGTGATCGTCACTCACAACTCACCTCGTCGTATTAGAGCGCGCGGAGACCCCATCTCGCCGCGCGAAAACAAGAATTGCTAGGATGCCCGAATAATCGAAGCTACAGGTTAGTCGCGACTTCCGTCAATGCGCGGAGGCCCTTGCTAGCGGCCTGTCATCACCTATTAACAATCGCCTCGTCTCTACAAGTTTGTTTGTCATCCCGAGCGAAGCCGAGGGATCTGCGATTTGCCGGCGGCCACGACAAATCGAACGGAGTGCGTAGAACGATCCTTCACAATCGCGTTGCATCCAATGCTATTCTGAAATTCGCAAGTATCACGACTTGCCCGGAGCGATCGCCCGTTGGAACGTAACTTTCAAATCGGCGTAGTGCAGATGTCATGCACGCCAGATCCCGACCAGAATCTGGAGCGCGCCATCGCGCACGTTCGCGATGCTGCCGGCAGGGGCGCGGAGTTAATCTGCCTGCCTGAGCTTTTCCAGACACAATATTTCTGCCAACGTGAAGATGTCGCGCTATTTGATCTGGCTGAACCGATTCCCGGCCCGAGCACCAAGCGTCTCGGCGACCTGGCCCGCGAACTGAAGGTCACCATCATTGCCTCGCTTTTCGAGCGGCGCGCCGCCGGCGTGTACCACAACACCGCGGCGATTCTTGACACCGGAGGCAAACTGGCCGGCATTTATCGCAAGATGCACATCCCCGACGATCCGCTCTACTACGAAAAGTTCTACTTCACGCCGGGCGATCTTGGGTTTAAGAGTTTCACAACTGATTTCGGTAAGTTCGGCACTCTGGTCTGCTGGGACCAGTGGTATCCCGAGGGCGCGCGACTGACGGCGCTGCAAGGCGCCAGCGTGCTGTTCTATCCTACGGCCATCGGCTGGCATCCGGACGAGAAGGCGCAATACGGCGAGTCGCAATACGACGCCTGGCGCACCATTCAACGCGCTCACGCCATCGCCAACGGAGTCTACGTTGCGGTGCCGAATCGCGTCGGCTTTGAGACCGGCAACATTCGCGGCAAGGAAGCGCCGGGCAAGGGTCTGGAATTCTGGGGTGGTTCGTTCATTGCCGATCCGTTCGGACAGGTGATCGCGCAGGCCTCCCACGACAAAGAAGAAATCCTTATCGCTGAGGTTGACCTCCATCGGATAGAAGATGTGCGGCGGAACTGGCCTTTCTGGCGCGACCGGCGGGTCGATGCTTATGGCCCCATCACCCAGCGTTTTCTTTTGTGACTGTGGGCTTTTATGAATTGTCATCCCGAGCGCAGAGAGCGTAGCGAGCGCAGCCGAGGGACCTGCGGTTTGCCGGCGGCGGGATCAGCGTCCCTTTTGAGTTGTCATCCCGAGCGAAGTCGAGGGACCTGCTGTTCGTCGGCAGTGGAAGGATGTGCGCATCGTCAGTAGCGCCTGGCACTTTAGCCAATCGCGGAATCGCAAAGTACGCATAGATAGACCAATGCCCAAGAAACCCACCAAGCTCTCGCAAACGCCCGCTGCGCTCGGCTACCGCATGCCCGCCGAGTGGGAGCCCCACGACGCGACCTGGATCGCCTGGCCGCACAACCGCTCCGACTGGCCAGGCAAGTTTGAAGGCATTCCCTGGATCTACGCCGAGATCGTCCGCCATCTGATGCGCGTCGAGCGGGTCAACATTCTGGTCGACGGCGAGGCCGCCGAGATCAAAGCGCGCGCCGTGCTGATTCGCGCACAGGTGATTTCCGAAAAGGCAGCGGCTCCCGGCAAGAGCGCCGGCAATCTTCACTTCTTCCAGATCCCTACCGACCGCGTGTGGACGCGCGACTACGGACCTTTGTTCGTGCGTCGCGAGTCGCGCAAAGGCGACTTCCCTGCTGTCGCAGCCACCGCGTGGCGATTCAATGCCTGGGCCAAGTACAACGATTGGAAGCTGGACGCGCCCGCTGGCGCCGAGATCGCCAAGCGCCTGCGTATTCCGGCATGGCAGCCCGAAGTCAGGATCGACGGCGAGTTGCATCGCATTGTTCTGGAAGGCGGCAGCATTGACGTCAATGGCCGTGGCACCCTCATCACCACCGAAGAATGCTTATTGAGCGATGTACAACAGCGCAACCCCGGCGTTTCGCGCGAACATCTGGAGGAAGTTTTCGCCGACTATCTCGGCATCGAAAAGGTCATCTGGCTGGAGCGCGGTATCGCCGGTGACGACACCCACGGGCATGTTGACGACATCGCTCGTTTTGTCGGCCCGCGCACCGTGGTCGCCGCCTACGAACCCGATCCCGACGATCCCAACCATGAACCGCTGGGCGATAATTTTCGTTGGCTTAAGAAAAGCACTGATCAGTCGGGCAAATCGTTGAAGGTCGTCAAACTGCCAATGCCCGCTCCGGTTTCTTTCGAAGGTCAGCGGCTGCCCGCCAGCTACGCCAACTTTTACATTGCTAACAAGCTGGTGCTGGTGCCGGTGTTCGGCGACCCTAACGATCGTCTCGCGCTAAATACTTTAGCTGAGCTGTTTCCCGAGCGCGAGGTAGTCGGCATTTATTGCCGCGACTTCGTCTGGGGGCTCGGCGCCCTGCACTGCATGACTCAACAACAACCCTCACCGTAGTCTCCGATGGACCCGGTATCCGGTTATGTGCGCCGCCTGCCTCTTCGCAACACCGCTGTCATCACCGCATAGATCCCCGCCGCCACACCCGCATACAAAAACGCGTTAGAGAGAACAATGGTCCCCACGACCAATCCCAACGCCAAATCGGAATCTGGGGCCGGACCGATGGCAAACGACAATACAAAGGGAGGACAAACCGACAATGCCACGGCGGAAAACATGCCGTAAAGGTCGGGTGGAACCACGTGCAGTCTCCACGCGAAGAACACCATCAACGCAACGATGATTCCTAATCCAAAACTGCCGAACAGCACAGCCTTCAGATGTTTGTCTTTCGGTCCTAAAGTCTGCGCTGCGTTCTCCAATGCGGTTCACCTTAATCAGTGTAGTGCCTCGGCGTCCAAGGCACATCGCGAGCGGTATGCCTCCGTGCTATGCTGCCTCAAACCTTTTCAGGAGGCCTTCATGAGCGCCACCGTCCCGGCAGTTTCCCATAACATGGTCACCACCGCCTTCACCCTCGACGGCTACCGCATTGTGCGCAATCTCGGATTGGTGCGGGGCATTATTGTGCGCTCGCGATCTATCGTCGGAACCATCGGCGCCAGCCTGCAGACGCTGGTCGGCGGAAACATCACGCTGCTGACTAATCTCTGCGAGGAAACGCGTGAACACGCCTTCGACCTGATGCTGCAGCACGCGGCCGACCTTGGCGCGAACGCTGTCGTCGGAATGCGCTACGATGCCACCGAAGTTATGCAGGGTGTGACCGAAGTGCTGGCCTACGGCACAGCAGTCTATGTGGAAAAGCAGGGGTGATGCGGACTTCGTCGATGAAGGCACTCTAAAGCGCTTTGAACTTCGGGACGCATGCATGGTGAGCCCGGCAGGAATCGAACCTGCGACCCACGCATTAAAAGTGCGTTGCTCTACCAACTGAGCTACGGGCCCACTCCACAACTAATCTAACACAGCAGAAACGACCTAATGGGCCACCACATCACTCGCCTCTGCCACGCGATTGGCCTGGTGTCAGGGTTCTCGTGTCAGCGAACTCTCCCGAGCAGGTCCGCTCAACAGCGGCCAACCAGTGCTCCGGTGCAGGTCGCGGGCTCACACCGGTGCGCCGCCCTTCAACCCTGTCACCGTCGTGGGCTGTCAAACGCCCCTATCCGCCCGACGAGGCCCCGCGTCGCTCGTCAAACGTTGCGCCCTCCTATGTCTCACACGTGTCCCACGGCGCAACCCCAACAATCAGGCTGTTTCGGACTTACATCGCTAATTTAAGACGACCATTTGTGATTGACTTTTCATTTGCCAGGATAGAGGCACGAGAGGAGAAATGAACTGGAAGTTGTATTTTACTTCCACAATAACGTCTGTGCCGGGTGCGCATGGCATGCCACCTATATTGGGGCCGACCTGGCAATAGGCTATTACGTCGTTCTGCGGTTGAAACCCTAGCATACCTACCGCCAGCGTGCCGACATAGTTTTCTATGTCAGTTTGGATCACCTGGCCAAGGCAATCTTCCCCGGCTTGCTGACAGGCCCCTCGTACCAGAGCGTAACGTGTGGCTTGCCGGGCCGATGAAGCCACGAAGTTATACGCAAACAGTGCCCGTCCCATATCCACAATACCCAATATTATGATCAGGTACAGGATGCACATCAGGGAGAATTCCACCAGAGCACTACCTGTCTCACCTTTATGTTGCTTAATCATTGCCGCACTCGCATTGTGGCCTTTCCGTTGGCATTGAAAGTGTGCGGCAAGCCAGGAAAATTGAACATCGAGTCAAATGTTGCGTGAGTAGTCACCCGAACGCACTCTACAATCTGTTGACCAGCGGCGCAGGAAATGGAAGAGCAAGCGCTCGTAGGCCAAGGGTTGCACGATACTCCCGATTGAGGATCGACACACTGACAGCCCTGCTCGGCGGTAGTGTTTTGGAGAGTTACCAGGTTCCCATAGGCTTCGGTTACAGCGGCTTGTTCCATGTTAGTTGTGCTAGCTGCCGTAGTGCCATTTTGCGAGCCGTATTCGGCTCCAGCAAGGGCCGCATTATTCACTCGCATCGTGTAGGCCACTGCTCGCCCTATTTCTGCTATACCCACCAACAGCAGCGCTAACAAAGGTAAGATCAGCGCAAACTCCAACAAACTCTGGCCGTTTTCCGGCTTCATGATCTTCTCCTATTCAACTATAGCTGCCGTCGCGATTGGGGACCTGAGGCTGCCGCCAAAACCTGGCAGCTGCGTATAACCCTGGAAATTCGGGGCATTACCTTTAAATTCTAGGGCCCAAGCGACTATGATCGTGTTAGAAGCTATATTTGCGGGAGGTCCTTTGTATGTTAATGGATGAGTAGTGGTCTGATTCGGATTAGAAAAGTAAAGTGCTCCGTTGAAACTTGCTCCGGCTGAAGCGTCAAAGGAACTTCCAGTGCCAACCGGAGATACAGTGCGATCCTGGAAGAATAAAATGCCTGCTTGTGGACCGGTGGTAGGAGCAGACAGCGTTGACCCGCTTGCAGCCGTAAGATTTATGTCACCATAAGAGTAGGGGGGATTGCCATAAGTATTGTAAAACAATACATTGGTGCCATTTAGCTGTGGATAACCAGTAGCTGTCAGCCCTCCGCCCAAAAGGATATAAGTTCCCCCTGTATCGAATGTCACCGTCCCACTGCCGGTAATCGTGATTCCGTTACAGTAGTTCCCTTGGGGGATGTGCCCCGAACTAATAGTAAAATTCGTGCCCCCGCTGCAATTATTCCTATCAAAGGTAGGAGCTGGAACAAGAGCTAACGGATCGAGGAAATTTGCGATACCTGTTACTGGCGCAGTTGGAGAATAAGTACCAGACCCAGAGTACTCACCAACAATACCCACCAAAATCAGTGGCGGGGTATTTTTTGCTGTGGTGGTTAGTACTCCTTGGTTAACCAGTGCCGAATTATTGGAAGAGGCTACTCGAATTCCACAGCCTGTCGCGACACGGACTCCGCTGTCTACTACCAGGGTCTGACCGTCGACAGGGTCTAAAGTGTAAATGCAACCCGAGGCGCTGCCAATAGCCGAAGCCACCGAACGGCTGCGCACATTAACGAACGAGAACCCAGACGCAACCTTCATGAAAAAGGTGGATATCGGCTTGGCAACATACACTTCTACATAATTCGCATTACCCGCGTGTATCCCGCTTAACGGAGGGTTGTTGACGGTGACTGTGACGTTGTTCACGCCATTGGCAAAACCATTGGCGCTGGCATCATTCCGGGCGGCGATCGTAACCGGCTGACCTTGACCCGAATAGATCAGAGTGGCCGCGCCGGCCAGGGCGGCAGCATCCGCTGCTTTCTGCATCTGCTGCTTTTCGTAGTGAAGAAACCCAACGTCAATACCCACTCCCGCCATTAGCACCAGAACGACAAGAATCATCGCAGTGATGACGAGGGTCTGCCCTTCTTCCTGGTTGTATAGGTTAGCCAGATTCACGTCTGTATGGCGCTTTCAATTTCTTAGTGGCGCTACCAATATCATCCTTAACTTCAATGATCTTGGATGCACCGGGGCCTGGGAGCGAGTTGCCGGGATTGTGCACTGAAAGTGAATAGAAAACAACTGCCAAGAGGTGCAGATGTTTCTTCGCCCAAACAAGCTAGCATGAGGACCGCCCGCTACCTTTAGGTGGATATAACATTTCTTACTTACATGGGGTATATCCATGGCAATAAGGGGCCAGCTCGCTTTTGCCTTCCGTTGGGCGAGGCCGCGCCCTTTTCGGCTTGCCCGCCCTGAATTCGCATGGACAGGCGGCGAAAAACTCCTTTACGATTCCTTTGGAAATGCCAATCAATCAAACCTCTTATGCTGTCGTGCAGCCGGAGCTTACTCCCGGCGAAACCCTGCTCTGGGCAGGACAGCCAAGCCCTTCCATCATCTTCCACAAGGAGGATGCGTTTCTCATTCCATTCAGCCTTTTGTGGGGTGGCTTCGCCATATTCTGGGAAGCTGGAGTGGCGGGCTTTTGGGGGAACGCCGCAAGGCAGGCTGCTCCTTCCTATTTCATGATGCTCTGGGGAATACCGTTTGTCCTGGCCGGCCAATATCTGATCTGGGGCAGGTTCCTTGTCACCGCCTGGAAGAAGCGTCGCACGCACTACGGCATAACAAATCGGCGGGTCCTGGTCGTGCAAGATACCTGGCGGCGAAAAATGGCTTCAGCCTATCTGGACACGCTTCCTGCCCTGATCAAAGAGAACAGTTCAAATGGGATGGGCACGCTTCGATTTGCCGCGACCGAACCCATGTGGTCACGACGCAACGGTTGGGGCGCGTGGGATGGAATGTCGGTTGAAAGTGTCCCGATATTCCGCGACATTGACGACGTTGATTCCGTGTATCGTCTCGTCTCCGATCAGCGCGAGCGCCTGCGGGATGCTCACAATATTCCAACCTGAGCAGGTGCGCTAACCTTCATGGTTCCTGGCGCAGCATTGCGGCATCTCATGAATGTACGGTCATGCATGAGAACGCTCGTCCCCGGATCGTGATTGTCGGCGGCGGATTTGGCGGCCTGCAGGCTGCTGAATCGCTGGCCCGGCTGCCCGTGCAGATCATACTCCTCGATCGCAAGAATCATCACACCTTTCAGCCGCTGTTGTACCAGGTGGCGACTGCGGGAATCTCGCCGGCTGAGATTGCTGCGCCCATTCGCGACATTCTCGCCAAGCATGCCAACGTCGAAGTTCTGCTGGGCGAGGTGCTCGGCTTCGACCTCGAACGCCACATCGTTCACGTGCATGGCTTTGACCTTACGTATGACTACCTGATCGTGGCCGCCGGCGCGATGCACGCCTATTTCGGACACGATGAATGGGAGCCGCTGGCACCCGGCCTCAAAACGATTGAAGATGCGCTGGAGGTCCGTCGCCGCATTCTGCTGGCTTATGAACTAGCCGAGCGTGAAGCGGCAATCACCGGTAAACATCGGCCGCTGAATTTCATCGTCGTCGGAGCCGGTCCCACTGGAGTCGAATTGGCCGGAACGCTGGCCGAGATTTCGCGCAAGTCCTTGGCTGAAAACTTTCGCAACATCGATCCGGCAAAAACCCGGGTCTTGCTGGTCGAGGCCGGGCCTTCCGTCCTGACAGCGTATCCCGAAGACCTGCGCCGCAGCGCCGTGGAGCAATTACAGCATCTCGGTGTTGAGGTACGTACCAACTCGCCGGTAACCGAAGTGCGCTCCGGCGAGGTCCGCATTGGCGACGACCTGTTGCCCGCGGAAGTAATTCTGTGGGCCGCCGGCGTTGCCGCTTCCCCACTCGGCCATGAGTTAGGCGTCCCTGTGGATCGCGCCGGGCGCGTATTTGTCGAGCCCGACCTCAGCGTCCCTGGCCATCGCGAAGTCTTCGTTATCGGCGACCTGGCCAGCATGAAAGATGCCGCAGGCAAGCCTCTGCCGGGAGTTGCGCCGGTCGCGTTGCAGCAAGGCAAATGGGTGGCCCGTCAGATCGCTGCCGATCTGGCCGGCAAGCCGCGCGAGAGCTTCCATTATCTCGACAAAGGTTCACTGGCCACCATCGGGCGGGCCGCGGCGATCGCACAATTCGGCAAGATTCACATCTCCGGATTCATCGCCTGGTTGGCGTGGCTCTTCATCCACATTTTGTTTCTGATTGGCTTCCGCAACCGCATCATCGTTATGTTTCAGTGGGCTTGGAGCTATCTGACCTACGAGCGGGCCGCGCGGCTCATCACCGGCGAGTCGCGAGTCATTTCGGTGCCTTCCATGGAATACGTGGAGAATGCGCGAAAGGCCGGCTCGGAGATGATCGTCGACGGGCTAGAGCCCGAGGCGCGGCCCGCCGGCAAGCGCTAACGAACTCCTCAGATCGCAGCCGCACGCCGTTTCAAACCCTATCTCACAATGTGGATATCGAAGCTGAGATTCGCTGTCGACTTGAATTGACCTGACGGAGCCCGTAGGGCGGAATAGCTTAGCCCAGGACGTAGTCGTAGGCGGAGTCCTGGGTAGGATGGAAAATTAGTTCGAGTCCCGTAGGGACGGTAGCTTCCAGGGTCCTACAATACGGATCAGTGGCAACAGTTTGTCCCACAACGTGGTACTTACGGGGCGGGTCGAGCAACCCGGAGCATCTTACTTGGGTGGGCTAAAAGCCAAGAGCGAAAAGCGAATTGCGAAGAGCGCCTTCTCTATCTTTTCAGTATCGGGTTATACCCTTCGCCCACCAGCCTGGCTTTCATGGCTTCGGCTTCCTGCACCGTCGCGAATGGACCCACCTGCACGTGATAGAGCTTGTCGTTGGTGACCGGATTATTCACCACGAAGACGTTGTAATTCTTCTTGCGTAGCGCGCCTGCCAGCGACACAGCGTCATCTTCCCTGGAAACCGCCGCAATCTGCACCACGATGGTTCCGGGCCCGGTCACTGGAGAGGTGTGCGAAATAACCTCGGGAGATACATGGCTGGCGGCAACTCCCGGCGTGGTCGTGGCCGGCTGATTCGTCACCGGTGCGGGCGTACTCGCTGCCACGACCTTCGGACCTGAAGGCGCCGTGGCGGAGGCCGGAGCAACTGCCGGCGTCGCGTTATCGTTTTGCTGCACGGCCTTATAGAACGTCATATTGTTCTGCTGAGTGGTAGCGTTCGCCTCGTCCGACGCGGGTGCTGGTGTGTCGGATTTCGCCGCGACTGCGGCGGAAGGCTTATTCTCGCTGGATCCGGAACCCGCCGCTGTTGTATCTGCCGGAGCGCTCTGCTGTGCGGGCTGGTCGTTCAGCGCCTGCTCGCGGCCAGAACTCTTGCCCAGCGAATAGCCGATGGAGAAGAACACTCCGCAAATGGCAGCCAGCAGAAAAAACAGTCCCAGCAGCTTGCCCATGCCCAGGGTTATTTCGGTATCTTCAGATGCCATTGTGTGCACAAGTAACCTCTCTCATCAGGGGCCCTCGTTTCATCCCTTGTCGGGTGGCGGCTGCGTGCCGCCGATCTTTTTGCCATCGACCCTCACCAGCTCATGCAGGCCAGCCAGCAGATCGACCGGCACCGGGAAAATGATGGTCGTGTTCTTCTCCACGCCGATCTCGGTCAACGTCTGCAGGTAGCGCAACTGAATGCTGGTCGGCTCCCCTGCCAGCAAGTGAGCTGCGTCCACCAAGCGCTGCGCGGCGGCAAACTCACCTTCGGCGTGAATAATCTTCGAGCGCTTCTCGCGCTCCGCCTCGGCCTGTTTCGCCATGGCGCGGGTCATCGTCTCCGGCAAGTCGACTTGCTTTACCTCGACGTTGGTCACCTTCACGCCCCACGGATCGGTGTGTTGATCAAGGATCGACTGCAGCCGCAGATTGATCTTCTCGCGATGCGCCAGCAGTTCATCCAGATCGACCTCGCCCAGCACCGAGCGCAGCGTGGTCTGCGCAAACTGCGACGTCTGATACATGTAATTCGAAACCTGGACCACAGCTTTGTTGGAATCGACCACGCGCAGGAAGATGACCGCGTTCACTTTCAGCGTGACGTTGTCGCGCGTGATGATGTCTTGCGGAGGAACTTCCAGTGCTTCCTGCCGCAGCGAAACTCGCACCATGCGATCGACGGGCGCGAATACCAGAATCACGCCCGGCCCTTTGGCGGTGGTCAGCAAACGGCCGAGCCGGAAGACGACTCCGCGCTCATACTCGGCCAAAATCTTGATCGAGTTGATGATGTAGAGAGCGATAATAACAATGACAACGATGCCAGCTATACCGGGCACGTGGTGCCTCCAGCTACCAAGAAGTTTAGAACGGGTACTACTGCGGATTGTAGGCCCAAGTAGCGAGGAACCCAAGTTGGCAACAGCGATTTCCGTCAGCAGTTGTCAGCCGAATGCTGCGTCTGGTGCGTGCCGCCCGGAGTTGGGCTCTTCATCGCGGTTGAAATGACATCGCGCCGAATCGGGACGAAAATCCTTCGGGCTGGCGGTTTCCGGCTTTGACGCAATTCTCACCTGCCGCTACAATACAGCTACAACTTGATAGCGCTGTTCGCAGCGCATCGACACTCCTCAGTAGCTCAATGGCAGAGCATCCGGCTGTTAACCGGAGGGTTGTAGGTTCGAGTCCTACCTGAGGAGCCATTCTTTTCAGGCGCTTACTGGACATGTGCGACTTCGCCATTTACAGAATGTGCCCAGTTTTGTGCCCCCTCCGCGTCGAAGATTGTGACATTCGCCATTTTCTCCACTGCATCACGCCGAGCAGAATTGCCAATATGCCCATAGATTCTTGACATTCTTATGGCGGTTGAGGCAGCCCAACCCATGATGTCGGACACCACGGAAAAGGGTACGCCAGCTTCGAGCATACGTGTGCAGCCGGTGTGCCGCAGATCGTGAAAGCGACAGGATACGGGTTCCGGGTTTTCGGCCTCAGGATTCAGAGCACGCCCCGCACGCTTCTTTGCCGCTTCCCATGCTTCTTTCCAGTTGCCGATAGGTTGCGTCGGATCGGTCGCATAGACAATGCTGCTGGTAAAGCCAAATGCGTGCTTCGCTCCTCCACCGCCGTACTTCTCGCAGGGGAATACAAAGTGCGCGGGCTTACGGTTGGGAAAACGCGCGGCCCAGAATTCCAGGACCATTCGGACTCTGGGACTCAGCGGAATGACGCGGCCTTCTCCCTGCTTCGTTTTCGAATTCCCAACGCGCAGCTCATTCTTGCTGAAATCAATCTGGTTCCAGCGCATCTCGCGAATTTCGCCGTACCTCATACAGGTTCCTAGAGCCATTACGACGGCAACGTACAGCGAACGTGAACGGCTCAAGCGGCATTCCTTCAACAAGGCAGCTTCCTGTGCTGGGGATAGCGCACAGCCCACACGCTCTGTGCTGTCCAGCATTCGCACGTCCGGTTGAACGTTGGCCCATAGCCTTTGCTTGCGGAGAATAGCGCGCAGGGTGCCCAGTTCGAGATTGATAGTTTTCGGCGCGGCCCGTTGTTTGAGGCGGGCGGATTGATAGGCGCCGATCTCATCTGCTCCGATGTCGCTGACCAACATGGCGCCGAAAACCGGCTTGAGATGCTTTTGCAGGTTGGTTGTTTCAATCGTGACCGTACGCGGTGACAGATGCGCTGACTTCGTCTTCAGCCAGAGATCAGCGGCAACGCTGAACAACTGCGCGCTCTGCGGCTTGCTAGTGCCGTTGAAACCATTTTCCAGTTCGCGCCTGCGAACTCGCTCTGCGTCTTTCGCCAGCGTTTTTGATGTGCTTTAATAGACTTCGCAATTGTTGGACTTCAACAGCATCGCAGCTCCCGTTCGCTCCTTATTCCGGTTCCATTGGGTCAGGTACGGCAGCTCCGCATACTCCGCTTTGGCTGGTTATAGATGGGAGATCGGGATCGGTGCCCTGCCACATGCTTTCAGCTCGCCAATTTGTTCACACGATGAGGCCCGCATTCCAATTTCCTCCTGTTCACTTGCGGACGGCTTAGACACAAATCCGGACAGTGCCACCCGACCAAAGCTACTTCGCGGCGCGCACTAACCATCGACCATTCATAGCCATAAGGCTGCTAGTAGTTCGTGGCACGATAACTGCTCTTCGGGAGACTACTAGCTTTATGTGCCGGCACTTCGTCCGGCAAGGTACTTCCCTGCTCACCTTGAATACTGATTGTCGGTCCTTGCCTTAAAAAGACTCGAGGTGACGATGCGCGCAATTACGAGACGAGAAGCGATGCGGGTGCTAGGAACGACATCCGCGGGAGTATGGATTGCCGCCCACAGTGCCCTCGGCTTTGCGCTGGGGCCGAAGTCTCGCCCGCAGACCAAGAACGGGCAGACTCCCCCGCTGGCGTCCGGGGCTCCGACGTCGCCCCAGCGCACGGCTTTGATCGAAGCGTTCAAGCAGCAGTCCGACGGTCTGCAGAACAAGTACGAAGCCCGCAGCTACAAGGGTGAGTTCACCATGCCGTACCGGCTGTTTCGTCCGGAGGCAAGCGGCAAGCTACCACTCGTTGTGTATCTGCATGGCAGCGGCGGGCTGGGTGACGACAATCAGAAGCAGCTCGGCTTGGGCAACATCTTCGGCACACGCGTGTGGCTGCTGATGGAGAATCAGAAAAAATTTCCCTGCTACGTCGTCGTTCCACAGACCGACCGCGGATGGGTCCGCTACGACCTGACTCAGGAGGACAACGGCCGTCCGAAGATGCTGCCCGGCCTGGGCGACGGCAATCGCGTGGCGCTGCAGGTGATCGACGCGCTGATTCGCGAGTTCCCGATCGACCCACGACGGATCTATGTTACCGGCCAGTCGATGGGAGGCGCAGGCGTGTGGAACATCATCACCTATCGTCCGCACTTTTTCGCCGCCGCTGTACCCTGCTGCGGCAGCATTTCGCTCGATGACGGCACTGGCTCGCTGGACACAGCGCTGTGGGCCTTTCATGGCGGCGCCGACCAGACCGTCTCCGTCGCTATCACGCGCGAGCGCATCGCGGCGCGACGCAAGGCCGGCGGACGTCCCCTCTACACCGAGTATGCCGGTGTCGACCATGAGGTTTGGGAGTGGGCTTACACCGAGCCGGCGCTGGTGAAGTGGGTGTTCGCGCAACAGCGGAGCTGACATGCGCTACCCATCCAACAAATCGCGCCCGCTTCTTACGTTCATTGCGATCGGCCTCCTGGCATCCGCGTCGCTTTACGCGCAGACGGATCGCAAGGTCACACAGCTGGCCGCCGGCGTCTACGAGATTCAGCATCAGGTGCCGGGAGGGATTCGCCAGCGGCAACACCACGGTGATCATCGGCGACCGGCAGGTGTTTGTGGTGGACTCCTGTTTTCTTCCTTCAGCCGCGCGGCAGGACATCGCGCAGATTCGCCAGTGGACGGACAAGCCGGTCGCCTTCGTGCTGAATACGCACTTCCACAACGACCACAATCTCGGCAATCGCGCCTACATGGATGCTTTCCCCTCTCTCACCATCATCGCTCATGCAGAGACCAAGAAAGATATGGACCGGTTCGGTCCGGGGTCGGAGAGCCGGGAGAAGAAAACCAATGCGTCTCTGCAGCAGATGCTGGACTCGGGGAAGAGCCAGGATGGCAAGCCGCTGGCAGCAGACGATAGGGAGCAGATCAAAACGGCGCTCGATCGCCGCAAGCCCGGGATGGAGGAGCTCAAGGCGGTCAAGTTCCAAAGCGCCACGCTCACCTTCGATCATGATTTCACGCTTGATCTCGGAAACCGCGAGGTCCAGGTCAAGTTCTTGGGACGCGGAAACACTGCCGGCGATGCAGTGGTCTATCTGCCGAGGGAGAAAATCGTAGTGGCGGGCGATCTCGTCGTCTATCCCATCCCCTACATCTACGACGGCTATCCAGTCGAGTGGATCCAGACCTTGCAAAACCTCAGCCAACTGGATGCGGACACGATCGTTCCCGGCCATGGTCCGGTGATGCACGACAAGACCTATGTCTTGCTGGTTCGCGATCTGATGAAGAGTGCGGTGGACCAGATGAACGCCAAGCTGGCGCAAGCTGGTCCGGCCATGTTTCTGACAATTGATGACGTGAGAGGTTCGATCGACCTGACATCATTTCAGCAGCGCTTCACCGGCAACGACAAAGATCTCATCGCAGCTTACAACGACATGACCGCCAACCTGGTCAAAGTGCTGTTCGAGGAGGCTAGTTTGCGGTGACATCGGGTTACTTCGTAAGAGCTCTAGTCGCGCACTACTTTGCTTCGAGGAGGAAACTTGCATCAGTCTTCTCACTGTTCTTCAGCTTCGCCTTTCTGTTCGCATCGGGCTCTATGCCGAGACGCCGCCCCCGCTGTCGTTTCCGCCTGACTCGCCGCGCTGGGACCTGCAGGGCGAGGCCAAGGCCACCGAATTCCAGGGACGCAAGTGCATCATGCTGGATGGCGGAGCGGCAGCGTTGAAAGACTTCGAGATGCGGGACGCCGTCATCGATGTGGATGTCGCCACTCCCGCCAAGCGCGGCTTCATGGGCCTGATGTTTCGCATCAATAACGACGGCGCCAACTACGAAGAGATCTATCTGCGGCAGCACAAATCCGGCCTGCCCGACGCCATGCAGTACACTCCTGTACTGAACACCGGCGCCAACTGGCAAATCTTCAATGGACCGGGCTTTACCGGCAAGGTCGAGATCCCGCGCGACGAATGGTTTCACCTGCGCCTGGCGGTGACGGGGGCGCAGGCCAAGCTGTTCGTCAAGAACATGGAGAAGCCCGCGCTCGTGATGGGCGATCTGAAGACCGGTCTGCAGAAGGGCCAGGTCGCGCTGTATACGCTGACCGGTCAGACCTGTTTCGCGAACTTCGAGATCCGCCCCACCCCGGACGCCCCTTGGGAGCGCCACCTGCCCGCGATGCCGCCCGACACGCTGACGAAGTGGAGCATCTCGCCCGCCTACGACGTGCTGGCGCGCAACCTGGAGCGTCCGCTTACGCAGGCGGAGAGCGAGGCAATCCCGTGGCAGCAGGTCGAGGCGGAGCCACCCGGCTTCGTGGTGCTCTATCGCTATCGCGAGGCGCCGCACCCGACCGTCACCTTCCAGAGCGACTTTTCGACGCGCCTTCAGCCGCAGCCGGGAATGAAGGTACTATACGCACGCACGAGCATCGAGTCAGACCGCGATCAGGTGAAGAAGCTCGAGATCGGTTACAGTGACGACGTGAGCGTCTTTCTCAACGGGCGGATTCTCTACCGCGGACGCAGCGCGCAGGGCTTCCGCGATCCCGGTTTTCTGGGCATCATGAATCCGGAGGACGACGCGGTCTACCTTCCCTTGAAGAAGGGCAACAACGAGCTGCTGTTGGCGGTCAGCGAACTCGGTGGCGGCTGGGGATTCATCTGCCGCCTGACAGAGGTTGCGAACTGAGCGAGATCAGCCCTAGTCGTACCGAAGGCACTCCGCTGGATCGACCTGCGCCGCGCGCCGAGCCGGAATGCTGGTGGCCAGCAGCGCGATGAAAAGCAACAGCAGCGGAACGGCGCAGAATGTCAGCGGATCGCCGGCAGTCACACCAAAGAGAAGGCTCTGCATCAGCCGGGTCAGCAGTAATGCGGCAGCCACTCCCATCACTACTCCAGTCAGCGCCAGCGCAAGTCCGTTGCGCAGCACCAAACGCAGGATGGCAGTCCGGGTCGCGCCCAGTGCCATGCGGATGCCGATTTCGCGCGTGCTTTGGCTCACCAGGTACGCCAGCACGCCGTAAATGCCGATGGCCGCCAGCGCCAGCGAGATGCAGGCGAATCCGGCCAGCAGCAGCATGGCGAAGCGCCGGCGCGCCAGCGAAAGGTGGACGCGCTGTTCCATGGTGACGACGTTATACAGAGGCAGATCGGGGTCGAGCTCATGCAGTTGCTGTTTCACCGCGCCGGTTAAGGCGGCGGGATCGGTGGTGCTGCGCACCACCACGTTCATCGCGCGCACGGCGAACTGCGTGTGCGGCAGGTAAAACGCGATGCGCGAGCCGGAGTCCAACGTGTACTGCTTCACCCGGCCGACGACCCCAACAATCGTGATCCACGGGGCGCTGGTGTCGTCGATGCCGCCGATGTGAAAGCGCTTTCCCACAGCATCCTGACCGGGCCAAAGTTGCTGCGCCATGTAGTCGTCGACGATAGCTACGCCGGGATTGGCTGGAACATCGTGGTCGGTAAAGAATCGGCCCTCAATCAGCGGAATTTCCATCGCCTGGAAGTAATCGCCGCTGACCATGCGCGTATCGGCGTTGATGAACTTCTCGCCGGGTGGCGGCACACGGCCCTCAACCGTAATCGGACCCCAGGCATACATCTGGCTCAACGGCAACGAGGTCACGGATCCCGCAGCGGTCACTCCGGGCAGACGTTCCAGCCGCTGCCACATCTCGTGATAGGCAGCCCAGATCGCCTGATCTTCTTTGTATTTCGGGCCGCTCATGGTGAGCTCCATGGTCAATACATGGCGCGGATTGAATCCCGGCGGCACGTCTCTGGCGCGCAGAAAACTGCGGACCAGCAGCCCTGAACCGATCAGCAGCATGGTGCACAGCGCCAGTTCGGCAACCACCAGCAAATGACGAAGACTGTGTCCGCGCCCCCAGACGGCGCCGACGCCGGCCGACGTCCGGCTGGTGTCCTGCAGCGTGTTCTGCACATCGATTCCCGAGGCGCGTCCGGCGGGAGCCATGCCGAACAGCACTGCCGACACAACCGAGATGGTGAACGTGAACAGCAGCGCCGTTCCGTCGATGCCGACGTCGCCTATCCGCGGCACGCTCTGCGGCCCGAGGACGCGGATGAAGTGCACGCTCACATAAGCCAAGAGCAAACCGAGAGCGCCGCCGCCCAGCGCCAGCAGCAAGCTCTCGGTCAGCAGTTGGCGGGTAATGCGAAGACGGCTGGCGCCCAGCGCGGAGCGCACTGCAATCTCCTTCTGCCGCGCCACCGTCCGCGATAACTGGAGGTTAGCCACATTCGCGCACGCAATCAGGAGCACGCAGCCAACCGCTGCCAGTAGCAGATACAAAGTGCGGCGCACGTCGCCCACAACTTGCTCCATCAACGGCACAATGCCGAAGGTCAAGCCGCCGTTGGGCGGATATTCCTTGGGATGATCGAGCCGCAGGCGTGCCGTGATGGTGTCCATCTCCGCTTGGGCCTGTTTCAGGCTCACGCCCGGCCGCAGCTTGCCGACGATGTTGTAGTCCTCGTGGTCGCGGTTCTGGGCGGCGTCGGCTGGGAGTGGTAAGGGCAGCAACACCTCAGCCTCTTCGGCGCCGCCGAGCGTCGGCATTACTTCGCGTGGCAGGGCAAACGACCTCGGCATCACCCCCACCACTTCGTAAGGCTTGCCATTCAAGGTGATGGTTTTGCCCACAATACCGGGATCGGAGCCATAACGGCGCGTCCAGGTGCCATAACTGAGGAGCGCGGTGGGATTGTGGCCGGTATGGTCTTCGTCGGCGACAAACAAACGCCCGATTTCGGCGTGCATGCCCAGCATGGGCAGCAGATTGGACGAGACGCGGATCGTCCCTACGCGCTCTGGCTCACCTTTGCCAGTGAGGTTGTAGTTGCCTCCGATGGCGATGGCCACCTGCTCCAGACCGCGATGACCAGCCTTGATGTCGAAGTATTGCGCGGTGGAGAACCAGTCCTCGGTTATGCCCAATCCCGGTGAGCGGTTCCACAGAATGACCAGGCGATCGGGATCCTGGTAGGGCAGCGGCCGCAGTAACAATGCGTTGGCGATGCTGAACACAGCGGCGGTCGCCCCAATTCCAATGGCCAGCGACAGTACCGCGGCAACCGTGAAGGTGGGAGTCTTCAACAGCGTGCGAAGCGAATATCGCAGATCGAACAGGATCGTGTTCATGCCAGCAGCAGTTCGTTCCCGTCGCAATTGGGAGTCGGTCTCGTCACAGACCGACGATACAGCAATAGGACAGCGGGAAAAACGTCAGTTGGTTTGAGCCGCATCAGGACGGGATGAACCACGGCCCGCATGGCTGCCGCTTCCGCGTGCTACTCCCGCGCGGCCGTGGCGGAGATAATTTCCTAAGAATAGTCCGCTGAATCGGAAACCTGACCCAGGGCAGATAAAGGACACAGGACACCAAATACGCGTTCCCGCGCCATCCGGTTGGGGGGAGTTAGACTTCTTAGTTGCTCTTTGGGTAAGAAACCCAAAGAGCCTGACCCTTTCCAGAAGCTAACTTGTGGGCCCGCTTGGGCTCATTTCTGCGAGTTGGGCGTTACCCGTCAACTTGCCCGCGCCTTGCCCAGCTAACGTGATGGTCCGTTCAGTCGTCTTGGCCATTTGCGGCACGTACGCTTCAGTGCGCTCAAGACAACAAAATTGTTGTCGCTGATTGCATCTCACCTGGCGTTACGCGGAGGATCGACGCTTCACCCGACTGATGTCCGAGAAGCCTGTTCTGGCCAACTTCCGGCTAGCGACCGAGTCGCTAACTACAGATTCTTCGGAGCACCAAGATGTCACCTGCTCCCAGGGAATTGACCACTAACCCTAATCGACCTATCATCAGCCAACGCGTCGTTTATCTCCTCATGATCGGCACTATCGTTTCTCATTACCGCATCCTCGAAAAGCTTGGGGGAGGCGGAATGGGCGTCGTTTACAAGGCCGAGGATACTGAACTGGGCCGCTTCGTCGCTCTCAAGTTCTTGCCGGACGATTTGGCCAAGGATCCGCAAGCGCTGGAGCGGTTCCGTCGCGAGGCGCGCGCCGCCTCCGCCCTTAATCACCCCAACATCTGCACCATCTACGAAATTGGCAAACACGACGGCCATCCTTTCATCGCCATGGAATTCCTGGATGGGATGACGCTGAAGCACCGCGTCGCCGGGCGTTCCCTGGAAATCGATCAGGTTCTCTCTTTGGGAATCGAGATTGCCGAGGCGCTGGATGCTGCCCACGCCGAAGGCATCATTCACCGCGACATCAAACCGGCGAATATATTCGTCATCCGACGAGGTCATGCCAAGGTCCTCGACTTCGGGCTTGCCAAAGTGAAGGGCAAGACGGCAGAAACCGCCGAAACTTTAGCCGCCGATTCCGGCCCGCAGCACCTTACCAGTCCCGGAACCATGCTGGGCACGGTCGCGTATATGTCGCCCGAGCAGATCCGCGGCAAGGAGCTTGACAGCCGCACCGATCTGTTCTCCTTTGGCGCTGTCCTTTATGAAATGGCGACCGGCAAGATGCCGTTCGAAGGGGCCACGTCCGGCGAGATTTGCGGCGCCATCCTGCACCAGTCGCCTCAACCGGTGTCGCAGCTGAACCCTGCAGTTCCGCCTCCGCTGGAAACCATCATTCATAAAGCTCTGGAGAAAGATCGCGATCTCCGCTATCAGCACGCCTCCGAGATGCGTGCCGACCTTTCGCGCCTGTTGCGCGATTCCAGCTCCGACCGTGGAATGCTAACCGACTCTGTCAAGCTCAAAGCGGCTGCGCCTTCTCCCAGCTCGTCACGGAAGGCGTGGGTCGTCGCCGCTGGAGCTCTTATGGCACTGCTGCTCGCCGGCGTCTTATGGTGGCGCTTCCAGCGTCCCTCCCCAGTGTCGAGTGTTCCGGCGGCACAAACTGCCGTTGCGGTGTTGCCGTTCCAAAACGCCGGCCCTGATAAGGACATCGATTATCTTCGCCTCGCGTTGCCCGACGAAATCGCAACCACACTCAGTCGCATCAAGAGCTTTTCTGTTCGACCGTTCGCCTCTACCAGCAGATACAGCGGCCCGGATGTCGATCTGCAACAAGCCGGCCATGCCATGGGCGTCAGCTCCATCGTTACCGGTCACTATCTTTCCGCAGGCGGCCATCTGGAGATCACGCTCGAAGCCGTTGACGTTCCCACAAACCGAACCCTGTGGCGAGACCAGCTACAACTGGCTTCAGCCGATGGCCTGGCGATGCGCGAGCAAGTTACCTCCGCTGTTCGTCAGGGACTGGTTCCCGCTCTCGGAGGAAGTTCCATTGCGAACGAGTCCGAAACGCGCCCCAAGAGCGAAGAGGCCTATGACTTGTATTTGCGCAGCGTTGCGGTTTCCCACGATGAGGCACCCAATAAGCAGGCCATCGCAATGTTGGAGCACGTGGTTACCCTCGATCCAACTTACGCGCCGGCCTGGAGTGCGCTCGGAACTCGCTACTACTACGACGCCCAATATGGCAGTGGGGGCGAGGCAATGTACAAGCGTTCGTATTCAGCATACGAACGTGCACTAACCCTCGATCCCAACCTGATTGAGGCTGCCTCGCAATTGATCACCACTCGCGCAGAGCGTGGCGAACTTGTTGACTCGTACGGCGAAGCATTGGCCCTGGTTAACCGCTTCCCCGACAGCTCGCAGTCCCACTTCGCCCTTAGCTATGTCTTGCGCTACGCTGGGCTGCTGGACGAAGCCACGCGGGAATGCGACAAGGCCCTGGCCCTCGATTCCAGCGATAGCCGGATACGTTCCTGCGCGCTGCCCTTCATCTGGCTAGGCCAATATGAAAGGGCCATGAAGTTCGTTCAGGTCGATCAGGGTTCGGAGTGGGCGGCCAGAGTTATTCCGAATGTGCTTCTAGGTCAGGGTAAACTGTCGGAGGCGCGGGAAGCGGTGAACCACATGCCACCAGGCGCTGCTTTTGGCCGCGACCTCTTACAAGCATGCCTGAACCCCGCGCAAGGCAGTTCGCTCGACAGCGCTGCAAACGCCCTCGATGCTGCGATCAAGACGCAACCGGATCCGGAGCGTCGTTATATCATCGGCACATTCCTGGCGTACTGCGGCCAAAAAGACGCTGCCCTGCGCGTGCTCACCAGCGCGGTGACGGGAAATTACTGCGCCTACATTTCGCTACAGCGCGATCATCTGCTGGCGAAGCTGCGGGAGACTCCCGAGTTCGCTCAACTGCTCTCTGCCGCGAAAGCCTGCCAGGATCAATTTCTCTCGAAGCGCGGTCAGAGTCGGCCGTAAGTTGAACGAATCGCTGATGGCTTCGGGGAGTCAGTCGGGTGAAGCGTCGATCCTCCGCGCAACGCCAGGTGAGACGCAATCAGCGACAACGATTTTGTTGTCTTGAGCGCACTGAAGCGTACACTCCGGGGCTAGCG
This sequence comes from uncultured Acidobacteriaceae bacterium, assembly GCA_963833305.1. Taxonomy (GTDB): domain Bacteria; phylum Acidobacteriota; class Terriglobia; order Terriglobales; family Acidobacteriaceae; genus Bog-257. The sequence goes on along the minus strand of CAWHXN010000002.1, from coordinate 1,069 downwards.
AAGCACTCGAATCCGAACCGGTGTCCCTGGCCGTATCGACGGGCAAGCCACATGAGCGAGAAGTCGGCTACTCCGAGTTCTGTCACTGATTAAGAGCCCGGCGTCCCTCAAAGTAAACCCTCGATCTTGTCGAACTGTTGATCCCAGGCAACCCTGGACAGGATCTTCATGATCAGTGGAAGCCCTACCTCCGTAACAGTAACCTTCGTCTTTCCGCTCGACTCACTGAATTCCACAATGACCGTGACCGCATTCGGCCAACGGCCCGGGACTGGGGCCTTCGAGCCAGGAATGGCTTTACCAGTCTCATCGGCAAACGACATGGTGGAGACGATCTTTCTGTTTGGGACCACTTCCTTATAAACCCCGGTGTTCCAGAACATCTCTCCTTTTGGTGATTTCATTGCCCACAGATACGTCCCGCCCACTCGAAGATCATTTCTGATGAATGGGGCTGTGTAGCCCCTCGGCCCCCACCAGTGTTTAATCGAATCCGCATCGTTCCACACGCGCCATACCTTGTCCTGGGAAGCATTGAACGTACGTTCATAAGAACCAGTTGTACGGACCTCTAGGGCGACAAGAACGAGCACGACCAGCGCTAAAGCGACCCCACACAGTATTTTGTAGATCATATGACGCCCCTTATCGTCTTTGCGCCAGACGGAGAGCAGCCCGCGAGTTTGCCCGCTCCAAAACCTTACCGGAAGCATTCTGACACACTTAGTGTGTCCTCCCATCGATCGATCCCGCAAAGTCGGCTCATGACAAGCTGAACTGTCGGTCTGGAGTGTAACGACCCCTCCTGCGAGGTAGCGCGAGATACCTGCTTGAGGATTTTCAAGACCGCCGAAGGTGAGCCTGTGATTGGCTCGCTAATGAGCAGATGGACGTGCTCCGGCATCACTATCTGGCCGGATGTTGAGAAGAACCACCGGATGTGGCAGTTTCGGCTGAATCGGGAGAGGTGAGGGAAGGATTAAACGTCGTATAATCCCGTGCGCGGTTCTAGGGAGCGGAACATATGAGCGTACAAGAAGAAATCAAGAAGTATATTACCAGCCAACCT
>CAWHXN010000001.1:0-145818 GCA_963833305.1 uncultured Acidobacteriaceae bacterium | reverse complement strand
CTAAAGCCTCCGAATTTTCTGGCAGCTAATCTAAGTCGTCCATGCGCATAAACTCGATGCGATGACTTGCGTCGGGATGTCGTTGCGATGCTGCGGCCACCAGAAACGCCAAATTTCCCGTTACATGGTGATTACGTAGCCAACTGCTAGCCAAATCGCGCCAGTTCTCGGGATCCGCTTCGAGATGAACTGGTTGAACGCCATATGAAAACAGAAGCCCTTGCATCACTGGGGCTTCTGCTCCGACGGCGACAATCCATACCGCCGGCTTGCAGCGCGAGATCATGCGCGCAGTATCGCCGCTGCGCGTAGGTACAAAAACGGCAGCACAGGGAGCAGTTTGGAGTGCATGTTCGACTACGACAGCCATGGCTTGCGCTGCCGTTACCGGCTTCTGTGTGATCCCCTGCATGGCCTTCCGCCACGCGCCCGGACGACTCGGCTCGGTGGCGACAGCTATCCTGGCCAGCATCGCCACCGCCTCTTCCGGATATTGGCCCATGGCGGATTCGCCGGAGAGCATGACGCAATCGGTCCCGTCGAGGATGGCGTTGGCAACATCGGTGGATTCGGCGCGAGTCGGAAGGCGGCTGGAGACCATGGATTCAAGCATCTGGGTCGCGGTGATGACCGGTTTGCCTGCAATGTTGGCTTGAAGGATTAATTGTTTTTGAATTAGGGCGATCTCCTCGACCGGCACTTCAACCCCGAGGTCGCCGCGGGCCACCATGATGCCGTCGGCCGCGTGAAGGATCTCGTCGTAGTGCTCTACGGCGTGAGAGCGTTCGATCTTCGCGATGATAAATGCCTGCTTGCCCAAGTCGAGGGCAGCGGCACGGACGAGTTGGATGTCCTGCGCGCTTTCGACGAACGATTGACTGATGGCATCGACACCATGCTGCAGCGCGAACTCCAGACAGCGGCGATCGTGCTCCGTGAATGACCTGATGCCCAGATTGATGCCGGGAAGGTTGAGTCCTTTGCGCGAGCGCAGTTCGCCCCCCACAGCGACTTTGCAGTGCACCTGATTGCCCGCGACCAGTTCCACCTGAAGTTGCACCAGTCCATCATTCAGATAAAGCCGATCGCCGGGGTTCACCACGCGCGGCAGCGGTGCAAAACTCATGGATGCGCAGAGGTGGTCACCAATTATGTCTTCGCTGGTCAGCGTGAACATGTCGCCCATCCGCAACTGGATAGGCTCGGGATCGATCTTCCCGAGACGCATCTTCGGGCCGGGCAAGTCGGCCATTATGGCGACGCTTCGCCCAACCCGCTGGGCAGCTGTGCGGATGCGAGAAATTACCTCGCCGTGGTGGGTGAATTCCCCATGCGAAAAATTCAGCCGAGCGATGTCGAGTCCAGCGCGTATCAAACGTTCGAGCATCTCCGGTGAGTCGGAGGCTGGACCGATGGTAGCGACAATCTTCGTCTTGTGTTCCCGGAGCGATGTCATTGCTCATTTGGCCGGTTTCGGTTTTGCTTTCACCTCTGCCGCCCGCTCCTTAGTTCTGGAATTTGGAATACTGCAGTTCAGAATCAGAGACCGGGGCATTCTGACCCCGTGGATTCAAGCTTCCTCATTGATCAAGCGTGTGGCTTCCTCAACCGTTACTTCTGATATGTCCGCGACGCAGCGGGTTGATCTCCGAAGCAAGTACCTAAAATGCGAGCGGCCAGCATGAATTCATTTTCCGGCGACACCAGTTTCAGCTTTGCAATAGCCTCATGCAGCGGGACAAAATCGAGACGTGGCGGTTTCAAAGCCACCATAACACCGTTCATTCCCCGCGATAAGGCGTAGACTGCGCCAGCACCAAACGTAACGCCGAGATTGCGATCCATTGCCGTTGGGGATCCGCCGCGCAGGAGATGGCCTAGTACCAGGCTGCGGCTTTCCTTGCCAGTTTGTTCCTGGAGCTGCGCCGCGACGATTTCGGCAATACCGCCAAGGCGTTCCGCGCCTCCGGGCTCGCAGCTCTTGACAGTAACGCCGCCGCCGCTTGGCTTGGCACCTTCCGCCACAACTACGATGGAGTACGGCTTGCCTTCCTCTTGTTTGTGCCTGAGGTGCGCTGCAAGGATATCGATCGAGTATGGAATTTCCGGGATGAGAATGGCATCGGCTCGTCCGGCTAATCCGGCGTGAAGAGCAATCCAGCCAGCGTACCTTCCCATGACCTCGACAACCATGATGCGTCGATGCGAGAGTGCCGTACTGTGCAAGCGGTCAATGCACTCTGTGGCGAAAGATACGGCAGTGTAGAACCCGAATGTCATCGTGGTCGATTCGAGGTCGTTGTCGATTGTTTTGGGCACTCCGACGACGCAAAGACCCTTTCTGTGCAGCTCGTTGGCGATGCTGAGACTGCCATCACCGCCAACCGCAATGAGGGCGTCGATACCTTGATCGCGGAACCGCTGAATGAGGTCATCGGAGCAGTCCAGTTCGACTTTGCTGCCGCCAGGCTGCTCCACGAGTCGCCGAAACGGGTTGCCACGATTTGTTGTGCCCAAGATGGTGCCGCCCAGATGGGAAATCTCCCGAACCGTGGAGCGATGGAGTTCCATCAGGCCGCCGTCGGGAAAGCGCTCAGGCTCCAGGAGTCCGTCGTAGCCTTCGTGAATGCCGACGACCTCCCAACCCAATCCTCGGGCTGCATATACCGCGCCGTGAATGACTGCGTTGAGCCCGGGTGCATCGCCACCGCCCGTATTGATAGCGATCTTCTTTTTGGCTTCAGACATTCCCGCTTCCTGATCTTGCTGCAGGTTGTCAGTCGAATTGACTGTTCACCGTTTACGAAAGCCCGAAGAGCCGAATCGCTGCGCCCTTCTTCTTGCTAGCTTACAACTCGGAGAGCAACCCGCGAGCTGATCTCAAACAGAGTTGGATAACCAGGCTAGCTATAGGTGTCATGCCGCCACGGAAGTTGTCAGTGACGTCTGTCACCGACGACCGGCTCCTGATTTCTTATAGTTGGCTTTGATTCCCCAGTTCACGGAGGACGCCATGCCAGAGATCAAGCCACGATACGAATTCCGTGTCTGGGCGGAGATGCTTGCCCCCTTACGAGAACAGCTCGAGCGCCTGGCTTCGCCCAAGAAGACCGTCAGCCAGGAAACCTATCTGGTCTCCGCTACAACTGACAAATGCAATGCCAAGATTCGCGCCGATCTCATGGACATCAAGATACTGGTCTCTGAAGACCGGGGACTGGAACAATGGAACCCGATCCTGAAAGCTACTTTTCCACTTGAAGCTAGTGTCGTGGCCACCCAGGTTTTCCCCAGTCTCCAGCTTCCACCCCCTGTCCTGACAAGGTCTCAGTACACCTTGGAAGAATTTCTGGGCGATGTGATGCGAGGGGAGCCAAGAATCACCATTGTGGATGTTTCCAAAACGCGATATCAATTCAGCATCGGGGTGTGTGCGGCCGAGTATGCTCAGATTACGCTCAACGGTATACTGCGCGACACCGTGGCTGTGGAATCGGTCGATCCTGATGCCGTACTGAAATTGGTCGGGCAGCTGGGCGTCAGGGAGGCCAATACCAGCTATATCCGCGAGATTAAGAGTGCACTTCGCTTGGCGGGACACCCGTCTGGCTCACGATAGTCTGGAGAGAATCGCATGGGAAAAGAGATCGAGCGCAAGTTCCTGGTTAAGGACAATACCTGGCGAGGCCAAGACTCGGGAAAACGCTACCGCCAGGGATATCTCAGCACGGTGAAAGAGCGGACCGTTCGCGTGCGAACTGCAGGCGACAAGGCCTACCTTACGATCAAAGGCATTACGGTCGGGGCGAGCCGGAATGAATATGAGTATGAGATTCCGGTGGCGGACGCCAACGAAATGCTCGACCAGCTCTGCGAACGCCCACTGATTGAGAAAACTCGGTATCGCATTCAACACGATGGGCTGGTGTGGGAAGTCGACGAGTTTGAGGCTGAAAACCGCGGCCTGATCACCGCAGAAGTTGAACTCAAGGACGAGCATCAGTCCGTGACGCTACCTGCCTGGGTTGGTGAGGAAGTAACCGGCGATCCGAGATATTTCAACGCAAATCTGGTGGCCAAACCGTTCACCACTTGGTGAGGGCGAAACTGCCAGGAGATTCCATAGGAATTGCAGCTAGCGTATAAAGAACACATAAGCAAAATTCTCAGACTAGCAAATATTCGCCATCGAGGAACGACTATGCCAACCGCGACAGCAACTGCGCCAAGCCGCACCAAAGACAGCAAACAACTGCCAAAGAGGGAACCTGTAACCTCCAGTTGGGTGGGGCGCGTTCCCCAGCTCAAGCCGGCCCAGTATGCCGACGGCATGCCCATCCATAAACCCGAATACATCTGCTGCAAGCTCATCCTGCGGCCCAACAAGTTCCACTCGCGCCAGAGCTTCTTCGACTTCGGTAAGGTCTTTAAGGAGCCCGCCAAAGAGCACGGCGTAAAGTACACAACGGAAGGCTTCATAGAGCAGCCGGTCAAGATTCGCGAAGTGCTGTTCGTTGATACCGACGACTTCCGCTTGTACAACAATGCCTTCATTCTGCGCCGCCGAATCCCCTACAAGGACGGCTTCCCCATCGGCGAGCCCGAGATCGTCTTCAAGTTCCGGCACCCCGACTTGCAGATGTGCGCGGAAACTGACGTGCGGCCGAACATCCTGGGCGATCACCGCGTCAAGTTCAAGGTCCAGGCCCTGCCGCTCAAGGAGAAGCTCGGTGGCATCCGCCTGCTCTTCTCCCACAACGTGCAGTTTCCGCGCTCCGCGATCGGTATTAGCCGGATTGGCCAGGAAAGCGCGCTTGACATGGATGCAGTTGTCCAGGTCTTCCCCGGTGCTCGCCCGAGTTAGGAAGCACTCGGGAGAGAAGATCAAGTTGGTGAGCGACACCATCATCGAGGAAGTCCTTCAGGACATTGGGCTGCTCGATTTCGGCGACGGGCTCACATGCAAGGCCAACGTGGCCATCTGGCGCACCCGCGGCGAGCACCGCCCGCTCATCGGCGAGTTCGCCTACCAGTTCCGCTTCCAGGACCGCGACAAACTCAGCAAGGACGCACTGCGCCGGACCGAAGCATTCTTCATCTCACTGCAGTACGCCGCCGAAGACTATATCAACCTGGGCGCCACTAAGACGGCTACCGTATACCGCCTGCTAGGCAATCCACCTAAGTCACACGAATGACTGTCTCGCCAAAACTGTCGGCAAAGGCCGAGACGCTCGCGGAGCGGCTCGGCCTTTCTTACGAGCGTCTCCTCGGGGTCCGGTTCGCCATCAACGTAACAATCGCCAGCAGCATTGTCTGGTTCACCCTAGGTACCCTTCATGACACCACTCCGATCTGGGCGATTGCCTCCTTGGTTGCCGCCTCCGACCCCGAGCCTAAGCAGGCCCGCCAGCTTTTTCGCAGCCGCATCATTAACGTGCTGGTCGGCTGCGTCGTTGGATTCGCTTTCCTTTTGCTCGGCAGCGGCAAGCCTCGGATGGTTCCTGTTGCACTTGGCGTCACGGTCCTCATCTCCACTTATCTGGTGCGCGTTAAGACGATGTGGCGGCAGGCACCTATAACCGCGGCGATTGTCATTGCCGCCAGTCTCGCCAGCGCCTCGTCCAAGGTTGGGCTCGAACGTGGGTTGCACAGGGTTGCGGAGGTGCTCTTTGGCTCCGTGGTAGGCATGCTGGTGAGCTGGCTGATGTCGAAGGTTTGGCTGGTCCGCCGTCCCGAAGAGCGAGCTAGTGGACTGCACCGCCCACTACGCACTACCGTTGGCTAACACCAGCTTTGCGTCGGGAACTCTCCGATGTAAGTATGCGTTCTGTTGCCTGGTCAATGACGCTGATGACTTCAGCCGCGAACTCTGACGTCCGAAATTTCTTCAGCCGTCGCTTCGCTTCCGGCACACTGAACCAAGTCGGGTCTCGATACTCTTCGAGTGGTGGCGCTAAGCGCTTAACCTTGCACAAATGAGCATCAACCAGGAGGACTTGTCTACGCGACCCCAGGTGTCTGGGTTTGCAATGCCGGTAGCAGAAAAAAGGGGTGGAGTCGACTGAGCCTCTAACGCCTGCTTCTTCGTACGCCTCCCGAGCTGCGGCATCGGCGTTCGTTGCATCCTGGTCCACTCTGCCTTTTGGAAAAGTCCAATGGCCGTGTCTAGTGCGCACGAGAAGGAACTCCAGCTCGGCGCCCCGTACCCGATAGCACACCGCAGCCACGTGCACCTGCTGGAGATTAGAGGACGAACGAAAACTCGAGCGTGGGATCGGGATATGTCCGCGTGTAGGGAGGGCCGACCGTCTTTGCGAGACAAGAATTGGAGTAGAACGCCCACTACTCAGTATCCTGCTTTTGGCATCGCGAAGACCTGTGAATTGTGTGTTAATCGCTGAACCAGTACCAACTGCATAACTAGACAACAATGGAGCACCAGCATTCCACCCATGGTTCGTTCGACATCATAGACGCGCGCCGAACGTAAGAAATCTATGCTATGCAGGCAACATAGAAATCATGCATTGTCGAAAAATGACTTTTGATTGGGCGTTCGCGAAGTTCTGACCGTAACTTCAGCTAACGAGAACGCGGCCTCAGAGTAGCAAGAAATTAGAAGTAACGCATGAGCTAAACCCCGCCATTTACAAAAAATCCATCTTTCTCGGTCGGGAAAGGTTAAATGGCGAAATCAGAGCTCCGCCGCATTCGAACTTGCTGATGAGGCGGTGAAATCAGGCGGGTTGAATCTGTCAACCGTATGTTTCCCCTGACACTTACGGCTGACGATATTTCGTATTCGAGGCCAGGTAAGCGAGATTCGCTGCCAGCATATTAACCAAGAGGCTCACACCACAGAATCTGCTGTGCAGCACAGGTGACACGCTGATAGCTTAGTTAGGTATGATCGCTTCACTGGATCTGCTTATCTTGAGTTTGGTCGACGCCGGGATTGATACACCCTACCGTTGGCAGACTCAAGCCGGCCTGTCACTGGGGGCCACTTTGCCGGCTGCGCGCCGTTTGCTTGCCGGGCAACTCTTAAGCGAGCGTAAACCTGGGCCGAGAGGCCGCCGGGAGTTTAGGATCACCCGTTCCGGCCGCAACGAACTCAAGAACATTGATCAGAATCTGGACGCGGCCTTGCTTGAGCAAGTCGGAGACATGGAGTCGGCACTGAGGCTGTTTGCCATCGCTCTTCAGGCAGGTCGACAGGATGTGGCGGCGCATCTCCTGCAGGAGGCAGCTTCCGAGTACGACCGGCGAGCTGCTCGGGCCCGGAAACGAGCGTCGGATTCATCACAGCAGGATGGAGTGGCGTCCCTGTACCTTGCAACCGTATCGCATTGCGATGCCGACCGCCTACTAGCACAGGCGGCCAGCCTGCGTTCTCTTCTTTCCCAAGTCCAGAAGGTGCGGTTGGGTAAGAGGGCTGTCCGTCATCCTCACCATTAGCCGTGGGCTGTTCCAAAAGGCCTGCAACAGCTTTAAACACTTTGGCTGGCCCTTATTCATCGCTCGAAACTGTAAGCGTTCAGAAACGGCGACTTACGGGTATTCGTAATTTCCGACCTGATCTTCCATTATCTAAGACTGGCCGGTAGAGAAAAATTATGGTGCAGAAAGTATGCACAATCTTCGCCTTATCTTCGCCACATCATTATCCCTTAACTATCCCTTATTAAATGTGACCGTTTGTATGGCTGCCCGATTCGCGTGGGATTCAAGGCAGTGTTCATCTTGGTTCTCGAAGTCTAAATGATTGATAATAAAGCCGAGCAATGGATTCCTAAACCATTGGTCGGCAGTTCGACTCTGCCCAGGGCCTCCACTTTCAATAACTTACAGGAACAATTGAAGTGCTGTTCGTTTCTTGTCAGTCGTAGACTCCGGCTTGCTTGCCGCTGAAAGCCGATTCGAGAGCTTGTTCATGGCTTTGCAACGCTATTGACCTGTTGTCGACAACTATCAAAGGAGTTGCGACGGCTGCTAAATTCAATTGGCAAGGTTCTCTGCTTCGCGTAACTATAGGATAATTACCCCGGATTCTAAGGAGCATCTCATGGCTGAGAAGTTGACCTGGGACGATGCCGAGAGGATCGGAGTGCTTCTCGCAAGAAAGCATCCTGACCTTTATCCTCTCTCGGCCGATTTGGATGACTTGCGCCGGCGGGTAACAGATTTGGCGGAGTTCAAGGATGATTCAACAACTTGCGATGAGAGCAAATTGGAAGCGATTCGAACGGCTTGGAACGATGAGTTCCTTGAACGCACGCAGTAGCGCCGAAGTCGCGTACTCGAACTGCCAGAATACGGCCCTTACGCGGCACGCCGGTCCGCCTGGGATTCTTTCAGACGGGAGTGGCGGCCGTCGGCGTGGGAAGACCGACCCGCCGTAATAAGTCTTGAAAATTTGGACTGTCGCGTAAGTCGTCCATGCTCGGATCCAGGTGGAGATAGATGAGCCAGTGGGAATGCTCTTCATAGCATTTCTGCAAGTATTCAATCGCGCGTTCGTGTTCTCCCAAGCCAACGTGAATTCCCGCGAAGAAGTAGGGCGCGACATATTTTTGCTTCGCTAGTTTCGTCAGATCATCGAGTATTTGACGTGCTGCGTCGGCCCTACCAGCCGCACCGAGAGTGTGAGCCAGCGCTGCGCGCATCAGAGGACTACCACCGGATAGCTTCACTCCCTTCTCACCCTCGCTGATGGCCAGTTCGTAGCAACCTGTTTTTCTGAGCAACAGGCCGAGGATCCAGTAGGTGACCGGGTAGTTCGGATCCAAGTCGACGGTCCGCCGGAGTTGTTCGATGGCATCGTCATATCGGCGGGCAAAGTAGAGGGCCCATCCGACCGCAACGCTAATAATGAGCGACAACGGATCCAGGTCCTGACCTTTCTTCATCCTGACCATCGCTTCTTCGTGTCGACCCATAGTCATCGCGTACTCGGCGTACCAGTGGTTGGCAGTGGCGTAGGTGGGGCTCAACTCGAGGCTGCGCTTGAATTCAATCTGGGCCTTCTCCCAATCCCAATCGTCAAGCCATAACAGAGCCGCCAAAGGCGTGTGGGCTTCGGCGAGATCCGGGTCGAGCTGCAGGGCGGCCTTGGCTGCGGCTTTGCCCTTAGGGAATGCTTCCTTGGGCGGCAGATAGCTGTTCCATCCCAGCAGCACATAGCAATCGGCCAACCCAGCAAATGCCAAGGCATAACTGGGATCGCTCTGGACTGCCTGCTGAAAGTGCTCGATCGCCTTGTAGAAGCCTTCTTCGGTCCACCGGTTCCAGTGGTGACGACCTTTCAGGTAAAGCTGGTACGCTTCGACATTCTCCGTGTGGCGTTTCGTCAGTTGCTTCTTTTCTGCCCGAGTCAACTGCAACCGCAATTTCCCCGATATCTCGCTGGAGATTTCGTCCTGGACCACAAAGATGTCGCCAGGCTTGCGATCATATTGAGCGCCCCAAAGTTGAGAGCCAGTAGCAACATCGACTAATTCGGTCCCAATCCGCAACGAACCACCGCTTTGCATGATTCTTCCGGTGAGTACGGCTCGAACACCAAGCTCGCGGCCCACAGCCTGAGGGTCAAGTTCCCGGGCCTTAAACCTGGAGACGGTACTCTGAGCCATCACTCGCAGTTTCGGCAGCGTCGCCAGAATGTTAATGAGGCTTCCGGTGATACCGTCGCTTAGATATTCGTGCTCAGGATCGCCGCCCGTATTTCCGAACGGCAGCACTGCCAGCGAATCGATGACCTTGGAAACTCGCCTCGCGCGCGTGACAGAGGTTTGTACGGTAGCGTCCTGGACCCTATCCTTGCTGGCGGACGACGAAGAACCTGTCGCCGGTGTCGGGGCCGATCCGGTTCCTGCCAGGCCGACGCTCGAGCCGGACTCCATGTCGCGCTTTAGCTGTTTCAAGTCAGCTCGCATGTCAGCCGCGTGTTGATACCGCAGGTTCTTGTCTTTCTCTAAGGCTCTCCGGATCACCTGCTGGAGTCCTGAGGGAATGTCGGGATTCACTTGCGCGGGAGCTACAGGGTCGCGGTTGAGGATGGCTTCTGCGATTACGCCGGAACTGGGTCCTTGAAAGGGAAGCTTCCCAGTAGCCATCTGGTACAGGACGATGCCGAACGAGAACAGATCTGTGCGCCCGTCCAATTCCTCGGCCCTCACTTGCTCTGGTGACATATAGGCTGCAGTTCCTAGTGCGATCCCCGGGGTCGTGAGTTGGTCTTGGGACTCATCGTTCGCCGCGACCTTTGCCACCCCGAAATCCAGGATCTTGGCGTGGCCGCGGGTGGTGACAAAAATGTTTGCGGGCTTGATGTCGCGGTGGACGATGCCCTTGGAGTGGGAAGCGTCCAGAGCATCGGCAATCTCGATACCCAGATCGAGCACCGTCTCGATTTCCAGAGGCTTGCCGCCGATCCGGTGCCTCAGCGTCTGGCCCTCCAGCAATTCCATGGCGATGAAGGTTCGCCCCTCGGTCTCGTCAATCTCGTAAATGGTGCAAATGTTCGGATGATTCAGTGCAGACGCAGCCTTGGCTTCACGCTGAAAACGGCTGATTGCCAGGGAGCCTTTGGCGACGTTGTCGGGCAGGAACTTGAGAGCTACAAAGCGGCCGAGCTTCTCGTCTTCGGCCTTGTATACGACACCCATCGCGCCAGCGCCGAGCTCCTCGACGATGTGATAGTGCGAGATGGTTTGTCCAATCACTGGCGCGAATCTTACTTCCGTGAAAAGGGCAAGTCAATGAAAGCCCAGAGGCTGCCAGGTTCCGGTTTGTTCGGCTCTTTTCCCCCGGGCCTGATGTTTGGCATTGGCACCGCCACTCGACTCGAGTGCAGGAGCCGACATTGTCATGGAATCAATGGCACAAGTCAGACCTTAGCTGCTGAGGTCCATTTGCTGGGACAGCTTGTTATGACCTGTTTGCAGACGTAATCGTTTTCTTTGAAGTTGCTCACAATTGCGATGCAAAGTGCACGACTATCGGTCAACCGTCGCAGCTCGGTCAACCAGAACACCAGAACGAACTGGGGAATTGCGCGCCGCGGACTATAATTGCGCCGATGGCATTGACCTCGGGCAAGAAACTGGGGCCGTACCTAATAGAATCGCTTCTCGGGGCCGGCGGCATGGGCGAAGTTTATCTTGCCCGGGACACACGGCTCGAGCGCACGGTTGCGATCAAAGTCCTTCCTGCTCACCTATCTTCTAACCCAGACTTGCATCAACGTTTCGAACAGGAAGCCCGTTCGATCTCGAAACTGCAGCATCCCAACATCTGCGTCGTTCACGACATTGGTACTGAAGACGGCATTGACTTCATGGTCATGGAGTATGTCGCCGGTCAGACGCTGGACAAGTTGATCCCGCCCGGTGGATTGGCAACGGACCTGGCGACGAAATACGCCGTGCAGATTGCCGAGGCTTTGTCTCGTGCTCACGCCGCAGGCATCGTGCACCGCGATCTGAAGCCGGCGAACATCATGGTCGACGAGAGCGGCCTCATCAAGGTGCTCGATTTTGGACTGGCGAAACTGGCCGCACCGGCTTCGGCGGCCAGCGCGCCGGCTCCGATGCCAACCGTGGCAACGATGACGACAACGCCAGGCATGATCGTTGGTACCTTGGCCTACATGTCGCCGGAACAGGCAGAAGGCAAACCGATCGATGCTCGTAGCGACATCTTCTCTTTCGGTTCCGTGTTCTACGAGATGCTGAGTGGCAGCAGAGCTTTTGACGCCCAATCCAGCGCTGCTCTGCTGGCCGCAGTCATGCGCGATGAGCCCAAGCCGCTGACCCACCTCAATCATGATGTTCCGGCCGAGGTGCGCCAGATCGTCAAGCGTTGTCTCCGCAAAGACCCGGCGGCGCGGTACACTTCCGGCGCCGAACTGGCGTATGAGCTTAAGACTTGTCGCGACCTGCTGTTTCCCGAGTCTGGCGTCACGCTCAGCCCTGCGCGAATTATCCGGGAAGTTCAGCGTCCGCGGCTGCTGGTACCGATTCTGCTGGCCGTCGCTCTCATTGCTGCTGGAGCCGTCTGGTTATTGAAACGTTCTCGCGACATCCGTTGGGCACGCGATGTGGCTGTGCCCGAAATCTCGCAGCTCGGCGATCAGGGAAAATTCGGCGCTGCTTATGCCCTCGCCACCAAGGCGGAAAAGCTGATCCCAGGCGACGCGGCGCTGGAGAAGTTATGGCCCGCGATCTCTTACCAGACTTCAATCGAGACCACACCAGAAGGCGTTGAGGTTTCCCGCAGGGATTACGCCGATGCAACGGCGCCTTGGGAGCCGGTTGGAAGGACACCGCTGACGAACCTACGCCAGCCGCGTGGAATGTATGTCTGGAAGTTCGAGAAACCAGGGTTCGACCCGGTTCTGCGGACAACGAGCGCTTTGTTTGGCTGGTATCCGCCAACTCCCGGTCATGCCGTCAGAGGGGTCGTCATGCTCGACGAGACCGGAAAGCGTCCGACTGGCATGGTGCGAGTCTCCCCCGCGCACTATTCCAAGGTGCTATTCATTCCCGGTTATGAAGGAATGCCCGAGCTGGAGCTGCCGGATTATTGGATCGATCAGTATGAAGTGACCAACCGCCAATTCAAGCGGTTCGTTGACGAGGGTGGATATCAGAAGCGGGAGTACTGGAAGGTCCCATTCCGCGACGGCAGCAAGCAGCTTTCGTGGGATGAAGCCATGGCGCGCTTCCGGGATAGCACGGCGCGTCCGGGACCGAAGGATTGGACACAAGGAGAATATCCAAAGGGACAGGATGATTTTCCGGTGACTGGAATCAGCTGGTATGAAGCTGCGGCTTATGCGGAGTTTGCCGGCAAGAGCTTGCCCACAATTTATCACTGGAACCGGGCCGCAGGACCGTTCTCCGCAGCCTATATTGTGCCGGCCAGCAACTTCGGGGCCTCGGGCATCTTGCCTGTCGGCAGCAAGCAGGACATGAGCCCCTGGGGTAACTACGACATGGCTGGCAACGTGAAAGAGTGGATCTGGACCGAGGCGGAATCGGGCAAGCGCTATGTCTTGGGTGGCGCATGGGACGAACCGAACTATATGTTCATCGATCCTGATGCGCAGTCGCCGTTTCTTCGTACTGCGAACATCGGATTCCGTTGTGTGAAGTACATCGAGCCGCAATCCATCCCCAAAATCGCCATGGATCCCATGCCATCACCGCGGCGCGATCTTTCCAAGGAAAAGCCCGCCTCCGACGAATTGTTTCGTGCCTACCGAAGTCTCTATTCCTATGACAAGGTTCCGCTGAACCCGACCGTAGAGCCTTACGGCAAGGACGAGGAGTTCTGGACAGCTCAGAAAATCACCTATGCCGCAGCTTACGGGAATGAACGGGCCATTGCGTATCTGTTTCTACCCAAGAAAGGCAAGCCGCCTTACCAGACGGTCATATTCTTTCCCGGATCCAACGCCCTCCTGCTGCGGACGTTTTCGCTTTACTCGACAGCGTCGCTGGACGCCATCCTCAAGAGTGGCCGCGCTGTACTGTATCCCGTGTACAAAGGTACGTATGAGCGCGGCGACGGCATGGAATCAGACGTGGCCAACACCACCAGCGGCTGGCGCGACCACGTCATCATGTGGGCCAAAGACGCTTCGCGTGCCATTGACTATGCCGAAACGCGACCTGATCTTGACCACGAGAAACTTGGATATTACGGCTACAGTTGGGGCGCGGAACTGGGTGGCCTGATTCCCGCCGTGGATACCCGGATCAAGGTAAATGTTCTTGTGCTGGCCGGACTGGACTTCCATCGGTCGCTTCCCGAAGTTGATGTCATCAACTTCGTCTCCCATGTGAAGCAGCCAACCTTGATGCTGAATGGACGCTACGATTTCTTCTTTCCGGTGGAAACTACCCAGGAACCGTTCTTCCGCTTGCTCGGGTCGAAGAAAGAGGAAAAGAAGCATCTGCTCTACGAAACCGGCCACAACATCCCGCGCAACGAACTGATCAAGGAAAGCCTCGACTGGCTGGATCTGTACCTCGGCCCTGTGAACTGAAAGCTGCACAGCACATATTTCCCCCTTTTTTGCTAACCGGGTAAATGGCAAACCCTGCTAGCACCAAGCTTAAATGGATAGCCGGTAATATCCTTTTGGATAGTCTCTTGGGTACCTCGAACCACCCAATCCCTTCTGAACTTGATCGACCCTGCTTTAAGCCATTGAAAATGCAGCCGAGGGCGAATAGATCGCTCGGTGCTCTAAGTTGGCTGGTGTCGTGCAGTACTTATTTGCATCCTTGCGAAACCTAAGGCGCAGGAAATGCCACCAGCGTTTCGCTGCTGCTGGAACACTCTCCATGATACTAACCGTATCGGCATTTATGTCTGCGGTAGGCGTGAGCCCTCACGAAGACATTTTTGTTGAAACAGACAGTAAGTAAACGGAAAGGGGTTTGGAGTATGAGCGCATCAACGCAAGCGATTGCCACTATCGACGCTACGGAATTCATATCGGCTCAAAGCTATCTCAACGGCTTGATCGGTAACATGAAACTGCTACTGGCAAGGATCAATTCAAGCGTGCCAGACGGCGGCCATGATCTTCCTCTTCCCACGATCTTTGAAGCGGGTAATTTGGCTCGTCAACTGAGGGAGACTCTGCCCGGATTCATCGATCACCTTGTGACACCAGTTTTTGTGGCAAACAGGGGCGCTGGTTTTGGTGCTCCCATGGCGCACACCGCTCTGGCCAAAGTGAACTGCGGTGAGCTGGCGACCATCGTCGAGGAAGGCTTAAGCGAGGGCATTCACTTCCCGCTATGGGTACAGCAAAGATGGGAACTGTTATGCCCGGCCCTGAAGCCGATTTTCGCGAGAGGAAAATAACGATCTCAAGGTGGCAGATCACGACGAACGCAGTCTGAAGTTGTTGGTTTAACCGGCGCGCCGGAAAAGAGGCGCGCCGTTGGCTTTGGGTCAAGCAAGAATATTCGTGGGTCCGGAGCCGAAGACAAGCCTGCTCTCCGGGCGATACTCAATTCACTCGGCTATTCCGCACGCAAGGCTTTTACCGGGTTGATGGACGCGGCCCTGCGCGCCGGAATGATGCTGGCTAGCAAGGCGCTGACGCCGAGAGCGGCTATCGATCCGGCAAGCACGAGGGGATCCCACCCCTTAACTTGATAGAGCTGTGCAGCGATCAGCCGCGAGCAGCCGATGGAAATTGGAATCCCCAGGGCAAGGCCGATCATAACCTGGACGAATGCGCCCCGCAGAACCAGGCGAATTACGTTGTTACGATTTGCGCCCAGCGCCATGCGCACGCCAATCTCGCTGGTGCGCCGCTCGACCGCATAGGCCGTCACGCCGTAAAGCCCCACCGCGGCCAAGACCAGCGCGAGAATACCGAACATGCCAGTCATCTGAGCTACGGCCCGCTGCTGGTCGAATTCCGAATCGACCTGTTCCTGCAGCGTCTGAACGTCCAGCAAAGTCAGGTTGGGGTCAACCTGGCTGAGCACTTGACGGACCTGCGGCTCCAATCCATCCATGCTTCCCTGAAGTTGTAGCACTGCTCCTTCGATAAAGTGGGTGCTGTCGTCAATGGACTGCATGATGCCCTCGTCATAATGGACGCGCTGGATAAGTGGCACAAAGAACATAGGGCGAGGCGGCTCGGTGTTTGCGGCGTCGTAGTATTTTGCATTGCGCACAATTCCTACAATCTCGTAGGTGCTGCTGTATTTCGGCAGGTCCAGCCCGAAGTGCGCGCCCAGTGGCTCTTCTTCCGGCTTGAAGAACTTGCGCACAAAGGTTTCGTCCACAACGGCGACGTTGCGGGTCGATGCCGTATCTTGCTCGGCGATGCCGCGCCCGCGAACGATTTGCTGGCCCAACGCTTCCAGATAGCCTGGCATGACGTGGTCCCAGGAAGATCCGACGGCCTCGTTCACGTTCGGCATCCCATGGCCTTGGCGAATGGGGATTTCTCCCCAGTTGTCCTGCAGCGGCGTGAAGTGTGCGAGTGCCGCCCGCTTCACGCCGGGAATATGCGCCAGGCGATCCTGCAACTCACGGTACATGGCGTCCAGCTTGGGCTGCGGATAGGTAGAAAACGGTCCGGTCAAACTGACCGTCACCCGGTGATCCATCTCGTAACCGAAGTCCTGATGTTGCAGGTTCTGCAGGCTGCGGGTCAGCAGACCAGCGCCGGCGATCAGCACCACCGAGAGCGTTGCCTGCACGACGACAAGAATTTTCTGCGAGAGCGAGGAACTATCCCGGGTGCTCCGGTTGGCGCCACGCAAGGCATCGGCGGGATCGCTGTGCGATGTCAGCCACGCCGGAGCGGTACCGAAGATTGCGCCGGTAATCAGCGAAAGCCCAAAGGCAAAAGCCAGTACCGGCAGCGAAGGAGCCGCATCGATCGGCACAAATTTCGCTCCGTGAAAAGCGAGCGCAACAATGGCCTTGACTCCCAGATAAGCGACAGCCAGACCGGCGATGCCGCCGAAGATGGAAAGCACCAGGCTTTCGGTCAGTGTTTGCCGGATCAGCCTGCGGCGTGAGGCCCCGAGCGCCAGGCGGACCGAGGTTTGGGTGCGGCGAGAGGCTCCGCGCGCCAGTAGAAGATTGCCGATGTTGGCGCAGGCAATCAGCAACACCAGGCAACAGACGGTGAGCAGAATGCGCAGGCTGTCTGCGTAATCGGCTTTCATCACGCCAACGCCGGCTCCCGCAGGAACCACTCTGATGACTTGTTTGCTCAGCGCGGCTTTGAGGCCCGAGGCCCACTCGGCAGGCATGCCGCTGTCATTCAACAGCCACAGCCGCAGTTCGTCCGTTAACCGCGCGGGTAACGCATTTGGTGACGCGCCTGGATGAAGGCGCCCGATTACTCGCACCCACGCCGGGAACTTGTGCAGCAGAGAATTCTTGCCGCGGAATAACGGCTCTTGCTGGATGGGCAACCACAACTCTGGAGGATCGCTGCGCAGCGTTTCGCCGAAGAAGCCGGGAGGCGTGATGCCGACGATAGTGACGGGATGACTGTCGAGAATGAAACGTAGAGCCAACGATTCTTGGATCGGCCCCATACTGCTGCTGCCAGGTACGATAGCTGAGCATGGCGACCGGAGCTGCCGACGCCTGATCATCGGAGGGGACAATTGTGCGTCCGGCGAAGGAGGTAACGCCGAAGGTCTGGAAGTAATTGCCGCTCACGAACTCCCCACGTATGGGTTTGGCAACCAGGTCGCTTTCCCCGCGACGTGCGCTGTACTGTGATCTGCCGGCCTGGAACGCCGCGAGTTCGGAGAACTCGGGAGTCGACTCCTTCATACGAAGATAGAAGTCGTAGGAGAACATTCCCCAGTTGCCCTGCGGAATGCCTTCGACGCAGCAATCCTGACCATCGCCGATGCGATAGAGGCTGGACGGATCTACCACGGGCAGTGACTTCAGCATGACCGTGTGAATGAGAGAGAAGATGGCGGTGGTCGCGCCGATGCCGAGAGCCAGCGTCAGCATCGCGGTTAGGGTGAAAACGGGTGATTGCCGCATCTGGCGGAGAGCGTAGGCAATGTCTTGCCGCAGAGTCTGCATGATCGGCCCCTCCCGGTCACATACGAGCGATGGTCGCGCGATGTTCCCCAAACGGGGCGGCCGGGGTCTGATGTGAATGGGAGCAGAAGTAGGTACTCAGCATCCGGAGAGGATGCTGGCTTTACAGGAAGCTATTCGAGATGCGGCGGCCGTACGCGCGTGTAGGCCAGCGCGCCTGGTCGGCGTCTCCCAAACGGTGACCCACTCCCGCCGTATAGATGATGGATTCGGTGACGCCATCAATTTCCAGATCGCGTTCAATCTCGGAATCGGCAATCGCCATCGTGCAAAACGGGGCCAACCCCAGCCAGGTTGCTGCCAGGCAAAATGTCTGGCAGAGGTGGCCAGCGTCGATCAGCACGATGCGATAGGCGCGAGATGCCGGGTACTTCCACTGCGGACGTGCGAAAACGGCGGTCATCAGCACCACCGCCGGAGCGCTGCCAAACCACCACTGGCCGTTGAGGTAGCTGGAAGTTTTGGCGGCGGACGTACGTTTGTGCAGCAATTCCAAACGATGACTTCCCGCGTTGTAGTGATAGAGTCCACGCCCCAAACCTTGAACGCGCTGCGCTACCACATAGGCTTCGATGGGATGTCGCGATCCGCCGGAGGGCGAGGTCTTCAGCGCGACGCGGCCGACCCCGGGAAGGTCGAGCCACGACTGCACTCCGAAGGTAAGCCGCAGCAAGGTGGCAAGGTCATCCAGTTTAAGTTTGGCGTCGGAGAATTGCCGCCAGGTGCGGCGCTGCAGCAATACGCCGGGAAATTCTCCGGTCATCTTGGCTGATGGCAAGTCGATCTGCTGATTCTTGGGATAGCTCTTGAGCGCTGGAGGCAGCGGTGCAGCGCGCGCACGTCGCCGCAGCTTACGGACAGAATCCTCAGGTTCGATTGGTTGATGAGAGTCTTTGGTGGAGAAGTGAAAGAAGCTGGCAGCTGGACTCCAGTCGTTCCAGCTGGCCAGCGCCTCAGCTTTCTTATTGCGGGGAGCCTGCGACCTATCGAGCAAGCCGACAGCAATCAACTTCGAGACGGCGCGAGCCAGCGAAGTGGTGCTGTAGTGCGAGAAACGTCGCGCCATGCCCGCCGCTGGACGCCAGCGATCGAAGAAATCCAGGATCTCGCAGGCCAACGGCGCAGCGGCAACGCGCGTCGCTGTGGCGTAATTTTCTACGATGAACTGGCGGCCCTGCCAGTAACAAACAAGATGTGGGGAACGGCGGTAGAGTTCGTGCACTCAGGCTTACCCGTTCCCTCTTCTTACCAGGGCCAGATGTCGTCGAGAATACCTTTACACTTTCCTAGAACGTCGATTGCGATATCGAACTCGCCCTTTTTTTCTGGTGGAGCGCTCTTCTTTCCCGAGCGGGCGCCAGCCATCGCTTTGGCGATCTCGCGATGGATGGATGCGGGAGATACCGGCTTTGCTTTTGCAGCCTTTGCCCGGGACGCAGATTTCTTCGCCGGGGCCTTCTTGCTGGTGGCCATGCTGGACCCTCTTGTCAGTGGAAGTCGTTGTGAAAACCAGCGCGAGTGTAATTTCGCTTCGCCGGCATGTCAAGCGTATTCAGAAGAGGGTGGCGTCTCAGTTTGAATCTCTTGAGTTGCGCAGGACAAGGAACGTCCGCCAACAGCTATAGGCAGTTAGAGCACAAAGTACGGCCACTCCAAGCAATCCAAGTTTCCAGCCAATCTGCCGCTCCGTAAGGGACATCGCCACAGATCTCACGCCCTGAACGCCCAATATCACGGCGAATAGAAGCGCGGACCATGCCGTAAAGCGTCTTTTCATTCCGTCTGCCTCCTGTAGTGGCCGCGCTAAACTTCAAAACGGAGACATTACCCACAACAGCCAGTATTTTGGATTCGCACACGGGCATTGTCGGAAACAGAGAGCCGCCGTTACTTCACAGAATTCGCTCCCGCTTCTGCGACTCGCCGCAGCAACGCCTGAAAACGCGGATCGCTACGCAGTGGGTCAAACTCCGGCTCAACTTTCAGGTCGATCATCCACTCGGAACGCGCGTCATAAGCTTTGTCGAGGAATTCGAACGCTCTTGTCTTATCGCCCAGTCCCATATAAATAAGCGCGCTGTAGATGGGGGCAACATAACGAGTGTGGGAAAGCGCGTCTAAATCGGCGGCAATCTTCAGTGCCGATTGCCGTTGCCCAGAGCGGCCGTAGGCGTCGCCTAATACGCCCAGATTGCGCAGAGCGGACGGCGAAAGCGTGCGAGCCCGATCAAGTTCGCGGATCGCATCTTCCAGTTTGCCGGTTGCCACATAGGTTTGCCCCAGAACCGCGGGTGGCACCCAGGACTCGGGTTCCTGCCGCTCAACCGTTTTCAGCATGTCGATCGCGGTGTCGTATTGCCGGGAATAGTAGTAACATCGGGCCACGTTAACTCGAATCGTGATGGATAGTGGGTCGAGCTGCTGGGCTCGCTGCATCTCCTGCATGGCTTCAGAAAATTTTCCGGTATAGATGAGATAGAGTCCGTACCAGGCGTGTCCCACCGCGTAGTTTGGATTCAGCTCAATGGCGCGGGCAAACTCTCTTCCTGCGCTGACAGTGTCCCACTTGTAATGCAACTCCGTTATGGCCAGCGAGGCGTGTGCCTGAGCCAGGGAATTGTCGAGTTGCAGCGCCTTTTTCGCCGCCGCTTCCGCCAGAGGCATAGCGTCACGAGGCGCAACTTCACCGTAATTCACCAGCAGCGTATAGCAGTCTGACAGGCCTGCCCAGGCGAGGGCCGAGGTCGGATCCTGGTCGATGGCTTTCTTGAACTCACTCAGCGCCGCCCGCAACGCTTCGGGAGTACGTTTGTTCAACAGATAGAGCGCGCGCAGATAGGTTTCGTAGGCCTGCGGGTTCACCGACTGCTTTCTGGATAAGGCGGCCGACTCCTGCGGCGACAACTCTACCTGGATCTCTCCGGCAATGGCCTGCGCCACCTCGCTTTGCAGGCTGAGAACGTCGCTCAAACTCCCTTCGTAACTGTGGCCCCAAAGACTGCGATCTTCTCGCGCGTCGACCAGGTCCGCTGAAATCTTTACCCGGCCGTCGGAGCGCTGGACCGTTCCCTCCACCACCGCGTCCACGTTCAACTCGCGGGCAATCTCCGCCAGCGACTTGTGGGCATCCTTGTAGTTCATGACCGACGTACGAGATATCACCCGCAGTGCCTTAATGCGCGACAGCGCGTTGATGAGTTCTTCGGTCATCCCGTCGGCAAAATACGCCTGTTGCGGATCGGTGGAGAAGCTGGTCATCGGCAGTACGGCGATGGACTTGATGGAAGTAGTGGCCGCTACTGGTTTGCGCGAGGCGAAGCCAAACCATCCGCGATGGAACCAGAGCACGGCCGCGATCGCCAGAATAACCACCGCGAGGGTCGGCAAGAGCCATCGCCTGGACTGGCCTTCGGCGCGAGGTCTTCGTGGCTGCGGCCCAGCCTTAAGCAGCGCTTCTCTTACATCGGCGGCGGATTGAAACCTTTCCTGCGGACGTTTTCTTAAGCAGCCAAGAATGATTTCGTTCCAGTGCGGATCCAGCTGCGGAACCAGTTCACGCGGCGGACGAGGCTCATCATTGAGATGTTTCAGCGCGACGGCTATCCTGCGGTCGCCGGAGAAGGGTCGTCCGCCGGTGACCATTTCGTACATCACGACGCCCAACGCATAGATGTCTACCAGCGGAGTGATCTCTTCACCCCTTAGCTGTTCGGGCGCCATGTAATCCACGGTGCCCGCCATATCCATTTGGCTCTTGGGACCGTTATCGCTGTAGCCGTGCGCCAGGCCAAAATCGGTGACCACCGCACTGGTGCGATCGCGGCCCGGGACCAGCATGACATTGCCGCTCTTGAAATCGCGGTGCACTACTTCGGCCTGGTGTGCCGCCGACAGCGCATGGGTCAGGTCCAGGACGATCGGCAGCGCCTCGCTGGTCGGCATCGGCCCGCGCCGGATGCGGGAGGCGAGCGTTTCGCCGGGCAGGAACTGCATGGTGAGGAAGAGAAACTCTCCGCCCGGTTCCCCATGATGGACGCCCAGGTCATAAATCCGGCAGACGTTGGGATGGGTCACCCGCTTACCCAACAGAATTTCGCGTTTGAATCGTTCCACGCCGCGAGGGTCGGTGGTGATCTCAGGACGAATGGTCTTCAGGGCAATCCGGTCATTCAGCGTCAAATCTTCGGCTTCATAGACGGTGCCCATCCCGCCTTCAGCGATGTACCGGATGATGCGAAAGCGGCCGGCGATAATTTCGGGAACCGGCAACGAAGCCAAGGTAGGGGCGGAGTCGAGTGTGCCGGATTCGGCATCGGCCTGCAGTAAGGCCATGACCTGTTCGTAAAGGTCGGTGTCGGTGCCGCAATTCTCTTTCAGATACGCGATCCGGCTGTCTCCGCTGCGCACGCGCGCAGCCGCGAAAAGCTCGCCGATCCGCTTCCAAAGTGCGGTGTCCACTTACCTCCCCAGCCCTGACTGCACAAAACCCCGTAAGCCATCCTGCTTCGCGGCAAGATAACTTTCACGAGCTATCTTAAACGATGCTCCCTCGGGTGCTGGTTTGGTAGTGAGACTCTTGCACAGAACGGCACTCCGCCCATGCCAGGCGAGTCCACTCTTATGGCGTGCTTCACTGTTTGCAGCGTAGCTTCGTCCGACGTGCGGGTGGAGTCGCGATTAGTCCATCTTCATGCCGGGCATTGCTGAGTGATCCATATTGTCGTGGCCATGGTTGTCGTTATCGGTGGACCAGACTTTCTTCGGATCAGTCTCGTACGGGTATATGTGGACCATCCATCCGAGGACATGAGGATAAAACTGACCGCCCTCGGCCTCACAAGCGTCCCTGGTGGTGATCGACCCTAGCAGGCCGAACTTCGCATCCGGGCCAAAATACTCTGTCCTTTTTCCCACGGGCGCCCGGCAGAAATTGACGTGCTGATGCCAGCGCGCGAAGCTCAGCGGGATTCGCTGGTTCAACTCCTCTTCACTTGCGTCAACCCGATCGGTGTACATCACTCCTACCAGCTTGTATCCCCCGTCCGCTGTTTTGTTGTAGAGCAGCGAGGTCGGCTTCAGGGGATCGAAGTGCCACCGTGCTTCGAGACCGTGCATGCCATTCGTAAAGTGGTATTGGGGTTGCGGGACGTTCGGAAGAAAGATTTCATAGCCGTCAGCCAGGGCCTTGCGGTAATCCTGGTAGGGCGCCATGGCCGTTTTGGCCGCAGCTACG
Organism: uncultured Acidobacteriaceae bacterium; assembly: GCA_963833305.1. Taxonomy (GTDB): domain Bacteria; phylum Acidobacteriota; class Terriglobia; order Terriglobales; family Acidobacteriaceae; genus Bog-257. The sequence continues at coordinate 122,963 of CAWHXN010000001.1, read as the reverse complement.
ATGGCATCGGCATTCTGCAGGTCGCCAGGCTTGGGGAGTCGGAACGACGTCATATACATGTGGGCCATTTTTCCATCCGACATGCCGGCGGCCGGTGCACTTTGCGGATTCCCATGCAAAGTATTTCCAGCCAGCACTGAACGTAGTCTTGCGACAGACCCGATCGCGATGCACACCAGCATGGCCACGACCGCCGATTCAGCGAAGTGGGAGTGTTTAGAAGGTTGATCCATCTGATGCCTCCTTACTTCGGTTTTCCATCGGACCCGCTGTTGGGCAGCTCCACATAGACCAGGCCAAAGCGGGTGGACTTGGGTCGAGATTCGTCAATCCCAACGATACGGAACTGATGGGGAGTGCCTGCGCGCAGTTCGTGATCGTTGGAGGAATCGACGCTGCCGTTGATCTCCGTATCGCCCTTCTCCTTGCTGGAACAAGTCAATCCGCTGCGAGCGACCTTCAGCGATCCAACCGGCTTGCCGTGATCACATTCCAGTACCTCTCCGTAATGCGAGAGCGGTTGGCGATAAAAGGCAAGAATTTGCGCCGGTGAGTCGGTGCTCACGTAACTTGCGACCATCACCCTGAACTTGGAGTCACCCACCGTAAACCCGAAGTCGAATGCTGAGTCGCTGTCCGGATTCTTATAAATTGTGGCGTCCGGGTAACTGGGCAGACCAATGTCTGCAGCTGTGGTGTGGGAATTGGCATGCAGCGCCAGATTGACATCAGAATTCTGCGCGAAGGCCACAGAGTTTCCGCAAAACAGCATGACTACGGCCAGAAGGACTGGCGGACAAGCGAAACGAAGAGGGGCCAACGGCGACATAGAGGTTCCTTTTCAGGCTAGGCCCACGGGGTGAGCTAAAAGGAGATACGCCGCACAGGCGAGAAAGTTCCACGACAGTTGTGATAAGCAAACTTGACTTCGCTCAATAGGTGAGATATCAAGAAAGCATATTTAAGGGTGAAGGAGTTCACCCAAACCGCTGTCCTTCAAATACCGGGACAGATGATGACTCCTGACGAGGAAAACTCGCCGCGGAGCCATGTCTCTCCGGCGGATTTCCCGAAACAATTTAGGAATCTACAGCCTTCCGGATCAAGAATTATGACCCGCGAACAGAACATTTCGTTGAACTCGAGCCAGCGTCAGCACTTACTGATCACGTGCAAGCACATTGACGGGCTTCTCGGCGACATTGAAGCGACTTTGAACGCGGCGGCGTCGAAAAGTATCTTTCCCAGTTATGTTAGCGATGTCACTCCTTTGCAGCGGAAAACCATTGAGGAGTCGATTGCACGACTGCGGGACCATCTCCTGCAAGTCTTGGCTGGCCAGTCGCTTGCCCCGCCGGAGCAACACATTTCGGCATTGCATTCGATCCACGTCGGACTCACCTTCGTCGACATTGCGATTGCGGAACTCGATCCGCGCTATATGCGGGGTTACGGTCCCGTGTCCGAGCAGGGGGCAGCCGACCTTCATCGCGTGATGGCAGAGTTGCAATCCGGCGCCGTCCAGATGCATCGCTTCATTCTCCAGCCACGCTCGGACGATCGGCGGGGAGACGATTGCGAAGCTGGGTGAGCCCGGTTGGTCGAACTGGAGGCTTTTGTAGTCTCGCTGATTGTCGAAGTTTGTTGACGTGGACTTTACGGATAAAGAGAGGACCGCAAGCGTGCTGAAATATCTGGTCGTCGGCGTCGGAGGTTTTCTGGGTGCGGTCGCCCGCCACATGGTCGCAACCTATATTGGAAATCGCTATGGAGTGCGCTTTCCCTACGGCACGTTTGTCATCAACATGAGCGGCTGCTTTCTGGTTGGATTTATTGTCACCTTGCTGGCGAGGACAACCGCAAGCGAATATTGGCGATACTTTATTCCCATCGGGTTCATCGGAGCCTACACCACGTTTTCCACGTTTGAATATGAGACGCTGCGGGCAATCCAGGACGGTCAGATGACCACGGGGTTATTAAATGTAGCCCTCAGCGTTGTCGTCGGATTCGTGGCAGTCTGGGTGGGAGTGGTTATGGGAAGAGTCGTCGCATGAGACCGAAAAATGCTTTACGTCTCCACCGGGTATTAGGCGCTAGGAGGGCAAGTGCTAACCACTGGGCCAGCTAAGAAAGTGATCGTTTACGTCATCGAAGGGCAGACTTATCACGGCACCGCTTGTTACGCTGCGATTCTCGATTACCTGTTCTTTCGCGGAATTTCCGACGCAACGGTCACGCGCGGAATGGCGGGATTTGGAATCGACCACAAGATGCACACCAGCCGCCTGGTGGATCTTTCCGACCAGATGCCGATCAAGATCGAGTTCATCGAGACCCCGGATCGCGTACAGGAAGTCTTGCCGAAGCTGGCAGAAATTGCCTGTCAGGGATTGATCGAAGTTCATGACACAACCGTGATTCGGCCCGCGCCGCCCGGAGAGAATCGCGTGGCTGATGTGCCAGCCGTCAAGCTCCAGTCAAAAGCCAAGATGATGCGAATACTGATTGGCGAAAACGATAAGTGGAACGATAAGCCTCTCCACACAGCGTTGGTGCAGGCGCTGCGGGCGAACGACATTGCGGGAGTGACCGTCTACCGCGCAATCCTGGGATATGGCGCCAACCGCCGCATCCACAAAGACTCAGCTCTGAACCTCTCCCACGATGCGCCCATCCTGTTGACCGTGGTGGACAGCGAAGAGAAGCTTAGGGCATTCGTTCCGGTTCTCGATCAAATGGTCAAGCAGGGTTTGGTGGTGCTCTCCGACGTCGACGTAATCAAGTATTCCCACGCTCAGCCGCTGCCTGGCGGACAGGAGGCCTAGCCATGAAACTGGAAGGCAAAGCCAAGATGCTGCGCATTCACTTCGGCGAGGACGATGAGTGGGAAGGCCGTCCTCTCTACCGCGCGATTGTCGAACGCTGCCGCCAACTCGATATAGCCGGCGCCACCGTCTATCGCGGAATTGAAGGCTATGGGGCCAGTACGATCATTCGCCGCTCTCACCTGCTGCACTTCTCGTCTGACGCCCCGATCCTGGTCCAGATTATCGACACTGAAGAAAACATTCAGCGCCTGATTCCGGCACTGGATGAGATGGTTGCCGAGGGGCTGATTGCAATGTCGGATGTTGAAGTCATTAAGTATGTTCATCAGGAAGGACAGCGCTCGGAACCGTGATGCCGCAGCCTCAGGCTTCTGTTGCCCGCTCGCCCGATGCGCAAGCGCTGGCTCGGCTAGCTGAAATCGCCGCAGGATTAGGCGAAGCTGCTCTCAGCGCCGATCTCCAACAACTCGTCACCAGAATCGAGGAAGGGCGCTTCTTCGTGGCCTGTGTTGGCGAGTTCAAACGCGGCAAGTCGACCCTGCTCGACGCCTTCGTAGGAGAACAGATACTTCCGACGGGGGTGGTGCCTGTGACTGCCGTGCCCACCGTCCTGCGCTACGGAAATACGCGAACCGCGCGGGTTCTGGTTGATTCCGAGTGGAGGGCGATTGATCCGGCGGACCTTTCGCAATATGTTTCCGAAGAACTGAATCCGCAGAACTCCAGGCAGGTCGGTGGGGTCGAGGTGTTCCTTCCTTCGCCGCTGTTGATGGGCGGGATGTGCCTGGTCGACACGCCAGGAATCGGCTCGGTATTCTCCGGCAACACGGAAACTACCAAACAGTTCATACCGCAAATCGACGCAGCCATTCTGGTCATTGGCGCCGACCCGCCGATCTCCGGTGAAGAACTAGCTTTGATCCAATCGGTCGCCGCCAACGTAGATGAGGTTCTCATCGTCCTGAACAAAGTTGACCGCGTCTCGGCTGCGGACCGGAAACAAGCGTCGGATTTTGCCGCGAAAGTTCTTGACGGTTGCCTAAAGAAACCGGTCGGACAGATCTATGAAGTCAGCGCTCTTAACCGGCTTAACAACGCCGCAGATGCCGATGACTGGAACCTCTTGGTTGAGGCATTACAACTCCTGGCCGGAAACGCTGGCAACGCCATGACACGCTTGGCGGCGGAGCGCGGCATGCACCGCTTCTCAGCATCGCTACAGCGCTCCATTAACCAACGCCGACGGGCGTTGACCGAGCCCATTGCCATCTCAAAACAGCGAATTGCAGCTCTTCAGCAAACCGTAAGCCACGCTGAACAGTCGCTGCGCGACCTGGATGCGCTATTTTCTGCCGAGCAAATGCGGCTTTCGTTGACCCTGCAACTCCGCCGCAAGGAGTTCCTCAAACGCGTTGTGCCCGCCGCTACTCAAGAGTTTGTGCGCGCCAGTGATGCCGTCACAACGGCGTCAGGTCCGGGCAGACGTCGCGAATTCATGGCAATCGCCCAGACAGTTGCGCGGCGTCACGTTATGCCTTGGCTGGATGCGGAAGAGACCCACGCGGAGAGTCTCTATGCCGAAGTTACCCAGCGCTTTGTAAACCTGGTGAATGATCTTTTGCAGAGAATTTCCGAGACCCAGGGCACCGACTTTTCCCATTTGCCAAAATCGTTGGAAACCGAGCCCAGCTTCCGCACCCGCCCACGCTTCTTCTTCCACGACATGATCACCCAGGCCCAGCCAGCTTCGCCGTTGCTCTACTTGATCGACTGCGTGACCGGAACCCTTCATATCCGAAGCTGGGTGCGTAAGGACGGGGTGAACTTTCTGGAGCATCTGCTGGACACCAATGCGGCACGGGTTCAAGGCGACGTGGAACAGCGCGTTGTGGAGAGTCGCTTGCGTCTTGAATCGGACGTCCGCAAACTGCTTCGCGAGGTAAGCACCTCGGCCGAGCAGGCACTTTCCAAAGCCCGCGAACTCATCGAGGCCGGCGCCGGCGCCGTACAGCACGAGCTTGACTGCCTGCGGAAGCTGCAGGAAGAACTCGACGATCTGACTGCGGCTCGATAGGAGTGCGGCTGGCGGATCTGCGCTTCCTCTTCGTGCAGAGCGCCGAGTTCCACGGAAAACATGAACCTGCAGGCGTTCCGCCCGATTGAATGACGGTGCGGCGAACCGCCCTAGCTTCGCTGTTCAGAAATGGTTTCACCTTCACCGGTCGCCGAGATGGGGACGCCATTTCCCTTCGTGAGTTCCTCTTCTCTATTTCTCAGGGAGTCTTTGAAGCTTCGGATTCCATCGCCCAAGCCCTTGCCTAACTCGGGCAGCTTCTTTGGTCCGAATACCTGCAGCGCAATGGCCAATATCACGATGAGGTGCATCGGCTGAAACAAACCGTCAAACATAATGTCCGTCCTATTGGTTCAAATGAACTTGGTATGGGAGGGCAGGATCTTGCGAAGGTCACCTGTGAAGGTTTAAACATCCTTCGCTTTCCGTGATCCGGCCCTTCGTGTGAAAGACGCTCGGTCTTCCGTCGAGCGGCGCCCAAGGCCGTTCACAATTGGCGACTGGCCTGATCAGCTTCGACGGCCAGCTGATTGAAAGTGCTAAAGAACTCAGGCGACTGACCGATGAAGAGGCCATCCGCCGTGAAACTCTTCACCGCCGCCACAGCGCCGGCAAATTTATCGCTGCTTGGTCGAATCGCCGCGCAGCGCGGCAAATCCGGGCTGACTATTAAGCAAGCTCACTTTGCCTGATCCAGTGTTCTGTTTCCGGGAAAACGAGATGCGAACTTGCGGTGTTCTTGAATAAGGCTGGTTGTGATCCGCCTCACTGAAATGGAAGGCTGGGGCGGGCAAGAATAAGCCATGTCCTCTGGTATACCGACACTCGTAAAACAGGAAATCACGAATTTCACCGAACTGCGGCGCCAAGCGCAGCCTCTAGGTCCGAAGCGCGTTGCGGTTGTCGTGGCAGATGACGAAGTTGCCCTCACTGCTGCCGATGGCGCTCTTAATCTTGGTATTGCCATTCCAGTCCTGATTGGTGACGAACGCAAGATCCATGCGAAGGCGGAAGCGCTGGGGCTTTCGCGCCTGCTCGCCAGAGCAGAGTTTGTCGGCTCGGATGACGCCGCAACCATCGCTACCCGTATGGCACGCGAAGGCCGCGTCGATCTCTTGCTGAAAGGTCATCTCCGCACCGATGAACTATTGCGGGCGGTTTTGGACAAAGAAGGTGGGCTGCGGACAGGGCGCTTGTTGAGTGATGTGCTGCTCTATGAGGACACGCTCGCCGGCCGGTTGCGGCTGGTTGGCATTTCCGACGGCGGTCTCAATGTCTTGCCGAACCTGGAGCAGAAAAAACAGATTGTGCAGAATGCCATCGAGGTGATGCGTTCCCTGGGACTGGCGTGTCCTAAGATTGCGCTTATGAGCGCCACGGAAGCAGTGAGCGAGTCGTTGCTCTCCAGTGTGGATGCCAGGATATTGACTGAAATGGGCGAGGCTGGCCAGTTCGGCGACGCGGAAGTTTTCGGCCCCCTTGCCTTGGATTGTGCACTTCTGCCGTCGGCTGCACAGGCAAAGGGTATCAAGCATCCCGTGGCGGGCCACGCCGACTGCATGGTGGTGCCGAACATCGAGTCGGGAAACCTGCTGGGGAAATCCGTGAAATATCTGGGCGGCTCGCAGTGCGCGCACGTAGTGGCGGGAGCCAAGGTCCCAGTACTGATTCCGTCTCGAGTGGAGAGCGTCGATGACAAGGTGAACTCTATCGCACTGGGGGTGATCTTTGCCGCCCGCTGAATTCAAGATTCTCGCGATCAATCCCGGGTCCACCTCCACAAAAATGGCCCTGTACATTAACGAGCGTCCCGAGTTCGTCAAGAACATCCGCCACTCAGACGCCGACATGGCGCAATTCCGCGGGCGCACGATTCTCGAGCAACAGCAATTTCGCTCGCGGCAGATAGAAGCTGCGCTCAGCGAAGCAGGACACGATGTAGTGCGAACTTCATGCGGTGGTGGGACGCGGCGGCCTGCTGCCCGCTCTGGCCAGCGGCACCTACGTTGTGAATCACGACATGCTGGAGGAGTTGCGACTTGCCAGGCGCGGGGAACATGCTGCCAACCTGGGCGCTTTCCTGGCATACGGCATTGCGCAACGGTCCGGCGTACTAGCCTACGTGGTTGATCCGGTGAGCGTGGACGAATGGCCGGAATGCGCGCGGCTGTCGGGTTCGGCGCAGTTGGAGCGGCAATGCTTGTCGCATGCTCTGAACTCCAAGGCGGTGGCCAAGCGTTATGCGCGTGAGTGCGGGCGACCGTACAACTCGTTGCGGTTGATTGTCGCTCACTTGGGCAGTGGAATTTCAGTCTCGGCGCACGAAAACGGTCTGATGGTTGACGTGACCAATTCGCGGGAAGAGGGAGCGTTCTCGACCGAGCGCGCTGGCTCCGTGCCGGCGATGCAATTGGTCAATCTCTGCTTCAGCGGCAGTTACACCCAGAAGCAGGTGGAAGCGCTGCTTTTTCGCGAAGGCGGATTATGTTCTTACCTGGGCACGAAAGACTTGGTGGAAGTCGAGCGCCGCATCGCGGAAGGCGAAATCAAGGCTAAGACCGTGTTCGATGCGATGGTCTATCAAATCGCCAAAGAGATTGGAGCGATGGCGGCGGTGCTCCACGGGCGGGTAAACGCTGTGCTCTTCACCGGCGGCATGGCGCATTCACAGCGTTTGATTTCGTTGCTGACCGAATACGTGGGTTGGATCGCTTCCGTCACGGTCTATCCGGGCGAGGATGAACTGCAGGCGCTCACCGAAGGCGCATTGCGAGTGCTGCGCCACGAAGAGAAGTCAAGGACCCTCGTCCCTGGGTATGCTGCCGCGGTCGAGGTTTAATGCGACGGCCTCAAAGGTCCGAATCTTTGGCGCTCCCTCAATCACTTTCGCCAGCAACTTCAGTACCTGCGAGTACACGTTGGCGTCGTAGGCTTCTGCATCGCCGTGGGTTTCCCACAGGCTGATCGAAATCCTTTCCAGGTTGCCGGGGTTGGACAAAGTGATTTCGCCCCTGAAACCTTTCTGTTTGCGAAGTAAGGGAAGAATCTCGTTTTCGAGCGTCTGGGAAAACTCAGCGGCCAGGTCGAGAGATTTCACGCGGAAATGAGCATTGCGTGCGAACATCGTTATTCTCCACTTGGAATCAGTATCGATTTGCCGAAGCCTCTAGTTGAACACCACCGTTTTGTTCTGGTACACCAGAATACGATTCTCCAGGTGCCAGCGGACGGCCCGGGCCAGCACCACTTTTTCCAGGTCGCGGCCCTTGAGCATCATGTCGTCCACCGTCTCCCGATGCGAAACCCGAACGATGTCCTGCTCAATGATAGGTCCCTCGTCCAGCATTGCGGTTACATAATGACTGGTCGCCCCGATTAACTTGACGCCGCGGTCAAACGCCTGATGGTACGGTTTGGCGCCCACAAACGCCGGAAGGAACGAGTGATGAACATTGATCATGCGCAACAAGTACTGGGCCACGAATTCCGCACTGAGGATTTGCATGTAACGGGCCAAAATGATCAGGTCCATATCATGTCCAATTAACTCCAGTATTTCCTGTTCGCTCTTACGCTTGTCTTGGGGCTGGCTCAGCAGATGAAAAGGGATGCCGTAAAAATCGGCCAGCGGCTTGCCCTTCAGATGATTGCTAATCACCGCAACCAGGTCGCAGTCCAGTTCTCCGGTACTGTGCCGATAGAGTAAATCGGCAAGGCAATGATCATACGCCGATACCAATATGACGACCTTGGGGCGGTAGTCCGTCGGCGCGAGATGATATTCGATCTTGAACTGCTCGGCTAACGGTCTGAAGGATTCGTCAAAGTCCGGGATCGCTATGTCGAAGTCGGTAAGGTCCCATTCCAGCCTTGATACGAACATCCCACGGCCGTTGTCGACGTGGTCGTCAGCGTGCAGAATGCTGCCTTTGTGGGTTACCAGAAACTGAGTGATTGCTGCCACCGCCCCTTTGCGCGCAAGGGGAATCGGAGTGCTGAGCAGTAAAACGGCAGTGTTCTTCATTCTCCTTCTCCTTTTTTTACGGGGTCATCAATCTATCAAACCCGACGTTCGCACTGCCGAACCTGGCAGGCCTGATCGATCGGATCCCGCGTGCGGACATCGTAAATCCGCCGATCACTCTACATTTTCGCAGTGGCACATTTTACTTTTAAGTAGTAGATATGGACACTGCGCGTGCGACGCGGAAAGATCGAACCAACCCATTTGCCGAACAAGCGGCGCGATTTGGCGATCAGGGTTAGCTCCGGACGTTGCCCGGACTATTAGGGTATCGCTTTTCAGCTCTACCATCTTCACGGAGGACGTCAGTGTCAAAGCATCACAAAAAAGATAAGAAAGGCAAGGTCAAGGAAGATAAGAAAGACGTGAAGGCGAAGAAGGAGAAGCAGCCCGAGCCCGAGAAACTGGCCGCCGTGGGTGGAATACTGGGCGACGCGGTTGAAATCTCAGGGGCGACTTACAGCGACGGCCATCCCCAAGACAGGGTTCAATACCTGGAGGCTAAGCTCATCCTGAAACCCGACCGCTTCGTTTCCGCCGACAGTTTTCGCGATTTCGGCAAGCTGGTGCAACATACGGCGAAGAACCTTAGCGTCGGCTTCGTTATCGATCCGAAAGTCGGCCGGCGGCCCGATATTCGGGAAATCGTGTTTATGGATACGCCCGACTTCCGGCTCTACAACAACGCCTTTATCCTGCGTCGCCGAATCGTTTACATCGACGGTTTTCCGGTAGGCGATCCGGAAATTGTTTTCAAGTTTCGGCATCCCGACGAAAAAACCGCGGCTGCCATGGACGTGCGTCCCAATATCGCGGGCTCCTACCAGATTAAGTTCAAGGCCGAGGCGCTGCCTCTGAAAGATGAGTACGGCGGATTTCGCATCTTGTACTCGCACAACTGTGGCTTCGGGTTGAGCCAGATGCATCAAGGTGACCAGTTTGGCATGTGGGGGCTGGCCAAGGTGTTTCCGGTGCTGGGAATCTTGAAGAAATCGGAGGACGAACAAGTTTCGCTGGTGAACGAGTCCATCGTCGAGGAAGTGCTGTCGGAACTGGGGAATCTCGACTTCGGTAAAGGAGTGGCGGCGCACTGCAACGTGGCTTTGTGGCGTACCCGAGGCGAGCACACCCCGCTGGTCGGTGAGTTTGCTTATCAGGTCAAGTTCAATCGCGGAGACGAGCTACATATCAGACCAAGAAAATTGTGCGAGCAGTTCTTCATCACCCTGCAACAGGATGTTAAAGACTGGATCTCGCTGGGTACCACCAAGACGGGAATGGTGTACCGTCTAAAGGGCAATCCTCCGCAAAGTCACGAGTGACGGCAGCGCGAAGCCGGTCGCTGTGGGGCGTTTAGCTCGAAATGATCCGCGTATTCGCCGTTCGCTGCACCGCATCCGTCAACGGCACCCGCGGCTGCCAGCCTGTTTGTTCTCGAATGCGGCGAGTGTCGTACCAGCGATTCTGCAAAGAGCGCCGGATTTGGCGCTCCGAGAGACGCAGGTCGCCCATGGGTAAGACGGGTCGCAGCAACTCTGTCAGCGGACCAGCGACACGGATTGGCCACGCGGAAGAAAAATGCGTCTCGGTGCCATCGACTGATCGTTTCGTCTGGTGATATTGGCGCAGGGTCAACGCGTCATCATCCACTACATTGAAGTGCCGGAAGCCGCTCCCACCAGCGACCGCTGTCTGCATCGCATCAATCAAGTTCTCGACATAGTTTAGCGGGATGCGGTTATCGGCATCGCCGAACACCACGTTGGTTTTTCCCAGCCGAAATGCCAGAATGCCGAGCGGGAGCGGTCTTCCCGGTCCAAAAATGATTCCCGGGCGAATGATCACGGTCGGGATTCCCGTCCGCTGCGCGAACGAAGTCACCAGACGATCGGCGGCAATCCTGGATTCGGAGTAAGGATCGCGCTGGTCCGGACGCTCGTCGAGCGAAGTATCTTCATCAATGCGCTCGCCTTCACGAACCGGGCCGTAAACCGATAGCGATCCGACGTAGAGAATCTGTCCGACACCCTGCTGTGCACACGCGGCCAAGACGCGCTCGGTCCCGGCAACATTGGTTTCAAGGTAATCCGCTCGTGTGCCTGGCGAACCAACCTTGGCTGCGAGATGGTAGACAACGTCGGCGCCCTTGACCGAACGCGCGATGGATTCGGGATCGGCAAGATCGCCTGCGACGATCTCGGCGCCGGCGCGTTGCAACTCCTCAGATCGTCGCGAAGGTCGCGCCAGCACTTGCACTGCGTCTGCCCGGGCGAGGAGATCCCTCACCAGAAATCCGCCCAGAAATCCTGTACCGCCAGTTACGAAGACCCGCATGCAGTTTGGCTCAAATCAACGGAGGAATGCACACCGCGATCACAACCGTGACAAGCGACCGCGTCCTCGACCGCGCTTTTGCTCGTATGTTAGATTACACTTTCGTTTTCCAATAGAATCTACAAAGCTGGATCATTCCGACAATTGGATTCCAGCGTATTCGTGATTTCGCTCCCGTGAAGCAGTTTAGGCGCACACTTCGAGAGACAGTACGTTGACCATCGCAGGCTACATAGTCCTGATGGTCGCCGCCATTCCGGGTATTTACTACCTGCTGGCAATCTATAGTTCGATTCGTTATCGCCGAGTCTCCCGCGAAGAGAATCCGCCTAACAACGATTTCTTCCCGCCCATCAGTTGCCTGAAACCGATTCGCGGCCTGGACGAGGACGCGTACGAGAACTACGCTAGCTTCTGCCGCCAAGACTATCCCGAGTATGAAATTGTTTTCTGTGTCGACGCCGACGATCCCGCACTGCCGGTGCTGGAGAAGCTGATCGCCGATTTTCCCGAGCGCCAGATTCGCCTGCTGTTTGGCTCCGGGCGCAGTGCAATCAACGATAAGATTGCGCGCCTGGTTCGGCTGGTGCGCGAGGCGCAATACGACCTGCTGGTCATCACCGATGGCGACATTCGCGTTGGGCCGGATTATCTGCGGGCGGTCGCACATCCCTTCCGCGATCCCAAGGTTGGCGGCGCGACCACGCTGTATGTCTCCACCGAAGAAACTACGTTCGTCCAGGAGTTGCAGTCGATTGGCATGATCTCCGACTTTTTCGCCGGCATTCTAGTAGCTTGGCAACTGGACGGCGTGAAGTTCATGTTCGGCCAGTCGATCGTCACCACCAAGCAGCGCATTGCCGGCTTCGGCGGCTACGAGACGATTGAGAATCGCCCGGCTGACGACCTGAATGTGGGACGGCTGGTAGCGGAGCAAGCAGAGGTCAAGTTGCTGCCGTATGTCGTGAAGACGGTAGCCGATTTCGCCTCGCTGAAAGATTTGTTCTACAAGCGCGTGCGCTGGATGACCGTCATGCGCTTGGTGCGGCGGCAAGGACACCGCGGCCTGGTCTTCACCTGGGGGCTGGTCTGGGCGCTGATAGCCGTGGCCACGCATCCCACATTGCCGGTGGCTGTGGGCTATCTGGGTACCTACGTTGTGATGCGCGTGATTATGACGTGGCTGATCGGCGTACGCGTGATGGGCCAGAAAGGCTTGTGGCCGAAGATGCTGCTGATCCCGCTGTGGGACCTGGTAGCGTTCATGATCTGGGTGGCCAGCTTCGGACGGAACACGATTCGCTGGCGCGGCTTCGACTACCACATACGCGACGGAATTCTGGTGCCGGTGAATCCGGGGAACGTGCCGCATGGAAAGAAGTAATAAGTTTCAAGTTTCAGGTTTCGAGTTTCGGGTGAAGTTGCCCCATACCTCGGGCGCGTCTCATTGCGCTGCTCTCATTTTGGTTCTAGCCATCACTCCGTTGGTTGCGCGCGCCCAACAGATGAACGAGCCCGATTCGCCGTGCGCGGGCGTGGTAGTGACAAGTGATCTTGTGGATTGTCTCTCGAAGGCCAGAGTTTCATCTGAAGCGAAGATGAATTCTTTGTACCAGGAGATCACGAGAAAGTTGGATGGGAGCGAAGTAGCACAACTGGCCAACACCCAACGCCTATGGATTAAGTATAGGGACGCAAATTGTTCGGCCGAGCGCTCCCTCTACGAGCCCGGTACGGCAGCCTCCCCCGCGTATCTCGGGTGTTTGGAGGCGCTGACGAGGGAGCGAATAAAAGAGCTTCGCGTCACGTATACCGTTCGCTTGAAATAACCAGAGCGCCGTACTTGAAACTTGAAACTCGAAACTTTGCACCAGCGTACTCATAATGCATAAATCGAAAGTTGCTATTGCCGGCGCCGGAGTTTACGGCGCCACCACCGCAATCCGCCTGGCCGAACAAGGCCACGATGTCCACCTCTTCGATCCCATCGGCGTCCTCAATGCAGCGTCGGGAATCAACCAGTTTCGCATTCATTCCGGCTATCACTATCCTCGCAGTCCCGAGACCATCGAGGAAACCATGGGCGCGCGGCAGGAGTTCCTGGAAACCTTCGCGCCCGCCATCGTTCGCAACAGCCGGCATTATTACGCGATCCCGCATGAAGGCTCGCAAACGCCGCCTGAGCTGTTCGAGCAGGTGATGCACAAATACAACTTCCGACTTGGATCCGTGCCGTCCCGATTGGATGAACTTCGACTTCATCGACAAATGCTATGAAGTCGAGGAGCAAATCTACGATCCGGAAATCTTGCGTGACCTGCTGACAGAACAGATCCGATCGCAGGGAATCAATTTCAAGCAGCAAATGTTTCTACCCGTCGATGCGTCCGGATTACGACTATGTGGTATGGGCGACCTACGGATTAGGACCTTCGCGAGGCCTGTTCAAGTCGGTGAAGTATCAGGTCGCGGAAAAAATTCTCATCCGCCTGCCGAAGCAATTGCAGGGCGTGTCGCTAGTGATCGTCGATGGTCCGTTTACCGCGTTCGATCCCTATGGCAGCTCGGAGCGGTCGATGTGGGGCTCGGCCAAGCACAGCAATCACTGGACTACAACCGATTCCAGCGAACCGATTCCTGAGAAATACGTGCCACTGTTGAATGGGCCGGGATTCGCGCCGATTTCCTGGGGCCGGTTCGAAGCCATGCGGCAGGATGCCGTGCTAGGGGTTCCGGCGTCAGCCGAGGCAGTTTATCTGGGATCGCGTTTTACCATGCGCGTGGTGGAGAACAGCCCTAAGCAGGATCGCCGGACGCTTTACGTGCAGGAAACGGCTCCGGGCGAGATTCACATCTTCTCCGGCAAAGTAGTGAGCGCGGTGAAGGCGGCGCGGCTGGTCAGCGAAAAAATAGCGCAAGGCTGAGGATCCAACCCTGCGCTATTATTCCCTGATCGGTTGTAACGATATCTACACTTCCGACGGTTCCATGACGACCCCTGAAGGTGTCCGCACCGTTCCATTGCGGCTGTTGCTGGCGTTTCTCCAATTCACCTGCGGGAGGAAAACCGTTGTGTCGATGCGATCGCTATATTTCAGCGCAATATTGATCAGCGAATCGATCAGCGAATCCGATAGCATGTGCGGCTGCAAGCCCAGGTCGATCAGCTTGGAATTCTTCGCGTTGTAGTAGTGCGCTTCCGATTCTACGCGCGGATCGGGAAGGTGATCGATTTCGACCTTTAAGCCAAACTTAGTTCCAGCCGACTGAACCATGTGAGCCAGTTCCAGCACCGAGAATTGTTCCGTGAACTGGTTGAACACGCGAAACTCGCCAGGATTGGCGGGGTGGTGGCAGGCAATCTCGACGCAGCGAATGGTATCGCGAATATCGAGGAAGCCGCGCGTCTGCCCGCCCTTGCCGTAAACGGTGATCGGATGGCCGGCGGCCGCTTCAATGCAGAAGCGGTTTAGGGCGGTGCCGAAGATCTCGTCGTAATCGAAGCGATTGATCAGGCCCTCGTCCAGAGCGGTCTCGTCGGTCGTGGTGCCGTAAACGACGCCCTGATTCAGGTCCGTGGCCCGCAGTCCCCAAGCCCGGCAACAGAACATGATGTTGTGGCTGTCGTGAACCTTGGAGAGGTGATAGAAGGATCCGGGCTGCTTGGGGTAGGGAAGCACGTCGCTCCGGCCATTGTGTTCGATCTTGATGTATCCCTCTTCGATATCGATGTTGGGCGTACCGTATTCGCCCATGGTGCCCAGTTTCACCAGATGGCAGTCGGGTTTGAACTCACGCAATGCAAACAGCAGGTTCAGGGTGCCGACGATGTTGTTTACCTGCGTGAAGGCTGCGTGCTCGCGGTCAATCATGGAGTACGGCGCCGACCGCTGCTCGGCAAAATGAATCACCGTGTCGGGTGCGAAGTCGCGAATGTGGGCTGACAAGAACGCGTAATCGCGCATGTCGCCTTCGCACATGTGGATGACATTGCCGGTAAGATCTTTCCACAGCTGCACCCGGTTGCGCAGGGAGAGGATTGGGGTCAGCGTCGATACGCCAAGATCGATGTCCCACTTTCTGCGAATGTAGTTGTCGACGATGGCAACTTCGTGCCCCTGTTTGGACAAATACAAAGCGGTTGCCCATCCGCAGTAACCATCCCCACCCAGTACGGCAATTCTCATGCATTCTCCTTAGGTCTTATACGGCTTAAGAAGCCACTACTATCAGAATTATTCGAGATCAACCCAGTTGTCCTCATACAAATATACCGGGTTTGCTGCGTATTTGCAGGGTTTGTGAAGGCCAGGCTACATGAATCAAGATGAATACGGGCTGGCGCGACATGACCCCGCAACCTCGCTTGCGTCGATTCGTCGGCCGGATTTCGGCGAGAGTTATCCGGTACCGAAATTCTGGCACTGGGTACATCCGGCTTAGGAAGAGGGATGTTGGTGAGCACAAACTTGCCGCCACTCTCGGCTACGACATTGAGCTTTTCCTGTCCAACAAGTTCTTGCAAACGGGGCATGGCCGATTCGCTGACGACCAGGTAATACCTGGTGGACGTCAGCCACAGATTCTTCAGTTGCGCATCGTCGATGAAAACGTCGGGTGCGCCCGGCGCATAAGACCCGTATGACAGATTGAGCTTGCGGCCATTCAAAAGGAGTGCAGGCCGATTGGTGTAGAAGGCGACCGATGAAAACGCGTAGTAGTGCCGGTCGAGGATCAGTCGGCCGTCAGGTGAACGCAAGATTGCGTCAGCCAAAGGCCGCGACGAGAGAAAGGGGTCGAAGACCACCAGTGCGACCTGCGCCGCCCCGTAAAACAGCACCATCATCAGCGCCGCGCTCAGGAAGGCGCGTCTACCAACAGCGCGAAACGTTCCGACAGCGCCCACCAGAAAAGCTATGCCGGCCAATGCGAGGGGTAGTCGCAAGTAAGCGAACGACGTCAGCGTCAGATCTTCGAAGTGCCCCAGCGACAACGTGTAGGCCCCGGGGTGCGCGCTCAGAGCGCTGAAGATGTCCCCCGGCGTCGGCACATTCCGCACCAGAACCAGGATCGTGGTCACCGCCGCGGCGCAGCAGGCTGCCAGCGCCGTCAGCACGTAGGTTCCCCGCTTGATCCAGTTCCCACCCATTGCCATGGCCGAGCCCAGCAGCAACGCGAACGCCGGATAGCAGGGCATCGAATAATATTCCTGCGTGGTGGAGAAAGTGAAGAACACCAGCACGAAGCCGATCCAGCACAGAGCCAGTAACCGGGTGCGTCCCGCTCGATCCTGCGGACGGAACGACAACTTCGCCACTGCCGGCAGGTAAACGCTCCAGGGGAACAGCCAGATCAGGTGGAACAGCCAGAACCAAATCCGCGGAACGGTGTTGTAGTCGCGCGGATATCGCAGGTTCAGGAAACGCAGTAACTGTTCGTTGATAAAGAAGAACCAGAGGAAGCCGTGATATTCCCCAGGTCCGCTGTGCATGGATAAGCGAAAAGTACGGAGGATTGCGCAGCGTCGCCAGCACATGCCAGGGAACCGCGATCAAAAGGATAATTGCCAGACCGCTGAAGGGATGCAGACGCTTCCAGGTTCTCGCTAGAAATAACTGCTTCGTGAGGAACAAGTAGATCAGGCCGGCAGCGATCGGAAACAGCACTCCAATCAAGCTCTTCAGCAGCAGTCCAGTCCCTAAACTCGCTGCCAAAGCGAAAGCCCAGGCGCGCGGATGTGGCTCGTCGTCTTCCGTGACGCGCAGCAGCGCCCACATCGCCAGCGTGATGGTGAACGTCAGAATGACGTCGGGAATCAGGACGCGGGTAAATAGAAACAGGCCTACGCAAGTCGCCATGCACAGTCCCGCGTAGAAGCCGGCTTTCTTGCCGAATGCCCACACTCCGAAAGCGGCTGTTAGCAATGCGAGCGCAACGCAGAACAAGGCGATGGGAATGCGCGCCGCCCAGTCGTGCACGCCAAACACTTTGTAGGACAGCGCCATCAGCCAATAAACGAGCGGCGCCTTTTCCAGGTACGCGACACCGTCGAGCCGGGCCGTGACCCAGTCTCCGGTGGTCAGCATGTTGCGGGCAATTTGCGCCTGTACGGCGTCCACATCGTCAGCTAGCGAAGGGGGGGAGATGATCCCGACCAGGTACACCAAACCCGCAATCAGCAGCAGCCCTAGGTATAGGCTCCAACGCCACCGGCTGAAACCAGTTGGCTGCTTGCTGAAGGCTTCGGTGCCCTGATGCTCCACTTTTTCATCCACAAAAACAGGATCATTAATCCCCATAGGTGATAGCCAATGTTTACTCGCCTTTCCAAGTGGTCCTGAAGATGGCCCTCGATTACTTCCTGATTAAAGATGTCAGCGTGTTCTGCAGCTCCGGCTCGCAAGGTTTCGATTAACAGCGAACGCAGCGGGCCGCGAAGCCAGTCGTGCGCCGGAATGTCGAAGCCGACCTTCGGCCGTTGCAACACTGATTTCGGCAGCTTGTCTTTCATCAGATGTTGCAGCACGATTTTTTGCCGCGACCCCGAAATCTTCAACGATGCCGGAATCCGGCTGGCGAACTCGACGATGCGGTGATCAAGAAACGGCGGCCGCACCTCCACCGAGTGGGCCATGCTGATCCGGTCCGACTTCACCAGAATGTCATCTGCAAGGTAGTACTTCTGATCGAACCAAAGATAGGGATCTAAATTGCCGTTGGCGGATGCCAGCTTTGATCCCTGCTCGGTCAATATCTGATCGAGCGTGCGCGGAAGCCTCTCCGTAACCAGGCGTCGCTTCTCCTGATCCGAAAACGTTCCGTTCCAGTAAACGTGTCCGCGCGCCGGTGACATCAGGCTGCCGGCCAACAGGCGCTTGACCTTGTACTCCAGTCCGATCTTGTCGTCGGACACCGGCCAAGCTTGCAGCATCCACTGCCCCAATCGCAGTGAACTCTTGGGCAGCATCCGTAGATACGAAGCCACTCGGCTGGCGCGGTAGGTTAGATATCCGCCGAACAATTCGTCGGCACCTTCGCCGCTCAGTGCGACCTCGGTCCGCGTCCGGCTCAGCTTCGCCAGAAACCAAAGCGGCAATGCCCCGGCGTCGGCGCTGGGTTCGTCCGAATAGTAAGCGAACTCCTGGATTGCGCCTTCCAGATCCTGCTCCGGATTCAGGTCCAGCTCTTCGTGCTCGGTGCCGTATTCCGACACCATCTGCTGGATATAGCTGCTCTCGTCGAAACTGCGGCCGCGAAATGAGATAGAGAAGGTTTTCAGCTTGGCTGACGAGGCCCGAGAAGCGTAGTGGAGGATCGTCGAGGAATCCAAGCCTCCGCTCAGCCAAACACTTAACGGCACGTCGGAAATCAAGTGCTCGCGCAACGACTGTTGGAGCAGCCCATCCAGTTCTTCGCTGGCTGAGTCGAGCGAGCGATGGCTGATCTGCGGTTCGGGCAGAGACCAGAACGCATCCGACCGCGTGGTCCCGTTTTGCCATTCGACCCACGTTCCCGGCAGCACCTTGCAGATGCCTTCCACCATGGTCCAGGGAGCCGGTATGTAGTTGAGGGCAAGGTAACAATCCAAGGCCTGCAGGCTGAGACAGCGGTCAATCTCAGGATGAATGAGGATGGCCTTCAGCTCAGATCCGAAATACAGATCTTCACCACGATGAGCGACATACAACGGCTTGATGCCAACCCGGTCGCGCGCCAACACCAGGCGACGAGCGGAATCGGTCCAGAGGGCTACCGCGAACATGCCTCGCAGCTTCTGGAAACAGTTTGTATCCCACTCCAGAAACGCGTGAAGCACGGTTTCCGTGTCGCAGTGGGTATGAAAACGGTGGCCAGATTTCTCCAGCTCAGCCCGGATTTCGAGATGATTGTAAATTTCGCCGTTGAAAACGATTACGGTGTCGCCATCGTCGCTGCGAATGGGTTGGTCCCCGGACTCCAAGTCCAGAATTTTCAACCGAGTAGCGCCAAGGGAACAAACGGCGGATCGGTAGACACCTTGCTGGTCTGGTCCACGGTGGACCAAGGTGGCCGTCGCGTCAGCAATGCGTTCTGGCCGCGGGGAACCGCCTTTATGAGTGAATCCGACTATACCGCACACAATGATTAAACTTTCATTACTAACTTACTAAACTAACACAAACGCTGCCTTTGGCCCCGGCGGGGATCCAGACCCGTTAGCCCGAGCAGAGAGTCCCAGACCAACCATTCCCGGCCCGATTTCTCGACGGGAAACGCATGAGATTGCCGGGAACTGCGGCGCGCACGCGACCTTCCATCCCTATCTGATGCCCGTGTCCATCCCGTAGCTTCGTGTACCATGGTCGGGGCCTTCGAAACCAAGCGTATGCAGACTCGGCTTCATGCAAAAACTTACTTCCTCATTGCCGTAATGGTAGTGGCCGGACCGGTAGGGAATCTGCTGCTTGCCAAAGGCATGAAGCAGGTGGGTGAAATCAAAATCTGGCCGCTGGCGGGACTGGTATCCGTTTTTTTTCGTGTATTTGGTTCGATCACGATCTGGGCAGGAATCGTTTTCCTAATCGCCTTCATCGCGGCCTACATGCTGGCGCTGTCGCTGGCTGATTACAGCTATGTGCAACCAGCCGCAGCATTAGGCTATGCGGTCATCGCGATATTAGGGGCAATTTTTCTGCGTGAGGCTGTTTCGCCGCTTCGCTGGGCCGGTATCGCATTCATTTGCGCAGGTGTTTCCTTTATTCGAGGCACCAATCCCCGCACCACGGAAACCCTCACTTAATGTTGGAATTCGTTCTGTTCGTATTGATTATCGTAGTGGGGACCTGGGGTGAGCTTTGCCTAGGCCGGGCGATGAAACAAACCGGCGAGCTGGAGAGATTCCGCCCTTCCGCAATGGCCAGCCTGCTTTACCGTGCCTTGCAGCTGAAGTGGATTTGGATCGGCGTGGCCATGATGGCGCTGGCTTTCTTTTCTCTACTCCTGCTGCTTTCGTTTGAGGACGTCAGTTTCGTGGTGCCGGTGACGGCCCTGAGTTACCTGGTGGGCGCTATAGGAGGTATCTTCTTTCTGGGAGAGCGGGTCAGTCCTCAGCGCTGGGTTGGAATAGCGCTGGTTTGCGTCGGAGTGACCCTGGTGCTCATCGGTAATAAGTAGCAGCTTATGCCTGGAGTAGCCACGCCGCCTTCGAGGTTTTCGCGCTTCGACGTTTCCGGAGCGCTAGTCCTGCGGGAACTTCTGTCGATGGGAATTGACTCGCTGCGCGCCGACAAACTACGCGCCGCGATGACTGCTCTGGGCATGGCCGTCGGCACCACCGCTCTTATTCTGGTGGTTACAGTTGCGCTCACCGGAAAAAGCTACGTGCTGACGCAGATTCAAAACGTCGGTACCAACGTGATCTGGGCCGAATACTCCGGAGTTTCCAGCGCCGCCTCAAGCGTAGGCACCGCCGATTACCTTAGCGTAAAGGACATGACCGCGGCCCGGCAGCAGGTTCCCGGTATTCAAGCAGCTTCGCCGGTGCTGAACCTGCATGAGCGGATGGTGGTTGGAGGCGGCAAAGAACGCGACATCCTGATTCTGGGAGTCGATCCTGCCTACCAAAGTGTGCGGCGCATCATTGTGAGTGCCGGCAGATTTTTCGACCAACAGGATTCGCAATCCGGCAACAAGGTAGCGCTCATCACCGAGAGTTTGGCAAAGCAGCAATTTGGCTCGCTTGATCTGGCGCTGGGACAGACTATCAAGATACAGGAGGTGCCGTTTGTCATCATCGGCACTTTTCGCGAAAGCGTGGATACTTTTGGACGATCAGAGATCGAGGACGACACGCTTCTGATTCCTTACTCGGTTGCCCAATCGTTAACCGGTACCACCGCTGTGAACCAGATTTACTTTTCGATGTCCGACTCCTCTCTCATACCGCAGGCCACCGACAGCATTCACTCGGTGATCGCCGCGCGGCATCGCCGCGAATCGGTATACAACGTCAGCAATCTAACGGAAGTGCTCAGGCTGGCGAATAAAACCGCCAATGCCTTTACCTCGATCCTGCTGCTGTTCACGGCGGTGACTTTGATCGCGGCTGGCGTGGGAATCATGAATATCATGCTGGCAACCGTGCACTCGCGAATACACGAAATCGGCGTTCGCAAAGCGGTGGGAGCTACTCGGCGAGCGATTCTTCTGCAATTTCTTTTCGAAGCGGTACTGATCGCTCTGCTAGGTGGCTCCGTTGGGCTGGTTATTGGCTTGGGAATTCCGATTTCAATCGAGATCTTCACCAATCACTATGTTCCGTTCTCCTTCCTTTCGGCGTTCGTTGCACTGCTGGTTTCCTGTGCCGTGGGAGTTGCCTTCGGTATCACTCCGGCCAGCAACGCGGCCAAGCTCGATCCGGTGGAATGCTTGCGACACGAGTGAGTCAATTGGGGCGTTCGATTACCCCCCCGGCTCTTGCCTCAAATTTCTAGCAACAATTCTGAATTGGCAGGAAAAAGAGACCAAGATCGTGATTGATCGTAGGCGGAGACTTCGGCCAACTGAATTCAGGAGTGAGAATTTCTGAATAGGTGCCGGTCAGCCCTGATCAGGAAGGAATGTTGGGGAAGAAATTCGGACTGTAAGCCATCCGAAAGAATGGCGGGGTGGACGGGACTCGAACCCGCGGCCTTCGCCGTGACAGGGCGACGTGATAACCAACTTCACCACCACCCCCGCGAGTTTCATCTTAATGGTTCCTGCTCTCCAAGGTCAACGGCATGTGACCTATTCTTTGCCCGGTGTGTGCGGTGAAATGCCTGCCCGCATTTGCTTTGGGGCGCGTCTTAGTGAGGTTGATCCGCGTGACAGTTGGTGTTAAAGGCAGCGCTGACACGTTCGTAAATACTGGCCGACCTCACGGCACCAATGCGGCCAACTTCCTCGATCCCCATGTCTGGGACTTCCGGTTTGCATCTTCACTTTCCTGTTTCGGTAAAGGCTAGGAGTTTTCCGGCTGAATTCACCGTGGCGCCCCCTATACTGAAACATGGGAACTAGTTTGACCGTCCCCCGGGATCCAACCCTCGTAAACTCCCGTTTCGATCATGAAGCGTGCGGAGTGGGATTTGTCGCCACCCTGCACGGTGCGTCGAACCACCACATTCTGCGACTTGCTCTGACTGCGCTGGGCCGGCTGGCGCATCGCGGTGCTGTCGCTGCCGATCACAAGAGCAGCGACGGCGTCGGCATTCTGACCGCGGTTCCTCGAGCATTCCTGCTCAAGCAGGCCGGAATTGATCTGCCACCGGAGCGGCCACTCGCAGTCGCGATGCTGTTTCTCCCGCAGGACGAAACCTGCGAAGACCGCGCCCGCATTTGCTTGCAAGAGTCCATCGCGGCCGAGCGCCTGCAATGGCTGGCTTGGCGGAAGGTTCCGATTCGTCGCGAAGTTCTGGGCGAAATTGCGTCTGCATCTCTGCCCGTCATTCGTCAGGCACTGATCGCCGGTCCCGAAGAGGGGAAGTGGACAGAAGACGAGCTTGAGCATCGCCTGTATGCGGCGCGCAAGTCCTTTGAGCGACAGGTCGCCGACAGTTACGTATGCTCGCTTTCCACGCGGACGATTGTCTACAAGGCCCTGTGTGCCGGCCGGTTGCTGCATGAGTTCTATCCCGACCTGCAATGCGAGGAGTTCGTCACCCCGTTCGCAATCTTTCACCAGCGATACGCGACCAACGTGCTGCCGTCATGGCATCGGGCCCAGCCGCTGCGAATGCTGGCGCACAACGGAGAGATCAACACCATCTGGGGCAATCGGGCGCACATGGAAAGCCGGCGCGCCAGTCTGCCGCGGCAATGCGAACCCCTCCTGAGCGCCCAAGCTTCCGACTCGATGAGCCTGGACGAGGTTGCCGAGTTATTGGCGAACCACGGCCGCAATGTGGCCGAGGCCGTGCGCATGCTCTTGCCTGCGGCGGCTGCTGCAAGAAGCGAGACTGCCTTCCACCGCTATCACGCCGATTGCATGGAGCCGTGGGATGGTCCTTCGGCGCTGGTGTTCAGCGATGGCCGTCTGCTGGGCGCAGCGCTGGATCGCAATGGCTTGCGCCCGTGCCGCTACGTAATCACTGATGCGGGTTTAGTGGTCGCCGGCTCCGAAGTCGGCTTGGCTGATGTCAGCGCAGAGTCCATCGTCCGCAGTGGCCGGCTCGGTCCGGGACAGATGATCCTGCTTGATTTGGAAAAACGCAAGCTGCTCGAGGGCGGGGAACTCGACCGCTACTTCGATGGGTTGACTACCTATGGGCCGCTGATCGACGACATTCGGCTGGAGCCCGTGTCCAGCCCCGTCGCGACGCTGCCGGAGGAAGAGGTCAGACGACTGCAGCACGGTTTCGGGTATACGCGCGAGGACCTGAAGCTGGTGATCGCGCCCATGGCGCTGGAGGGCAAGGACGCAACCTGGTCGATGGGCGACGATACGCCGATCGCGCCCCTGGCCCGCACTCCACGCCCGCTGTACGGCTTCTTCCGCCAAAGATTTGCGCAGGTAACAAATCCTGCAATCGATCCTATACGTGAGTCAGTGGTGATTTCGTTGCGTACGCGTCTGGGACCGTGGCCACACCTGCTGGACAAACATGCTCCTTTGCCTGGCCTGGTATTGCCTTCGCCGTTCTTGTCGTTGGGGCAGATGGCGGCCCTGCGTCAACGCACGTACCCCTTAGCGGCGGATCTGCCGCTGGCGTCGATCGATTGCATCTTCGCGCCAGACAGTTCTCTGAAGAACGCGATCGACAGCGTGTGCAAGAGAGCGGTTGACCTGGTTCGGGCAGGGTCTCGTATCCTGCTGCTGACGGACAGTGCGGCTTCGCCGAAGAGTTTGCCTATTCCTATGGCGATGGCCACGGGCGCCGTCCATCAAGCTCTGGTTAAAGCCGGCCTGCGCACCGAAGTGGGTCTGGCAGTAGAGGCCGGAGATTGTCGCGATGTTCACCACGCCGCCGTACTCATCGGATACGGTGCGGGCGCGGTGTGTCCATGGCTAGCGTTGCAGACGGCGCGGGTGCTGGCAGGGCAGGCAGGCGAAGCGGCGTTGCTCAAAGCCATGCAATCCGGCCTGGCGAAAGTGATGTCGAAGATGGGAATCTCTGTGCTGGACAGTTATCGAGCGGCACAACTGTTCGATATTCTCGGCCTGGATACCCCGGTGATCGACCGCTGCTTCGCCGGCAGCCTTTCGCCATTAGGCGGTTGGGGTTTCGCCGAGATCGAGGCGGCAGTGCGAGCATCCTGGGCGGCTGAGCACGGAGGTTCCGAGCTGCCCGACTATGGTTGGGTTCGCTTTCGCCGCGATGATCGTGCGGAATCTCATCTTTGGGAGCCGCAAAAGACGCGTCATCTTCAGCTCGCCGTTGGCGCGGCCAGAGGAAGTACGCAGGCTGCCGCCACCGCGCCTGCACCTGCTGAGGCATGGTCCGCTTATAAAGCACCTCGAGACGAAACCGAGCCGCTGGTTTTGCGCGATCTGCTGGAGATTCTTCCCGCCGGCCCGCGATTGTCGATTGATCAGGTCGAGGAATCTTCCAGTCTCGTACGTCGCTTCGTGTCGAGCGCGATGTCGCTGGGTTCGCTGAGCCCGGAAGCGCACGAAACGATCACGCTGGCGATGAACCAGCTGGGCGCGCGCTCCAATACCGGCGAAGGAGGCGAGGACCCGATGGCCTACCGTCGCGAGCCCGACGCGCCGCCCGACTATCTGCCCCGCAACAACAAGATCAAGCAAGTGGCTTCAGGACGCTTCGGGGTCACCGCCGAATATCTGGCGCATGCCGAGGAGTTGGAGATCAAGATTGCTCAAGGCTCGAAGCCGGGCGAGGGCGGGCAACTCCCCGGCCACAAGGTTACCGAACTCATCGCCCGGCTGCGCCACGCGCAAGCCGGAATCTCGCTTATCAGTCCGCCGCCGCATCACGATATCTATAGCATCGAGGACCTGGCGCAACTGATTTACGATCTGAAGCGCATCAATCCCCGCGCGGCCATCGGCGTCAAACTGGTCTCGCAACTCGGCGTCGGCACGGTCGCGGCAGGAGTCGCCAAGGCTTACGCAGATTACATCCATATCGCCGGACACAGTGGCGGCACGGGCGCGTCACCTCTCAGCAGCATCAAGTACGCGGGAAATCCTTGGGAGCTTGGACTCGCCGAGGCGCAACAGGTGCTCCGGCACAATGGCCTGCGCGGTCGGGTACGACTGCGCGTGGACGGCGGGCTGACCAATGCCCGCGACGTGCTGGTGGCTGCGCTTCTGGGCGCGGACGAGTTCTCATTCGGTACGGCAGTGCTCGTCTCCCTGGGCTGCGACATGGCAAGGCAATGTCATCTCAACACCTGTCCCACGGGAATTGCGACGCAGCGCCCGGAGTTGCGGGCAAAGTTTCGGGGCAAGCCGGAATACGTCGTCCGCTTCTTCTCAAACATCGCGGGCGACCTGCAACGGCTGCTGGCTGATTTAGGACTGCCATCTTTGGAGTCAGCGATCGGACGAACGGATTTGCTGCGACAGATCCGCTTGGGCGGCAATCTGGATTTCGAGTCGATGCTGGCGTCAGTGGGAGACGGACCGATCCATTGGGAGGGACAGCGGAACGTGCGCCCCGAAGATCATGATCCGGTCGACGAGGCGTGGGTGCGGCCCGCGATTGCCGCCACTTTAGCGGGCGAGTCCTTCGGACGCAGTCTAGACGTAAGAAACGAAGATCGAAGTCTGGGAGCACGTCTGTCCGGCGAGTTGGCATTGCTGCGGTGTGGTCAAACCACGCCGAAACCAAACATCCGCATTCAAATGCAAGGCACAGCGGGACAGTCCTTTGGTGCTTTCGCTACTGAGGGCATGTCGCTCATGCTGGAAGGCCAGGCAAACGATTACGTTGGTAAAGGGCTTTCTGGCGGCGAAGTCATCCTGCGTCCGAGTGGCAAGCTGGCGGAGGCCACCGAGCCCCAAGTCATTATGGGCAATGTATGCCTGTACGGAGCAACTTCGGGCTTCTTGTTTGCCGCCGGCAGCGCCGGGGAACGCTTCGCGATTCGCAACTCAGGCGCAACCGCCGTGGTCGAGGGCGTTAGCGAACATGGGTGTGAATACATGACCGGAGGCGTGGTCCTCATTCTTGGGGTAACGGGAAGAAATTTCGGGGCCGGCATGACCGGCGGCACCGCGTACGTCTGGGACCCGCATGCCAGCTTCGTAGCTGAGCAGAGGTTTCATCCCGACTCTGTCGAAGTCACTCCGCTGGCCGACTGGGACTGCGAAGCGCAGAATGCGGTGCGCGAACTGCTGCATCAGCACGTGCTTAAGACCGGCAGCCGACTGGGACGACGGCTCGTCGAAAACTGGCCGGAGACTCTGCAACACATCCTTCGCGTCGCGCCCCGGAGCACAGTGGCGTGAAGAGCAAAACGAGCGCATTGAATTTCGACAAGCCCCGTAAATTTCTTTGAAGCGTCATCCGGGCTCGGGCAACCCCTTTCCCCCCCCTGCATCAACTGATTGGGCTGATCCAGAATGTCTCATCTCTTTGCTAGCTACTTGCTCGTTTAGCCTCACCTTGATGGCTCTGCCCGCGTCTTAATTCTAAAGTGCTAAGTAATTGTCAGATCAAAGTTTATCCGTAAGATTTGCTAATCTCAGGTACTGTGAATGCTGACCCGCTATAGCAAAATTCTTAAGGAAAAGCTCAATACCCTGTATCGCGCTCAGGAGAAAACGATGGATTCCGCCGCGCAACCGTCTATGGACCCGACCTCCTCACCCGATGTTTCAACCTTCCCTAGTAATGGCAACACGCTAGTCGCTGCGCAACCGGAAGCTGCCGAATTGGCCGTTATCCTGGCCTCCTTGCAGACTGTGCGCGATGGCGATTTTTCCGTGCGCCTGCCCGTAGCCTGGGTCGGTTTGCCAGGCAAGATCGCCGACACCTTTAACGAGATCGTATCGGCTAACGAGCAGATGGCGAAGGAGTTGAAGCGCGTGGGGCAGGCCATCGGCAAAGAGGGTAAGACGCGCGAGCGTGCCCGCTTCCACCAGTTGCGTGGATCGTGGGGTGAAATGGAGGTTTCGGTCAACACTCTGGCTGAAGACCTATTGCGTCCGACCACCGAAGTGACGCGCGCCATCGCCGCCGTCGCCCAGGGAAACCTGACTCAGACGGTTCGCCTCGATGTGGATGGCCGCCCGTTGGAAGGCGAATTCTTGCGCTCCGCAAACATCGTCAACACCATGATTCAGCAACTCGGCGTGTTTACCGCCGAGGTGACGCGCGTGGCTCGCGAGGTGGGGACCGATGGCAAGTTGGGTGGCCAGGCTCTGGTGCCCGGCGTGGCCGGCACTTGGAAGGACTTGACCGACTCGGTGAACTCGATGGCCAGCAATCTTACCGGCCAGGTTCGCAATATCGCCGAGGTGGCGACGGCAGTAGCCAGCGGCGATCTGTCGCGCAAGATTACGGTCGATGTTCGTGGCGAAATTTTGCAGCTCAAAGAAGCCATCAACACCATGGTCGATCAGCTGCGCTCGTTCGCCTCGGAGGTGACGCGCGTGGCTCGCGAAGTCGGAACCGATGGCAAGCTCGGCGGACAGGCTGTTGTGCCGGGTGTTGCCGGAACCTGGAAGGATCTGACGGACTCCGTCAACGCCATGGCTGGCAACCTGACAGCCCAGGTAAGAAACATTGCCGAGGTGACGACCGCCGTGGCTCGCGGCGACCTGTCGCGCAAAATCACGGTTGACGTGAAGGGCGAAATTCTCGAACTTAAAGACACCATCAACACCATGGTGGATCAGTTGAACGCATTTGCTGGCGAAGTGACGCGCGTGGCTCGCGAAGTCGGCACCGAAGGCAAACTGGGCGGACAGGCGCAGGTGCCCGGCGTCGGAGGAACCTGGAAAGATCTGACGGACAACGTCAACTTCATGGCCAGCAACTTGACAGGCCAAGTCCGCAACATCGCTGAAGTAGCAACCGCCATTGCGAATGGCGATCTTTCCCGCAAAATCACCGTTGACGTGCGCGGCGAGATCCTTCAGCTCAAAGAAACTCTGAACACGATGGTCGATCAGCTCAACCGTTTCGCCGGCGAGGTGACTCGTGTGGCCCGCGAAGTGGGAACCGAAGGCCGCTTGGGCGGACAGGCAAACGTGCCGGGTGTCGCCGGAACCTGGAAGGATTTGACCGACTCGGTTAATTCGATGGCCGGCAACCTGACCGGTCAGGTCAGAAACATTGCCGAAGTGACTACGGCTGTGGCTCGCGGCGATTTATCGCGCAAGATCACGGTGGATGTGAAGGGCGAGATTCTCGAACTGAAAAACACCATCAACACGATGGTGGATCAGCTCAACGCTTTCGCTGGAGAAGTCACTCGTGTGGCTCGTGAAGTCGGAACCGAAGGCAAGTTGGGTGGTCAGGCCGAGGTGCCGGGCGTCGCGGGTACGTGGAAGGATTTGACGGACAACGTCAACTTCATGGCCGGAAATCTGACGGCGCAGGTGCGCAATATCGCCGAAGTCGCGACCGCAGTGGCTCGTGGCGATTTGTCGCGCAAGATCACGGTCGACGTACGCGGCGAAATTCTCGAGTTGAAAGACACCATCAACACCATGGTCGATCAGCTGCGATCTTTCGCTTCTGAAGTGACACGCGTAGCCCGCGAAGTGGGTACGGACGGAAAACTCGGCGGCCAGGCGCAGGTACCCGGAGTGGCGGGTACGTGGAAAGATTTGACCGACTCAGTGAACTCGATGGCCAGCAACCTTACCGGCCAGGTGCGAAACATTGCCGAGGTGGCGACGGCCATCGCCAGCGGTGACCTTTCGAAGAAGATCACGGTCAACGTCAGCGGCGAAATTCTGCTGCTGAAAGAAACCATCAACACCATGGTCGACCAGCTTAATGCTTTCGCCGGCGAAGTGACGCGCGTGGCCCGCGAAGTCGGAACCGAAGGCCGGCTTGGAGGACAGGCGAACGTACCCGGCGTCGCCGGTACCTGGAAGGATCTCACCGACTCGGTGAACTCGATGGCCGGCAACCTTACCGGCCAGGTGCGCAACATTGCCGAAGTAACGACGGCCGTGGCTCGCGGCGACCTGTCGCGTAAGATCACCGTCGATGTGAAAGGTGAAATTCTCGAGCTGAAGAACACGATCAACACCATGGTCGATCAGCTTAATGCATTCGCTGGAGAAGTCACGCGCGTGGCTCGCGAAGTCGGCACCGACGGAAAATTGGGTGGCCAGGCCCAGGTGCCGGGAGTCGCCGGAACCTGGAAAGATCTCACCGACAATGTGAACTTCATGGCCAGCAACCTGACCGGCCAGGTGCGCAACATCGCCGAAGTTGCAACCGCAATCGCCAACGGCGATTTGTCCAAGAAAATCACGGTCGACGTGCGCGGCGAAATTCTGCAGCTCAAAGAAACGCTGAACACCATGGTCGAACAGCTGCGTTCATTCGCTGCCGAAGTAACTCGCGTGGCTCGCGAAGTGGGTAGCGAAGGCCGCCTCGGTGGACAGGCCAACGTGCCGGGTGTCGCCGGTACCTGGAAGGATCTTACGGATTCCGTGAACGCCATGGCCGGCAACCTTACCGGTCAGGTGCGAAACATCGCCGAAGTTACGACGGCGGTAGCTCGCGGCGATCTTTCGCGCAAGATCACGGTTGACGTGAAAGGCGAAATTCTGGAGCTGAAGAACACCATCAACACCATGGTCGATCAGCTCAACGCCTTCGCCGGCGAAGTAACGCGCGTGGCCCGCGAGGTCGGCACCGAAGGCCGTCTCGGCGGGCAGGCGAACGTGCCAGGCGTCGCCGGAACCTGGAAAGATCTCACCGACAACGTGAACTTCATGGCCAGCAACTTGACCGGCCAGGTTCGCAACATCGCCGAGGTGGCGACGGCCATCGCCAACGGCGATTTATCCAAGAAAATCACGGTCGACGTGCGCGGCGAGATTCTGCAGCTGAAAGAGACGCTGAACACCATGGTCGAGCAGTTGCGCTCGTTCGCTGCCGAAGTGACCCGCGTGGCGCGCGAGGTGGGTAGCGAAGGCCGGCTCGGCGGACAGGCGAATGTCCCCGGCGTCGGTGGTACGTGGAAAGATCTTACCGACTCTGTAAATGCCATGGCCGGCAACCTGACGGCACAGGTGCGCAATATCGCCGAAGTAACGACAGCCGTGGCTCGCGGCGATCTGTCGCGCAAGATCACGGTGGATGTGAAGGGTGAAATTCTGGAGCTGAAGAACACCATCAACACCATGGTCGATCAGCTCAATGCCTTCGCCGCCGAAGTGACGCGCGTGGCCCGTGAAGTGGGCACCGAAGGAAAACTTGGTGGCCAGGCCCAGGTGGCCGGCGTTGCCGGAACCTGGAAGGATCTGACCGACAACGTCAACGTCATGGCCGCGAACCTCACGGAACAGGTTCGCGGAATCGTGAAGGTGGTGACCGCCGTCGCCAACGGTGAACTCACTCAGAAGCTAACCGTGAACGCCAAGGGCGAAGTCGCCGCGCTGGCTGAGACCATCAACAACATGACTGATACGCTGGCGACGTTTGCCGACCAGGTGACCACGGTTGCCCGCGAAGTCGGCGTGGAAGGCCGCTTGGGAGGCCAGGCGAACGTTCCCGGCGCCGCCGGCACTTGGAAGGATCTTGACCGGCAACGTTAACCTGCTTGCCGATAACCTGACCAACCAGGTCCGCGCCATCGCCGAGGTCGCGACTGCCGTTACCAAGGGTGACCTCACGCGCTCGATCCAGGTGGAAGCTAGCGGCGAAGTTGCCGAGCTGAAAGACAACATCAACACCATGATCGACAACCTGCGCTTGACCACCGACCGCAACACCGAACAGGACTGGCTCAAGACCAACCTGGCAAGATTCACGGGAATGTTGCAGGGCCAGCGCGATCTGACCACGGTGGGACGCATGCTTCTGTCGGAGTTGGCGCCGCTGGTGAACGCGCAACAGGGCGTCATATACCAGACCGAGAGTGAGGACTCGGGCAGCATGGTGCTGCTCTCGGCCTTTGCCAACAGCGAT
Source organism: uncultured Acidobacteriaceae bacterium (assembly GCA_963833305.1). GTDB lineage: Bacteria > Acidobacteriota > Terriglobia > Terriglobales > Acidobacteriaceae > Bog-257. The sequence goes on along the minus strand of CAWHXN010000001.1, from coordinate 91,613 downwards.
GATGGATATCTCAGGCAGATCAATATCGGAGAAGGTCTGGTTGGGCAGTGTGCGGCGGAAAAACGCAGAACGCTAATTACCGAGCTACCGGAGCATACCGTGCCGATTCGCTCAGGATTGTTTGAAGCAATTCCGCGAAATGTCATCGTGCTGCCGGTGCTCTTCGAAGATCGCGTGAAGGCTGTGATCGAGCTAGCAAGCTTGAGTGCTTTCACCGCATCGCACCTAGCTTTCCTGGAGCAACTGACGGCTAGCATCGGCATCGTGCTCAACAGTATCGAAGCCACGATGCAGACCGAAGGCTTGCTGAAGCAGTCGCAGCAGCTGGCGATCGAACTGCAAACTCAGCAGAAGGAATTGCAGCAGACCAACGAACAGCTGGCTCAGAAGGCGCAACAGTTGGCCGAACAGAACGCGGAAGTGGAACGCAAGAACCAGGAAATCGAACAGGCCCGTCGGGCTCTTGAAGAGAAGGCCAAGGAACTTGCGCTGACGTCGAAGTACAAGTCTGAATTCCTGGCCAACATGTCGCACGAACTGCGTACGCCACTGAACAGCATTCTGGTACTCGGACAGCAGCTCACCGACAATCCAGACGGCAACCTGACGTCGAAGCAAGTGGAATTTGCCCGTACCATTCACGGAGCCGGAACGGATCTGCTGAACCTGATCAGCGACATTCTCGACTTGTCGAAGATCGAGTCGGGCACGGTTTCGGTCGAGGCCGAGGAGGTGTTCTTCTCGAACCTGCTCGAGATGGTTGGTCGTCCGTTCAGCCACGAAGCCGAGAACCGGAAGCTTGTGTTCGAGGTGCAAACGGACACCAGGCTCGCGCGCAGTTTGGTCACGGACTCCAAACGCCTGCAGCAGGTTCTGAAGAATCTGCTTTCCAACGCGTTCAAGTTTACGGAACAAGGAGGAGTTCGACTGGCAGTTACGGCGGCCACCACCGGCTGGAGCGAAGATCATCCGATTCTCAGTGGGGCTGCGTCGGTAGTGGCGTTTGAAGTGAGCGATACCGGAATCGGTATTCCGCTGGACAAGCAGCGAATTATCTTCGAGGCCTTTCAGCAGGCAGACGCCGGTACCAGCCGGAAGTACGGTGGAACCGGACTGGGACTGGCGATCAGCCGCGAACTCGCCAGCCTGCTGGGTGGAGAGATTCAGTTGCGCAGCGCCCCCGGCAAAGGCAGCACATTCACCCTCTATCTGCCGCAGACGTACGTCGGTCCGTCGCCCTCGGCTCTAGGCGTAACTGACCGCAGCGCTGCACCCACGATGGCGACTTTGTCGTTGCCCAGCGTTTCTGCCGCGGTCGAACACCATGTGGAGCAGATCGAGGACGACCGGAACGACATTCAGCCGGGCGACGCGGTGCTGTTGATCGTGGAGGATGATCCGCACTACGCGCGGGTCCTTTGCGATCTATCGCGCGACAAGGGATTCAAAGTCCTGGTCGCCCTGCGAGGCTCCGACGCGCTCGCGCTTGCACGGGAATTCCGGCCAACTGCGGTTTCCCTGGACGTCTTCCTGCCCGACATGCTGGGCTGGACCATCCTCAACCATTTGAAACAAGATCCGTCGACCCGGCACATTCCCATTCAAATGTTGACCATGGACGAAGACTGGCATCACGGATTGTCGCGCGGTGCATTTGCCTTCGTCACTAAGCCCACCACGCCGGAAGGCTTGGAGGCGGCCCTATCGCGCATCAAGGAGTACACGGCGCCTCGCCGTAAGCGGCTGCTGGTGATTGAAGACAATCCGGCAGAGCAGCTGAGCATTCGCGAGTTGCTCGGGTATGACGACATTGATGTGTCGGTCGTGTCCACCGGCGCTGAAGCTCTGGCCACTGTGAACGAAGAGTCCTATGACTGCCTGGTACTGGATTTGAGGCTGCCGGACATGACTGGATTCGAAGTCCTGGAGAGGTTGCGCGACACCCCATCGCTGAGTGATCTGCCGGTGGTGGTATTTACCGGGAAGGATTTGACGCCGGAAGAAGATGCCCGGCTGCACACGCTGGCTCGCAGCGTAGTGGTCAAGGATGTGGAGTCGCCGGAGCGTCTGCTCGACGAGACCGCATTGTTCCTGCATCGGGTGGTCACTGATCTTCCGCCTGAGAAGCAGAGAATGCTGGACCGGCTGCATCGCTCAGATGAAGCTTTGGTCGGCAAGAAAGTGCTTGTGGTCGATGACGATGTCCGCAACATCTTCGCATTAAGTAGCGTGCTTGAGCGTCGCGGAATGTCGGTATTAACGGCAGGCACCGGACGGGAGGCAATTAAAACGATCGAGTCGACTCCCGATCTGGCGATTGTGCTGATGGACATCATGATGCCCGAAATGGACGGCTACGAGACGATGCAAGTAATTCGCCAGGACCCATCTTTCCGGCGGTTGCCCATTATCGCGCTCACCGCCAAGGCCATGAAGGGTGATAGGGAAAAATGCCTGGAAGCGGGGGCGTCGGAATACCTGGCCAAGCCCGTGAACACCGAACAGTTGCTGTCGGCATTGCGGATGTGGCTGCACCGGTAAGAGGACGATGAAGATATCCTTGTGCGCCAAGGATCAACCATGAACACTGACGAGAAGGTCAACATCCTGATGGTGGATGACCAGCCCGCCAAGCTGCTGAGCTATGAGGTCGTGCTTCACGACCTTGGCGAGAACCTGATCAAAGCCACCTCCGGTAGGGATGCTCTCGAGCAATTGTTGAAGAATGATATTGCGGTAGTGCTGATGGACGTGAGCATGCCGGAAATCGACGGCTTCGAGTTGGCCGACATGATCCGCCAGCATCCCAGGTTTCACAAAACCGCGATCATCTTCATCTCCGGAATCCACCTCAGTGACTTGGACCGCATCAAGGGCTACCAGCGCGGAGCAGTCGACTACATTTCTGTTCCTGTGGTGCCCGATGTTTTGCGGGCCAAAGTCAGCGTGTTCGCTGAACTGCATCGCAAGACCCGGCAGTTGGAGCAGCTGAATCGCGTTCTCGAACAAAGAGTAGAAGAGCGAACCGAGGAGTTGCGAGAAAGTGAATCGCAGTTCCGCACCCTGGCCAACTCCATTCCACAACTGGCATGGATGGCCGACGCCGACGGATCCGTCATATGGTACAACCAGCGCTGGTATGAATATTCCGGATTAAGCGACGAAGAGATGAAAGGTTCGGGTTGGCAGAGCCTGCACCATCCTGACCATGCGGCTCGGGTTGTGGCGGGGCTGCAACGCTGCTGGGACACGGGCGAACCCTGGGAAGACACGTTCCCGCTGAAGGGGCTTGATGGTCAGTATCGCTGGTTCTTGTCCCGTGCGGTGCCCATCCGCGACTCTCACGGCAACATCGTGCGCTGGTTTGGCACGAATACAGATGTAAGTCGCCAGATTGCGGCGGAAGAGCAGATCAGGAACCTCAACGCCCAACTGGAGCAGCGCCTGACCGAGTTGGAGACGATTATGCAGGTCTTGCCGGTCGGTGTCGCTGTTGCGCAAGATCCAGCCTGCCGCAGCATCACGGCTAACGCCAACCTCACTGAAGTGCTCGGACTCAGCCAGGAAGACAACGTGCCCCCGACGTCTCCTTTCGAGGAACCGCTTGCCTACAAGGTGTATCGCAACGGCAAGCCTGTCCCGGGCACGGAGCTGCCGGTGCAAAAGGCGGCGATGACCGGTAGACCTGTTAAGAGTACGGAACTGGAAATTCGCCGACAGGATGGAACGGTGACTCACCTGATGGGCAGCGCGAGTCCGCTGTTCGACGGCGCCGGGCATGTTCGCGGAGCAGTGGGCGCCTTCTTTGACGTCACCAGTCGCAAGAAGATGGAAGACATGTTGCGAGAACGTGCCGACCTGCTGGAACTCGCCTCCGAAGCCATCATCGTCCGCGATCCGAATGGCGTGCTTCAGTATTGGAACTGCGGTGCAGAGATTCTGTATGGCTGGAAGCGCGAAGAAGTTCTCGGAAATAACATTCACGAAGTACTGCAGACCAAGTTCCCGGTCTCCGACTTTGAAATCGAAGCCACCATAGAAGAAGCGGGACGATGGGACGGCCGCCTGGTGCAGCGCACCAAAGACGGACACGAACTGATCGTGGCCAGCCGGCAAGCCTTGAAGGCCGAGGGACAAGCCATTCTTGAGATCAACCGCGATATCACCGCCCAGCTAAAGGCGGAAGATGCTCTGCGCAGTGCCGAGAGACTGGCGGCAATGGGTCGAATGGCAGGCATCATCGCCCATGAAATCAACAATCCTCTGGAAGCCATCACCAACGCGTTCTACTTACTGCGCGATCACCCGTCGCTTGACGACGAAGCCCGGTACTTTGCTCAGCTTGGCGAACAAGAGTTATTGCGCGTTGCCCACATTACCAAGCAAACTCTAAGCTTCTACCGCGAGTCGCAGAAGCCTATCCCGCTATCGGTCGCCGAACTTCTGGACAACGTGCTGGAGTTGCAAACTCGCCGCCTGCAATTAGCAAGAATTAAGGTCGACAAACGATACCGGAGCACCGGCAGTATCCAGGGCTTTCCTGCGGAGCTGAAACAAGTGTTCTTGAACCTGATTGGCAATGCTATCCAGGCCATGCCGAACGGCGGGCGCATGCGAGTGAGTGTCTTCGAGCGTAGCGATTGGAAGCGGCAGGGTAGAGTTGTCTGCATTGCCATCTGCGATACCGGATCGGGCGTCAAAGTCGAAGACGGAAAGCGTTTATTTGAGCCCTTCTTTACCACCAAGTTCAGCAAGGGAACGGGGCTGGGTTTGTGGATCAGCAAGGGCATCATTCAGAAATACGACGGGGATATTCGCTTCCGGACAGTCTTCCATCCCAACGGAAACGTAACCAGCTTCCGCGTTCTCATACCTGTAGTTCGGGCTGAGAACGAGCAGAACATACCTGTAGAGCACATTGAAAACTCTCGGCGAGAGGCTGCCCGTGGATCAGCGTAAGAGAATGATTCTTTGTGTCGATGACGAAGAGACTTCGCTGATCCTGCGAAAGCTTGTACTGGAGAAGTCGGGATTCGCTGTGATGACCGCGGCATCTGCCAACCAGGCGATGGAAATCCTCGGCTCTCAGGCTATCGATTTGGTGCTCTCGGATCAGTTGATGCCAGGTGAAACCGGTACCGAACTGGCCAAAAGAATCAAAGCAGTCAGGCCAGGCCTTCCCGTCGTATTGGTCTCGGGGGTGAACGAAGTTCCTGTCGACGCAGAGTTCGCCGACCTCTTCATCAGCAAATTGGAAGGTCCAGAAAATCTGTGCCGCAAAGTGGCAGAAATGCTCATCGCCGGAGTTGCTGCTGCAAATGAAGGTCCGCAATAGCGGCGCCCGTCGCTTCCACTGAGTGTCGTCTGCTTCTTCCAGCTAACTTGGAATTGACATTGGAACTCGAGCACCGAAAGCGGTCGAATGTTTCCAGCGGGCAAGAAAAAAGCCGCTGAGTGGCACGCGGAGGATGATATCGCGCTTAAGGTCAGACAGCTATACTACGGAATTTTGATCGCCCAACTAAAGCGAGAGGCGGCACAACAAGAGGAGGACGCGGCGCAGGTAAAGCTCGAGGAGAACACAAGCTCCGTCGAACAGGGAGCGCGCTGGAGGTCATAGCGTTGGAGAGCCGCGCTGCGATGCTCGACGCGAAATAAACGGTCCTGACGCAAAACCTGCAGATCCGCGATCTGACTTTTGAGCTAAACGACCGGATTACTTGCGCTATGGCCTATTCGCAACAACTACGAAGTCCTGCTCGGACGAATCTGTAGTTGGTCCTTTACGGCAACCTGGAATACTCAGCTTTGACTTGCTTCAGGACGGGAATGTCGGGGTCGGCGTCTTTCCACAGCATGAGGAAATCCTGGTAGGCGGCGCGGGCTTTGGCGGTGTCGCCTTCCAGGTTGTAGGCGCGGGCGAGTCCCAGCCGCGCCAGCGCGCCCGTCCAGCAATTCCAGACGATTCCGCTGTGATCGAGGATTTTCTGGAACTCGGCGGCGGCGGCATTGCCCTGTCCCGCTGTCAGATATGCCTCACCCCGAACATACGTCGGATAGAGACAGGAAAGATTGATAACGAACAGGATTTGCCCGTACTCAATTGGAGGCAACGCTTTCTGCAGACTATCGATGGCCGCAGCAGTATTCTGGCGATTCAGCGCCAGTTGCGCCTCAATCGCGGGCAGCCATAGCGACTGCATTTGGGTATCAAGTTGAAAACGTTGGTTGAGGTCTTGCGCCAGCGATTCGGCCCGTGCCGCATCGCCCGCCATGGCAAGGGCAAGCGCGGCTTCGACCTCGACGCCCTGGCTCGCCGGGGCGAGGTTTAAGGCCTCTGTCGCTGCCCGCTTCGCTTCCATCGTATTGCCGAAAGCGGCTTCGCGAAGCGCGGCATTCTCCTGCCAGATGGCTGCGTTTTCTTTGCTGTCGGCGCGGATGGCTGAGTCCACAGACCGCATGGTCAGTTCCCGCGCCTTGCCCAGATGACCCGTGTATGCCTCGGTGTCAGAGGCCAACGAAAGCCCAAAGTGTTCAGCGTCGGGCTGGTCCGCAAACCATTGTTGCTGTTCTGCCGCCGCCCGCGAGTCCGCCCCCAGAAAGGCCAGTGCATAGAGGGCGTTGTGGAGGATGAAACTATCCAGTTTTCGCGCCTGCGCCTGCCGGATGGTTTGCCGGGCTTGCTCGAATCGCTGCAAAGCGAGTAGATTGTTGCCGAGATTTTCGTAAGGGGCGACATCATCCGGGTGCAGCCGGATGTTGTCACGATACGCATCCGCCGCCTTCTCATACTGTCCCTGTTCGCTGTACGCCAGGCCCAGATTGGTATGGGCGGAACTCAGTCGCGGGTAGCTCGCAATCATCTCCTGAAACGTTTGTGCCGCCTTTTCCAGTTCCCCGGTTACATATTGATAGTAGTGAGCAGTAATCGTCAGCTTTTCGTGCTCGCTGGCGTGGTCCCGCAACGCAAACGCCTTGGTGTAGTACTCGCTGGCCCGCCCTGGCTCGGAAAGGCTGGAGTACTCGTTGCCTATTGCGTTGTAGGCCAGGGCAAAATTTGGATCAAGCTGGATGGCGCGTTGATGGTAAGGCAGGGCTGCGGCAGGGCCTTTCTCCAGATGAGCCTTCAGACCAAGTGTGTACGCCTTCAGAGCTTCGAGCGAGGAGGTAGTAGCTTCGGCCAGCGGAACATCAAACCTCTGCACGGTGGCCAGCGACTCGCCCAGTTCTCCCCGCAGCCTGGATGCAGCCTTGCCCACTGCGTCGAGCACTTTCTCTTTGGCCGATGCCGTGGTCTGCTCCTGGGCCAGCGAGTCGCCGGTCTGGCAATTCACAGCCTGCAACTCCAGCACGTATTGACTGCCCAGACTGGCAATTGATCCGGCGAGGTAAGCCTTGCTGCCCGCCCGCTGGCAAAGCTCGCGGGCCACCTCGGGCGTGAGCTTAGTGTCGGGCGGGCGCGTCATTAGCTTGAGCGTGGTGGCGATCTTATCGTCAGAAAGCACATTCAAGAAAGGTGACTGGCGCAAAGCGACCGTGAGCGCTGTTTTCAGTGTGTCGTCGAAGACCGGATCGCGTGTACTGTTGGAAAAATCTGCGATGACGATGCTATCCGATTCCGTCAGCCGTGTGCGGTGATGCGAGCGGTAGTAAAGCCCGCCCGCAAGCAGCACCGCAACCAGCAGGGCCGCGCCGATAAAGTGAATCTGCCACTTTCCTCTTCGCTGAATGGCAGGCGCGCCCTGTATTGTGGCCAACGTGCCAGCACTGCTTACCAGACTTGGTCCACCTTCGATGTCGCGTTTCACTTGCTGCAGATCATTCCTAACTTCGGACGCATGCTGATAGCGCTGGCCGCGATCCTTCTCTAGCGACCTTTGGATAATATCGTCGAAGTTTCGCGGTAGGGAGGGATTGAGCTGAATTGGCGCGATGGGAGCCTGGTTAAGAATCGCCTGCAATGTATCGATGACTGTTTTGCCCTGAAACGGCAAGGTGGCGGTTACCATTTCGTACAACACAACTCCAAAGGAGAACAGATCGCTGCGAGCGTCCAGTGCTTCACTCCTGGCTTGCTCTGGCGACATGTAGGCCACCGTTCCTGCAATCGTCCCAGAACGAGTCACAGGCTGAGTTGCCGTTTGCGTTGAGTCCTCGTGGCCAGCAGTTGCCACCCGCTCGGCCCGCGCCATCTGTGCCAGCCCAAAATCCAGGATCTTGGCATGCCCCTGTTTCGTCACGAAGATGTTCGCCGGCTTAATATCGCCGTGAATGATGCCTTTGGCGTGCGCTGCGTCCAGTCCGTCAGCAACTTCGATCCCGATTGAAAGCACAATTTCTATGGGTGTCGGTCCGCCTGCAATCCTCTGGTGTAAAGTTGCGCCTTCCAGATATTCCATGGCGATGAACGCTTGACCATTCTCTTCGCCGATATCGTAAATTGTGCAGATGTTGGGATGATTCAGAGCGGAAGCAGCACGCGCTTCTTGCTGCAGCAATTTCAGAGTCGGCCTATGGCCCCAAGTGTCGTCTAGAAATTTGAGCGCCACGAAGCGATGCAGCCGGATGTCCTCGGCCTTATAGACGAGGCCCATCCCGCCGCTCCCGATCCGCTCGATCACGCGGTAATGGGAAATACTGAGTTCGATGACAAGCTCCGCCCAGTTAAGGATGCTGGGCTGAACACTTCGGGTGCACGAAGCCGGGCAAATTCAGCGCACGAGGTGCATCTCCTTCTTGCCGTGCAGCCCCCGGCATTAAGCTCCACAATTCCATTCCGCCTCTGCCTCGACGGGGATAGCTGGCGTAAAGCCCCCATTACACTCACGATCGGCAGCACCCAGCCACTTGGTGGTGACATGGTTCGATAGAAAGCCTCTGGGCAACACAGCAAAATAGTTCACTGCCGAGGAATGAAATCCATGCCGTGAGCGCTCACCATTCCGGTGACCACGGGCGTAAGCACTCCACTATTGAAATTAAGCTGGCCAACAAACCCATCACTGTCACTTGCCGAATAGGCAGACCCGGGCTCGAAGAAAGGAGCCGTGATCTCGTAAACGGTGTCTCCACCAGTATCGGCCACGAGCAAGAATCCCGCTGACGCTGTCGGAAATACCGTATCGTCGATGGTGGTTCCCTGACCTCCCACGGTCAACAGAACGCGAAACACCTTCTGGTTGCTGAGGCCGGGATTTCGTACTACGACCAGTTCTCCGTCGGCCTGACTGTCAAGAACGATGTCGCCGCCAAAGTTATAGGTCATGGAGTCTGGATCCTGCAGATTCAGGGTGACCATCTGCCCTGTAGGTATGTCAATGGCTGCTGCGTTGCCGTACAAGACCGGCGTCAAAGTGAAGGAGTTGCCATTGGCGATAAATTGCATGATCGCAGGCTCGTTGTTGGGGTTGTGCTGTGGGTTCGAGGCGCTGAAGTACACGTTGCCATTGAGTAAGACGATGTCGTCATAACCGCCGCCATGAGGACCCGTACCTAGGAAGTACCTCTGCTTCGTAGTCAAGTTATTAGGGTCCAAAATCACCAGGTTCGCGTTAGCGTCTTCGTTCTGCAGCGCCCAAAGGTCGCCGGTCTGCGGATTAATCTTCAATCCATCGTTGTGGCCGTAAACCAGGACCATATTGAGAATGTTGCCGTTGTAATCATATTTGATGATGGTCGATGGAGTCGCATTACCGCCGCCTGGATCTCCTCCGTTACCAAATCCAATATAGATCGCGGAACTTGTAGCTGTGATTGAATCAGGGGCGGTGTATTGCCCGGGAACGCTTTGAGCGAACACGGACACGGCATAGGGAGGTTGCGCTTGCACGTCGGGATGTAGTACGGGAAGGTGGAGAGCTGTATGTTGCGCGCTGAGAGCGGAAGGAATGACAAGAAACAGGATCATCAAAGTTGCGATACACAACAGATGTCTGAGGTTAGGCTTGGCATTGGCTGAAAGCTGTCGGCTCATGTTCTTCTCCTTCGTCGCCTGGACATTCGCCAGCGTATTCCGGGACTGATGGTGGATGGTTAATAGAGAATTAAAAATGTGTTACGTGGCATTAATACAGTCTGCTTTACCAAACCGCTTTGTGCGTGTAGTTATCAAGGCAATTACACGCGATTGATGTAATCCAGCCTCCATTATTCTGTAATGGACATTTCATTTCGCATTCACCTACCTGCTTCTGTGCGCGGGATAAGGTTTTCTGGTTCGTAGCTTTTACCAAGACGGAGGTAAGAATCATGAAATCCCTGCTCACCTGGTTTCTGGCAGTGGCGGTTTCGACCGCACCGTTAGAGTTAAGCGCCGCCAGCAAGACTAAGCCGAAATCTCAGCACAACATCATCGAACGCGTATTGCTCATCAGCGTCGATGGAATGCACTCTCTAGACTTTGTGAATTGCGCCAATGGAGTGCCCGGGGTGAACAACGGCGCCCCGTATTGTCCCAACCTGGCAGCTCTGGGGGTCACCGGCACCACTTATCTGAATGCTTCCACCTCCAAACCTTCTGACTCGTTTCCGGGCCTGATGGCGCTCATGACCGGCGGTTCTCCGCGCAGCGTTGGCGCATTCTATGACGTTGCTTACGACCGCTCGTTGTCTCCCCCGAAGGTAACTACGGGAAACGGCCTGGCCGGTGGCTCTTGTGGCTTGAATGCGGGCTCCTACGGCACGTCAACCGAGTTTGACGAAGGCATCGACATCGATCAGACCCAGCTGAACGGCGGCGCTCCCAGTGGCGATGGCGGAATCAACTCCATCGATCCTGACCGGCTGGAACGCGATCCTAAACAAGGCTGCGCCCCCGTATACCCGTGGAACTTCGTGCGGACGAACACGATTTTTGGTGTGATTCACGGCGCCGGTGGCTATACAGCCTGGACCGACAAGCACCCGTCGTACTCTTCAGTGTCTGGACCGGGTAACGGGACAAACGTCGACGACTACTACTCCCCGGAGATCAACTCCACGGTCGTGGCGTTGCCTGGCATCGTCACCCCGCTGGGATTGGCGTGCAGTCCGATTCCAGATCCCACTCAGCTGGGCGCCTGGACCAACAGCTTTCAGAACATCCAGTGCTACGACACGCTCAAGGTCAATGCCGTTCTCAACCAGATTGATGGCAAGACGCACAATGGGCAGGGGAACGCTCCGGTCCCGACGCTGTTCGGCATGAACTTCCAGGTGGTCAGTGTGGGACAAAAGCTGATCGAGCACAACGTAGGCACAGGTGGCTATGTGGACGCGGCGGGAACGCCGACGGCCGAATTGGTGGGCGAAATCCAGTTTGTCGACGCGTCGATTGGCGAGTGGGTAAATGAACTGAGGAGTAAGGGGCTCTTCGATTCGACACTGATCATCATTACCGCCAAGCACGGTCAGTCGCCGATCGATCCGAATCGTTTCTTCCCGATTCCGGGTCCCAACGGAAACAATGGCACGTCGCCCGCGAACCTGCTCGCCAGCTACCTGCCCGCTTCGGAATCGCCGACCGGCGGCCAGATCGGGCCCACGGAAGACGACGTTTCGCTGCTGTGGCTTAAGTCATCGACGCAGACGACGAATGCAGTATCGATTCTGGAAGCTAACGCGGCCGCGGCTGGTTTGGGAGAAATCTTTTACGGGCCGTCAATTACCACTATGTTCAACGCTCCCGGTCTTCCTCCCAACGGAGATCCGCGCTCACCCGACATCCTGGTCACTCCGAACTACGGAGTGGTGTACACCGGTAGCAGCTCGAAACTGTCGGAGCACGGCGGCTTCTCGCACGACGATACCAACGTGATCATGCTGCTTTCAAATCCGAGCTTCCAGGCCAGCACGGTCAACTCACCGGTGCAAACCTTGCAAGTCGCACCAACCGTTCTCAAGGCGCTGGGCCTGGATCCTGGTCAATTGCAGGCGGTACAGCTCGAAGGAACACCAGTTCTTCCAGCCACTCAGTTCTAAAGCTGAAAGACTGTGTGCAACGAGGCGAACAAAAGAGGGCGGCGTCCTAAATCGACCAGGGCGCCGTCTTCGCGCTTGGGAAGCGAACGGGCGTTATATGGCGAAAGACTGCGATGAGTTCTTTTAGGATCAATTCAAGCGTGCTTTAGAAGCTTTTCAGCGAAGCTCAATACCCATTAGCGAAATCTTCTCGGCGTTGGGAATGAGGACAAGTAGATCAAAGGTAACGACCATCATGGCGAACCCGAGGCTCTGAATGGTTTTGCGGCCAAGCTATCCATCGTGAGGGCCGCAACCGCATAGCCGGGGGCTGCGAAGACGACCTCACCTCGCTTTTAGAATTTGCACCGATGCGCCAGTCGTGTTACAGGCGCGTAAGAAGAGCGTACAGCCTCCTAACCGGCAAGCACACCATCCATCGTAAGTAGTAATCGGTCAGCAGAACCGCGATAAGACCCGCAGCTGAGCGCCGCTACCACCGCACCAGCATAGTTTCTTGCAAAACTGTTTACTTGCCACCGGGTGGTAAACTGGTGTGAGTTAGATAAGCAGTATTTCACCCGACACAAATCCACACTGAGTCGTATGACGAGCCAATACAACATTGCCGACCTCAAGGCCGCTCTGGTGTTAGTGCGTGGACGGCTTGCAATGCTGGAAGCATCGGCCCCTGCCGATTCGCAAGATTCCGAACTCCGCAGGCGCATTCGGGAAACCAGGATCGAAGAGGGTGTGATCCTAGCCAAATTGGCGGAGACTAGGACAAGGCAAGGAACATAGCTGGCATCGACATAAAGTACTGAAGAGATCGCCTCCTGGATTGTGGCGCAGCCCGCTTCTTCCGTTCGACATCCGGACTGATGTTGGTTGCGCCGAGAGCTCCAAGCGCTTCAGGGAGGTGAAGGACTAGCTCAGCCGGGATGTCCCTCCAACGAGCCCTAGCGGAACAAGCTCACGCATGCCTGCATCACCGCTAAGTAGCAGCAATCGGGATCGCTTACTTGTGTAGAACTTAGGGTGTGATCTCCCAGACGACGCCGAGGTCCAGTGTGCCTCCCTGGAAAGTCGTGCCGTAGAGATTACCCCTGGTGTCGAAGGCCACTTCGCAGTACGGGTTTCCCCCGTCGCCGCCGCCAGTAAAGTCGTGCAGCACCGTTTGGCTCCAGATGCCGTTTGAAAGCGTAAGCATGAAGACGCTTCCAAAGTCATTTGCGCCGTCGCACGCCGTCGCGCCATAGAGGTTACCCGCACCATCCATCACGAGAGCGCTCTCCGGCCCGCAATTGGAGTTTGCGTAATATCCGGTAAAGCTGTAAATGGTGTTGAGGGTCCAACTACCATTTGAAGGCGACAGTTCGAAAACCGTGCCACCGCCACCGGAGCCACCATTAATGGTGGCCCCATAGAGGTTACCCGACTGGTCAAATATCAGGCCAGCGATGGGATAACTTCCGTCGCTCCCGTTCGTAAAATTGTACAGAGTATGCTCTGTCCAGCCGACTCCTACTGCGTAAGTCAACTCGAAAACCGTGCCGTAGCCACTTAAGCCACCTTCACTAGTTGTTCCGTAGAGATTGCCTGCATTATCGAAGGTCACGCCGCCATAAGGCATACCTCCGTCAGTACCAGAGAAGCTGTAAAGAACGCTCTCGGTGCCTGAGGACGTCAGCTCGTAAACAACTCCATAGCCGTAATCCCCCCCGCCCAGCGCGGTGCCGTAGATGTTATGCGCTTGGTCGAAAATGATATCGCCATAGGTGGGATAAGAACCGTCATGATCCCCCCCGAAACCATGAAGAAAGGTTGCCGTCCACGGGCAAGGCATGGGGCAAGCGGTTGGATTGGGTCTTAGATTGTAGACTGTGCCGTTACCGTTAGAGCCACCGGCGAAGGTTGTGCCGTAGAGAGCGCCGTCGGGACCGAAGATTATTCTGGCTTGTGGTTGCCACCCGCCTGGAGATTCAAAGGCGAAGAGGGTGTTGAAGGTCCAACCAGAGCCGGCATGGGTTAGCTTGTAGGCCGTGCCTTGCCCACTGCCGCCACCGTCGGCGCCGTGAGATGCCGTGCCATATAGATTTCCGGCTCTATCCAACGTCACTCCGGCATACGGCCATTGCCCGTCTTCTCCGCCGGTGAAGTTATGCAATACGGTGAACGTCTGGGCCTCTGCCGGCTGGGTCGCTGAGTATGTCAGCGTGAGCAGCAAGATTGTGTAGAAGACAAACCGTGTGCAGATAAAGCGTGGCATCGGAACGCTCCTTTTGGGGATTGGCTGAGGGCCTGGGAGCGACGGATTCGTGGCCGTGAAAGTGGATTGTGCCTCCGTGGCGGGGCGCTGTCAATCCGTTACCAAGTAGTCAGGCCCAGCGATGTGATGGGGCAGGGCAGTTTGCAAGTGGATAGTATGCTGTTGGCCGAGGCTGTCTCACAAAGCGGAACTTATATGTCTTTCATCCGAATGCAACTCGGAACGCCCACACTACAATCGCGACACCGACGACCAGTGCCACAGTTGCAAGGGCGACAAGCAAGACTACAAAGATGATGTAGGTCCCGCCAAGCAGACCTACCGCGATCACGCCAGTCACAAGGTTGCAGAAATCGCGAAAGTCGGCAAGACCCTTGCCGGAAATTGTCCCATCCTATCCAAGACGCAACCCTACTTGGCCGAGCAGCCAGTATGTTTTGCTTCTGGGTTTCAGCGGGCTCGGTCTTCTGTACCGGTTGGCGTTGCTGCCAGTCTGAACCGCCGTCACTAAATGGCGATTCCCAAGACTAACCATACTGCCGCGACACCAAATATTGTGAGAAGCACTTTCCAGAAGTTCATCGGATTGCCTCCCGGAACCGAGGTCTCCCTCCATCGCATAAAGGCTGTGGCAAGGGGTGTCTGGCATGCCAGACACGCGGGCAGAATAGAATGCCGATCATGGGGAGGTGTCCAGCCTCGGTCATACCTTATTTGTCAAACTCGGAAAGCGCATCCGCTCGCGTCGGCCCAAGAAGGGCTGAACGCAGATCGACATCGCCGTTTCGCTAGACATGAATCGCGGGCACATATCCGACATTGAACGTGGTAGACGCGAGGTGGGGATCATCGCCTTACAGGTGATCGCCAGGGCTCTGGATACAACGATGTCGAGTTAACTGCGCGGTCTCTAACCGCACTGAATGTGATGCAACACAAATAGAATTCTGAGACAATGCTCCATATGGAGCCGTCCTACTACTTGCTGATAGCTGTAGCGGCCGCGGCGCTCCTGTTTGCTTGGCTGAACAGGAAAAGTGATCAATGAATCTCATACAGGTAGCCAACGAGTTTGCAACCGAGGAACAATGCCTAGAGTTCCTGTCCGCTTGGCGCTGGCCGAACGGCGTCCGCTGCCCATCTGCGGCAATGACAAGGTAACGAGGATCACCCGAAAAACGGCGGGCGATAACAAGCGGCCCTTCACTTACGCCTGGCTCCGAGCCAACCTGCAAACCAGGCTAGGTGCGTCGGGTTGCGACGTGTGGACGCTGGCGCGCATCGCCGGGCACAGCTCAATTGGTATTTCGGCGCGTTACGTTCACCCTTCCGAAGATGCGGTGCTTACGGCAATGTTGCGACTGGGCGGGCACAATTCTGGGCACAACCAAGAATTGCCTAAGCATGATGCAGGGAGCTAAGCGCCGCTATGCGCTTGATTACAGAGCGGAAAAGTGGTGGGCAGTGCAGGGCTCGAACCTGCGACCTCCTGCTTGTAAGGCAGGCGCTCTAACCAACTGAGCTAACCGCCCCTCGGATGGGCCTTTGCAACGGTGGCCCTTGGGCGGAACAACTGTTCGACTCTACATGAGCCTTCCCGCGTGGTCAAACCCGGGGAGGTCAGGCAGGAGAAGCGGTCTACCGCCAGAATTAGGTAATACAACGTTCGCCGCAGCATTGCTTCGGCGCCATGCGAAGGAATTCTCGATCGCATGCCCAGGAAACTTTTAGCAGCTGGGCATCTTTTTAGGCCGGAGTTGAAACCAATCTATGGATGGCTATGTCGCGGTGCAGTGCCTCGGAGTGAGGAAAGAACAGGTGTGCAATGAAGGCAGTCTTATTTGTAGACGATCATGAAGTGCTCGCGCGGCTCAGTTGCGAGATCCTGGAAACACAGGGCTATCGGGCCGTGAGCGCTTACAACGCCCAAGACGCCCTGGACAAATTTAAGCGGGAAAAGTTCGACATTCTGGTTACCGACTTTCGCATGGACGGGATGAACGGCCTCGATCTCGCCAGACAGCTGCATGCCACCGACCCTGAGCTTCCCGTGATCATGATCACCGGTTATGGGTGTATCGATGGCGGAAAAGACGTGAATGCTTGCTTGCCGAAAGAGCGGATGTTTCCCGCGTTGTTGGAGAAGATTAAGACATACCTTGGTGAAGGCGAGCAGCCGCCCGTTCGAAATCTGAAGAGCGCTTAACCAAATCTGAAGACTGCTAACTACGAAAAGCGTCAGCGCAACTCAAACTGACGTTTGCTCGGCTCTGGGCCCCCGCCCGATACCTTGTCTGCCCGTCACAGCAATTTGACTCCTGCGAGCTTGCTAAACTGAAGCAGTGCGCCGGCTCATTATCAACGCCGATGATTTTGGACTAACCCCGGGCGTCAATCGCGCCATTGTCGAAGCACAAGGCCAGGGCATCGTAACCTCTGCAACTCTGATGGCGGGGGCTAGTGCGTTCAACGAGGCTGCCGATTTGGCCCGTTCCGTCGCCGAGCGGGGATCTATTTTCAGCGTTGGATGCCACGTCGTGTTGCTCGACGGGCAACCTCTACTACCGCCGAATCGTGTGCCGACTCTGCTGCAATCTGGGGGCGACGACGGCAGCCTGCGCGACAGTTTGAGTCAATTCGTTATTGCATCCTTTCGCCACAAGCTCAACCCCGACGAAATCGAAGCTGAGGCGATTGCCCAGATGGAACGCATCCAGGCGACAGGGCTCGAAGTTTCGCACTTCGATACCCACAAGCATGCACACATGTTTCCCGCCGTGCTGCGACCGCTGTTGCGTGCAGCGCGAGCGCGAAACGTAAAGGCGGTACGCAATCCCTTCGGGCAGTTTTGGCCGATCCCCTTGGCAAATCTGGTGCGGACGCGCCAAGCCTGGAAGCGGCTGGCGCAATTGAATGTGCTGCGGAGCTTCGCGGCTGGATTCCGGCGCGAGGTGGCTGCACATGGATTGCGCACGACTGACGGATCGCTGGGGGTCTCGGTTACCGGCGTTTTAGACTTGAAGCTGTTCACAGCGATCGTCGAAAGCATTCCGGAAGGCACTTGGGAGTTTGTCACTCATCCCGGCTACAACGACGCCGCTCTCGACAAAGTGCAAACCCGACTGCGCCAGTCACGAGAACAAGAGTTGCACTTGCTCACTTCTCCGGAGGCGAAAGAACTGCTGAAACGCCAATCCATCGAGCTGATCAGCTATCGCGAACTGTAGCGCTGTGATCTTTTTGGTCGCGCTACAATGAAACTCCCGCCCAACCTGAACATGGCGCTGGACGCATTCCAACATGAACCCACTCGTACTTTCGGACGAAGAATACAAAGCAGTCTTCGACCGCATAACCCGCCTCTCGCTGGACTATCTGGCGGGGATCAACGAACGGCCAAGCTTCCCGGATGTGACTGGAAGTGGAACCCAAGCTTTTGTTTCTAAACCATTGCCTCGGCATGGGATAGGCAGCTCAGTTCTTGACGAGCTGCCGCAGATAATCGATGCCGGCCGGCCGAATAGCCCGCGCTTCTTCGGCTATGTTTTCGGCTCGGGCGAGCCTGTTGCCGCGGCAGCGGATTTGCTGGCCAGCGTTCTGAACCAGAATGTAACCGCATGGCGGTCGTCACCAGCGGCAGTCACCATTGAACGGGTCGTTGTCGGTTGGCTGGCCCAAGCGATCGGATGCAAAGGCTTCAGCGGCAGTCTTACCGGCGGGGGATCGGCAGCTAATCTGATGGGATTGGCTATGGCGCGGGAGTCGCGTTTGCCAGCCAATGAAAGCGGTGCAAAGCCTGGAACCGTTTACGCCTCGGAGCAGGCGCATATGTCGATACCTAAGGCGGTAGCGCTTCTAGGTATCGGACGCGACAATTTGCGCCTTATCCCGTGTGATAACGACTTCCGCATCCGCACCGATCTTTTGCAAGCTCAGATCAAGCGGGATATCGATGCCGGGCTTACCCCGATTGCGATCGTCGGCTCAGCCGGTACAGTCGCAACCGGCAGCATCGATCCTTTACCGCAGCTCGCCGACATTGCCCTAGAGTTCGACGCCTGGTTTCACATTGACGGCGCCTACGGTGCCTTGGCTGTTCTTGCAGAGCCGGCGTTGTTCGACGGACTGGACCGGGCCGACTCGCTCTCGCTTGATCCCCACAAGTGGCTGTATCAACCACTGGATTGTGGATGCCTTTTGTACCCCGATCCGGCCGCCGCCCGCCGCGCCTTTTCGCACACGGGCGACTACGCCAAATCGCTGCTTGACGACCCCATAGAAAGCTTTGCCTTCTTTGAGGAATCCGTCGAGCTGTCGCGGCGCTTTCGCGCGCTGAAACTTTGGCTGTCACTTCGCTATCACGGGATCGATAAATTTCGCGAGGCCATCCGCAACGACTTGCAACACGCTCAGTTGTTGTCACGCCTGATTGCGGCCGAGTCCGAGTTGGAGTTGCTGGCGCCGGTAAAGCTTAGCGCTGTCTGCTTTCGCTTTATTCCGAAGGCCGGGCGCAGCCTTAACGCGGATGAACTCAACCGGAAAATTTTGCAGTACGTGGTGAAGCGTGGCAGAGTTTACCTGTCGAACGCAAGCATTTATGGAAAGTTTTCCCTGCGCGCCTGCTTTGTGAATCATCGAACCCTGCCGGATGACGTCGCGCTTATCATTGCAGAAGTACTGGCGGCGGGAAGGGAATTGTCGGCAGGGGCCGAATCGTAGGATGCAATCCCTCACGCAGTTCCTAACAGAAGGCAGTGGAGAGGCAATCGTCGCCTCCGCACCCTGCCGTGCCGACTTGGCCGGCGGCACACTCGACATCTGGCCACTGTACCTTTTTCATCCGGGAGCGGTGAGCGTGAATGTCGCGCTCAGCATATTGACCGCCTGCAAGATTACGCCGCTGGCTGGACAGCGCATTCATCTGCAATCGCACGATACGTCACGGCAAGAGAGCTTCGCCAATCTCGATGAACTCATGTCTGCCACCTCTTACCTGCATCCCCTGGCAGCATACCTGGTTCGCTTCTTCCAACCTGAAGGCGGATTCGTGCTCGAAACGTTTTCTGAATCACCGGCCGGAGCTGGAATTTCGGGCTCTTCGGCACTGATGATTGCCACAGTTGCGGCGCTGGCTCGTTTCCTGGGCAGGGAAATCGAGATTGAGCAGATTCGCGTTATTGCACAAAATGTCGAGGCTCAGATCATCCGCGTTCCCACCGGCTGCCAGGACTACTATCCTGCAATGTATGGAGGCGTGAGCGCGATCCATCTGGATGCCGACGGCATCCGGCGCGAGAGCATCCCGATTTCCCCGGAGGAGTTGGACCAACGCTTCTGCTTGTTCTACACCGGTGCGCCGCGGCAATCAGGCATTAACAATTGGGAGGTATTCAAACAGCACATTAACGGCGATGAACGCGTCATCCACAATTTCGCAGAGATTTCGCGCATCGCACAGCGGATGCATCATGCTCTGGTCAACCAACAGTGGGACCAAGTTGAGGAGCTGATGCAAGAGGAGTGGAGATTGCGGCGCACGAATGCTCCCGGCATCGCCACGCCCCTGATTGATAAGCTGATTGGGGTGGCCCTGCAAAATGGAGGGCGTGCGGCTAAGGTCTGCGGGGCGGGCGGCGGCGGTTGTTTCGTCGTTCTGGTGGAACCTGGGTCCAGACCTCGCGTGGAAGCCGCGGTCAGCGAGTGCGGCGGTCAACCGCTTGATTTCCATCTGGCGCGCCGGGGGTTGAGCTTCCATTCCATAACCAAGCCTCGGGCGGCCAAGGTATAAGAATGTTCACGAACAGCAAGGGAAAACTGCAGCCGGTTTGGGCGTTCATCTTCGCAGCGATTCTATCGGCAGTCGCCTTTGTCGTTTCGGGCAACATAGCCGCGCAGATGGTCGGCCAACGTGCATTCCTTTTTGAGCTGGTTTTCCGTCCACTCTTGTCGCTATTGCTGCTGGGCATTTATGTCTGGATGCTGACGGTCGGCGATCATATCGAAGACCATCGCATTGCCGCGCAGGGCTTGCCGCATGTGAAGGGCTGGTGGAAGCATTTTGCGCTCGGAGCAGCGGTAGGATTTTTGCTCACCGTCCTGGCAGTTGCGCCTATTCACTTCTGGGGGCACACCAGGATTGCCTACGACCAGGGCCTGAAGATCGTTCCCAAAGTTGCTGCGGTGATCGTGATTCTGCTTTTTGGGGCTCTCGCTGAAGAGCTGATGTTTCGCGGCTATCCTTTCCAGCATCTGGAGAAGGGGATCGGAGCGGTAGGGGCAATTGCGGTTTTCTCGGTGCTGTATGGTTTGTTGCACCTCCTGAATCCGGGCGCCGGCCGCTGGGGCGTGGTCAACACCATTCTCATCGGAATCCTTCTTTCGATTGCCTACTTGCGCACCCGATCTTTGTGGCTTCCCTGGGGTATTCATTTCGGATGGAATGCGACGCTAGGATCGATCTTTGGTCTCACAGTCAGCGGGTTTCGTTTCTTCAATGTTTACGCTCGCACCACGGTTACCGGGCCGACATGGGTGACTGGAGGCAGCTACGGGGTGGAGGCCAGCGCCACCTGTGCCATCGCCATAGTGCTCGGAATTCTGATCGTGTGGAAATTGCCCTTGCAAAAACTGCCTCAGCCAGTAGCTCCGCTTTCACCGAAACCCGCTCCTCGA
Organism: uncultured Acidobacteriaceae bacterium; assembly: GCA_963833305.1. Classification (GTDB taxonomy): domain Bacteria; phylum Acidobacteriota; class Terriglobia; order Terriglobales; family Acidobacteriaceae; genus Bog-257. The sequence goes on along the minus strand of CAWHXN010000001.1, from coordinate 70,735 downwards.
GGCAGCCTCTCGCATACCAAGGGTTAGCTGCACCAGTGCTGAAAGGCATATAATTCAGGGAAATCCGGGGTTTCCCATGAACCGCCTCCGTTTTTCGCTTTTCGTGGCAGCAGTTTTGCTGCTGGCAGTGCCCGTATCAGCCGACGACACAAAATCGCAAGTGAATTCTCCGTCCGACAAGATGACACCGCGAACCCGTCTGGAAGTTATGCGCGACTTGACGGCTGAGCGGGTGTTTGTGCGCTGTCCATTTCCGATGGGCGAGAGGGGCTTACAGATCAAGAACGGGGTAGTCACTCCCACCGACAAGCAGGTCGCATCGTTAATCGCAGAACATGGGCTGGCGGCCAAGCCCGGCGACCGGGTGGTCATTACCAATGTTTTGGTGAAAGAGAAATCGATAGTGCTGGAAATTAATGGCGGACCCAAGAAGCATGAAAAGTGGTATCAGCACGTCTCCGTCGGCACCGGCGGATCGACGACTCCGCTGGGAGGTGCTCCCCAAAGTCTGGAGGCCAAGGGCTCGCTGCTTACTCTCGAGTTCGACAAATATGTTCCGGAACTTACCGGCGAGCAGGTGCGCGCTTTGTTAGGGCCGGTGTTTGACTTTAAGGCGCTGACCGAAGCCGAGGCCTACGAGAAGACATTGCCGCCGAAAGTCCGGGACGCGATCAAGAACCATCAAGTCCTGGTGGGAATGGACCGTGAAATGGTGACCTATGCCAAAGGGCGCCCGCCGAAGAAGATACGTGATCGCGATGATAGCGGTACGGACTATGAAGAATGGATCTACGGAACTCCGCCGGAAGAAGTGCAGTTCGTGCGCTTCCAGGGTCAGCTGGTGACCCGGCTGGAGATCATGACGGTAGATGGGCAGAAGGTTGTTCGCACCGAAAAAGAGGTTGACCTGCAGTCGGCCGAAACCGAGGTGGCCGAGAAGAAGCCGCAAGAGAAGCCAGCCAACGCTCCTACGCTACGCCGGCCGGGCGAACAACCCGAATATCCGCAAGGCACCAACAACACTTCGCCGAGCGCCTATCCGCCGCCCGGCACCACGACGCCTACGGATCCTCCCGGCGGAACGCCGCCTCATTGGATGGCGGCAGGGCTCTGAGGCGCCCGATTTGGCGCACGCAAGGGTGCGCCTTTACACTGGTAGAGTGAGGATCGCACTCGGGCAGATCAATACCGTCGTCGGAGATTTTTCGGGCAATTCCGTAAAAATAATCCAATATGCGCAGCGCGCCAGGAGCGCAGGAGTCGAGCTCATCCTTTTTCCTGAGCTGTCGGTATGCGGATATCCGCCGCGGGACCTGGTGGAGCGCCCGTGGTTCGTGGAACGCAACCGCGAAACTGCGGAAACGATCGCGCGCGAGACGCAGGGGATTGCCGTGATTTGCGGTCTGGTCACACCGGCCAACTCCTCTACCGGGAAGTCGGTGCTGAATTCGGCAGCGCTGCTACGTGACGGAAAAATCGCCTTCGTGCAATCCAAGCGCTTGTTGCCTTCCTACGATGTGTTCGACGAGATGCGCAATTTCGCTCCTGCCGATCATCAGCAGCTCATGGCGCTCGAAAGCAACCAGGTGGCGCTGACCATTTGCGAAGATGCCTGGAACGACAAACACTTCTGGGACCGCCGACTTTATGGTGTGGATCCGGTGGAAGACTTGATTCGGGCCGGCGGGAAAATTCTGCTCAACATTTCGGCCTCGCCATTTTATCTGCGCAAGCGCGAGTTGCGGCGCGACATGCTGGCCGCCATCGCAAAGAATTATCGCGTGCCTGTCGCCATGGTCAATCAGATCGGCGGCAACGACAGCTTGGTGTTCGACGGCTCCAGCCTGGTCATCGGGCCCGATGGGAAAGTGATCGCGCAGGCCAAATCGTTTGAAGAAGACCTAATTTGTTTCGACACCGGGTCGTTGACCGGAGACATGCGAGTTCGCGATGAAGGGATTGAATCCAGCGCTTACGCTGCTCTAGTACTGGGCACTCGCGATTATGTTCACAAGTGCGGATTTAAGAAGGTTGTGCTGGGCTTGAGTGGTGGTATCGACTCGGCGCTGACCGCCTGTATTGCAGTCGATGCCCTGGGCAGCGAGAACGTGATCGGCGTAGGCATGCCTGGGCCATACTCGTCTGAGGGAAGTATCCATGATGCTGCGCAGCTGGCACGCAATCTAGGGATTCGCTTTGAGATGGCCCCCATCGGCGACATTTTTGATGCCTACTTGCGAGGACTGAAGCCTATATTCGCCGGACGCCAGCCCGACGTTACCGAGGAGAATATTCAGGCTCGCATTCGTGGTTCGCTGATGATGGCCATGTCTAACAAGTTTGGCGCGCTGCTGCTGACGACGGGAAACAAGTCGGAGATCGCCGTAGGCTACTGCACGCTCTACGGAGACATGTGCGGCGGTTGGGGAGTCATTTCCGATGTGCCGAAGACCCTGGTGTACCGTTTGTCTGACTACGTAAATTCGCGCACTCCTTTGATTCCTCGATCTACGATTGAGAAGCCGCCGTCTGCGGAGCTGCGTCCCGGCCAGAAAGACAGCGACTCGCTGCCGCCCTACGAGGTTCTCGACGCAATTCTGGAGGATTACATTGAAGACAACAAAGCTCCCGACGCGATTGCGGCCGCGCACGGATACGATCTCGAGCTGGTCCGCAAAGTCGCTTGCATGGTAGACAAGAGTGAATATAAACGGCAGCAGGCCGCGCCCGGACCGAAAATTTCGGAGAAGGCATTTGGATTCGGCCGTCGCTATCCAATTGCAGCGAAACTGGAGATGTAGGAAAGACAGCAACTAGTAACTAGCAACTAGCTTGAGGCAATCAGCTTCCGGCAATTGCCTCGTAGCTTTCGCTAGGTGCTAGCTGCCAGTTACTGGTTGCTACTACGAAAGGAACCATGAATCGTCGCACAATTATCACGTTGATCGCCGGCATTGCTTTTGCAGGCGTATGTTCCGCCGCGCAGGACCCAGGCACAGCCAAGGCGAACACCTCCGCCAAGTCCGCCGCTGCTCCCGCCAGCCCGTCCAGCGCTTCCCAGCCTTCAGAAGCCGTCTTCAATGATTTTCTGAAGAAGATGTTTGGCTGGGATACCGAGCTGACTTGGAAGATCGCCGAAATCAAGCCTTCGGAAGCTTCCGGCATCTCCGAAGCGACGGTGGTCTTTAGCACGCCCAAGGGCCAGCAGGCGTCGCGGATTTACGTCACGCCCGACCAGAAGTATGCGTTTACCGGCGAACTGATGCCGTTCGGAGCCGATCCTTTTGCCAGCGCGCGTCAAGAGCTCAAAGCTGTGACTGGGCCTTCACATGGGCCACAGGACGCGACGATTACCATCGTTGAATTTGGTGACCTGGAGTGTCCAGCGTGCAAGGCAGCACAGCCTAACATTACCAAGCTGCTGCAAGAGGAGCCTAAGGCAAAGCTGGTGTTCCAGAATTATCCGCTGGAACAGATCCACAAGTGGGCGCTCATCGGTGCGAAGTATCTCGATTGTCTCGGCCGCCAAAATAGCGACGCAGTGTGGAAGTTTATTGCCACGGTCTACGACCATCAATCTGAGATTAACGAGCAGAATGTGGAGCAGATGCTGAAAGGATATGTGAAGGATTCTGGTGGTGATCCCGATGCCGTAGCGGCCTGTGCTGCCAAGCCCGACACCGAGAAACGAGTTCGCGATTCGATTGCCCTGGCAGAGAAACTGGATGTGACCAGCACGCCAACGTTCTTTATTAATGGCCGCAGGCTGGTTGGGTTCTCAAACAATAGCGCACCCTACGACGCTGTCAAAGCGATGGTGGATTTTGAGGTCGCCAATCCCGGGAAATAACTGAGCGGGACTCACCATGCGGGCGGCCTGCGGGCCGCCTTTTTAATGGTTGGGAGGCAACCGCACGGCAAAGGAGTTTCTGTCGGGCAAGCGTAAGACGTGAGGGGTGATCACGATCAGCAACTCGTCATTTTCGACGTTCTTATTGTGCACTGTGCTGGCATAAGTGAGGCCAGGCACGCGGCCCAGAAATGGATAGCCATTGATGCTGCGGGTGTCGTCAATCGAGATCATGCCGGTCACCACGCTCGACTCACCGTTCTTGGCGGTGATGATGCCGCTGTATTCGCGATTGTTGATGATGGGAATACCGTTATTGGTCGTGGTCCCCAGAGAGCGCATCTGCAGTTCCAGCTTCATCGTTACATCTTCATTGTCATGGATGAACGGCGTTGCTTTCAGCACGAGGCCCAAATCCTCAAAGTTGAAGGAAGGAAAGGGCGCGATGTAGCTCTGGTTTCCTACCACCGCCGAAATCGCGGCGGAGTTGTAAATGGGAGCAAAGGTTGCGTTGATGATGGGATAGCGCTCTCCAATCTTCATCACGGCGGCGTCGTTCTGGGAGGCGCGCAAGGTTATGTGTTCCAGATCGCGGATGTCGGATTCGTTCAAGCTCAATGTGGGAGTAACTCCAACGCCGCCGGCGTTCAATCCAAACAGAGTGAGCCCCCCGCCGAGGGTCACGAACGGAGTGGTGAGAAGAGAGCTGGTGGACGAATTCTGTAACTGTCCAAGCAGCGCGCTGATAGCTTGCGAATTGCCCTGATTGATGCCACCGGAAGAAATCAACTGATTGATGAGGTTCTGCGCGCCGGCGCCCAGACCGGCGATAAGTGCAGGGCTGATATTGAACAGCGTGAACTGAGTGGGTAAGGCTGTCCCAATCTCCCGCTGCAAGCTGCTGCTGATTGCATAGACTCGCACGTCGAGAAGCACTTCTGGACGGCCGGTGGTGAGGCTCTTAATGAGCAGGTCCGTGGCTTCCAGTACCGGCAGTTCGGCCCGGATAGTGATTGCCGAGTCCGTCTTGTCGGAGGAGATGAAGCGGAGATTGAGCAGAACCCGCAGCGCGTTCGTCATTTCAGTTAGCTGCTGCTCCGTCAACTCGGGGAGGAAAAAGGTACGCAAGCCCATGCGTTCGAAGTTGCGATGGTTCTCGACGGTGTCGTTCACCAGGAATATCTGTTTTGCGGAGAGCGGGACCCAGAATGTCTTGGTAACCGAATTAGCCGCTTCCATCGCGGTGGCGAAGTTCACGTTTTGAATGTCAAAGTGCACCCGCCGCTGCTGCACTGAATCGTCAAACTGGGCTGTTATGCCGTAAGCCTGCGCCACTTGCGTCAGCAGAGTGCGAGCGTCTCCGCGGAAGTGGAAGTCCTGATGAGGCGCAGTGGGCTGCAGCTGGACGGGCAAGGACTGTTCCACCACGCTCACGCTTTGGGCGGGCTGTTGATCGTCGGGTATGGAATCCCGAAGCCGTTGCAGGGCGTAGTCGTTGGTCGGGTCATACTCCAGCGCCTGCCGGAACGCAGCCATGGCGACGATCTCGTTGCCATCCAGCATTGCCTTGTTGCCCTGCTTGAGTGCGTTCATCGCCAGTTCTTCGCGGGCGAACTCGCGGGCGGTGATGTAACTGACGTTCCGCGGGTCAAGTTCGGAGGCGCTGGAGAACTTGTCGAAGGCGACTTCGAGATCGCCCTTTGACTTGAGCTTTACGCCTTCCTTGAACTGGCGCTTGGCCTCAGCCATCTCTCGGCTCGTGGGAGCAGAAATGGCCGGTAACACCGTTGGACCACCGGACGCGGCAGGAGTCTGCACGGGCGGCGGCGGTTGCGAGGCCTGGGCGGCAGGGGCATTCGACTGATTTTGCGGCGCAGGATCAGTAGGCTGTGAGGTGCTCTGAGTCGCAGGCGCTGGTGAGTTTACCGCAGGAGCGGGCCCGGGAGCCTGTTGTGCCGTCAACCAGCTCGCTGTCGCGAGAGTGAGCCATATTCCAGCGAGAAAACGCATGCCTGACGAAATTGTAAGCCAGCGCAAGCAAAGTTGTCGCCTGTCAGTCCAAAGAGAGTAATTCCGTGCAACTGTTCACACAGCCGGCCGGAGATAGCTGTTGCAGGTCCTGCAGGGAGAAAACGCCGGTGGCTACCGCTAGCACCGGCATGCCCAGAGACGCGGCGGCGCGAACATCGTTGGGCGTGTCGCCTATGAAGCAGGCGCTAGCTTGCGGGCCTCGTCTCTCGCGGACGAGTTGGAGGCCGTGGCGAAAGATATCTTCACGTTTTTCCCGCTGATCGTTGAACGAGCCGAAGTCGAAGAAGTGACGCAGTCCAGCGCGCTCTAACTTGCGCCAGCCGATGCGCTCCAGATTTCCGGTCACGACTCCGATCAGCTTGCCGCGGTTGTGGAGGGCCTGCAGCAATTCGCGAATCGACGGACATATCTCGACATTCATGCGGTCGGCATTGCGTTCGACATCAGCGCACATCACCTCGAAGGCGGCGGGAAGGGTGGATTCAAAATCATGGGGCATCTTGCCGTGCTGCTCCAGCGCCGCACGCAGAATTCCGATGTCGGTATTCCCGTGTACCGGGACGCTGTCGATGCGACCCTCGCACCCATACACCTCGCGCAGAGCGGTGTGGAAGGAGTTGTAATGCACTCGACCGTGAGCGTTTACCAGAGTGCCGTCAATGTCGAATAAGTAGGCGTCGAAGTTCCACCAATCGAAAGCGGTAGTGGGCATCCTGTCCAGTTTATCGGACAGGTGCCGCGGAGAGACAAGCGGCTGGCTTGAGATCGGCGGTTTGCCGGAAAACCCGCGAGCCTCAGCCAAGTTCTAACTAGACAACCGGCCGCATCGCCGTTGCCGTTTTTCGCTCTACAGTCGCTCGGCATGCACCCGCAAAATCTTTAGGTGAGCTCGCGAGGGCCGCAAGAATTTTGGAAGGAAGCGAGAATATGAAAAACATGTTGTTAATCACATCGTCCTTGTTTTTGGCGGTAGCTCTTGCTGGTGCCCAGGACACGTTGGGCAGCCAGGCTAAGCCGGGTGCGCAAGACTCGACATCGCAGGCGGCAAGCCCATCTTCGACGGCGCAAAATACCGTGCTTCGGGGATGCCTTAGCGGCTCGACCGGCAACTTCACCCTGACCGATCAGAACGGCATGCAGTACAAACTGATGGGGAATGACGCTGCACTGCAGACGAAAGTCGGTCACGAGATCGAGGTCACCGGTACAGAAAATCAATCGGCGTCAGGCAGCAGCGACAGCCACGACTCCGTTGCTCAAACGCCCAACGGACTGGAAGTCTCGGACGTGCGTGATGTTTCTGGCAATTGCCGCTTGGGGCGTGGCGAAAATTCTCAGCCGCAGAGCGAGAGCCAGGGTGATAAGAATATGGATCCAGCGCGGCCACGGCTGGTGGCGATGCTGCAACAGCCGATGACGACCATTCCAGACAGCTCTGCACAGCAGAACGGCAGCACTGCGACAACGCCCACCCAGAACGAGCCGCAATCGGCCAGTCAAAATCCAGCAGCTTCGCAATCGCCGGCGGGTTCGAATCCGCCGACTGGCACGGGTGCCTCGAATAACAACGCCGTGACATCGGGAGATGCCCAGAGCGGACAGACCCCGCCCGGCCAGGGAACAACTGGTAACGGACAGACTGGGGCGCCGGCAAGTACGGCTTCACCGCAGACCAATACAAACGATCAGAACAAGCCGCTTTATGAACGCCAGGCGACCGACGTTCCCTGGGCGACTCATTCGAGCAGCGGCAACTCGGGGAATACCGCCTCAAGCAGCCCGCAATAACCTCTGCCGTCCCTGCCAAATCTTAGGCCTGCCTATGAGGCAGGCCTTGTTCTCGCGCTTTCGGCTTGTGCTACACTGCACCCAAATCGAGGGTCGAGGATGAATACCGTTCTAAGGAAGATGCTGTTTCTAGACCTGATCAAGGGACTGAAAGTTACGTTCCGTAATCAGGATCCGAAGAACGTGTATACGGAGCAATATCCGCTGCAACGGCCGCAAGTAGCCGAGCGTTACCGCGGCGCGCCGCGGCTGAACAATCATCCCGAAACTAATGAGACTCTCTGCATTGCCTGCGACTTGTGCGCTCTAGCTTGTCCCGAACATCTAATCATTGTCGGCAGCGAACGCAACGAAAAAACGCGTCGCAAGGAACTCACGTTCTTTACCTACGATCTAAGCCGCTGCATGTTCTGCGGCCTATGTGAAGATGCTTGTCCGGTGGACGCGCTTGAGTTGACCCAGGACTTTGAGATGGCGAACTACACCCGGGAAGGGCTAACCTGGGATCGCGAGACTCTGGAGAAGGGTCCGGAGCCTAAAGAGTATCGGCGGTAGATTGCCGCGGTTCATTCAGTTTTTTCTTCACTGCTTCCGGCTCCGGTTCAGGCCCGGCAAGGTCTAAACTCCGGAGCCGGCGCAGGCTTCCGCGCGGAACTTTGCATCGAGCGCCACGATTGAGTTTTCCTTCTGGCATTTTGCTCGACGAATTCTTATTCGAAAACTAGCCACTAACTTCTCGTCCCTGTCTTTCCACATTCGCGAAACGTCATGTTCATCGCCTTGCTTTTAGTTTTACGTTTCCAGTCGAAGAAAAGTTCAGCATATGATTTCGTGATGTAGTGCTGGCCATCGATTCCCAGAGCGCGAGCCGTGCGATCGATCCAGCGCGACTTGCCTTCGATTTCAGCGACGTTGCCGATGGGAGTGTGATCGAGGACAACCTGGCCCTCCTCGTCCGTCCACTCAGAACGGAACTTCTCATACACGAACGAAGGGGAGAAACCCAAAGCGCGTACGATCGCGTCCATCTTATGTCCGTCAGAAACACCGGTCTCAAGTTCGCTACGCGACTTGTGACGTCCTCCCAGTGCTTTGGACTTGTGAGTAAGCTTCCACTTGCCGCCGTAATCGCGCAGGCGCAGCAGTTCGCCCTTGCGGCGCAGCTTTTGCCCCGGAAGATCGTACAGAGTGTTCATTTCGTGGGTAGACGGCGTTTCTTCGCGAAATCCGAGATCGCGCAACTTCTTCTCCAGCGCCTTCAGATCAGGAACGAGGAATTTGATTTCGACTTCTTGCGGAGCGGCCATGGGTAGAGTCTAGAACAAGCTGTCAGCCCTCAGCTATCAGCCGTCAGCCCGCTAACCACTGTTCTTAGCTTTCCCGTTGAACCACGAACTCGGGTACCCAGAGCAGGACGCGCTTGATCTCGGAATCGGGAAAAGTGCAGATGGATTCGCGCGCTTTGTTGGAAAAGTCGACGGCGAGGGAATAAGCGGCATCGATCGAGCCGTTGCGATTCAAAATCGCGACAATGTCTGCCGGAGTAATGCCGTTGAATCCGCCATTGCTGAGGACCGACAGAATGGTCTCACGCTCTGTCGGAGTACAGCGCTCCAGCGCGTGCAGCACTGCCATGGTCGCTTTGCCCTCGCGCAGATCGCTGGCGACGGGCTTGCCCAGTACTTCTTCCGAGGCGGTCAGGTCGAGCACGTCATCGACAATCTGAAACGCCATGCCGAGATTGCGGCCGTACTCAGCCAGCCGATGCTGGTCAGTGTCGCTGGCTCCGGCGAGAATTCCACCGAGTTTCATGCACACCGAGAACAGGCACGCGGTCTTGCGGAAGATCAGTTCGAAGTGCTCGTCCAGCGAAATCGCCTTACCCAGCCGCTCGATTTGTAGCAGTTCGCCTTCGACCATCGCTTGAGTCAGATCGATAAGTGCGTCGAGAATGTGGAAATTGCGTTCCTGGACGGCGATCTTGAAGGCTTGCATATAGAGCCAGTCGCCGGCGAGCACGCACTTCGAATTGCCCCACTGAGTGTTAGCAGCGGGACGGCCGCGGCGAGTCTGGGCCTCGTCGATGATGTCATCGTGAACCAGGGTTGCGGTGTGAATGATCTCGACCACCGCACCCAGCTTGATGGCCCCGTGGCCGGAGTAGTTCATCAGCTTGCAGGAAAGCAGGAGCAAGGCCGGGCGCAGCCGCTTGCCGCCGCCGGCGCGAAGGTATTCGCCAATCTCAGTAATGGCCCGCACGCCGGAAACCGTGTCGCGTCCGAACTCGCGCTCGATAGCCGAGAGGTCGTCGTGCAACAGGTCAAAAACTTCCTTGGCATTGCGGGTTACGGTATTCAAACGTGTTCGCCCCGTCAGTTGGATCGGTAGTTGGTGAACTGCATGTCGATGCCGAAATCGCTCTGCTTCAGAAGCGCGATGATTTCCTGCAGTGTATCGCGATCCTTGCCGCTCACGCGAACCAGGTCGCCCTGGATCGCAGCCTGCACCTTCTGCTTCGAGTTTTTGATGACCTTGACGATCTCGCGCGCCTTCTCGATAGGAATACCCTGCTGCATGGTAATGCGCTGGCGCACGGTCGAACCCGCGGCCGGTTCGATGGCGCCGTAGGTGAAGGCCTTCAGCGGCACGCTGCGCTTCACCAGCTTGCTTTGCAGTACATCGTTCACCGCCTTCAACTTGAACTCGTCCGCGGAAGTGAGCACCAGCGCTTCCTTCTCGTCCATATGGATGTCGGACTTTCGAGTCCTTCAAGTCGTAACGGGTATGGATTTCCTTCAGCGCCTGTTGAATGGCGTTGGAAACCTCTTGCAAGTCGACCTTACTGACAACATCGAATGATTCAGCCATAAATCTCAGTGTAACAAGAGAGATGTGAAATCTGCCGCAAAAGCGGAGTAAAGCGTCAACTACTCGGCCGGAGAGGGCAGTACCTCAGTAGAGTTTGGGAGTCCGAAAAAGTTGTAGAAATTCTGTGAGGTCTGGCCGCCAATCTCCTCGTGGGAAAGCCCACGCAAGGTTGCGATCTGGCGGGCGACTTCGACGACGAAGGCCGGTTCATTGCGTTTGCCGCGATGTGGCACTGGAGCCAGGTAAGGCGAATCGGTCTCGATGAAGATGCGGTCCAGCGGCGCCATTTCTGCTGCGTCGCGAATGTTCTGCGCTTTGGGATAGGTGATGTTGCCGGCAAAGGAGAGATTGAAGCCGAGATCGAGCGCGCCGCGGGCGTGATCGAGCGAGCCGGTGAAGCAGTGCATTACGCCCCGCAGTCCGGTCGAAGCCCAATGCTCACGAATCAGCCGCAGCAGGTCGTCCCAGGCGTTCTCGCTGTTGTCGGATGGGCGGCAGTGAATGATGATGGGCAACTTGGCGGCTCGCGCCATCTCCAACTGCTGAACAAAGACGCGTTGCTGAATGTCGCGAGGCGAGTGATCGTAAAAGTAGTCGAGCCCGATTTCGCCCCAGGCGATGACCTTGGGATCCCGCGCCAGACGTTCCAGTTCGTCGAAGTCCTCCGGCTTGGCGAGCTCTGCCTCATGCGGATGAATGCCTACTGTCGCGTAAACCCAATCATATTGCTGAGCAAGTTTGATGGCGCAGTCGAGCGTGCCAGTCCCCGGGCCGTCGCCGTTCCCGATTGCGAGCATGGTGGTGACGCCGGCCAACTGCGCGCGGGCGAAGACGTCGGCGCGGTCAGAATCGAAGCGCTTATTTTCTAGATGGCAGTGAGAGTCGGTGAACATGATAGCAGTTGTCAGTTATCGGTTGTCAGCGCAATGCGGTGGTCGCTTGCAATCCCACCCCCCCGGGCGCCCTGAGACCTCACACCGTTTCCAACTCCTCTTCCAGCAACTGCTTGTTGTACAACTCGGTGTAGTAGCCGTCGCGCTCGATCAATTCTTCATGCGTGCCGTATTCCACGATCTGGCCGTCGTGCAGCACGGCAATGCGATCGGCATTTCGCACGGTCGATACACGATGCGAGATAAAGATGGTAGTGCGTCCCCGCATGATCTCGCGCAGATGATTCAGAATGCGGTCTTCGGTCTGGGTGTCGACGCTGGCCAGCGCGTCATCCAGAATCAGGATGCGCGGGCTGCGGATGACCGCGCGCGCAATCGCCGCCCGCTGTTTTTGCCCGCCCGAGAGAGTCAGGCCGCGTTCTCCCACCAGCGTGTTGTAGCCATCGGGGAAGCTTTCGATCTCGTCGGCGATGTTAGCGGCTTCCGCAGCCCGCCGGATGTCGTCGTCGGTTGCGTTCTCGGCACCGAATGCGATGTTGTCGCGGATGGTGTCGCTAAACAGAAACGTCTCCTGCGGTACAAAGCCAATGTTGCGCCGCAAGACGGCCAGCGGGAACTCTCGGATGGGACGGCCATCGATCAGCACCGTTCCCGGCTCAGCATCATAAATACGCGGGATCAGAGAGACCAAGGTGGACTTTCCCGATCCCGTCGGTCCCACGATTGCCAGGCTGGTACCGGCGGGCACGTGCAGGCTCACGCCTTTCAATACTTCTTCGTCGCCGTGCGATCGACCGTTGCGCCGGTCGGCCGCGACGATCGTGTTGCCGTAGTGGAAGGTAAGATTCCGAAACTCGATATCCCCCTGAACATCGCTGGGGATTGTGGCACCCACCCTGTCGCCAACTGCGGGCGACGAGGATGGGGCACCTACACCAGAATCGGTGATCTCGGGTTGTTCCGACAAAATATTGTGAATGCGGAGCACCGAGGCGGTGCCGCGCTGGAAGATATTGATGACCCATCCCAGCGCGATGATCGGCCAAGTCAGCTGCATCATGTAGGTATTGAAGGCCACAAAACTGCCAACCGTAATGCGATGCTGCAGGACCTCGCGGCCGCCTACCCAGAGGACGATCACGACGGCAACACCGAGTAGCGTCTCCAGCGTAGGCCAAAGCATTCCCATCAACCGAACCAGCTTCAGGCTGCGCCCGATGTACTCAGTGTTGTCGCGTTCGAAGTTCTCGATTTCCGCTTCTTCCTGCACATAGGCACGAATCAGGCGTGCGCCGGAAAAGTTTTCCTGCGCCCGGGCGGAAATGTCGGAAAACATCGCCTGGATGCGTTCGAAGCGCTCATGGATCCGCGCGCCGAAATACTGCACCACAATGCTGAAGATAGGTAAAGGTGCGAAAGCGAAGAGCGTCAGCCTGGGGCTGATGCTGAGCATGAAGATCAGCGCACCGGCGGTGAAGACAATCGTATTGGCGGTGTACATGATGCCGGGACCAACCAGCATGCGTACCGCGTTTAAATCGTTGGTGGCGCGGGCCATGATGTCGCCGGTTCGCGTCCGCTGATAAAAGCTGTAGGAGAGCCGTTCCAGATGAGCGAACAGATCGTTGCGCAGATCGAATTCGATTTCGCGGGAGATGCCAATCAGGATCCAGCGCGTCAGGTATTGAAAGATTGCTTTGACCCCGGCCACGGCCAGCAACAGGAGGGAATACGTGAGCAGCTTATGGCGGGTTACCCCAAGGTTGAGGTCGTCGATCGCCCGGCGAATGATCAGAGGGAAGAGTATCCAGATCCCGTTATTGCACAGGACGCACAAGCCGCCGATGATGAAAGTCGAGCGGTACTTGCGAAGATACGGAAACAACGGGCTCAGGTTCTTGAACATAGTTATAAGCTGTCAGCTATCAGCCGTCAGCTTTGGAACTTGGTTAGATGATGCTTCGCCCCCGTCGATTCGAATTGGGCCGGGTGGCCAGAGGATCATCTCGCGTGCGAGCTAGAGCTAAAGCTCAGTCTGAGAACGATCCTTACGGCATGGCTAAAGCAAAGCCCTTCCACCGGTGAACTCAGCTAAAAGCTGACGCCTCATAGCTGAAGGCTGACTGCGCCTACGTCGGCACGCGCAACAATAAGTATCCGCCCGCCAGAGCAAAAATGAAATCCGGCGCCCAGGCTGCCATCATCGCCGGCAGCTGGTTAGCCGCGCCCATGGCTTCGAACAAACCCGAGGTTACCCAGTAGACGACGGCAATCGCCAGGGCGACTGCAACCCCGACCAGCGCACCGCCGCGACGTCCGTTGGCGGCAAAAGGAATCGCCAAAACGGCCATCACCAGCGTGATCAGAGGGAAAGCGATCTTCTTCTGCAACTGCACCTTGAGCCGCACTGTGTCGAATCCACTCTGCTGCAAGTCATCAATGTACTTGCGCAGTTCGTCGTAGTTCATCTCCGACGACTGCTTCACTTCCTTCTTGAAGTAGCTGGGATCTTCATGCAACTCGTTGAAGGTGGCAACATCAAAGGTCCGGAAATCTTGAATGGACGCGCCATGCAAGGTCCGCACCCAACCTTGTTCGAATACCCACTTCTGCAGATGATTTTCCCAGTGCGCATGCTCGGCATGAATGCGGCGCGTGAGCTGAAACGTATTAGGATCGAACTCGAAGATCGAGATTCCGCCGAAAGAGTTGAGATCCGGATCGAATAGCCGGTAGTAGTAGATCTCGTGGCTTTGCCCGAAAATCCATTTGCGATCGGCCTGCAGATAGGTTTGCGGCGGCTTGCCTTTGATTTCGTTGCGCAGAATTTCCTGCTGGCGATTGGTGTGCGGGATGTAAAGCTGGTCGAATGTAAATAATCCGACGGCGAACAACGCACTGACGACAATGACCGGGAGTGTGGCACGGTAGATGCTGAACCCCGAGGCCTTCATCGCGATCAACTCACTGGATTTGTCCATCAGGCCGAAGGTGATAAGCACGGCCAGCAGAACGGCCATGGGGGCCATCAGGTAGATCAGCGAGGGGCTGAGGTTCCACAGGTACTCCGCCAGCATCACTACGGGCACTTTGTTGCGCACGATGTCGGTGAGCAACTCGAAGAAGGTGAAGACCAGCGCGAGAACCAGGAACGTGGCCATGATCAAGCTCAGATACAACGCGAAATCGCGCAGGATCATGTCATCGAGAATCAAGGGAAAGCGCGCGCTGAAGCGGCGCCTGTGTTGCGACGATTCGCCCGAGACGCGCGCACTGGCGGATTGTCGCCGCCGGGCTCCAATGGACTGCAGTTTCTGCAGCAGCAATTTCCATCCCGCGGTGAGATTGGCAATCTCGATCGGCATGCGATCTACTCGCCACAGCAGGATCAGACCGCAAACGAAGAAAAAGATGTTCCCCATCCAGGCGCCGAACCAGGGAGACATTTTTCCCTGACGCGCCATCTGTACTCCGATCATGGAGAAAAAGTAGTACACCACGACCAGCAGGATGGTCAGGACGAAGCCGGTGCTCTTGCCGCCTTTGCGCGCCGACAATCCCAGGGGAATACCCACCATGGCCAGTACCAGGCAAGCAGTGGGCAGGGCGAACCGGCGATGGAATTCAATCTCGTAATACCGCGCCTTGATGAGGTCGTAATTGTAGGTGCCCGTATCGGATTGCTTGACGGTTTCCGCAGCCTGCCGCTCGCGCGTGGCATTGGCAAGCAGGCCGTGCAGACTTAATTCCGGCACAGGAAGAAGGTCGTGAGGGCGCTCGTCGTTGGTCGGTACGTCGATCGGGATCTCAGTATTGTCGAAGGTGGTGATGGAGTACTGATCGACGGTCTTGGGTACGATTTCCTGCTGGGTGCCGTCTTCCAAGTGAAAGCGCAGCTTATCGGGCGAATCGCTGATCAGGGCGCCGCGCTGCGCCAAGGTGATCTTGGGAGACGCGGGATCGCTGACATCGGCCAGAAATATCCCTCGCCACAGCGCCTTGCCATTGGAGGGAATCGCGTCCTCCACGTACAGGACGATGTTCTTGAAGTCCTCGTAGAATACGCGAGGTTGGACCTCGAATGACGCTTGCGACGATTTCAAGTGGTCCTGCAGATGATCGAGCGCAATCGCCGACTTAGGCGCCACGATGATGCTGTTGAACAGGCCCAGCAGCAGCGCTCCGATCGCGAAGATGGAAATCGATCGGACGAACATTCCCACGCCCATGCCGCTGGCACGAATCGCGGTGACTTCGCTGTCGGCAGCCAGACGGCTAAGACCGACCAGGATGCCTACCAGCACACCCATGGGCAAGGTAATGGTGAACGTCGCCGGCAGCGTGTAAAAGAAGATCTCTGCAACACTGGGCACAGGAGCGCTGTTGCGGACAATCAACTCCAGCAGGCGTCCCAGGTCTCGCATGAAGATGATGAAGGTGAAAAGCGCCACGCCAAGCAGAGCGTGCGAGCTGACCTCCTTCAAGATGTAGCGGGTGAGGATGCGCACAACACTCTAGTTTACCGGAAGTCTCGAACTGTAACATCCGCAACGGGTTCTGAGCTGCGACTCTGTCGGTCGGCGGGCATCCAATGTGGTAGCCTTCTAATGGGGTGGAGTGTAGCGGTCGGGGAGAATTTCCGTTCTGACTTGGAGTCCTAACTGACCGCCCTGCAAGGGATACAGCATTGTTCAATAAAGTTGCAGCCAAGATCTTTGGCACGAGTAACGAACGCGAGATCAAGCGGATTATGCCGCTGGTAGAGCGCATCAGTGCGCTCGAAGCCGGAATTAAGCCGCTTACCGACGATCAGCTGCGGGCCAAGACTGAAGAGTTCCGCCAGATCATTCGGCAGCGCGTGGACGCCATCGAAGATGCGGACGAAAAAAACCAGGCGCTGAAGGCGGTTCTCGATGAGATTCTGCCCGAGGCGTTCGCCGTGGTTCGCGAGGCAGGCTGGCGCGTGTTGCAGATGCGCCACTTCGATATGCAAATGGTGGGCGGCATTGTGCTGCATCAGGGCAAAATCGCCGAAATGAAGACCGGTGAAGGTAAGACCCTGGTGGCTACTCTGCCGGTATATCTGAACGCGTTGTCCGGTCGCGGGGTTCACGTGATTACGGTGAACGATTACCTGGCCAAGCGTGACTCGGAGTGGATGGGCAAGCTCTACACCTTCCTGGGACTGAGCGTTGGCGTCATCGTTCACGATCTGGATGATGGCCAGCGGCGCGAAGCCTACGCTGCCGACGTCACGTACGGAACCAACAACGAATTCGGCTTCGACTACCTGCGCGACAACATGAAGTTCGACTTGAACGACTGCGTGCAGCGCGGGCACAACTACTCCATCGTCGACGAAGTGGATTCGATCCTGATCGACGAAGCGCGTACGCCGCTCATCATCAGCGGACAGAGCGAGGAGTCGACCGACAAGTATTACAAGGTCAATCGCATTATCCCGCAACTGGAGCTGGGTGAAGAGATCGAGAAGGGCATGGGCGAGGACAAGGTCCTCACCGGCGACTTCGTGGTCGACGAAAAGCACCGCACCATCACGGTTACGGACGTGGGGTGGGAGAAGGTCGAGCGCTTGCTGGGCATCGGCAATATCGCCGATCCGGAGAACTGGGACCTGAAGCACCACGTCGAAACGGGCATCAAGGCGCACACGCTCTATCGGCGCGATGTCGAGTATGTGGTGAAGGATGGCGAAGTCCTGATCGTGGACGAATTCACCGGCCGCCTGATGCCGGGCCGCCGCTGGTCTGACGGGCTGCACCAGGCCGTGGAAGCCAAAGAGAACGTGAAGATCGAGCGCGAGAACCAGACGCTTGCTACCGTTACCTTCCAGAATTATTTCCGCATGTACAAGAAGCTGGCCGGCATGACCGGTACAGCCGAGACGGAAGCCGCCGAATTCGACAAGATTTATAAACTCGAAGTCGTGGTTATCCCGACCAACAAGCCTTTGCTGCGCATTGAGAACTCCGATGTCGTATATCGAACCGAAAAGGAAAAGTACTTCGCAGCGGCCGACGAGATTCAGAGGCTGGCCGAAACCGGACAACCCGTGCTGGTCGGCACCACTTCGGTAGAGAAGTCGGAGCGGCTTTCCGATCTGCTGAAGAAGAAAGGCATTCGGCACGTCGTCCTGAACGCCAAGTATCACGAGAAGGAAGCCGAGATTGTGGCGCAGGCGGGCCGCAAGGGCGCAATCACCATCGCCACCAACATGGCTGGCCGCGGTACTGATATTTTGCTCGGCGGCAATCCCGAATTCATGGCCAAACAGGAGTGCCTGAAGAAAGGTTTGGCGCAGCCGTTGAAGGCGGTGGCCGGAGAGGTGTCGGCGAAGCCCGACGATCCCAAGATTTCCTACTTCTACTACGGCGGCACGGAATACAAAGTCGATACGGCGCAGTGGAACGAAATCTATCAGCGCTACAAGGAATCCACCGACGTCGAGCACGAGGATGTTACCAGGCTTGGCGGCCTGTTTATCTTCGGCACCGAGCGTCATGAAGCTCGCCGCATTGACAACCAGTTGCGCGGTCGCGCCGGCCGTCAGGGGGATCCCGGAGCGTCGCGTTTCTATCTGTCGCTCGAAGACGACCTGATGCGCATCTTCGCCAAAGAGTGGATCTCAAATCTGCTGCAGCGGCTGGGCATGGACGAGGGCGTGCCGATCGAGTCGAGGATGATCACCAAGCGTATCGAGGGTGCGCAGAAAGCGGTCGAAGGCCAGAACTTTGAGGCCCGCAAACACTTGCTGGAATACGACGACGTGATGAACAAGCAGCGCCAGGCGGTCTACGGATTACGCCGGCAACTGCTGGAAGGCATCGATCAGAAAGAACTCATCCTTGAGGATTACGTCCGCGATATTCTCGGCGGCCTGCTCGACAAGTATGCGGGCAAAGAAACCCGCGCCGAGGATTGGGACATCAAGAGCCTGAAAAACCAGATCTTCACGCGCTTTGGCGTCGACATCGCGGCCGAAGGCGTCGACGCAGAGAAACTCAATCGCGGAGAACTTGGCGACGCGATCTTCGACAAACTGAAAGAACGCTACGACGCCAAGGAGCAGTTGATCGGGCCGGAGGCCATGCGCCATCACGAGCGCATCATCATGCTGAGCGTGCTCGACCAGCAGTGGAAAGATCACCTGCTCAGCATGGACCACCTGCGCGAAGGCATCGGCCTGCGCGGCTACGGCCAGCACGATCCGCTGGTGGAGTATAAGCGTGAGTCGTTCGACATGTTCGAAGCCATGATGGAACGCTTCGAGGAAGAAACCGTCCGGTACTTGTACCTGATGCAGGTGATTGAAACTCCTTCGCAACCCGCCCCGCCCAGAGTCACTGCCGTAGGCGACTTCAACGGTGAGCCCGTGGGGGCATTTAGCACCGGCGATCGGCGTAACCGCCCGACTACCTCAATGGACGACATGGAAGAAGCTTTCCAACGGCGCAAGCGTCGCGAACTGGAGCAGGCCCGTATGGCCGGAGCGGGCGAGGCTGCTACCGTACAGCAGGTGGTGCGAGGCGATAAGGTTGGCCGCAACGATCCTTGCCCCTGTGGCAGCGGCAAGAAGTACAAGAAGTGCTGCGGAGCGTAGAAAGGCCGCTGTTCGCTGTTCGCCTTTCGCTTTTCGTCCATTGCAATTTCGTAGTGCGAATCGCTAGGCTCGGGTTGTTGGAGTCGCTAAGCTCAGGTAGAGCGGACCTTCAGGTCCGCGTTAACGCTCCTTTTCAACGACCGGAGCCGGCGTCACGTACGGCGCAGGTCCTTCACGTACTCGTGCAGCGGCATTCCGAAAAAGTCAGTGATCGTGCCAGAGCGGCGATAGCCGTTGTTTCCATAGAATTGCATCGCGCGCTGTAGCGGCTCTGTCGTGTCCAAGGTGATGCGTGAGCAACCTCGGCTTAGGAGTTCGGCTTCGGCGGCCTCTAACAGCTTTCCCGCGATCCCCCGGCCTTGCCATTCCGGCACCACAGCCATGCCGCGCAGATGACCTTCGCCAAACTCAGACAACGAACACGCGATCGTGCCAGCGACCTGATCGTCCGCTGTCGCCGCAACAAAAACCTGCATCGAGTTGAGCCGCTGCGCGATCGTTTCCGCCGTGAGCACGGTGTCGAGGTAAGCGCCTGGAGTATAGCTGGCGCGATAGGGTTCAAAAGCCGAAGCAAGACACTCCAGAATTCCGCGAGCGTCGGCCATGGTCGCTCGGCGAATTACAATTCTGTGGTCTGACATGATCGGATCGCTTGTGGATAGGGAGATGTTACGCCAGTTGTCGGCGAGCGATGCCAACCACGGTGCCGACTACGCCGCCAATTGCGCCGAAAACAAGACCATTCAGAGGGGCGACGGCGTAAAGCGAGCTAGTCGTCTGCACGCATGCAGGACAAAGTGAATATACGAGTTCGACCCGCTGAAAAGCGGCAGGTGGAAGAAAGCGGAAGACCGTCACGATCGACAATCCAGCGAGAGCAAAAGCAAGCAGAAATTTCGAGCCGGAACTGCGTACCCCGTCCGCGTGAGGAAGCCATCCGTCTGGTGCCAGAGCCACGTAAAGTGTAAGCACTCCCGCAACCGGCAGCACATAGGCGAACAACGACAAGGACTCCATCGGTGCCGCCTGCTGAAGCGAGCTGTACAACCGAGCGATCGGAAAAGTCGACAGGCCGCAGATGAGGAATGCCAGCCGTTGAAGCACTTCCCCGGTTTTGAATCCCCGGATGTCGTCGAAGACCATCAGCAGAAGCCCGGCAATCCATATCACATGTCCTATCGACGGGATTGCACCGATCAGGTAAAGAGAAATCCACATCGGTGGCATGCACCCCAGGATTGCCCATGCAGCCGCCCTTTGTGAGCGAGGAGTTTGTCCGAAGATTCTGAGCAGGAAGTAGGCAACGGCCAGAAGGTTGATTAGTCCGCCGAAGAGGGTGAGTTTTACGCCCAGGTTGTGGCTGGCATTAGCGCCAGGAAAGTTATCCTTCCATACGAACAGCGCCAATAAAGCGCACACCCAACCCGGATGATACCCGGCGTCCCACCACACCGCCGGAAGGAAAAAGCTGATTATGTAAGTCGCGAGGCCGCACCTCCACAATTCGAGCTGCCGGGTTACAAACCTCAGAACCAGCCAGAACAGGCCACTGTAGAAAAGCGTGTTGAGGGCAATTTCCAGCCATCGCCAGACGACCTGCGGATCCTTGAACGCATCAGCCCACGCCCAGAGGTAGATGTTTACGTGACCGCTTATGAAGGCGGTGATCCAATGGCCGGGCCAGATGCCAGGGTTTGCGAGGGTGAGGGCGAAAGCAACTGCCACGACCAGCGAAATTCTGATCCATAGCTTGCCCATTTCTTCCTCGCACAGAATTCTCACGCAACCCGACCTGCCGCGCAGATGCCAATCTGACAGTTTCCAAACTGCCACAGTGCGCAGGTTAGCCGGTTCTTAAGTGATCTGTCTGTGATTATCGTTGTGAACAGGGCATAGCATAAGGAACCGCAGACTTCGTCTTCCTAGCGGCTTCCAAAACAAAAGCCCAGCCTGGCAGCTGGGCTTTCTCAATTAGAGCGAGGCAGTTTTATTGGACTCTGGTGACGTTGCCGGCTTGAGGGCCTTTCTGACCATCGACGATCTCGAATTCAACCTGATCGCCTTCCTGCAAACTCTTGTACCCTTCGATGTTGATCGCGCTGTAATGCACAAATACATCTGAGCTGCCATCCTCACGGCCGATGAAGCCGAAGCCTTTTGCGTTATTGAACCACTTTACGGTTCCTTTCATTCTCACGTTCTTTCTTCCTCCGGGCAAAGCCCATCAGCATCCCCACCCCGAGGATGCCGGTCTTAAATTGAGTCAATCAGGTTGAGCCAGAAGCCAGAGTCCTGAGAGGACTTTTTCCCAGAATGGCACGGTGGAACGGGCCTGTTGAACTGCGTATCTCAAGTGTGCTACCGTTTCGTGGTGTTGTCAATAGAGTATACATGCCAGCCCCGCATTTTTATTGGGTTTTTCGACAGCATTGTCATCAAACGTGCCTTAGCGACTCGGCCAGCCAAAGCACTCCCGCGATGGTCTTGCCGTCGCGAATTTTGCCGGACAGCACCATGTCGATGGCTTGAGGTAAGGGCGTCATCCTGCATTCCAGAACTTCGTCCTCTTCAGGATGAGCTTCGCCGGCCGTCAAGTCCTGGGCGAGGTAAACAGACATCGTTTCGCTAAGAAATCCTGGGCTGGGATAAAAATACAAGGCTCGGCTCCACTTCTTTGCCCGGTAGCCGGTCTCTTCCAGCAATTCTCGCTTGGCGCCGGCCAAAGCGTTCTCATGTGGATCGAGGCTGCCTGCCGGCAATTCCCACAAGAAATCCTGAGCCGCATAGCGGTATTGCCGCTCCAGCAAGACGAGCGGCCCGGCGTGGCTGTTGTCGATGGCGAGAATGACCACGGACCCGGGATGTTGGACGACGTCGCGGCGGGCGGTGACGCCATTCGGTTCCGTAACCCGATCAGAAGCAACTTTGAAGACTGGGCCCTTGTAAACCACTTTCGACTCTAGGACCTTCAACCGGCGTTTGCGCCTGGCATCGAGCTGTTGTGCAGGCAGACCAGGTTTGGGGAGCTTGGCGGATTTCTTCTTTGCTGGCATATCAACAATAGTAAGGCAGCGGTAGGTTGCAATTCCGCCGCGCTTCGCATCGCGTTGCCCAAACCTGCTGATATTCGGTTATGCAATGCCAACCAGAGCAATCGACTCCCGCGATCTGCTATTCTGCCCGCCGTGCCACAGCAAAAGCATTCTGATGCATTGCCGACGATCAGCATCGTCGGGCCGGGTAACCTCGGCACGGCGTTGGCTCTCACGCTGTTGTCGGCCGGCCACGGAGTGAACGCCATTGTCGTGCGCGAGAAGAGTCTGAAATCCAAAGCGACCAAGGCTTTGGCAAGCAAGCTGGGAGCGCGAGCTGTAGAACTGGGGAAGGGTGTGATCGATACGGATGTGGTCTGGATTACCGTTCCCGACGACACCATTGCAGGCGTGGCGCGAATCCTGGCGCGGTCGCAGAGTTGGAAAGGTAAAGTCGTGTTTCATTCCAGCGGCGCGCTTACCAGCGATGAGCTTGCGCCTTTGCGCGAGCAGGGAGCGCGAGTGGCGTCAGTGCATCCCATGATGACCTTCGTTCGCGGAGCAGTTCCGAAAATGGCGGGGGTGGCCTTCGCGGTGGAAGGAGATGCAGCTGCAGTGCGGGTGGCCAAGTCGATTGTGGAGCGCCTCGGAGGAGATGCGTTCTCGCTCAAGAAACAAAACAAGGTGCTGTATCACGTCTTCGGCAGCTTCGCCTCGCCGCTGGTGATCGCGTTGATGGCTTCGCTGGAGCAGGTGGCCTCAGCGGCTGGTATCCGCAAGCGGGACATCAAGCCCATCATGGTGCCTCTGCTATGGCAGACGCTGCACAACTATCTGAAGCACGACGCGGCATCGGCGTTCAGCGGACCCATCGTCCGCGGAGATGCCGCGACTGTACGGAAGCATCTGGAAGAGCTTAGGAAGTTGCCCGAGGCGAGGCGAGTTTATGTCGCGCTGGCGCGAGCAGCGCTGGAAAACCTGCCAGTGAAGAATCGTAAGCTGTTGGAACAGGTTATAGCGGAAGCATCCTGAACTCGCCACTGCGGGGCGCTACCAACTGGTGAACAGATGCCCCATTTTTTCTTTCTTGGTCCGCAGGTAAGCTTCGGAGTGCTCGTAGACTTCGACCTCGGCGGAGACGCGCTCGACCACCTTGATTCCGGCATTCTCCAAGGCAGCGACTTTATCGGGATTGTTGGAGATGAGGCGGACTTCCTTGACGCCTAGCTGCCGCAGCATTTCGGCGGGAAGCTTGTATTGGCGGTAGTCGTTATCGTATCCAAGCTCATTGTTGGCTTCAACCGTGTCGAGGCCTTTGTCCTGCAGCTCATAAGCCTGCAATTTCGCCATCAATCCGATGCCGCGGCCCTCTTGTTGCTCATAGATAAGAATGCCGGCGCCAGCTTCGGTAATCAGCGAGAGCGCCAGCTCAAGCTGCTGCCGGCAGTCACAGCGCATGGAATGGAAGACATCTCCGGTAAGGCATTGTGAGTGAATGCGAACCAGGGGAGCGGACGTGTGGATGTCGCCCATGACGAGAGCAATTGCCGCTTCTTTGCGGGGCTCGGTCTTACCCCGGCCGTTAGCGCCGGCTGACGAGCCACCATTGACAGGGCTTCCCAGCTCTTCTTCAAACCCGTAGATCCGGAACTGTCCCCAGCGGGTGGGAAAATTGGCCTCGGCTACCTTCTTGACTACGGAATAGGTCACGCTTCGATTATAAGCTGCTGTCACGTCCGGGAATGTTCAGTCGTCACAAATGACGCGTACGAACGGCACAGACTGTCCTGGACAAGAGAGAAAAAACGGGCGGCCGTTGCGGGCCGCCCAAGCTTGCAAGTTGATTCGCTGTTAACTCTTAGCGACCGTGTCCTCCGCCTGCGTGTCCCCCACCGCCACCGCCATGAGAGCCGCCGCTACTGCTAGGAGCGTGATATCCACCGCCGCTGGACGCGCCCGAGGATCGGGGCGCCGAGTACATTGGGCTGGAGCTATAGCTGCGGCTGGCCGAATAGCTCGGCGACGAGCCATAGGAGCGACCTGAGCCGTAACTCGAACTCGGATAAGAACTACGGCTTCCCGCTCCGTAGCTGGAGCTTGGGTAGGAGCGGCTGCTCGCACCGTAGCTGCTACCACCGCGGGCTCCGTAGGACGACGAAGATCCGGAGTAGGCTGGAGCGGCGTGATACGAATAGCTGGAAGGCGGTCGAGGAGCCGACATTGCCGAACGCTGACTTGACGAACTGCTGCTGTGCGATCCGCTGTTCGACGGAGCCGCTTGATGCGATTGCGGCGTTGCCGAAGAATGAGCCGGCGGAGACGACTGCGACTGTGATGCCGACCTATTCGCACCGTAGTGCTGGTTGTTGGCTGCGGCAGAATTGCTTTGCGCCACGCTGCCGGTTGTATGGTTATTAGCCGTGCTGCCGTTCGAGTGCGCGAAACTGTCGTTGCTGGCCGGCGGGCGCGGTACATTGTGGGCTGACGATCCCTGGGTGTTCGTCGCCGAAGAACTCAGACCGTGGTTGGCCGTCGCCGTTCCGCCAGCCGAAGGCGGACGCGGCACATAGTGTCCGCTCCCACCGGCCGGATTACTCGGAGCGGTCGCACGGGCAACCTGATTGTTGCCGGCAGACTGCATGTGCGAAGCACTTTGCGCCGCACCTGCATTCACCGTTGTGCCATGCGAAGCTCCCGCGCTAGTCACGCCATGATTGGCCGGAGGCGCGCTGTTGGCGTGAGCTGAAGCCGTCTCGTTGCCCGAGAACTTCGCCGGGCCTGCGGGAGGCTGAGCCTTGGTTACGACGCTGCGGCTGCTGGCGGACGCCGATGGAACACCAGTGGTGCGCGGTGTTTGTCCACCCAGAACGGATGACTTGGTCGGGCTGACGTTGGCCGTGCTCATGACCTGACCTTTGCCAATCGCGGAGGCCGGCACTGCTCCTCCAACCTTGTTGACAGCTGCTCCGGTAGTGAAGGCTGACTTGGGTGCCGAAGTCACGCCATTTCTCATCACCGCATCCGTGTTACGGACATTGCCCAGATTGTTGTGGTAGTAGTTGTTCGTAACATTGTTGATGTTGTTAATGCGCGTATTTGTAATGTTGACGTTGCGGAAGTAGGCATTGCTGACATAGCCGCCACCGCGGTACCAGCCACCGTGTCCCCAGCCGCAATAACGCGGATAGTACGGTTGACCCCAGCCCAGCGGGTACCAGCCGAATCCGATGCCGACGCCAAAGCCCCAGCCTCCACCGAAGCCAAAGCCGATGCCGAATCCGGGTCCGCCAATCCAGCCGACGAGCGCCGGAGCGTAATAGGGATTCCAGTAGCCGCCATAAGGACCAGGCGCCCATCCCCAACCGCCGCCGTAAGACACCCAGCGGCCATAGTGGAAGGGAGCAAATCCCCACGGAGCGTCATCAACCCACGTCCAGCCCCAGGGAGCAATCCACGCCCAGTGGCCAAAGCGGTATGGTGCCCATCCCGCCGGCACGGAACTAGGGACCCATACGGCGCCGTAGTTCGGAGCCTGTACCCAGTTGCCGTAGGCGTCAAGGTCCTGATAGCCAATTACGCCAGGCGAAACGTAGCGCGCCGAGACCGAGTCTTGCAACCTCTTGTCGCGCACCTGAGCCCAATCCTCGAAACCATCACGGGCAGGAGCGGCGTAGGCCGTATGCTGCAGCGAATTGTCGCCACGGAAACGAACCTGCATGTCGGAGTTCACGCGAACTGCCGCACCTTTGCCGGTCGCCTGGCCGTATCCGCTGCGAACTGTTACCCAGCTCTCATCCTGATTGGGATATACGTCGAAACGGTAGACACCCGTCTTCATGACAGTGAAGGCATAGTTTGGGGTATCGATCTCATAGACCTCGCCTGGTTCCAGATGGCGCACTGTCAGGCTCACGGTGCCCTGATCCAATTCGACCTGGACAGTTTGGTCGCTCACGTTGGTCAACGTCACGCTGGTCTCTGAGTTCATGCGCAGGAAGCCGTCGCCGACGTTCAACTCGGCACGGGAATCCTTGTCGGTCCAGACGCGGTCAGCGGTGGTGAGCGGGCGATTCATGTCGGCCGCGACCCAGTCATTCACTCCGCCCGGCTGCATCGATACCTGGCCCGTCATGTACTGTACGCGGGCTACTCGACCCGGAGGGTCCTGCTGTTGAGGCTGTTGGGCGCCCTGTCCAGGGTATCCCTGTTGCGCCTGCGGCATACCCTGTCCAGGGTCGCCCTGTTGAACGGGAACATTAGCCTGTGGCGGAGCACCGTCTTGATCTTGCGCAAAGACCGATACTGCCAGCACGCTAACTAACAGCAGCGCTGCGAACATGCATCCAAACCGCCGCCGTGATCTCATTTTGAATCTCCTATCGCCTCAACCCTGCAACGCTTAAACGAGGCGAACTTCCTGCTAACGCAGCACGCAATCACCTTCGTGTCTGTCATATCTGTAAACCCAAGAGTTGACGAGGTGTTTCGCGCGTTGTTTTTATATAGATGCAGGCCAAAATTACATGGAGGCCGCGGCAAAAGCCCTTTGGTAGGCCGCGCAAGGGCGGCTTTGAGGGTCGGGATATAATTCTTGGCCGCACCCGTTATGTCCAAACCAGAAAGGCGCTCCATGAAGGCCCGGCTCAACTCGTATCGTTTCACTTTACTATGTACTACGGTTCTGCTGGCGGTTTTCGCTCTTGCCCAGGGACCCAGTCTGCCTGCCCCGCCCGCGACGCCGCGGCATCCGGTGACCGACACTTATCAGGGCGTCAAGATAGTAGATGATTATCGTTGGCTGGAGGATTGGAATGATCCGGCCGTCAAGAAATGGAGCGCGGCAGAGAACGCTCGCACTCGCGAATATCTCGATCATCTGCCGGCGCGAGCGGCTGTCAAGCAGCAACTGCGGCAACTGATCACTGCCGGCTCAGGACAATATTTCGACGTGCACGAGCGCGGCGGAGTTTTGTTTGCCATGAAAGACCAACCTCCTCAGCAGCAGGCCTTCCTGGTGGTGCTGCCTTCGCCCGACAAGGCAGCTAGCGAGAAGATTGTGGTTGATCCTAACGCCATGGGCAAAGGTGGTTCGGTAGCCCTTGATTTCTATGTCCCATCGCTGGATGGCAAGCTGGTCGCGGTTTCGCTCTCGGAGGGTGGGTCTGAAGATGGCACGGCGCACGTGTTTGAAGTCGCAACCGGGAAAGAATTGGCGGATTCTGTTCCGCGCGTGAACTTCGCCACCGGCGGCGGCAGTATCGACTGGAACAAAGACGGTACCGGCTTCTATTACACCCGCTATCCGCAGGGAAACGAGCGATCGGCAGACGACGCAAACTTCTACCAGCAAGTTTACTTTCACAAGCTGGGTACCAACAGCAGCGAGGACACCTACGTCATCGGCAAGGATTTTCCCCGCATCGCCGAGGTGAAGTTGCAATCCAGCGATGACGGGCTGTGGCTGCTGGCGTCGGTAGCAAACGGGGACGGTGGTGAGTTCGCGCACTACCTGATGAATTCATCCGGCCAGTGGATACAGGTCACGCATTTTGAAGGCGCGATCGTCTTGGCCAAGCTGGGCACCAACGGTGACGCCGCTTTGTATCTGCTCTCGCACAAAGACGCTCCTCGGGGCAAGGTCTTGCGGCTGCCGCTTGCCGATCTCGCTCTGTCGAAAGCACAACTCATCGTGCCGCAAAGCTCAGGTATCGGGGCCAGCGACAACGCTCGGGCTTCGATAGACGATATCCTGCCGGCGGCTGATCGGCTTTACGTGCACGAAATGGTCGGTGGACCCTCGCGCGTGCGCATCTTCGATCATCAGGGTCACCAGATGGGCACTCTGCCCACGCCTGCTGTCTCCGATGTGAGAGAGATTGCCCACACCGAGAGCGACAACGTGTTGTACCAAGTGTCTTCCTACCTCGAACCTGCTGCGTGGTACAGCTATGATGCCTCGAAAGGGAAGTCGGAACGAACGGCGATCTCCGCCAGCTCACCGATCAAGTTTGACGACACCGAAGTCGTGCGCGAGTTTGCCATTTCCAAAGACGGCACCCGGGTACCAGTCAACATCATCCGGCGTAAGAACGCGAAGCTGGACGGCAAAAATCCCACGCTGCTGGAAGGCTACGGCGGCTATGCCATCAGCATGACGCCAGGCTTTCTAGGGTCATTCGGACGCATGTGGCTGGACCAGGGAGGGGTGTACGCAGTTGCCAACCTGCGCGGCGGCGGCGAATACGGCGAAGAGTGGCACCGGGCAGGGAACCTCACGCACAAGCAAAATGTATTTGACGACTTCATTGCCTGTGCCGAATATCTTATTCAGCACAACTACACATCCCCCGCACACCTGGCAATCATAGGAGGAAGCAACGGCGGATTGCTGATGGGCGCTGCACTGACCCAACGCCCCGACCTGTTTCGCGCAGTAGTTTCGTATGTTGGGATCTACGACATGCTGCGCGTGGAGCAGGATCCCAACGGCGCTTTCAACACCACGGAATTTGGGACGGTCAAGGATCCGGACCAGTTCAAAGCCCTGTACGCCTATTCGCCGTTTCACCATGTGCAAGACGGCGCCAGCTATCCGGCAGTCCTGCTTCTGACTGGCGAGAACGATCATCGCGTGAATCCCATGAATTCGCGCAAGATGACCGCGCGCCTGCAGGCGGCAAACGGCTCGGCCCATCCCATCCTGTTGCGGACTTCGTCGAACGCCGGACATGGAATTGGCACCGCCCTGGACGAGGGGATCGAAGAGAGTGCCGATGTGTTCTGCTTCCTGTTCGATCAGTTGGGGATTAAGTACGCTCCGCCGCCGGCGAAGTGACGGAAGCGCAGAGTTGGTAGACGTTTTACTAGCCAACGGCCCCGAAGTTAACAGACGTGACTAATTTGGGTTTGTATCAGGGCACGACTTTTAGTCGTGCCGAAAAAAGAAGACCAAATGCGAGGGCTTAAGCCCCTGCACGAGACTCACAGGGGCTAAAGCCCGAACTCGTTGTCGGCTTTTTCGGCCCGGCTGAAGCCGGGCCCTGACACAAACCCAAATCATTTATGGGGCTTGCTTGGTGGCGTCCCTGATATGGTCGCCGATAAACAAGAGTTCTATCGGTCATAAAGATTTCCGATAGGGAAAACTGCGTCGGCTGGGGCGAAGTAGCGATCTATTCAGTACGACGGGCAGTTCGCAATCGCCCGCACGGAGCCTGCGATGGATCTCGCCAGTCGCCCATCTACCTGGAAAGTTCTGCTGGCCTTCGGCATTATCTACTTTGTTTGGGGATCGACATTTCTTGCCATTCGCGTCGGCGTGAGCGAAGTTCCTCCCTTTCTTCTGGCCGCGATGCGCTTCCTGCTGGCGGGCGGCGCTCTTTACGCCTGGATGCGCGCCAGGGGAACCACTTCACCATCGGCACGCGAGTGGCTTTCAGCCTCGATTCTGGCGGTCCTAATATTTGTTCTCGACTATGGGCTTCTGTTCTGGGCTGAGCAGCGCGTGCCTTCGGGAATTGCCGCCGTCATGCTGGCAACCATCCCGTTGTTCATGGCGCTGTCGGAAATTCTTTTCCTCCGCACGCAGAAGTTGACGGCACGGCTGGGCTTCGCGCTGTTGATCGGCATCGGTGGTGTGGCCGTTCTGATGAGCCATTCGCTGACCTTTGGTGATGTCCCCATCGATACATCTGGAGCCGTCGCACTGATCGTGGGTGCGATGAGCTGGTCAATAGCTTCCGCGCTTTCCCGCAAGTTGCCGCTGCCGTCGTCCAAGCCTATGAGCTCGGGGGCGCAGATGCTTTGCGGAGGCGTGTTTCTACTGATTACTGCAGGCGCTCTTGGAGAGTTTCGCGGATTTCATCCGCAGGCGGTTTCGCGCGGAGCCTGGATGGCGCTCGCCTACCTGGTCGTCGCCGGATCGATCATCGCCTTCACTGCCTACGTCTGGCTCATCCACCACGAGTCGCCGACGAAGGTTGGTACTTATGCCTACGTCAATCCCGTGGTTGCCGTGGCGTTGGGATATTTTCTGGGTGGCGAGACGGTAGGCCCTCGAACTTTACTGGGGACAATCCTGGTGCTGGTGAGCGTAGTTGTCATCACTACGACCCCGGCGCGAAAGCCGGCTGCAAAGCTGGCTGAAGAAGCGTCCTAGATAAAAGCGCCTGCCTCATTCGAGCAACATTCCGTCCAAATGAGGGCGATTCTAGAGCGGGTCTTTGTGGGTTCGACTGTCGCCTTAGTTCTTCCTGATTACGTCAAGCAAAGGACGTCGCGTGCAGCGCACGATCTGGCACGTTGCTGCGAGGCAAACATTACGCTACTGCAAGACTTTTGCAACATTCATTTCACCCGCTTTTGACCTGACATTCACCCCGATAAGGTTCGAAACCCGTACCTTTCTCTCGGAGGAAGGTATGACCCTGCATCTATCGCCCAAGAAGTGGCGCGCTACGTCTGTGGCCAGCGCGCTTGCGCTCCTGAGTTCTACCATGCCCATGAGCGCTGAGACACCTTCAGCGGTCGTCCAGCACTCTTCAACACAAACCCCCATTCAGCACGTCATCGTGATCATTGGTGAGAACCGCACCTTCGATCACATCTTCGCCACTTATCAGCCGACCCAGGGCCAGACGATCAACAACCTGCTTTCGGAAGGAATTGTCCGCGAAGACGGCACGCCGGGACCTAACTACGCGGTTGCCAACCAGTATTCTGCGACCGACGGAGCAGGGGACGGCTACCAGGTCAGCCCTGGCGGCAAAACGCTCTATTCCGTGCTGCCTACGCCATTGGTTGGCGGCCCGACGAATCCGTTCTTTCAGACCATACCCCAGGCACTCCAGGCGGAGAACGGGCTCGCGCTTACCTACTACAAGTACCTGCTGACCGGCGGCACCGGCCTGCAGAGCGGCACGCCTGATACGCGCATCACGAATGTTTTTGATCTGCCCCCGGGACCATTCCAACTCACAAATTCGACGACCCATCCTTACGACGTTTATGACAACAGCCCGGTGCACCGCTTCTATCAGATGTGGCAGGAATCGGATTGCAATGCCTCTTACATCACCATCGCCAATCCCAGCGGCTGTCTGGCTGATACCTTTCCCTGGGTGGAAGTAACGGTGGGCGCGGGAACGAACGGTAAACCGCAGCCTCAGGGTTTCAATAACGAGACTACGAAGGAAGGCGCGACCTCGATGGCGTTCTACAACGTGTCGCAGGGCGATGCGCCGTATCTGAAGTCTCTGGCCGATAACTACGCCATGAGTGACAACTACCATCAGGCCGTGATGGGCGGCACCGGCGCCAATCACATCATGATGGGAACCGGCGATGCGATCTGGTTCAGCGACGGCAACGGTCATCCGCTGCAACCGCCACACAATCAGTTGGTCGGCATTGGTACCGAGAACCAGGGAATTGTCGACGAGATCGAGAATCCCAACGCGCAACCAGGAACAAATAACTGGTACATGGAAGACGGTTACGGCGGCGGCTCCTATGGTTCGCCCTCGTACGGCGGTGGATCTTATAGCAACTGCTCCGATTCGGATGCCCCCGGCGTCTTCCCGGTACTCAACTATCTCGCCTCGCTGCCTTACGAAGTCGATCCGAAGTGCGCTCCGGGACATTGGTACATCCTGAACAACTACAACCCCGGCTACTTCGGTGACGGCAGCAACGCCTATACCGACCCCAACAATGCCAACACCGTCTTCACGATTCCACCGTCGAGCGTTCGCAACATTGGCGACGAATTGCTACAGTACAACGTTTCCTGGAAGTATTACGGCGATCAGTGGAACCGCTACCTGGCTGACAAATACGACGAGAATCCGCTGGACGAGTACTGCAACATCTGTAACTTCTTCCAGTATTCGACCTCGATCATGACCAACGAAGGCGTGCGTACGGCGCACCTGCAAGACACCACCAATCTGTATGCCGATATCGCCAGCGGCAATCTTCCGGCTGTGTCTTATGTGAAGCCGAGCGGATTTGTTGATGGTCACCCGGCGTCGTCGAAGCTGGATCTGTTCGAGGGTTTCGCCAAGAAAATCGTCGATGCGGTGCAGGCCAATCCATCGTTGTGGCAGACCACCGCGATCTTCATCACCTTCGATGAAGGTGGCGGCTACTATGACTCCGGGTACGTACAGAACCTGGATTACTTTGGCGATGGTACCCGCATCCCGATGATCCTGGTTTCGCCTTACACCACCCCCGGCCGCATCTCGCACCAGTACAACGACCACGTCTCGATCCTGAAGTTCATCGAGTACAACTGGCAACTGCCGCCGATCACAGACCGCAGCCGCGATAACCTGCCCAACCCGATTCCCAGCGTGAGCAATCCGTACGCTCCGTCGAACAGCCCCGCGCTCGGCGACCTGACGGACATGTTCACCTTTGGAGCCGGCAAGAGGTAAATGTAGAGTTGCGCTGCGGCACTCTCGCAGATGCTGCTCGCAAATGAGATGGGCTTCGTTGCCAACCAGCCCTGAGGCCCATCCGGATTCAACCAGGCGCCGATCGCAAACGCGGTCGGCGTTTTTTGTTAGGGCGGCCGAGCCGGTAAGGACCGACCGATGCCGGCAGGGAAAATCGAGTAAAGTAGTTAGCCAACAGGGAGGTGGGAATGACGTTGGATCCGGCGCAGGGGCATTCCAGTGACGCCCGCAATCTGCCGGCGTTGCCTTTCGAGTCGTGGAAGGACACGCAGGCGACGTTGCACATGTGGACGCAGATTGTTGGCAAGGTTCGGCTGGAGCTTTGCCCGCTGGTCAATCACTGGTGGAATGTGGCGCTTTACGTCACCGCCCGGGGGATGACAACTTCGCCGATGCCGTACGGTGATCGGACGGTTGAGGTCAGCTTTGATTTCATCGACCACAAGCTGCTGATCGATACTTGTGAGGGACAGCATCGCGAACTGGCCTTGAAGCCGCAAAGCGTCGCCGAGTTTTATCGGGAGTTCATGGCGGCTTTGTCGGATTTGGGCGTCCCGGTAAAGATCTGGACCACGCCGTGCGAAGTTCCCAATCCGATTCCGTTTGAAAAGGACACCGTGCACGCGTCCTATGATGCGGCGAGCGCGCATAAATTTTGGCGCATCCTGACGTGGGTTGACAGCGTCCTTAAGGACTTCAGGGCGCCGTTCCTGGGAAAGGTGAGTCCTGTCCATTTCTTCTGGGGAAGCTTCGACCTGTGCGGGACCCGGTTTTCCGGAAGGCGGGCGTCGCCAAGGCCGGGCGCCGATCATGTTACCCAAGAAGCCTACTCGCATGAAGTCAGCAGTGCGGGGTTCTGGGCGGGTGGCGGCGATATCAAGGGCCCGGCGTTTTATTCCTACGCGGCTCCGGAGCCAGCGGGCTTTGCCAACCAATCAGTGCGTCCTCAGAGCGCTTTTTACCATCCACAAATTAAGGAATTTTTGCTGATGTATGACGATGTGCGAAGTGCCGATTCGCCGAAAGCCGCCCTGATGGAGTTCTTGCAGAGCACCTATGAGGCGGCCGCTAACCTGGGAAAGTGGGACCGCAAGAATCTAGAGCGCCAAAATACTGGAGGAGCCAATGGCAGCAGCCTGTAGTCATCTCAATGAGATCAAGATCACTCAGACCGACATTCATGTTTGCCCGGAATGCGTCAAGATGGGCGATACCTGGGTCCATCTGCGGCTTTGTCTGGAATGCGGGCATGTGGGTTGTTGCGATTCATCCAAAAATAAGCACGCGACCAAACACTTCCATAGGGTAAAGCATCCTCTAATTCGTTCCATCGAGCCCGGTGAGACTTGGATATGGTGTTACGTCGATGACATGTCCCCCGGCGAATTGCCTGCTTAATAGCTTAATTGTGGAAGTGATCCCTTCCCGTTTATGGCTATGGGACCGATTTTCTTACTGCCTATTACCATTGACGGGTGATTTCATGTATTGCGCTCGCCTCAATCTGGGTGTATTTCTGGGGCTATCATGCGCGCCACAACTTGTCTGCTCTTCGTCTTATTGGCGATTTCTGCCAGTGTAGCCGACCAGTCGCCGAACGCCGACGCTGCGTATCAGCAATTACGGAACATCAGTCTCGGCAGCGAAGCGATCAGTGTAAGTAACGCCACCCTCAAGCGCGATGCCGCAACCTTTCAGCTGAACTCGGGGACGGTGTGCTTTCTCACGGCCGTTCAGGGAAAAGTGACGGGAGCTGTCTTTGTAGGTGAAGGAAGACTGCTGCTGACGCCCCCAATTCCAGCCGAAGAACGGAGCTTGTCGCTCCTGACCCGGGAACCGGAGTTCAGCGAAAGTTTCAACCGGGTAGTATTTCGATTCACCGACGGCAGTTACGATGAAATCAAGAAAGCAGGAAAACCAGGTTCCGTTGCCGCCTGTGATGCCGGACTTCTGGCGGATAGCCAGCACATCACCCGCAAAAAGCTGCATTACAACCTGGATGGCCGTATTCTGCAGGATGTTCTGAGTCCCCAGCCCGGTGGTTTCTTCATTGCATTGATACGCGGCAAAAAATATAGCGACAAAATGCTGTTTGTCATCGATCCTCATGGCGTGCCTGATATTTATCCCGAAGAAATAGAGTTACAAACCTACGAGGACCACAAAGAAGGCATATGGGCAGCGTTCCACTATAGCTCCGAATATGCCGACGGGACGGCCAAGAGTTCGCAGAAAAATAATGTGATCCACATTGAGCATCAGCAACTGGACACCGAAATTGAGAAGAGCGGCCACCTGAATGGGCACGCCGTAACTACCGTCGTTGCGCGTAAGCCGGGAGTGCGGGTCGTGCCGTTTTCTTTATTCCCCACTTTGCGGGTGAAAAGCGTTACCGGTGACGGCGGGCAGCCGCTGAACTTCGTCCAGGAAGACAAACTAGACGATCCTCAGTTCTGGGTAGTGCTGTCGAAGCCCCTTGAGGCGGGCGAGAAGTATACGATCACGACCACCTATGACGGCAAGGAGGCGGTAACCAACCAGGGCGGCGGCAACTATTTTCCGATCGCGCGCGAAGACTGGTATCCCAATGCCGTGGCAGGAGGCTTCGGCGAATATACGAACTACGATCTGACTTTTCGCATCCCGAAAGGGATGAAGATGGCGGCCACCGGAAATCTGGTGAGCGAGGGTAACCAGGGTGACCACAATGTTTCTGTGTGGAAGAGCGAAATTCCTCTGGCCGTTGCCGGTTTCAATTTCGGCAGATTCAAGGTGGAGGACGTCAAACTAGATAAGCCGCCCATAGAGGTCCTGTCGTATGCCAACGAGGATCCGCCGGCTTGGGTGCAAAGTCTGCAATCCGTGGCCAATAATACTCAAACTGGCATGCTTCACGGTGTCGGCGGCGGCGATGACGGAGTCCAGCGAGCGGTGGGCGGGGCCCTGGGCAATATGAGTACGGTCGATCTCAGCAAGAGAGCCCTGGCCGAAGCAGAAGTTGCGGTCAAGATTTATTCCGATTTCTTCGGCCCTATTGCCTACAAGCGCCTGGAGATTACACAACAGACGGCGACCAACTTTGGGCAGTCGTGGCCCGGATTGGTGTATCTGCCCATGACCTACCTTTTCGACACGACCACGCGCCACGCTCTGGGCAACATCATGCGCAACCTCTATCCGAGTTATGCCGATGACCCTTACGGATATTTCATGGTCGTCGCGCCGCATGAGGTAGCGCATCAGTGGTGGGGACATGCGGTGGGTTTTAACTCTTATCGCGACCAGTGGATGAGCGAAGGCTTCGCCGATATGTCGGCCTCGATGTATCTGCAGTTCGTGTATGCCAAGGAGCCGCAAAAGTACATCAAGTTCTGGAATGACGAGCGCCGCATGCTGACAGAACGGAACGCTCAGGGATTTCGCGCAATCGACGCTGGCCCGCTTGTCATGGGAACCCGAGTCGCCAATAGCCGCGAAGGCTTCGATAACTACCGCCGTCTGGTTTATCCGAAGGGAGCCTACGTGCTGCACATGGTCCGGCAGATGATGTGGGACCGCAAGAATGGGGATGAGCGCTTTAAGGAAACCATGCACGATTTCGTGACCACCTACGGCGGTTCTGTTGCCACCACGGAAGATTTCGAAACCATGGTGGAAAAGCACATGAGCCCGGAAATGGATCTGCAGGGCAATCACAAAATGACCTGGTTTTTCAGGGAATATGTGTACGGAACGGCCCTGCCGACCTATGCCTTCGATTATTCCTTCGACAAGTCTCCGACTGGCGACGTGGCGCTGAAGTTTAAGCTGACCCAGTCTGGAGTGGACAAAAACTTTGGGATGCTGGTACCGGTTTATCTGGAACTGGCGAACGGTAGTATGGTGCGGATTGGCTCGCCGCGAATGATCGGTAACGCAACCGTCGATCAAGCCATCACCCTGAATGGGCTGAAGGATACTCCCCGGCGTGCCGTGATCAACTATTACGACGACGTGCTGGCGTCGAACTAGATTCCATCTACCACGGCGCTGGTCCGCGGGAGTTATTCCAGCGACGAAGGCCGCGCCGCCGAAGGTGAGCCAGCAACAGGTTCGGCAAACTGTTCCGGCTTGCCCATCCGCCTCACCTTGATGCAAGACCGCTACATCCAGGGCCTTCGCAATCACGATATTCCCTGACGAATTACCTGGCGCTTCGGGAATGGCATGGGTTGCTTTATCCTGATGCTTATGCCTGCACTCGTCGAATGTGTACCGAACTTTTCTGAAGGGCGCGACAAGGCCAAAGTCGATGCCATCATTGAAGCCATGAAGATGGACGGTGTCTATCTGCTTGACCGGGAGATGGATGCCGACCACAACCGCTGCGTGATAACTCTGGTTGGCGATCCCGTGAACGTTGCCGAAGCGGCGATCCGCGGCGTGGGCAAGGCCGCCGAACTCATCGACTTGACCAAACACTCGGGAGCCCATCCGCGTCTGGGCGCGGCCGACGTGATTCCGTTCATTCCCATCGAAGGCCTCACGCTGGAAGACTGCGTGGCCATCGCGCGGCGCGCCGGAGAAGAGATATGGAAACGTTACAAGGTTCCGGTGTACCTGTATGAAGCTGCGGCGCAGACGCCGGAGCGGCAGAATCTGGAGAACGTGCGTCGCGGACAATTCGAAGGCATTCGCGAAGAGGTGAAAACTAATCCGGCGCGCAAGCCCGATTTTGGCGAAGCGGCGCTGCATGCGACCGCGGGCGCGACCGTGGTGGGAGCGCGCAAGTTTCTGGTGGCCTACAACGTGTACCTCAACACGCCGGATGTGGAGATCGCCAAGAAGATCGGCAAAGCGGTGCGCTTCTCCAACGGCGGCCTGCGCTACGTCAAGGGGATGGGCGTTGGCGTCCGCGGGCTGGCTCAGGTTTCCATGAATCTGACCGACACGGATCAGACGCCGATCGCGCGCGTGTACGAATACGTTAAGCGCGAAGCGGCGCGGTATGGCGTGATGCCGCTGTCGAGCGAGATTGTCGGTCTGATTCCGAAGAAAGCGTTGGAAGACGCGGCCGAGTGGTTTCTGCAGATCGAGAATTTTGACTCGTCGCTGATTCTGGAGAACCGGCTGGTTGCAGTGATGACCGGCAAGATGGCGGTTGGAGGAATTCGCGCCGGAGTCGAACCGTTCATCGAACAACTGGCTGCGCCCACGGCCGCGCCGGGAGGCGGCTCTGCATCAGCTGCGACAGCGGCGATGGCGGCGGCACTGGGCAGCATGGTGGCGGGAATGTCTCGGGGCAAGAAGGCCTACGCGCAATACGAGCGGCCCTTGAGCGACGCGCTGGCGCGCCTGGCTGAGTTGCGCGAGGAGTTCAAGTCTGCGATCGACGCCGACGCCGAGTCGTTCAATGAAGTGATGGCGGCGTTCAAGAAAGCGAAAGATCATCCCGAGGCGCAGGCCGAGGTCGAGGCAGCGACGAAGAAAGCGACGCTGATCCCTCTGGTGGTTGCCGAGCGGGCCAGGGAAGTGCGCCGGATCATCGAATCCCTGCGGCCGATGACCAATCCCCGTATGGCTTCTGACTTGACGGTAGGAGTATCACTGGCGCGGGCCGCCGCCGAAGGAGCCTTGGCGAACGTGGAGATCAATCTCAATGATATTAAGGATGAGACATTTCTCGCCGATGTGCGGCAGCGGGTGGGAGCGGTTAAGAGCTAGGTTCAGGACAAGAGATTGTCACTATTTTCTTGCAAGATCTTTTTCGATGGCGTTGCCCGTTCTATGCTATAGCTCATCTTTGGCAGCGAGCGGCGTCTAACGCTGTACCCGGCGCGGCAGCCGCAAGTGTGCAAGCAACAATAGGATAATTTCCGGCATCTTTGTATGGTTGGGTAGAATGACATATATGAAGCAGTTTGCTACCTCTGTTTTCCTGAGCGGCGTGCTATGCCTTCCAGCATTTGCTGCGCCCTTGAGCAGCAACGCGCGCACCGTCGTCCCATCGGCCGTCCAGCAAGTCATCTCGGTCGACTACCGCCAGCTTCGCGATTCGCAATCGGCGCACGCCTTGCGGGATCGCGTGCTTCCCGACAGCATCAAGCAGTTTGAAACTGCTTTAAAGGGAGCGGGCGTCGATCCGGACAAAGACATGGAGCAGCTCACTTTCGTCAGCTATCGCGGGCCGAAAGGCATGCTGTATGGGGTTGGCATCGCGCAGGGCCCATTCAAGCAGAAGGATTTTCTGCTGAAGATGAAGCTGAGGAAGATCAAGCCGGAGAAATATCTTTTGTCCTACATCTATCCGATGGGGTCAGGAATGCAAATGGTCTTCCTCGATCCGACAACGATTCTTTTCGGAGAGAATGCGGCCATCAAGGGCGCTATCGATGTGCGCGACAACGGCGCCGAGTCGGTGCAGTCGAATACCACGATGAACGACCTGATCACCAGCGTGGAAAATTCGCCCGTGTGGAGCGTGCTGGACCAGGCGGGTACGCAGAATATGATGAAGTCGGCACTGGGACAGGCCTCGTCTCTGGCTGACTACGATGTGATCAAGAAGCGTCTGCTGGCCTCGGATTACGTGATGAACTTCACCAACGGCGTTACCTTTGACCTGAGCGTGAAGACGTCGGATACGGTAACGGCTTCCACCTTGTCAGGATTGTTGAAGGCGGGCGTTTTATATCGCAAGATGAGCGGTTCCCCGACAGAGAAACTGGCACTGGAGAGCACCACTGTAGACAGCTCGAATGACTTGCTGCAGATGCATTTCAAAACCGACGATCAGCGGTTCGAAGCGCTGTTGAAGTCGGACTTGTTTGCTGCAGTGTCGAAGTAGTCGCTACCGAAGCTTCTGACCAGGTCTAATTCTTTGAAGAGGACGGCCTTCGAGGCCGTCCGCAAAACACCAGAACCAGAAAAGGATTGCGCTTTAGCCCGGGTGA
The DNA here is from genome assembly GCA_963833305.1 of uncultured Acidobacteriaceae bacterium. Taxonomy (GTDB): domain Bacteria; phylum Acidobacteriota; class Terriglobia; order Terriglobales; family Acidobacteriaceae; genus Bog-257. The sequence continues at coordinate 31,260 of CAWHXN010000001.1, read as the reverse complement.
CGTCCAATCCTCGCCCAAACACCTTCCAGTATCATTCCTCAATGCAGAGCTTCTTTGCCCGGCGCACTTCGTGGAACCTCGCCACCAACCGATACACGGAAGCGCTGGGGGCACACCGCCGGGCGGGCAGGGAACTGCTCGACCTCACCGCTTCCAATCCCACGACCATTGGGCTGCAGTATCACCAAGAGGGTTTGCTGCGGTCGCTGGCCCGGCCTGAGGCGCTGCTCTACGATCCCCAGCCGAAGGGCTTGCTTGCGGCTCGCGAAGCGATTTCCGGCTACTATGCAGCGCGCGGAAGCGACGTTTCTCATGAAGATCTGATTCTGACTACCAGTACCAGTGAAGCCTACTCGTTTGTCTTCCGGCTGTTGTGCAATCCGGGGGACGCCGTGCTGGTGCCAACGCCGGGCTATCCCCTGTTCGACTTTCTCGCTGACCTTCAAGATGTGCAGCTCGTTCCCTACGAACTGGTCTACGACCACGGATGGCAAATGGATTTCGCTTCGCTTCAGGCCGCCATCGACCGAGCGCAGGCGGCCGGGGCGAAATGCTGCGCTGTCCTCGTTGTACATCCGAATAACCCCACCGGTTCGTATGTAAAGGTTCGCGAGGGGGACGAACTCAATCGCATTTGTGCGTCCAATGACGTGGCAATCATTGCTGATGAAGTTTTTCTCGACTACGCGTTGGGCGAAGATCCGCACTTTACTTTTGCGACAAATCGCGAAGCCTTGACCTTCACGCTGAGCGGACTGTCGAAGATCTCCGGCTTGCCGCAGATGAAAGTCGCCTGGATCGCGGTGAGCGGGCCCGATAGCCTGAAGGGCGAAGCGATGGCGCGGCTGGAGATCATTGCCGACACATTTCTTTCGATGAACGCACCGGTGCAATGGGCAGTTCCCGCCATGCTGGATGAGCGCCGAAGCATTCAGGGTCAACTAACGCAAAGAGTCAGGCAAAACCTTATCGAATTAGACAAGCAACTTTCGACCCAGACGCTGTGCCAACGGCTCGATGTGGAGGGCGGTTGGTATGCGGTGTTGCGGGTGCCCGCGACTGGTTCGGATGAGGACCGCGCCATCGCGCTCTTGCAAGCGACGGAAGTGCTGGTGCAGCCGGGACTCTTTTACGACTTTGCGGTGGATGGCCATTTGGTGGTGAGCCTGATCACGCCGCCCGAAGTCTTTCGGACAGGAATAACCCGGATTTTGAAACATATTGCAACCAGCTGTGGCTAAAGCCCGTCCACATCAAAAAGGTGTGATTTGGCGCCGGACAGCGGGGATCCCCGGGGTTCGTCCTTTACATAATTCATCCATTACCCTATCCCCAATTACAGCGATGGGACGTTATAATTAAAAGCCTGTGCTTAAGTACTCCATTGTCGTTCCGTTTCATAACGAAGAAGAGAACGTCACCGAACTCTATGACCGCTTGAAAGTGGTGATGGAGGCGGCCGGCGAATTGTTTGAACTGGTCTTCGTCGACGATGGCAGCCAGGACAACACGTTCTGGATGCTGCAGCAGATCGCAGCGGTTGACCGCCGGGTCGTAGTGGTGAAGCTGCGCCGGAATTTCGGGCAGACCTCGGCGCTGGCAGCCGGCTTCGATCACGCCGAGGGCGAATACGTCATCGCCATGGACGGCGACCTGCAGCACGATCCCCACGACATTCCCATGTTCCTGCAGAAGCTGCGGGAGGGGTACGACATCGTCAGCGGATGGCGGAAAGACCGCATCGACAATTTCGTCATGCGGCGAATTCCGTCGAAGGTGGCCAATTGGCTGATGGCCAAACTGAGCGGAGTGGAATTGCACGACTTCGGCACAACCTTCAAAGCGTATCGGCGCGAGGTCGTGCAGGAGGTTCCGCTGTACGGAGAGCTGCATCGCTTTATTCCCGCGCTAGCGTCAGCGTACGGCGCAACAATTTGCGAAATTCCCATCCGCAATGTAAACCGCGAACGCGGGGAATCGCACTACGGTATCTCGCGCACCTTCCGCGTGTTCTTTGATCTGATCACGATCCGTTTTCTGCTGAAGTACATGTCGCGGCCGCTGCACTTCTTCGGCAGCGTTGGCGCTTTGAGCGCGATGAGCGGCTCGCTGATCGCGCTGTGGATGATCGTGGAAAAACTCCTGCGCGGGATTCATGTGATGGACGAGCATGGGCCCCTGCTGGTCTTTGCCGCCGTGCTGATCGTAGCGGGCGTGCAATTGATCGCGCTTGGACTTCTCGGCGAGTTGCAGGTTCGGCACTTCCATGAGCCGTCGAAGCGCGCGCCGTATACCGTCGACCGGGTGCTGCGTTCTTCCCACAGCCAGGGCGCGCTGGCCGACTGAAAATCGCGAGAACCGGCGACAAATAAACCGATCGGCAGAGTAAGGCGAACTATGGGCGCCAAAGATGAACACACGCACGAGCACGATCATGTTCACGAGCATAGTCACACCCACGAACACTCTCATGATGGTGTGACTCATACTCACGAACATACCCACCAGCACAGCCATCTGCACGGGCACACTCACGAACACTCCCAAGGCTCCCATCCTGTGACTCCTGACGATCACGGCGAAGAGCACGGTTCTCACGACCATCAGCATGATGCGCACAAGGAAGCACACGACCACAAGCACTGAAAGTGGTCGCGCCGGAAAGATGAGAACTGGGTGATCGGCGACATCCACATTCTGCTGTGACTGCGAAGGAATCGACTGGCTTCTTGGACAGTAAACCCCAGCCCGCTCGCGGCTACCTGTTCATTGCTGCCGCTACATTTTTCTGGGGACTGGCTGCCGCATTGGGACGGGGCATGTTCACCGGCAGGTTCACGGGCGGCGCTCATGTTCTCGCTGCCATTGATCCTCTGGCTCTGGCGCAGAGTCGCAGCACCATCTCGCTACTTATCTTGGCTCCAATCCTTTTCTTGAAGAGACGGCCTTCGCTCCGCGTGCGCGGCAGTCATCTGGCGCAGTTCTTTCTGCTGGGGATTCTGGGGCTGGCCGCTTCAAACTATTTCTACTATTTCGCCATCGAAAAGACGACAGTGGCGACAGCGATTGTGCTGCAATACATCGCGCCCGTGTGGGTGCTGCTCTACATGCTCGCACGTGGATTGCAGCGCGCGACCCGGCTTCGCATTAGTGGGGTCGTCTTGGCCGTGATCGGATGCGCGCTGGCGGTCGGCGAGGTGGCCGTGCAGCACGGATTCCCTTGGTTGGCGCTGTCGGGTGTACGCTTTAACGTGATCGGAGTGGTTGCAGCGGAGACGGCGGCGATTTCGTTCGCGTTCTACAACGTCTACGGACAGCATCTGCTCCAGATCTATGACCGTTGGACGGTCCTGCTGTATTCGCTGCTGGGAGCCAGCGTCTTCTGGCAATTGCTGAACCCGCCGTGGAAGATCGTCGCTCAACATTACAGCGGCGGCCAGTGGCTGTTCATGCTGGTATTCGCAATCGCCTCGATGCTGATCCCGTTCTCGTTGTACTTCACAGGGCTGCAGTATCTCGATCCCACGCGCGCCATTGTCACCGCCTGCCTCGAGCCCGTGTGGGCAATTTTACTGACCGCCATCATTTTGGGAGAGCTGGTTTCGCCAACGCAGGTAGTGGGCATCGTCGTGGTGCTGGTGGCGACCATCGTGGTGCAACGGCCGGACCGCAATGCCCCGTCCGAGCCCAGAATCGCGGTCGAGCCGATCGAGTGAGTTCGACTGGCCCTCAGCGAATCCCGAGCAGAACCGCGAGGTATTGACGTACTTTGTTGACCAGTGCGGGTTCAGCTTGAGAGTGGAATGTCGCTTTGCGGCCGGCCCAATCCATGCTCTTGAGTTGGTCGACCAGAACAGCGCCTTCCACCTTGCCAACGGTGATGGGCAGCGCGAAAGGGTAAGGCTTCCGCTTACTGGTCAGCGGGCAAACGATTGCCAACCCACTGGCTCGGTTGTATCGCTGATCGGTGAGCACCAAGGCGGGTCGGCGCTTCGCTTGCTCGCGACCTATTTGGGGATCGAAGTTCATCATCACAATTTCGCCGGCGTCGGGTACGTGCGGAGTCACCATTCAACAATCTCCTTGCCCACTTCTTCGCCCGTCGGGACCTCCGAATAGCGGTTCTCCGGAGTAATCTGCGCCACCAACTGAGCCAGAGTCGGCACCTTGCGGGCGCGGCGCAGTTCCAGACGGCCCTCGGCAGCCGCCTCAATTTCCAGGGAATCGCCTTCCTTCAATCTGGCCTGTTCGGCCACCGGCTTGGGAATCCGGATAGCGAGACTGTTTCCCCATTTGACCATCTGTGCTTTCATGACGTCCTTCCTCGTTGACGATACGCAGTATACCAGAAGTATCTACAATGTTTATACGCGCTATGTGGCCATGACTGGCCCTCCGTCTCAATTGCGGATGAGGGGACAGGATGCGGGATCCTGAGGCGAGATACACTCCGACCTATTGCCTTCCCATACAGGTCTGTGCCATATTCCTATGGGAAAGCCAGAGGAGCTCCATGGGCGACAAGAAAGATGTTTGGCAGGGAACTCTCGCGTTAATGGTGTTGAAGACCCTGGAGACGATGGGGCCGCTACATGGATATGGGATTGCCCGCCGGATTGAGCAGACGAGCGGACACCTGCTGTCATTGAATTACGGCACGCTCTATCCCGCGCTGCTGAAGCTGGAGCAGGAGGGGTCGATCGCTTCCGAGTGGGGCGTATCGGACAACAACCGCAAGGCCAAGTTCTACCGGCTTACGCGAGCGGGCCGGAAACAACTGCAGAATGAGGCGCGAGATTGGGAACAGACGACGGCGATCCTGGCCCGGTTTCTGTCGCCGACGGAGGACCCGGCATGAAGTGGATGCGCGCGTGGTTGTTGCGATTGGCCGGCGTCTTCTCCAAGACGCGGCGAGAAGGCGATTTTGCCGATGAGATCGAGAGCCATCTGCAGATGCATATGGACGACAACCTGCGCGCCGGCATGACTCCGGAGCAGGCGCGGCGCGAGGCGATTCTGCAGTTGGGCGGAGTGGAGCAGGCGAAGCAGGTTTATCGCGAACGCGGCACCATGCCGTGGATTGAAGACCTGGCGCAGGACCTGCGTTTTGCCCTGCGACAACTTATCAAGAACCCGGCTTTTGCCTGCACCGTAATTGTTGTGCTGGCTCTTGGAATGGGCGCGTGCGTCGCTATCTTTGCCTTTGTCGATGCTGCGCTGATCAAACCCCTGCCGTACCGCCATCCCAGCCGGCTGGTGAATGTGACCGAAAGCGTGGCGATGATTCCGCGGGCCAATCTTTCGTATCCTGACTACCTCGACTGGAAGAGTCGCAACGACGTGTTCAGCTCGCTGGATGTATGGGACCAGCGGGGCTACATGCTGAGTACCAGGGAAGGCGTACAACTGGTGCCGGGCAGCCGGGTCAGCGACGGATTTTTTCGTACGCTGGGCGTTGCTCCGTTGCTGGGTCGCGATTTCTATCCCGGAGAAGACTTGCCTAGCGCGCCACATACCGTGATGCTGAGCTATGCGGCATGGCAGAAACGGTTCGGCGGAAGACCAGACGTCATCGGACAGGCGGTTACCCTGAGCGGCGATTCCTACACCGTCGTCGCAGTGCTGCCGCTAAGCTTTCAGTTCGCGCCAGCGAATAGCGCGGAGTTCTGGACGACGCTGCACGTGAAAGGGAGCTGTGACCTGCGGCGAGGCTGCCATAGCCTAACTGGCGTGGGGCGACTCAAGGATGGTGTCTCGGTTGAGAAAGCCCGGGCTGAGATGCAATCGATTGCGCTACAGCTGGCGAAGCAATATCCGGATTCGAATCGCGGGCAGGGCGGTAGCGTCGATCTGTTGTCAGAAGTAATCATCGGCGATGTGCGTCCCATTCTGCTGGTACTGCTGGCGGGAGCTGGTTTGCTGCTGATTATCGCTTGCGTGAATATATCCAGCTTGCTGATCGTCCGCTCCGAGAGCCGCCGGCGAGAGATCGCGGTGCGCGGCGCCCTGGGTGCATCGCGCCCGCGCCTGATCCGCCAATTCGTAACCGAAGGACTGGTACTGGTCGTCGCTGCAACGGCGTTGGGACTGATTTTCGCAGCTATCCTGGTGCGAATCCTGCTGGGTCTCATTACGAAAGATGTCATGTCGTACGCGCCCTATCTGAGCGGCCTTGGCCTGGGCCTGCGGTGCGTGGTATTTGCGGCCGCACTCGCCCTGTTGGCCCTGGTGCTGTTCGCGCTTGCACCCATATTGCGCCTGGCGGTTTCGACCAACATGCGCGAAGGTCTGAGTGAAGGCGGGCGCACTTCGGCGGGAAACGTGTGGCGCCGTCTCGGTTCCAACCTGGTTGTTATTGAACTAGCCATGGCGGTGGTGCTGCTGGCCGCCGCAGTCCTGTTAGGTAAGAGCCTTCATCATCTGCTGCACGTGGAACTCGGCTTTCAGCCTGATCATCTGGCAACGGCCCAGATTGCGGTGCCGCCGAATTATTCTAAGGACGAACAGATTGTTGCGATCACGAGGCAAGCGCTGGGGCGCATCGCCAGTTTACCCGGCGTGGAATCTGTGGGGATCACCAGCCGGGTGCCGGTAAGCTCCAACGGCAACACCACCTGGATCCGATTTGTGGGCAAGCCCTATCACGGCGAGCACAATGAGGTGAACGAGCGCGACGTCAGCTCTGAGTTTCTTCGCACCATCCAGGCGCGGCTGTTGCGTGGCCATTATTTCACTGACGCCGAAGATGCGACGAAACCCAACGTCGTGATCATCAACCGGGCGCTAGCAAGACAGTACTTTCCCGGTGAGGATCCTATCGGCAAAGTGATTGGCGATACCGAACTTTCGAAGAAATCCCTGGCCGAGATTATTGGCGTGGTGGACGACATCAAGGAGGGCCTGCTCGATTCCGACATATGGCCGGCGGTGTATTACCCGTTCAATCAGAACACTGACGATATCTACACCGTCTTTGTTCGCACCTCGTCATCGGAACAGGCGCTCCTGCCTACGCTGGTGACCGCGGTTCATGGAGTCGACCCCGGAATTGCCGTCTTTGACGAGGTGACGATGAACCAGAGAATTCAGAACTCGCCAGCGGCGTATCTGCATCGCACCTCGGCTTGGCTCATCGGAGGTTTTGCATCGCTGGCTTTGTTGCTAGGGGTGGTGGGACTTTATGGCGTGATTGCCTATTCTGTGAGCCAGAGGACGCGTGAGATTGGAGTGCGGATGGCGCTGGGTGCGCAGCGTGGCGCGGTGTATCAGATGATCATGAGCGAGGCCGGATGGCTGACGGGCATCGGCATTGTGGCGGGACTGGTGTGCTCCGTCGGTGCCGCGACCTTGATGCGCTCATTGCTGTTTGGTGTCCGCTCGTGGGATTTGTCGACCTTGGGCGGGGTTGCCGTGTTGCTGGCTGCATCAGCTTTGCTGGCCAGCTACATTCCGGCGCGGCGCGCGGCGTCGGTTAACCCGGTAGAAGCGCTGCGTGCGGAGTAACGGCGACGGCCTCGACTTTTGAAGTCGAAAGCAGGCGGGACGCGACCGGAGATCTTCAGGAGCCCTTAAGCTTGAATTTGGCTTCGGTCAATTTCCGTAGAAGCGAGGCTCTCCAATCGGGGCTGTCGATCGCATCGAAGACGACGCCTGCCAGATCCGAAGGCGGCTCGAAGTTCGGGTAAACCTTGTCGGGTTGCGCGGAAATGACGAAGACGTTTTCCCATCCCAGATAGCCATAAAAGAATCCGAGTTCGAGGATCACGTTTTGGCGCGCGCGAAACTGAAGCGCTCTGTCGCCAACGCCGGCCGCTTCATATTGCGTCCTGGATGCACCAAGATCGTCAGCTGTGAGCAACACGACGGCGAAACGGATGTCCTTCGAAAATTGAAGGAACTTCTGAAAGAGAGACTGCGATTGACCGGCGATTCTCGATAGGACGACTGCCTTCACGCCGAGTTCAGCCAGATAGGCGTGTACTTCTTCCAATCGTTGACTGTCATGACCGTGAACCAGGAATACGGAGTCAGGCGGTTGGGTGGCGGGGCTCGATTCGGGTCTGAGCCCGCGTACACTACCGGCAATGATAGACGCAGCAATAGGAGCTGCTTCTGGCGAAATAGGCGAGGGGGCTCCGTGTGACTTTAAGTATTCTTCCGTTGCATCCGCAATCAGACGGATTGAGCGGTCAATATTCCGGGGATCGCTCAAATCCACGGTGTTGTATCGGGCAAGGGATCGAGGGAGCGAGAAGCCGGCAGAGAGAACAACTGGGAAAACCAGCCGATCGGAAGTCTCCGACGTAAAGAGGTCTATCTCCTTGGCCGCGAGAGGTGATTCCAGTGCTTGAAGCGAAAGGAACGCTAGAAGTCCGACAGAGTCACGGAGGGCCTTCTCGATTTGGGTCTCCCATTGTTCGCCGGGAACGAGTTCCTGATTTGTTAGCCAGACATCGATATTGAGATCGCGCGTACGAAATTCGTTGCGCAGCGCCTCTACGATAGATGTAACAGCCGCGCTGTCGCGGTGTGCGAAGGAAGCGAAAAGGTACTTCTTGCCTTCTGCCATGTAGCCGTGGCCTCAACAATAGATTCGGCCGGATGTGATTTTTCGACACGAGCGTATCACAGAGCAGGCTACAGGCGAGCCTTGCTTTGGTTCTGAGGTGCGCTTAATGGCGAGCGGGAGCCGAGGTGCGCGTGTGCGATTCCGACTCGGTGTAGAGGGCGTCGATCTCTTTCTTGTAGCGGTCGACAAGGTTGCGGCGGCGCAGCTTCATGCTGGGAGTCAGGGTGCCCTCGGCGATACTGAGTTCGTCGGGGACAACCAGCACGCGCTTCAGCTTCTCGAATTGCGCTAGATTCTGATTCATCTCATCGACGATGCCCTGATAGAGCGCTTGCACCTGGTGGGATTTGACCAATTCCTTGCGGGACGAAAACTTCACCCCATGCTGGCGCGCCCACTCTTCCAGGTCGGCAAAGCTGGGGATGATGAGCACGGCAGGGAAGCGCCGCCTATCGCCGAGCAACGCGGCCTCGCCGATGTACTGATTGACCTTAAGCGAACTTTCGATGGGCTGGGGCGCGATGAATTTGCCACCCGAAGTCTTGATCAGGTCTTTCTTGCGATCGGTAATGGAGAGATAGCCTTCCTCGTCGAGGACCGCGATATCGCCAGTCTTGAACCAGCCATCTTCAAACACTGCAGTAGTTTCCTCAGGCATCTTCCAGTATCCCTTGAACACAGAAGGGCCCCGCACCAACAGCTCGCCGTCCTCGGCGATAAGGATTTCGACGTTCGGCAGCGGCTTGCCTACCGTGCCCAAACGATGGTTGATGGGGTTATTGACGGCGATCACCGGAGACGTCTCGGTGAGGCCGTAGCCTTCGTGAATGCGAATCCCGATGTCGGCATACCAAGTCGCGATCTCGCGGCCTAGAGGAGCGCCGCCGGAGACGAAGATACGTGCCTTGCCGCCAAGCCCGGCTCGCACTTTAGAAAACACCAGCGCATTGGCCAGCTTCCATGAAAACGATTTTGGAGTTTCTCCGCGAAGAATGGTTTCACGGTTCGTTGCTCCCACCGACAAGGCCCACTTGATGAGAGCGTGCTTGATGCCGTGCGCCGCGTATTGCACCTTGTTGTAAATCTTCTCGTAGACCCGGGGCACAGCCACGATGATTGTGGGATGGACCTCGGCCATGGTGCGAGGCAGATCGTCGACGTTAGAGCAGTAAGCCAAGGGCGTGCCTATGTTGAACAGGGCATAGTCTAGATGCCGGGCGGTAACGTGCGACAGCGGCAGAAAAGAAACGCAGAGGTCATCTTTGTCGATGTCGTACATGTCGAGCGAAACATTCAGATTTGACGCCAAGTTGCCGTGGGTGAGCATCACGCCCTTAGGCGTGCCGGTCGTGCCCGAGGTGTAAATCAGGGTAGCAAGATCCTCCGGCTCGACCAGACGGCCAATCGCCTCGAGGCCCGCATCATTTTCCAGTGGCGCAGCATGCAGGAGGGACTGCATCGGTATGGCGCCGGTCAAATCAGAAACTTCGTCCATGACGACGATGTATTCGATGCCCGACTGCGCCCGGATGGCGGCGATCTTCTCATACTGCTGGCGAGTGGAAACGAAGGCGACCCGCGCTTCTGAATTCTGTGCCACAAACAAACACTGATCGCTGGTCTGCGTGGCGTAGATGGGGACGTCAACTGCACCCAGCAGGAGAGTGGCGAAGTCGGCGACTGCCCACTCGGGCCGGTTCTCGCTAAGAATGATGACGCGATCGCCCTTCTTTATCCCCCAGGCTCGCAGCTGACGCGCGGTGGCATAAACCCAGCTTCTCAGCTGGAGGGCGGAGATGGGCTTCCAAGCATCACCTTGGCGGGTGAGCATCACGCGATCGCTGTTACGTTCGACCAGCGTGAAGAAAACGTCATTGAGGGTTCGAAGATTACTTGCTCCCAACTGCTTGTCCCCTGATGGTCCTTAATTAAATCGCTTTGAAATGAATGCCGTTAATAAAACCTGTGTCGTCCCTGCGGGACTCGGCCTTATTCCTACGCTACCCAGCACTCCGCCTTTCGGCTACGTGCTGGGCTAAGCTATTCCACCCTTCGGGCTTGATTTTCGTGTCGTATACCCCACCGGCAATTCCGGATTAGATTTCTGACGTAGATTCTCAATCCCTAAGGATCTCCAAAGTGACAACTTCTATTGTTTACCGCTGCGCATTCCGTTCAGAAAAATGTCGACTACCACATCGGCAACATTAGCCAACGGGTAATCGTGCTCGCTCAGCACCCAGGACGTGACCATCTCGTCCAAGGCTCCGAAAAAACAATTGGCCGCGTACTTGTCCGACATTTCCCGGCGAAAGGTTCCGTCGGCTTGCCCGTCGGTGATGGCTTCGCGCACCAGGCCGAGGTACTCAATCATGTGATGGTGCGAAAACTCGGAGAGGAAACGAGTGCTCTGCCGCAGTTCCATCTGGAAGACCACGGCCAGGTTGCGATTGGAGCCCAACGCCTCAAGATGGAGAAACGCCAACCGCCGCAGGCGCTCGGCCGGACTTGACTGCTTCTTCAACTCGGTGCGTGCCAGGCTCATGAAGGCATCGAAGGCCGTGTTGATGGCGGTCATCAGGATCTCTTCTTTGCTCTTGAAGTAGAGATAGACGGTACCGTCGGCCACGTCGGCGCGGTCGGCAATGTCGGCAATGCGCGAGGTGAAGAACCCCTTTTCGGCGAAGACGGCCACCGCCGCGTCGAGAATACGCTGATATTTATCGGCGCTGCGGTTCCCGCCGGGGCTGGCTCCCTCGGGAGGAGTCAAGGCAGATTGAGGGTCACGTTTTGCCACGAAGTTGATCGTTAGAAATCTTGAGAGAGCTGCACTCGCCCACAGCTAAGTCCTGCAGCCGCTGGGGAATTGCCGGCGCTGCACGCCGAATGAGTACTCATTCACTTTATCGCCTCGCGGGGAGCTTCCGCAATTGGGAACATGTGCAGCGCGCAGGAAGCGTTCCAAAACGGAAAGCAAGCCCTTCGTGGCAGGAAGATGTGACAGCGGAAACCGCCGGTGGCCGAATCGTTGCCATTGATGGGACAATTGCACACACGCCAAGTTGCTGGGTCCGTACAACAGTTTTCAGAGGAGAGAACGGATGAACAAAATCTTAGTAGCGCTGGTGATTGCCGGGTGCTTATTGCCTGCCAGCTATGCCGCCGACAAAGAAAACGAGATGCCGCCGCCGAAGATCAAGGTAGGCGACATGGCCCCGGACTTCACCCTTGGAAGATCAGAACGGCAAGAAAGTTTCGCTGCACGATTTCCGCGGCAAGAAGAATGTCGCGCTGGCCTTTTACATCTTCGCTTTCACCGGAGGTTGAGCCAAGCAAATGCAGGCGTTCCAGCAAAACTTGGCCAAGCTGGAAGCCACCGACACCCAGGTGCTGGGTGTAAGCATGGATTCTCCCTTCTCGAATAAGGCGTGGGCGCAGCAACTCGGAGTCACCTTCCCGCTATTGAGCGACTGGGGCGGTGACACGACCAAACAGTATGGGCTGTACGACCCGGAATACAAAGCGGCGCGTCGGGTCAATTACCTGATCGACAAAAATGGCAAAGTGATCGAGATGCAGTTAGACGACGACGCCATCGATCCGACTAAAGTCGTGGTCGCCTGCCAGGCGAAGAAACTGGGGAGGTAGATGTACGCGCGCTCTTCTTGTCAAGCGGGCGGGAGGGTCGAGATCATAGATTATCTGGTGCAGGCTTCATCCCGCTCCGGTTAATATTTGTCATTCTGAGCGAAGCGAGAGCCGCGACGCGGCCGAGCGCAGTCGAAGAACCCCTTTCGTCTCGAAGGAGTTCTGCTGTGAAATAGAGGTCCTTCGACTCCGGCAGCGAAACGCCGCCTCCGCTCAGGATGACAAACGGTTGACATCCCAAGGATCGATTATGAGTGCTCACGACGCAAAGCCATTTGTCGACGATACGCCGGGTGAAGCTCCGGTTCGGGGATTCTTGCATCGCGCGGAAGCGGAGGCTGGATTCCTGGTGATGACCCATGGCGCGGGCGGCAACTGCAATGCGCCGCTGCTGGTTGCGTTGGCCGACAAGTTTGCGGCGGCAGGCATCAGCACACTTCGTTGCGATTTGCCATTTCGGCAGCGGCGTCCGCAGGGACCGCCGTCGCCGTCCGATGCCAAGCACGATCAGGCTGGACTGCGGCGCGCGGTTGAGTTGATGAAGCAGCAGTTTGCGGGGCCAGCTTTTCTGGGCGGAGTGTCGTACGGCGGACGGCAGGCGAGCATGCTGGTTGCGGCAGAGCCGACGCTAGTCGAAGGGTTGATGCTGCTGTCCTATCCGCTACATCCGCCGGGACGTCCGGCGCAATTGAGGACCGCACATTTTTCCACCATGCGCTGCCGGGTTCTCTTTGTGAGCGGAACGCGCGATGCTTTCGGTTCGATTGAAGAACTCGAGAGCGCAATCAAACTCATTCCTGCGACCTCAAAATTGGTTCCCATCGAAGGCGCGGGTCACGGCTTATTGCAGAAATCGAATCGCGAGAAATTGCCGGCGCTGATCGTGCAGGAGTTTCGCAGCTTCTTCCATCAGTTGTCCGCCGCGGACCTATAATCGCGTCCTACGAGCGAACTACCCGGGGGCCTGACAAAAGCATTCAGACTGCTCAGACTTGTGCCAAGCCTCCATCGACAAACAATTCGGCGCCGGTGATGAAGCTGGCATCGTCAGAGGCGAGAAACGACGCAACTTTTGCGACCTCATCGGGACTGCCAAACCGTCCCATCGGCGTCATGGAAATTAGGGCCTGGCGGAAGGCGTCGTTTTCCTGTTTGTTCTTGCCCAGGCCATCGAAGCCTGGGGTCTCGATTGGGCCCGGACTGATTGCATTGATGCGAATTTTGCGGTCTTTCAGCTCGACCGTCCAGGAGCGCACGAACGAGCGCAACGCGGCTTTCGTTGCGCCGTAAACGCTAAACGACGGCTGGGCTTTCGAACCAGCAATCGACGCGTTGAGCATGATAGAGCCGCCGTCGCGAAACAGCGGAAGCGCCTTCTGCACGGTGAACAGCACACCCTTCACGTTGACTCCGAACGTCTTGTCGAAGTGCTCTTCGGTGATCGCAGTCAAGGGAGCAAACTCTCCCAGGCCGGCGTTTGCAAAGAGAATGTCGATGTGGCCTTTCTCCTTCTTGACGGTTTCGTAAAGGTGATCAATGTCTTTGAGATTGGAGACGTCTCCCTGCACGGCAGTAACGTTCTTGCCGATTTGTTTCACGGCGGCATCCAATTCAGCTTGACGCCGGCCTGTAATGAAGACGTACGCGCCGTCGGCGACAAACCGCTTGGCTGTGGCCAACCCGATGCCGCTGTTACCTCCGGTTACGACCGCGACTTTCCCATCCAGCTTTCCCATGATTGTCTCTCCCGAGAATGAAAACGCACTGCCCGATACAGATGTGGCCGGAGCACGATAAGTTTCGTCCGCAGGATGTTACAGCCGGAATCAAAAGTTGCCGAATGCCCATGATCAGCCGCAAGAAAACGAGCGTAGCCCTCACCTCGGAGAAGCCTTTTAATCAATCATTTGCATGAGTCGCTTAGCGATCACAGTCCCTGACCGTCGCCACGCAGGCATCGCTGGACTGTGTCAGGCGCATCGGAGTAGGTGTATTGCACATTCCGGAACTAATTAACCGGAAGTGGCTTCCGATGCGAAAAGGAGAAACAAACAAATGGTTTCCAAAAAAGTGTGGGCAGTTTTAGCGGCATCGATTTTTGCGCTGGCGTTGTCCCTCCCAGTTATGGCTCAGACCCAGAGCACCACCACGACCACCACGCAGAATCCGCCTGTCGCCGAGCAGTCGCAGAGCACGACCACCACGACCACGGCGCCGGCAACTCAGCCGCAGAGCCAGACGACGGAAGAGACCCAGACTACAACGAAGTCGAAGCATCACCATCAGAAGACAACGCAGCAGACCGACAGTACGACCACAACCACTCAGCCTGCTCCGCAGAGCTCGACTTCGAGCACGACCACTACCACTCAGCCAGCTCCGCAGAGCAATTCGACCTCAAGTACCACCACCACGACCACCACTCCTCCGCAGCTGTAGAGTAAATCGGCCCGGACGCGAGTCAGCAGTGTGAGTGACTGACGAAGTAGCGTGTAGATTGATGAATTGTTCCCACCCTGTCGCCAGAGCGAGGCGATAAGGGTGGGGCACCTGGATACGGTTTCGTTCTTTCCGAACTCCCAACAACGTACGACACGGGACTCACGTTTCAACTGGATCGGTCGCGGAATTGGATGATTCTGCGGCGGTCACGTTTGGAAGGACGGCCTTCGGGCGCGGGCGCGAAATTCATTGTGGCTTTGCGCTCTGCCGCCAGTTCCAGCCGCAATTTGCGCCCTGATTCGGTTTCTTCGTAGAGCGTCTGAGCGACCGGCGCCGGCCCGCGCATTTCGCTCAGAAGCAGAACCTTCACCTCAAAGTCTCCACGATCGGTCTTGATGTGTAACAGGTCGCCGACGCGGACATCGCGAGCTGGCTTGGCGGCCAGGTGATTCGATTGAATCCTGCCAAGTTCGCAGGCTTTGGCAGCCAGCGCGCGCGACTTGAAAAACCGCGCCGCCCACAGCCATTTGTCGATGCGCACGTTGAGCATGCCTAATTCTCCTACGATGGGCAGACGGTTGTCAGTAGACAGTGGTGGTGACCTTTATAGACCGCAGAAAAAAATCGAAAGCAGACCCTCGCCGGCTAAAGCCGCTCTGATGACAAAAATAAAGACTTGGACGCGGCGCTAAAGCGCCGCACTACCCGAACGACGCATCAAACCGAGTTTTTCAGCAGCCTGTAAAGTGGGTTCAGGACCACAGGAAATAAATAGCTGCTACAAAAGCTACGTCCTCTTACAAACCGGCGTCAGCCCGCGAGGCGCCGAATCAGCAACATGGTCTGATCGTCCTCCTGCTTGCCGAAGCGGAGAGACGCCTCACGAAGCTTAGCGAAAAGCCGGGGCAACGGTAAGTCAGCGGATTGACGCAGGTCCGACTTGAGCGGCTCAACTCCCCTCTCATCGCCATGCTGGTCAAATACTTCGGTGAAGCCGTCTGTGAGCAACACAAGAATATCGCCCGGGGCGCAGCGTACCGGCTGAGAACCGAAGCTTTGTTCAGGAAGAATGCCGACGGGGAGATCTTGTGGCGGATACTCGATGATGTCGGCGGTTTGCTTACGGTAGTGCAGCAAGGCGGGATGCCCGGCCAGCGATAGCGTGAGTTCCTCGCCCTGGCAGCGCAGGAAGCCGGCGGTCACGAACATGTTGCTGGTTTTGAGAGGATAAATCGCCTGGTGAACTCCCTCCAGTAGGTGGCCGGCGGGACATCCGTCCAGCATTCGGGTGCGCACCGCTGTCTTAAACATCGCCATCAGCACGCCTGGTGACACGCCGTGTCCGGAGACGTCGGCTACGTAGCCCGTCCACCCATCGTTTTCCGGCACAAGGTCAACCAGGTCGCCACCTACTTCGCCGCTAGGCACCGAGACTCCATAAAGCTCAAACAATCCCGTGGTGCGTTGAATCGGCGGTACCAGCGCCTGGTGAATCTCACGCGCCAGTGCGATCTCGGTATGAGCGCGAAAGTAACGGCGGCCTTCCACCGAGAAACAGACAATAAACAAGATGTATCCCGCAACCAGCGTGAGGATGCCACCAAGGCCGAGCACCAGCGACCGCGGGGCAGCGTCGAGTGCGGCAGCACGGTCAACAACATGGATCGTCACGCCGACGAACCAGAACACCGCAAACTCGGCAATGCCAATCAGCGGCATATAGGCCCACTTGCGACGGACCCCGGCGGCGGCCCACAGGACCGAGAAGCCAGCGATGAGAAATACCTGAAGAAAAATGTTCAATCGGGTGAGCGGGGCGCTATTCATCGTCAGCGCAAGAAAGCCGACGGCGGAAAAAATGCAGAAGACACCGGCGTAGAAGAGAGCCGCCGAGGAGCGCGGCACACTCGCCCAAAATGCTGCACGGGCGGCCATGTTTGATTGGAATGCGGAGCGCTCGATAGCCGTTACCTCCCTCAGCGTCACGTATCTTACATCAGCTGTGACCGGGGATCAGCAGCTGGCAGACATCTTATGTTTGGCGTGAGCCAACGTAGGACGGTCTGGGAAGTAGGGGATTCGCAGCAGCTACGCGCTGTGGGTCACGTCCATTTCGCTCAGCCGCAAGACCAGGCACTTCGCGGCTCCGCCAGCTTTCAGAAATTCGCTCAGCACGACCTCGACCACGCGAAAGCCGAGAGACTGCAACTGTTCCCGCAACTCGTCGCTGACCTTGTTGAGCACGATGGTTCGTCCGACATTCACTGCATTGCAGGCAAAGCGCAATGCGTCGGTCTCCCGCACACAGATGCGCTTCTCCTCGGGATAGTGCTGCTCGATTCTGGCCAGAGATTCGGCGTCGAAGGCTTCTGGAAAGTACATGACATAGCCGCCGAATAAACAACAAAAACAAGTGTCGAGATGGTAGAAGCGAGGATCGATGAGGCGAAGCGAGATGACTTCGACCTTCCAGGTTTCGCTCAGGCGCTGATGGCTCGACTTGCGGGTGCGAATTCCGTGTCCCGCCCACAGACACGAGCCGTCCACTTCAAACAGCGCATCGCCTTCTCCTTCGAAGGGTGTGGAACGCGGTATGGGGCACACGCAGAAGCCCGAATCGTCGAACCACTTGCGGAAGTGCGGTTCTTCGCCTTGCCGTTCAGGATGAAGAAAGCTGCTCAGAGCCACTACGCCCTGATGCACCAGGCCTGCATTGGCGGTAAACACCATGTCGGGCGAACCGGCCTGCGGCGTCACCAGCTCCACGTGCGCGACCTGAGTCAGCGCGCGATGCAGTTGTTCCCACTGCGCCATGGCCTGGTCACGACTTGAGCGGTGTACATTGCCCTCCATCCAGGGATTGATGACGTAATTCACGTCATACAGCTCGGGAGGACACATTAGGAAAGTGGGTCCGTTGAGCGCGTGCCGTTGCGCACCGGAAGGAAGTGAGACATTGCTGAGGCCCATGGGTAGCTCCGTTGGATGACTAGTGTTGTCTGAGTACCGGGGGCGGCGTCCAATCAATAATTTCTATGGAACTCATTCATTAACTGGAGATTATGAGTAAGCGATGAATGTCGGCGAGATAGTTGGGACCTGAGGTCGACTTAAGAGGCTTAAGCCTTTGCGAATGAATACTTTGCCCTTAGGTTAATAGGATTGAATACTTGTCGATAGCCTGTGTAGCGTTTTCAAACTTTACGAAGAAAATGGGGGAGGGGAGTAGCCAGCCAGTAAACGCCTAGTCCCGACTCATGGCTCGCGACCCAAGGAGTCATCCCCAGAGGAAATAGAGGGCAGTCGGCACCGAACTACGGGCGATTGCGGAACCGATCAGGGTCGGTTTGAATCAAAGCAGGTGCTAATCCCAGACCCGACCCGCGCTCGTGCGAAGATGGACTCTGGCCGACAGCGACTTCGGAGCCCATGAACACGTCAACCCTGCGCAGGATCTTCAAAGCATTTCATTATCGCGATTTCAGGCTGATGTGGATCGGCGCCTGCACGTCGAGCATTGGTACCTGGATGCAGATTGTGGCGCAAGGCTGGCTGATCTATCGCCTGAGCCACTCGGCGTTTCTGCTGGCGCTCGACCAGTTTCTCGGCGGCATTCCCATCTTCCTGTTCTCGCTGATTGGCGGCGTAGTGGCCGACCGGATCGAGCGCCGCAAGGTCTTGCTCGCGTCGCAGTACGTGCAGATGGCGAGCGCGGCGATCCTGACCGTTCTGGTCGCGAACGGACTGACCCGCGTTTGGCCCATCTTGTGTCTCTCGTTTATGTCGGGCCTGGCGCAGGCCTTTGGCGGCCCGGCGTACTCGGCGCTGATTCCGACGCTGGTCGATCGCGAGGACATGCCCAATGCCATCGCGCTGAACTCGATCCAGTTCAATCTGGCGGTTACGATTGGACCGGCGCTCGCGGGACAGGCGCTGGCGAAGCTGGGCGAGAAATGGTGCTTCGGTCTGAATGCGCTTTCCTTCCTTGCGCCCATCATTTCGTTGCTGATGATCCGCACTCGCTTCCTTCCGGTCAGTACCACGGACTCGATGTTTACCAGCTTGAAGGAAGGCATCAAATTCGTCCGCAAACAGGGATCGATGGAAGCGCTGATCGTGCTGGCGTTCTGCATGACCGCGCTGGCCATGCCGATGCGAACCTATATTCCGGTATTCGTCAAAGACATCTTCCATCGCGGCCCGGAGACGTATGGCAATCTGCTTTCTCTGATGGGCATCGGCTCGATAGGCGGTTCGCTGCTGGTTGCGGGAATGGGCAACATTCGCCACAAGGGCCGCTTTGCCATCAGCATGCTGATCTGCCTGGGCGCTGCGATTGCAACCTTCTCGCTGTCGAAAAAGTTGCTGCTGAGTTACGGCATGTTGGTGATTGTCGGAACTTCTATGATGGCGGTTTTTGCCACGGTGACTTCGCTGGTGCAGTTGATTACCACCAACGAAATGCGCGGACGCGTGATGAGTGTCTACAACTGCGCCTTTCGGGGAGGAATGCCGATGGGAAACCTGCTGTCGGGATGGCTGGTTCCGATGTTTACCGCGCCTTTGGTGCTGAGCGTGAATGGACTGCTGCTGATTCTGATGGCGCTGTACTTTCTGCTGGTGCAACGGCGGGTGGCCGCGCTGTGATCGGCAGAGGGATTTTTCAACCGTGTTGTATGAAAGGAAAACAGCTGGGTAGCTGGCCGCCGGTGTAAGATGTCGGCTTCGCTGGAGGGAGAAAACCTTGCTGGATCGTCGCCGCTTTCTTACCGCTGGTGCTGGATTCGCCGCTGCTCTCGCCTTTCGCAATGACCTTTTCGCTCAACTGCAAAATGTTCCTTCGTCGCTGCCTAAGCCGACGCTGTTCGTCAACGACGAAGAGGGTTACTGGACGGAGTTGCGCAAACAATTCCTGATCCCCGAGGATGAAATTTATTTGAATAACGGTACGGTGGGATCGAGTCCCGCGCCTGTTCTGCGTGCCGTGTTCGACGGCTACACGTCGACGGAAAAACTGGACGAGACCGATCCCGAGGATTATCCAATTTGGGGATATGGGCCGTGGAACGAGTTTCGCGATCCGCTGGCGGCGTTTGTTGGCTGCAAACGTGACGAGATTGCGCTGCTGCGCAATGCCACCGAGGCCAATAGTTACATTGCGAACGGCATCGACATGAAGCCCGGCGATGAAGTGTTGATGACGGATCAGGAACACCCTGGCGGGGAGCAGCCGTGGCAGTTGAAAGCCAAGCGCTACGGCATCGTGGTGAAGAAAGTTACGTTGCCCAAGCCGGTGAACGATTCGGCCCAGGTACTCAACCTGTTCAGCGATGCGATCACGCCGCGAACCCGAGTGATCTTCTTCAGCCACATCACGACCGCGACCGGCGTGGTATTGCCGGCAAAGGAGCTGTGTGTGCTGGCGAGGTCGAAAGGAATTCTGTCAGCTGTGGACGGCGCGCACGTGACCGGCATGATGCGTCTCGATGTTCACGATATCGGTTGCGACATGTATAGCTCCAGTCCTCACAAATGGCTGCAAGCACCGAAGGGATCGGGCTATCTCTATGTGCGCGATGAGGCGATCGATCGCCTGTGGAATACCATCGTCACCGATGGCTGGAACGATCCGAAGTTGCGGGCCGAGCGCTTTCAGCGGATCGGATCATCGAACGTGCCCTCGCTGTGCGGATTGCGCGCGGCAATTCAGCTGGCCAATGACATTGGTATGGATCGCATCGAGCGGCGGCATGGCGAACTGGGCGATTATATGCTGGCGGCGATGGTCAAGCGTGGCGCGGAGTCGTGGACTTCACCTGATCCCAAGCTGCGTTGCGCGATTGCAACGGTGAACGTTCCGCCCGTCCAGCGCATGCAACTGGAAGACTGGATGTGGAAGACGAAGAAGATCAGGATTCGCGGCGGAGATCCGTCGAAGCTGCGGCTGTCAACGCCGTATTACTTACAGAAGAAGGATATTGACCGATATCTGGACGCGTTTGATGAGTACAAAAAGGCTAAGGCGTGAAAGTGGCGGATTGAAGCCCAAGTCACTTACGAGATGGCAATATTACACTAGTTATGATGATTCAATTGCCCCCCACAGGCGGTAAGACACATTCATTCTCGGTGAGCAATAACACCGGGCTTCCCCCTAATCCACCGGACCCTTCATTTACGGGCCTTAGCCGCACGGCGGTAGTGCCCCAGCCAGCAATTACAAGGCGATAGTTGCCGGGCGGCAGTAAGCCCGTAATGAACCAGCCGTCTCTATCGGTTTTTCCGATGTAGACGCTTTGACCCAATGACGAGTAAACGCGCACCTCGGCGAACTTTAGAGGCTTCCCATACAGCGTCCCATCGGGGTACACGTGGCCAGCAATAACCGCTGGCCCGTCAATCGTTGTATGTCGCTGAGCTGGGTCAGGGCACCCAAAGTCAACCCACTCCCAGTCCCGGAGTTCATCTTCGCCTGCATCTTGAGAGGACGGTGCGGAGGCTTGTTGCGAGGTCACAGGATCAAGGCTCTGTGCATCCGCGTTTCTGCAGATGGCGAAGAGCAGCGAAACAATCGCGATTGACCAGAGAACCCGCACTGGCAAATCACACTCCTATGTTCGTTGGCGGCATTTCATAAGTTGTGTCCCGCCAGAGGATCATTTATTGCTCAGCGCTTCGACTCCGGGAAGCTTCTTGCCTTCCAGAAATTCCAGAGACGCGCCGCCGCCGGTCGAGATGTGAGTGATCTTGTCGGCTACGCCCGCGGCCTTGACTGCGGCCACGCTGTCGCCGCCGCCTACGATCGACACCGCTGCGCCATTATCGGCAACGGCGTCAGCAATCTTTTTTGTACCTTTGGCGAACGCCTCGATTTCGAAAACTCCCATCGGGCCGTTCCACACGATGGTGCGCGCGCTGCCGATTTCGTCGGAGAACAGCTCGACCGTCGCCGGTCCGATATCGAGCGCCATCATGTCGGGCGGAATCGGTTGGCCTTCGCCGATTTTCTGGATGCGAGCGCTACCGTCGACCTTATCCGCAACCACGTGGTCGACAGGCAGAAGAAATTTTATGCCCTGTGCTTTGGCGTCGGCGAGAATTTGCTTGGCCAGCTCGACTTTGTCGGCTTCCAGCAGCGACTTCCCGATTTCTTTCCCCTGCGCCTTCAGGAAGGTGTAAGCCATTCCGCCGCCGACGATCAGCGTGTCCACCTTGCTCATCAGGTTCTTGATCACACCGATCTTGTCGCCGACTTTGGCTCCGCCAAGAATCGCGATAAAAGGCTTTTGCGGATGTGACAGAGCCTTGCCCAGATACTCCAACTCTTTCTCCATCAGCAATCCGGCTGCGCTTTTCTCCACGAAGTGCGTGATGCCCTCGGTAGAAGCATGCGCGCGATGCGCCGAGCCGAACGCATCATTCACGTAATAGTCGCAGAGCTTGCCCAGCTTCTTGGCAAAGTTTGGATCGTTGGCTTCCTCTTCAGGATGGAAGCGCAGATTTTCCAGCAGCAACGATTGTCCGCGCTCCAGCTTCTCGGCCATTTCCTCGGCCTGAACGCCAATGCAATCGGGAGAGAAGCCGACGTTCTCGCCGCGGCGCAGCACGTCATCGATAAGAATGCGAAGCCGCTCCGCTACGGGCTTGAGGCTCATCTTGGGATTAGGCTTCCCTTTGGGGCGCCCGAGGTGCGAGGCCAGGATGAGTCGCGCTCCGTGGCGTAGCGCATATTCAATGGTCGGCAGCGTCTCGCGGATGCGAGTGTCATCCATGACGCGGCCGTCGTCGAGCGGGACATTGAAGTCGACCCGCATCAAAACGCGTTTGTTGTTCAGCGGTAGATCACGAATCGATAACTTCGACATGGCGTGCACCAGTTGTCAGGGGTTAGGGATTAGGGGCTAGCTGCCAACAAACTAATCCCTGACCCCTAAACCCTAGTCTCACTCTTACAGTCCCTTCTTGCCGAGATAATGAATAAGGTCGCGGATGCGGCATGAGTATCCCCATTCATTGTCGTACCAGGAGATCACTTTGACGCAATTGCCCGCTACAACCCGCGTCATGGGAGCGTCGACAATCGAGGAGCGGTCATCGCCGCGATAGTCGATGGAGACCAGTTCGGCGGTTTCGTATCCAAGAAACCCTTTCAGTGGACCCGACTCCGACGCAGCCTTGAGAGCGGCGTTCACTTCTTCTACGCTGGTCTTCTTTTCGACAAATACCACCAGATCGACGACGGAAACGTTGGGCGTCGGCACGCGCATGGCAAAGCCGTCGAGCTTGCCCTTCAGGTCGGGAATCGCCAGGTAGATTGCTTTGGCCGCGCCGGTCGAGGTCGGAATCATAGAAAGCGCTGCCGCCCGGGCACGGCGCAGGTCTTTGTGCGGGAAGTCAAGAATGACCTGATCGTTGGTGTAGGAGTGGATAGTGGTCATGGTCCCGCAGACGATCTTGAAATTGTCGTTAATGACTTTTGCGATCGGCCCCAGGCAGTTGGTAGTGCAGGAGGCGTTGGAAATGATGTTGTGCTTGGCCGGATCGTACTTGTCTTCGTTGACGCCCATCACGATGGTGATGTCTTCGTTGGTAGCCGGAGCGGTAATAATGACCTTCTTCACCGTCCCGCGCAGGTGCTGTTTGGCCAGTTCGGCCTTGGTGAACTTCCCGGTCGCCTCGATCACTACTTGGGCGCCGACGGATTCCCAATCGAGCTTGGAAGGATCCTTCTCGGCGAACACCTTAATGTTCTTGCCGTCGACGCTGATCGAGTCTGCACCGGCGGAAATCTGGTTGGGCAAGTTACCAAGAATGGAGTCGTACTTCAACAAATGGGCCAAGGTCTTTGGGTCCGTAAGATCGTTGACCGCGACAAATTCCAGGTCAGGGTCCTTGAGGGCGGTACGAAGAATGTTGCGGCCAATGCGCCCGAATCCGTTGATGCCTACTTTGATTGCCATATGACCTCGTCAAAAAAAATTCCAGCTCGCGGTTCAGCAACTTGATACTACGCTGCACAACCGCGTGCAGGATAGTGAATGAAACAGAGAATCCTAGCATCCAGCATGGGGCGAGGCAATGCTCCAAATCACAATCGGGAACCACTTATCTTCGCAAAAGGGAATACATCAGATTGCTCCCGCCTAGGGAAGCGTGTTAAAAGTGCAACATGCGCAGATGGATGCGTGACCGCGGCAAGCGCCGCAAACCGCCAGGTGAAAAGCAGGGGCAGGACAATCCTGCTCCGTTGCAGCCCAAGTTTCCCGATCCCGTCTCCGACGAAAACGGAAGCGACAGCCGTCAACCCGACTTTGAAGCTCAGCCCGAGCAGCCCGAGGCACCGGAGGCTCAGCCTATGGCCGAGGCCGGCAGCGGAGATGATCCGACGCAACAACGGCGGGACCGAAACCGCCGCCGTGGCCGCCGTGGCCGCGGCAATCGACAGCCGGCGCCCGCGCAGCCTCTGGCACAGCCACCCGCGCAAAATTTGGCGCGCCCACCCGCGCTTCCTCATCCGGGCGGCCCAACTGGCGAAGCCGCCGAGGCGGGAGCGCTAAGTGACGCCGCCGAGCCTGCATCCCCGCCCGCTCAGTCCTCCAGAAAACCGAAAGGCGCAGTAGTTCTTTCCATCGGACTTCCCGGTTCGGGCAAGAGTACGTGGTTCAAGCGTCATAACATCCTGCCGTTGTCCAGCGACATGGTGCGGATTCTCCTGTTCGACGAGGTCGCCGAGCAGCGGTATCAGGACCTGGTGTTTTCCACGTTGCGCACCATGCTGCGGGCGCGCCTGTTAGCTCGGCGTCCCTGGAATTATCTGGACGCCACCAACCTTTCCCCCCACGAGCGTCGCAGCTGGATCAAGCTGGCCCATGACTTCGGCTATGAAGCGCACGCTGTCTTTTTCGACGTGCCGCCGGAAGTCTGTATGGAACGCAATAACCGGCGCGAGCGCAATGTGCCCGAAGACGTTATGCAACGCATGGCCAACAAGCTGCGCCCGCCCAAGTTCGAAGAAGGCTTTGCCAAGATCACCGTCGTCCGCCTCAAGAGAAAAGATGGGGAGCCCGCTCCCGCCGAAGAGCCGCGACAGGAGTTCGCCATTGAACCGGACGAGGGCGAACCGCCAGAGGCCCTGGACACAATCGAATAATGTTGGAAAAAAGGCGGCTTGTTTGCTCTTCACCGACGCCTTGACTCGCACCTGACCCACCCTTTTTTGGGGACGGGATTAACTTCGAAATTGCGCCAAGCCCTGAGCGCGCCTGTTTTCTACCTATTTAGTATTTGGGTCCGTCTCCTCCTCAACTGGCGCGGGCGTGAGGTATAGTTACATTGTCGTTAACCCGGCTAGGAACGCTTCGCTTTCCAGGCCGGCTCGGCGAGAGGTATCTCCATGCGACTCCGAAGCATTTCCTTGGGATTATTGCTGCTGTCCCTGGCGGGCGCCGTAAGCGCGCAGATCATTGCAACTTCACCGAACGGTTCTCTTCCTCCAAATATTCCAGTCGTTCCAACGACCATCAAGAACGCCGCTTTTTCCGCGGTCGTGATCACCCAGTATGACCGCTTGGTTGCCAACGGCAACCACATCCATCGCGAGACGCGTGGAAAAGTTTATCGCGACAACCAGGGACGCGTTCGCACCGAAACTCAATCTCCCGGTAACAACGGCGATCAGTTTCTGCGGATCACGATTTTGGATCCGGTTCAGCATACGGTGATCCACCTCGACCCCAGGACCAAGGTTGCGACGGTTACACACACTGAGCAAACTGTCACCGCCAGCGATCCCGTCGCCACAACCAGACATGGAATCACGCTGGGCGGAACTCCGATTAACGACTCGGGCCAACCGGTCGGTCCTCCGGTCAAGATCCAGACCGATCACGCAGCAGCCAATGCGGGGGCCGCAGTCAGGACGCAGACGTTGGGAAACAGATCCGTCGAAGGTGTCGAGACGGTGGGTACCAGAACGACTCGCACCATCGAAGCGGGCGCGATGGGAAACGAGCAGCCAATTGTTTCTGTCACTGATTCGTGGTACTCGCGCGAATTACAGATTGTGGTGTTGAACGAGACGGATGACGGTCAATCGGGTCATAATAGTATGAAGCTGGTCGATATCGTGCGCGCGGACCCTAACTCGCAGTTGTTCCTGATCCCGCAGGACTACACGGTGAAGGAGCATAATCCCGCGACTGCAAGTGCCAGACCTTAAGGAGCAACCGTAAACCGGATGTCCGATCTTGATTTTTCTCCGCCCGAAGGACTGGAAATCTCGCTTTGGCGATCGCTATTGATCAACTTTGCCGATCGCTTCGCACCTGAGCGTCTGGCTCCGCTACAGCTGACGTCGAAGCCGGTTGACGTCGGTATTCTGGAAGGCGATCTCCTCAATCTGCCCTGGTATCGTACGGTGTTCACCAACCTGGGCGACGTAATCTCGCCAGAAACGCTGCCTCCGCTCGTACTTGAGTCGCAGCCGGTGGATGTGGGCGAATTGTTGGGTGACGAACTAAGTCACGGCTGGTGGGACTCGCTGCTGCAAAATGTGCGCGACCGCCTCTCACCGGAGAAACCCGCCGCGCTCGATCTAACCGCGCAACCGGTGGCTGGCTTTGGTGCCGAATCCAGCATGCAGATTCTGGATTGGTCCAGCCTGATTGCCGGGCCGAAGGTCTTCAGGGCCGATGCCCCGCAACCGGCGCCGGTATTTTCGACCTATCAGACAGAAGCCGCGCCGCCCGTACCTGAGGCCCCTCCCGTGCATCCTGGACTGCTCGTGGCACGAATGCAATTGACCCGGGACATCGTTCGGACTCGTTTCCGCCGGAAAATCTGGATTTCGCTGGCCGCCGCCGAAGCAGTATTTCTTCTGGTAGCGCTGTTCAGGTTGAAATAACTTAAGGGCTGACATCGAATTTTTGTTGCGACCGTCCTTCGCCTGCGTTATACGATAGGACGCTTGGCAAGAGATTGGGCAAAGCGAGGCAACTTCGCAGACCCAGGGGCTGATATCCGTGACCATCAAAACCAGCACGCGAAAAGTAGATGATGTCATCATCGTAGATATCATTGGCGAGCTTCGGCTCGGCGAAGGCACCGACGTGGCTCGCAATGTGGTTCGTGAGCTGATCGATGGGGGCTACAAGAATATCCTGCTCAATTTGCGTGATGTCCGGCATATCGACAGCGCAGGTGTCGGGGAACTGATGAGCTGCTACACCTCGGTCCGCAACCATGGTGGAACTCTGAAACTTATGAACCTCAGCAAGAACGTTCACAATCTTCTTCAGATCACCAAGCTCTATACCATTTTCGAAGTCGAGGATGATGAACCCACGGCGGTTGCTTCTTTTCGTTAGGTACTGGCGTCCTTACGCGGCTACAATAGCTTGAAACTCAATACATTCTGTACGCAGGTCGCCGTGTGCGATTCTGCGTTTAAATCTGCAAGCCAGCGAGGCGACATGAAGGGCGATCCTAAAGTTATTGCGTTCCTTAATCAGGTGTTGAAGGCGGAGTTGACGGCCGTTAATCAGTATTTTTTGCATGCCGAAATGTGCGAGAACTGGGGATACCTGCGGTTAGGCAAGAAGGTCAAGAAAGAGTCGATTGAAGAGATGGTGCATGCCGAGAAATGCATCGAGCGCATCCTCTTTCTCGACGGCACGCCCAACATGACCGACTATTTCAAGATCAATATTGGGGCCACGGTCGAGGAGCAGTTCAAGAACGACCTGCAGGTCGAATATGACGCGGTGAAGCGGTTAAACGACGGCATCAAGTTGTGCGTAGCTCAGGGCGACAACGCCTCGCGTGATCTGGCCGAGAAGATTCTCACCGACGAAGAGGAGCACATCGACTGGCTGGAAGCTCAACTCCACGCTATCGGTGAAATGGGCATCGGCAACTACCTGGCCGAGCAGCTCAAGGAAGATAAGTAAACCATCGAGGATTTCGCCCTGCGGCGTGCGATCCTATTTTTTCTTCCGCGCGGCGGCTGCCTCTGAGCGTCGTCGCGCAATACGCTACAATGGATGAGCGCCGTTTTCCGGCGCTTCTATAAGACGCCTGTCCCGACGGAGAGATGGCCGAGTGGCTGAAGGCGCACGCTTGGAAAGCGTGTGTACTCGAAAGGGTACCCAGGGTTCGAATCCCTGTCTCTCCGCCATAGTTTTCAATAACTTACAAGCATGGCGGTCAATCGCGGTCAAGTTAGACCGCTTACTGAATTAGCCATTCTGCACTACTGCGCTGTTCGCTTCCCGCATCGGTTCGGCCATGGCCCTACCGTACATTCATGTGGTCTTGATGTCCGCGTGGCGCATCAGGTCCTTCTGCACCGTCATGGGTGCCTTCGTCTATCTAGCCAGGAGCGATACGTGTGCCGGAAAGTGTGCCAGCCGACGTTGCCCAGGCCTGCGCGCTTACCTGCCGGGATATTAGTAGTCGCGCTGCATGGCGTTCGGTAGTACGGCATCGCTCCGCCAACCCATGGCGATGCCCATACCCAGTCATCGTCAGCCTTGAACTCCGAGATTGCTCCGCCAGTCCTCAAGCACCGCGATCGAGCGCCGGATCCAGCGGTAGCCGCGCTTTGCTCTTCTTCGTCTTCACGGCATCGTCTCGGTTGGCGATCACGCTTCGCTGAATCAATACCTGCCTGGTTCAGCCAGTCGAAGTCAGACCATTTCAAGCCGGCCAATCTCGCGAACGGCGAAGCCCGAGACACATTGCAACCAACACCATCGTGCGGTGAGGTTCGGTGATGATGTTGCAAGCAGCCTGCGAATTGCTCCGGCGTCAGGATCAGTGGGTCCTTCTCGCGTCACGTCCCGCCCTTTATTCGAACGAGGTCCATCGGGTTGCGCTGCGTTTCGAACATCTCGCACAGCATGGCGTACTCGAACACCTGGCGCATGACGCTCTTGATGTGAGACTTCGTCTTGTGCGCCAAGGGTAGGGTGAGGAACCAGCGATCGACGGCCAGCGGCTTGACTGCTCCGAGTTCGAGGGCGCCCCACTTCGGCATGACGTGCTTTCAAGATTGTTGCGGTATCCGCCGCGGTCGTGAATCGCTTCGGCATCCGCTCAGCCATGTACTTCCTGAGCGGCCTCCTCGAACTTCACGACGGGCTTTTGGTTTGGCTCCGAGTTGGCGGTCAAACGGTAGACGCTCCGCCTTACGCCAAGCCTTGGCTTTGGTGGGAACTCGGATTAGGGTGCCGAGTCGTGTGGCCCTCCGGGTAGCCTCCATCCGACCATCGGAAATACCAAATGTTTCTGCGGCGGTCCAAGAACGACACTTCCATTCTGGTAACGCGCTCGCTTCATCGTTCCTCCGTTCATGCGAGAGCGGGTAGCACGATGATTCTATCTGCCGGGTCACCCATTCATCCAGGGAGGATGCGCGGAAGCGCCAAACCTTGCCAATCTTCAGCCCGGGAATAGCGCCGCGCGAAGCCATCTCCCGGACGGTGACGGGATGGAGTTTAAGATCCGCGCGGCTTGCGTGGCATCATTAGCGGTTCGATAGCGGCGTTCATGGACGTACCCACCGAAGCGAAACTCCCCCGACTCAAAGATTGCTTACCAGCATCGCTGGCGCCGGTGGTGGTCTGCGTGTTGTGTCCGAGGTCTTCCATCGGTTACCTAGTTCGTTCTCTGTTCCAAAACATCTGTTTGCGGAACGTGGGAACCCGCGCATCGCGCACCAAGCCCATCAACGCCTTACGCTCCCCCCTGCTTGAGGGGATTTAGGAACGCTTGCGTCATGCTCAACGAATTGGAGCTTGCCGCACTGGCTGATAGTCCACAAGTCATTTACGCTGTTCAGCGACGATGATCTCCTCCGCCCGGTAAGGAATCTGCTGTCTGCTTAGTGTTAACGCATCCAAAACAAAATCCACGCACAAAGGCGTGGATTGTTGCTATCCATTTTCGGATCTTTATGTGTCTAACTCACTAACGTCGCCCTCGCGACAGCCCGCAGGCACACCGATGCTAAGCGCTCCTGTTCTTCCTCCGGGGACTCTTGGTCGTCGTTCTCGTAGAGCTGTTGCGCCAAGTCACTGTCGAAGAAGTGCTTTCTGCTCTTGCGGAGTATGCTGTCCACTCGACGAGGCCCTAAACCGCGGGCCCCCTGACCATACAGTTGAAAGACCGGAAATCTCTCAAGTTCTTCGCAGCTCATTGCTCTCACCCCCCCGGTTCTGTCGGTAAAGGCGCTCTGGTTGGCTCTCCATAGGTAGGGTCTGAACCCACCAATAGCCAGGCCTTAACCTTGCAACATGCGGCTGCGATGCTGCTGTTCTTTTTTCGCGGCGCCCGCATTGGCCGCGCACTCTGAATGTGTTATTGCAGACTCTATGCCTGATTGTTCTGCGACAGTTTCAGTCAGCTGTACAGCTGTACCCGTTCTTACACCAGCGTGCCAGATCCTGCTCCACTAACTCTGCCGCAATGTCACTTCTAAAATGGCAACGCGGCTTACCAGAAGGATTGTCAGTGAGCCGATACACTTCGACTGCATCGACCGGCTTGCGGGGGCGGACTGTGTTCAGCGATCTCGGCATGTTGCTACATCCTACGAAGGCTGAGCTCCGCCCGAGCGACAAAATCGATTCAAGGTCTTTGTGTTTCTCTGCTATCAACCGCTGCAGAACCTTCTCGGCCCTTTTGTAGTCTTCATCTCCCATTTCACAGTATCCGCACTCAAAAAGCGAAACTCGATTGCGGGGGATGCGGCAGAGATCGGAAAGTTCATACCGCGAAATCCGGCGAGCTCAGGAGCCGCTTTAGCTGTTTACCTGGATGTTCCATAGCGACAAGCCTCACGATTGATCAAGGTTCAGCACCATTGCTGCCCGGCTCTCACCCTAAGGGGTTACGTGTCGGGTGTCGGGTGTCTATGTGCTTGAACATGAAGCGCATACAAGTCGTACAACGCGACTTTCGGTCTAAAATCTGTCGGGTTCTGTCGGGTTATTCTTGTGGTCGCTTGGCTGCCGACTTGCGCGCTTTCTGATTTGCGTTAGATTGGTCCATCCTCTTCTGTGCTGCCGCGATGCGATCATAAACGGCCGTGCGGGTGATCCCTAATCGCCTTGCTATGTCGGCTTCATTAAGTTGATGTCCCCACTTGAGCGAGTAACAAACACGCTGCTTCTCGGTGAGTTTGGCGTCATCCATTAAATCGCTTAGATATGCACTCGGGCGGGGGAGTGGCTTGGGTCGGCCAGCGGGACCTTGGCCTCTAATCGGTTTTGCGCTGCGCAACCGGCGCTCGTTCGATCTTCTGTCCCTTCTCTTGGGCCGCCGGCTCTCTTGGTTCAACTTTGGTCACGACCCCCGTAAGAGCGATCCGCGTATGGGCTAACCCTGCAAGTTTCTGTAACCTCTCCCAGATAACAAGCCACATGAGATCTCGGAACTGGTAGGCAAGAGCGCTTTGGGAAAAAATCGACGCTATCCCTATTCGAAGCGCTATCAGAATTATAGGGAGTACTACCGAGTGGCTTCATATGTAGCCACGCTGGAGATTGCCAGTCGCGGTAAAAAAGCCACGTCTCGATTGCGATTTTGTCAGTGCTGGGCGG